>DAISIM010000001.1:0-72200 GCA_036821995.1 Bryobacteraceae bacterium
GCCACGGCACCGACATAAAACAGAACGAGCGCCCACTCGCCTAGGGTGGAAGTATACAGCTCAGAGAGTGTAGCGATCATGGTGGAGGAATCAGGCACAATGCCCTTGGGATGTAACACGGCCGCACCCAGGACATAGAAGGCGCATGTGGCGATGGTGTATACAGCCATCGAAACCAGGACGTCAAGGTGCATCACACGGATCCACCCCAGCGCACGATGCAACCAGGCAGGGCTGCCATCGCGCTTGCCTGCGTAGCGGGCATATCCCTTTTCCACACACCAGTAGGGATACATGAAGATCTCACTGGCTCCCACGCCGGTCATCCCGAATACGGCGACGGCCGTAACCCATCCGCCCTCAGGAATCCGGGGCCAAAGCCCGCTGAATAGTTCGGCCCAATCGAATTCCGGAGCCTTCATCACCATGGCTGCGGAGAGAACGGTAAGCATCGTAAAGAAACCCACCTTTACCATCGCCAGGCTTTCGATGCGACGGTAACCGCCCCCCAGCAGCAAGGCCAATGAGACAGCGCAAATCGGCAACACCCAAAGTTCCACGCTTAGCGCAGGCATTAAGGTATTCAGCACTTGGGCAACGCCCCCGAACATGGCGCCCACCTGGAACATGGTCATCATCACCATGGCTGCCCAGATCCAGACAATCCAATTCACCTTAAGGAAGCGGGGACCGGGCACTTGGTCAAAGGCCTCCAGGCCAGTCTGGCCGGTGGAAATGACATACCGGCCGAGTTCGGCCTGAACAATGGGCTTGATGAAGCAACTGAAGAGGATGATCCAGAGGGCGACAAAGCCAGCTTGAGCACCAAGGGTGGTGGTGGCGATGAGTTCGCCTGAGCCCACGATAGACGCGGCCAGAATCATGCCTGGTCCGATCTTGCGGAAGGTCGCAGCTATTCCCACCGGAGGCGCTTCCACTGCTTCGGGGACCAACTGATAGGGGTCCGCGAGGGCGGTATGAGGCAAACGCGGTTCCGAAACAGGCATAGGGGGAAGTGTATCGCAATGGGCATGACGCCGTCGTCGCCGCGAGGTTGACGGGAAGAGACCGGGCCTCTGCTTTGCCCGTGGTGAACGTTGGGTTGATGTACTCTGGGGGAGCTGTGACCTGGTCTAAAGGATAAGGATGTTCAGGCGCGATGATGTAGCAGTGACATCGGCTGCCGGCAGGAAGGAGGCGGCCCAGGCGGAGTTTGCCGCCACACCCGAAGCAGGCGCGGGTGTGCCACCCATCAGGCTGAGGGGGCTGCGTTGGAGCATCGGGCTGCTGCTTGCGGGGATGGTAATGGCATTTGCGGCTACCGGAGGATATTTCTTCTGGGAGTTCTATCGGGTGAAGCCGATTGAGCCGCAATTCCATACGCTGCTCCCGGTATGGAGCTGGAACAATGACGCGTCCCGCGTGTCGCCAGCGGAGGGACGAATCCTTGCAGAGGTAGAGGTGTTCCACGATGAGATTCTGGCCTTTCTCACGTTTGACTTCCTGCGAAGCCGGCCAGCCATGGAAGGAACCCGCGTGCTGCTGGTAACCCAGGAGCAGGGACCCAGAGTGACATACCGGCTGATCGTAGAAACTTCTGGCGATTGGTTAAGCCTGTATGAAGCTGAGCACGGGTTGAGAGAGGCGGGCTACATTCGAAACTGGCTTCCCTTCGTAGCCAGCGAACAGGATTGGAAGCGGTATGAAGAGCAAACCCGGATCTTCGTGGCCGCCTACAATGCGCCCGTACAGCAGCGGCTGGAAAGCCTCAGCCCCAGCCAGCTGAGGGAGTTCACCCGGCGCTTCATGCTGTTTAAGAGCCGTGTAGACCCACGCATTCGCAAACGGATGGAGCCGCTGCCCCCGCCCATACTTCCCGAAATGGCTGACCAACTGGCGGCGGACATCATCGCGGTGGCACAGTTTTATGAGCTACCCTTCGATATTTTTCTTGGAATCGCCGCGGTTGAGAACAACTACATGGACGTGAGGGGCGACCTGGAGCACGGCGTGTGGAAGCGCAAGGCTGAGCCGGGCGACATTATTCTTAGGCGCCGTGGGAATCGCGTGTATGTGCTGAACTACGCCACGGGGGTTTGGCAAATTACCCGCGAGACGCTGCGCTTCGCACACCGGCTGTACCTGCGGGACCTCCGAAGCGGCAAGCGGGACTACGACAATTTGCCTCCGCGGCTGCTGCCGCCAGAAACGCTCTACCTGGATGAAGTGAACAGCCACTGGCTGACCCTCTATGCGGGAGTTCTTGTGCGTTATCTGATCGATCATTTCAAGGGCGATCTGGAGAAAGCGATCGGCGCATACAACGGGGGCGTTGGGCGGCCAAATGCACGCTATGAACAACACGTCCGTAATGCAGCAACGCACGCCCGCAGGGTACTGGAGCAGGCAGCGCTGCTGGGAGGAGAGGGCGTGCGGGAAAGCCCTCTACTTGAGCCGTAGATGGGTTGCCCCTGGGAAGGAAAATGGCGTAAATGTGGTACCGAAGAGCCAGTTCGCCCTTTGGCTTCAATAAGATTTCCATGCCGAAGGGGGAACGTATCTGCTATTTTGGTAGCTTGGGCCTGACTTCATGCGAACCACAGATATAATCCGCCAAAAGCGAGAGGGTGAAGAACTTTCCGCTGAAGAACTCGTGTACATGGTCGACGGCTATAGCCGCGGCGAGATCCCAGACTTCCAAATGGCTGCCTTTTTGATGGCAGCCTATTTCAGCGGGATGAGCGAAGATGAGGCAACTGCCATGACGGACTACCTGGTCCGGAGCGGCGATCGGCTGGACCTCTCCAGCATTCCCGGTGTGAAGGTGGACAAGCACTCAACGGGTGGAGTGGGGGACAAGACCAGCCTGATTGCGGCACCCTTGGCGGCGTCCGCCGGGGTGGTGGTGCCCATGATCTCGTCGAAGACGTCGGGATTCACCGGAAACACGCTGGATAAGTTGGAAGCGATCCCAGGGTTCCGGACTGACCTCTCAGCGGACGAGTTCCGCGCCCTCTTGGGGCAGCATGGATTGGCCTTCATGCAGCAGAACCAGGACATCGCGCCGGCTGACGAGCGTGTATACGCACTCCGTGACCTGACGGCGACGGTGGAATCGATTCCGCTGTTGGCATCGTCGATTATGGCGAAGAAGCTTGCTGCCGGCGTGGACGCGGTGATTTTCGACGTGAAGGTGGGCGCTGGCGCGCACATGAAGAAGCAGTTAGACGCGAGGCGTCTGGCGCAGATGATGATCACCATTGGACGTCGCGCTGACGTGCGCGTCCAGGCGATGATCACCGACATGAACCAGCCGCTGGGCTTCGCCGTGGGCAACGCGTTGGAGATTATGGAAGTTTCGCAGACCCTCCAGAACATGGGTCCGGCGGACCTCACGCGGATTTCGCTGGAATTGGCCGCCCGTATGATCTTCCTGGGCAAGGCGGCGAAGAGCCTGGATGAGGCAAGGGAGATTGCGCAAACAAAGCTGATTGATCTCTCAGGCTATCGCAAGTTTAAGGATGTGATTACGGCACAGGGCGGTAATCCGCAAGTTCTTGACCGCTTTGAGTTGCTTCCCAATGCGCTGGGCGCACGTGAGATCACCACACCTCGGGGCGGCTATGTGTCGGCAATCAATGCCGAGGATATCGGCCGGGCAGCGGCAATGATTGGTGGCGGTCGCGAAATCTTCTCCGATGCTGTGGATCCCGCTGTGGGAGTGATCTTGGAAGTGAAGATCGGTGCCAAAGTGGATGCCGGCTCCGTACTGGCAAGGGTTTACTACACCGCGGAAGATCGCGTGGAGGAAGCCGCCGAGATGGTGGAAGACGCTTTCCGCATCTCGAATACTGAGCCTGAAAGCCGCGAACTGATTCTGGAAATGGTGGGCTAACCGCTGATCCATCATGGAGCGCTTTACGGGTCTGCTGGGGTTGGCATTCATCCTGGGCATGGCCTGGGCGTTTTCACGTGACCGCAAGCAGATCCGGCTTTCGCTGCTTTTGTGGGGGCTGGGGCTGCAACTGGCCTTTGCACTGCTGGTACTGAAGACTGGGTTCGGGGGCCTGTTTCAATATGCCAGCGTGGCGGTGAACGCGCTGTTTGAATACGTAGAAGCCGGCAGCGGCTTCGTGTTTGGCGAAGCCTTGGGAACCAAGCAGGGTCCCTATGGCGTGCTGTTCGCCTTCCAAGTGCTGCCGATCATCATCTTCATCGCCAGCTTCTTTTCCATCCTCTATTACTTTGGCGTGATGCAAGTTCTGGTGCGCGTGATGGCCCGGCTGATGCAGCGGGTGATGGGTGCCAGCGGTGCGGAAAGCACCAACGTAGCAGCCAGCATCTTCATGGGGCAAACGGAGGCTCCCCTCACCATCCGGCCGTTCCTGCCGAAGTTGACCGAGAGCGAGCTGTTTACGGTAATGACCTGTGGCATGGCGCACGTTTCGGGGGCAGTCATGGCCGCGTACGTGAAGCTGGCTGGAGTAGACATCAAGCACCTGTTGACGGCAGTGATTATGACTGCGCCGGCAACCATCCTGATCGCCAAGATGCTGGTCCCGGAGACGGGAACCCCGGAGACGATGGGCCGGGTGGATATTGAAGTCGAAAAGCCCGGCGTGAATCTGATTGACGCCGCTGCCCGGGGCGCTGGCGACGGATTGCAGCTCAGCCTGAACATCGCAGCGATGCTGATTGCGTTCCTGGCACTGATTGCGATGGTGAATGGCATTTTCGGTTGGGTTCACGGGCTACCCGGGATGGGCTGGGCGCCGGAGAGCCTGCAGGGACTGTTCGGCATTGTGTTTGCCCCAATTGCGTGGCTGTTAGGAGTAGCCTGGGCCGATGCTCAAGCCATCGGCAATCTGCTGGGTACCCGGCTGGTTCTGAATGAATTTGTTGCGTTCCTTCAGTTGGGCCCCATGAAGGAGACGCTTTCCCCCCGTTCGTTTACCATCGCCACCTACGCGCTTTGCGGATTTGCGAACTTTTCGTCAATCGCCATTCAGGTAGGCGGAATCGGGGCGCTGGCTCCGTCGCGGAAAAGCGACCTGGCAAGGTTGGGGTTGCGCGCGGTGGCAGCAGGTACGATGGCAAACTTCATGTCAGCCTGCATCGTGGGATTGCTGTTGTAATCTGGATTCCCTCAGCGGCTTTGCCGGGAGATGATAGAGGTAGGCGGCGCGTTAGCGCCGAACGCAAAGGAGTAGATTGATGTCTACGATATCCGCCTCTATGTCTGTCCTTATGGATGCGATTGCGCTGGTGCGCACCCGAAGCGACGTTACTCCACGCGTAGGCATTGTATTGGGGAGCGGACTGGGCAGCTTTGCCAGCCGGATTGAGGATGCGGTACGCATTCCCTACGCAGACATCCCTGGGTTCCATGCGCCAGGCGCGGAAGGCCACGCCGGACAACTTGTTCTGGGAGTGGTGGCCGGGACGCCGGTAGCCTGCCTGGCGGGCCGAATTCACCAGTATGAAGGCCACAGCGCCCAGGATGTGGTGGTAGGCGTACGGCTGCTGGCATTGCTGGGCGTGAAGGACCTGGTGCTGACCAATGCTGCCGGAGGCATTAATCTGTCTTACCAGCAAGGCGCACTGGTGTTGATCTCCGACCACATCAATATGCAGGGCACCAACCCGCTGATTGGCCCTAATCTGGATGAGCTGGGACCACGCTTCCCGGACATGTCGGAAGCATACTCCATTAAATTGCGTACCCTTGCGCGGGAGGCTGCCCGCTTAGTCGATGTGGAACTGCAAGAGGGTGTCTACATGGCCTTGCTGGGGCCAAGCTTCGAGACACCGGCGGAGATCCGCGCCTTCCGCACCATGGGGGCGGACCTCGTGGGAATGTCTACGGTTCCAGAAGTAATCGCGGCCAACCACATCGGATTGCGGTGCTTGGGTATCTCCTGCGTTACTAATCTGGCGGCGGGCATCTCGCCGTACAAGTTAAGCCACCAGGAAGTGTTGGAGACCGGAGAACTGGTACGCGACAAGTTCGAGCGGCTACTTGTGGCGCTACTGCCCCGGTTGGGCCAGGACCAGGCTAGCCCCTTTTCCGGGTCCTGACCATCGACAAGAGGCAGTGATGCTTGAGTTCGAACTGGGAAAAGAGCACTTGTGAACAACTTCAATCGATGCAGGCTATGCGCCTTGGCGGTTTTCTTCTGGCTTGCCGCTACGGTAACCGCGGCCGACCTTTTGGTGCGCGCGGGCACCATCGTGACCATGGATGCGGGGCGGCGTGTGATCACCAATGGCGCGCTGGCGATTGAGGGTAATCGCATCGTGGCCGTGGGACCTCGAGCGGATGTAGAAGGCGCGCATTCCGCGCCCCGCGTGCTGGACTACCCGGATGGCATCCTGATGCCGGGATTGTTGAACACGCACACTCACGCGGCGATGAGCCTTTTCCGTGGAATCGCGAATGACCGGACGCTGGAGGATTGGCTCCAACAGTTCATGTTCCCTGCCGAAGCGAAGAACGTCACGGCGGACTTCGTGTACTGGGGAACGCGGCTGGCGGCAGCGGAGATGCTGCTGGGCGGCACCACAATGTTTGTGGATATGTACTACTTCGAGGAAGAGGTGGGACGCGCGGCGGCCGATGCCGGAATTCGCGCGATCGCAGGACAAACCATCATCCAGTTTCCAGTGCCGGACGCGCCTACGCCCGAGGCAGGTTTAGAGCGCACCGAAGCCTTCCTGAAGCGTTTCGCCGGACATCCGCTTGTGACGGCGGCCGTGGCCCCGCACGCACTCTATACGAACGACCGCGAAACGCTGGTGGCGTGCCGGAAACTGGCTGACAAGTATGGAGTGCCACTGGTGATCCATCTTTCCGAAACTCGCAAGGAGCAGAACGACATGCGAGCCCGCTACGGCAAGAGCCCGGCAGCGGTTCTGACGGAGTGGGGCGTATTCGAGGGGCCAACCATTGCGGCACACGGCGTATGGCTGTCGGATGAAGACCTTGACCTGCTGAGGGCACGAAAGGTGGGTATCGCGCATAACCCTGCCAGCAATATGATGTTGTCCAGCGGGGCGGCCCGGATTGGAGCGATGCGGAAGCGGGGGATCGCGGTGGGGCTGGGCACGGATGGGCCAGCAGGTAGCAACAATGACTTTAACCTGTTCGAAGAGATGGATCTCGCGGCGAAGCTGCAAAAGGTCTCCACCATGGATCCAACCTCGCTGAGTGCGCAGGACGTTGTGGCAATGGCTACCATTGAGGGCGCACGCAGCATTCACATGGAAGACCGCTTGGGTTCGCTGGAAGTGGGCAAAGTGGCTGACTGGCTCGTGTTGGATTCAACCGCCTTAAATGCAACCCCGATGTATGAAATCTATGCGCAGATCGTCTACGCCTTCAAGGCCAGCAACGTTCGCGACGTGATGGTAAACGGGGAGTTGCTGGTGCGCAATGGGGCACTGGTGTATGAAGACACCGGGACGCTACGCAGGAAGGCCGGGGAGTTCCGGCAGCGCGTGGTGGAATCACTGCGACAGCAATAGCTATGATTTACTCCTCCAGTGGCAGCCGAAGGCTCTTGGGCGCCACATGGTTGTAGCTATCGCGGATAAGCGTACGGACTTCCTCCGGTTGTAATGGGTCCTCAAGAACGAGTCCTACCCAGCCAGCGTTGCCAATGTAGGGCGACTTGAAGAAACGAGCGTCGCGCAGAAAAAGATCCAGGTTCCCCTTTCCCACCTTCACGATGAGCGAGGGCTTTCCCTGATGCTTGCTGAAGCAGCAAAACATCCTGGAGCGCACACGAAACCAAGGGTCGCCAAAAGGGGCGGCTTCATCGGTTTCTGGAAGGCAAAGCGCGAAGTTTCGAACCTGATCAAGCTGGGCGTCGGCCATGGCTTGATTCTGCCATAGAGGGCGGTGAGGGATTTGCGGAGTAATCGGCCCAGTGCGCGAGGCGATACCCGACGGTCAGGTGAAGAGAATCGCACTTTGTCGCGCCAGGAACCGATGGAGCCAGTTTACCGGGATCGAGCCTTTGCTCCTCCGCCTTGGTAGAAAGCAGGAGAGGGAATCGCTAGGTTTCCCTTGTTTTCGCATGGGTCCGGGCAGTATCTGAAGCACTACCCTCGGCAATATGAACGCGTTTAACAATTGGCTTGCGGAATGTGTCAGCGTATGTGAACGACAACGAAATAAGTAACATCGTTTATCATCCCGACTGCGCCCGCCATTCGCCACTCAAGCGTATGCAGTTGTAGGGATTAGTGATTTGCGATTGCAACATTTTCGCGCAATCGCGTTTATCGAAGAGATAAATCTTTTGAGGACTCGATCGCCAATATAGTCTGTTAGGCTGAAATTAGTGCGGGGTATCACCTGCCTGATTGGGGATCGAAAATGAGCAAGAAGAAAGTTACACACGCCACCGTGGATGCCGCTGCGGTTGCAAAGCTTGAGAAGGCTGCGAAGGTGCCCAAGGCGAAGGCCGGCGACGCACCAGTTGCCGAGAAGAAGTTGCGCGCAAAGAAGACAGACAGCGCGCCGGTGGCGGAGGCGGTTCCCGCCAAGGCCCTAAGCCCCGACAAGAAGGTTGTAAAATCGGCGAAGGCAAAGGTGTCCGCCAGCACCAACGAAACCACAAAGTCCAAAACCAAGGGGCCGGAAGCTGCACCTCTGGCCGCTGCGCCTAAGGGAATGGGATCGCCGTCAACGAGCAACGGGATGGTGGCGCCTGCCACGATTTCGCAGGATGACATTGCGCGCCTGGCTTATTCGTATGCCGAAGCGCGGGGCTTCGAGGGTGGGTCTGCCGAAGCGGATTGGATCCGAGCGGAAGCGGAGTTGCGTAGCATTCGAGGGCTTTAGGGCTCTTGACCAATTTCAGCTGCCGCGACACATCCCATGGATGTACCGCAAATCGGTCACGGTAGCAGTTCAGGATGGCTGCAACTGGCGCAACGCCCTCAGACGGCTCGTGAAAGAACCGGGTGGCTCGAATTCCGCATCCGCTGCAGTCTCGAGCGTGGCGAAATGCAGCAGGAAGCAGCGCAGGCTTGCTTCCGCAAGATGCCACGCAGCCTGGTATTGGGCCAATCCTCCGGTTGGAAGGGAAGAGGCCAGGAATCGTTGCTTTTCGGCCGCCAGCCGGGACTTGAGTTCCACGCATTGCTCTGCGTAATGGAGCAGCCTGGCATCCCAGGAATCAGCCTGCGGCGGGTGGTGATTTCCCTCCTGACCTTGGACCATGAGCGTGATTTCCTCGGCCAGCGCCAGCGCTTCGGGTTCGCCCTGGGTAATGGCCTCACCGGCTGTGCTGCCTGACAGGGCATGAAAGCAGCGTGCCGCGATGACCGCGGCCTGGGAAAGCAGATGTAAGCCCAACAGAGCAGATTCCAGCGGTTGGCGATTGAGGGCATTGAATGAGGGTACAGCAGATCGCGCGCCTTCCAGACTCTCAATACGGTTCTCCAGAATACGATCCGGCTGAAGATTCAGGAACTGCAGACTATGGCGGACATTGGCCTCCAGCGCTTTCCGGGGAACAAAACCGATTAACTCACTGCCAATCACTTCAATGCCCCGCTTGGCCGCTTCGCGCTGGATAGCGTCGTAGACGGGCTGCATGGGCGTTTCCTCGAAATCGAGGAGATTCATGGAAACCTGTGTGATTCCCCGGCTGGGCAATTCCAGCCCGAGCGCCTTCACAAAGGGGAATCCGCCGGAGGATTGCCGGACAAGGGCAGCGATCTCACGAGCAGCGGAAATGTCGCTGGATTTCAACAGGACATTCCAGGCAATCAGAAACTTGCGCGCGCCCACGGCCACCGCCCCGGCGGAAGGGTGCAGCAGCGGGCCGCCGACATCCGGCCGCCTCACGTCCGATGCAGCCAATTCGGCAGACAGCCCCTCAAAGTTCCCGCGGCGAACATCGGCCAGATTGCGCCGGTCAACGCGCTGAGCGGCGGCTTCGTACAGATAGCATGGGATACCGCAGCGTTGCCAGATTTGCCGCGCGGCCTCCCGGGCAAGCGCCGCACATTCGCCCAGCGTCACGTTTTGTACGGGAATGAAGGGCAGCACGTCCAGGGCGCCGATGCGGGGATGCACGCCCTGATGACGGCGCAGGTCAATGCGATCGCGAGCAACAAGGGCGGCGCGAACTGCCGCCTCAACCACGGCATCAGGAGAGCCCACGTAGGTGATCACCGCACGGTGATGATCCGCGTCCTGTTCATGGCCCAACAACAGGACGCCCGGAACGGAGCGAATACCGGCAGCAATTTCGCGCAGGACTTCGGCATCGCGTCCTTCAGAAAAGTTTGGAACGCATTCCACGATGCGGCGGAGCATCTCATGATTATGCACCGTGCAGGAGACGCTGATCGCATTCTGGCACTCCGATTCTGTCCCGAATTCCAAAGGACGGAGCTATTCTGCGGGTTTGCGGCTCGTGGACCATCCGCAACCAGGAATGGTATCCGATACTGGAAGAGTATGGGCTTTGCAACCGTGGAGGAAGCCATCGCCGCGTTTCGCGACGGCAAGATGGTGGTGATTGTCGACGATGCCGACCGCGAGAATGAGGGTGACCTTTGCTGCGCGGCACAGCACGTTACGCCCTCCATCATCAATTTCATGGCCACGCACGGGCGGGGGTTGATCTGCGTCACCCTCACCGAGCAACGCTGCGATGAATTACAGCTGCCATTGATCACTCCGCGGAACAGCTCGCGCTTCGGCACTGCCTTCTGTGAGCCGATTGACGCAGCTTCCGGCGTAACTACCGGGATTTCCGCGGCGGAACGCGCGCACACCATTAAGGTGGCGATTGATCGAGCCAGCCGGCCTGAGGACTTGGCACGGCCCGGGCACATGTTCCCCCTCCGGGCGCGAAACGGCGGAGTGCTGGTGCGCGCCGGGCAAACGGAGGCTAGCTTGGACCTGGCCCGACTGGCGGGGCTGGACCCCTCGGGCGTGATTTGCGAAATCATGAACGACGATGGCACCATGGCGCGCCGCCCGGAGTTGATCGAGTTTTCCGAGAAGCACGGGCTAACGATGATCCTGGTGGCGGACCTCATCCGCTACCGGCTGGAGCATGAATCGCTGGTGCAACGTGTGGCGGAGGGAGAAATCGACACACCGCACGGGCGCTTCCGCACCTTCGCTTATCGTTCCGTAACAAACGGAGAAATCCATCTCGCATTGCAGCATGGTGACGTAGCTGACCATCCGAACGTCCTGGTGCGAATGCATAGCCGCAACGCGCTTGGCGATGTGTTTCGTTCGGTGTCGAACGACACGCATGCGACCCTACATGGAGCCATGCAACGGATTGCCGAAGAAGGAGCAGGGGTGGTGGTCTATTTGCATCATACCGGTCTGGGCTTCCAGCTTGCGGCTGCAGAGGGCCTGAATCGCCTTGTGCCTATTGAGCGCGGTCGCATGTGGGCACAAGGCACCAGGGAGACTGGGCCCCTACAATACGAGAACGGAATCGGGGCGCAGATCCTGCGGGACCTGGGCCTAAGCACCATTCGCTTGTTGACCAACGTGCCGCGCACCGTGGTGGCACTGGAGGCATTCGGCATCCGCATCACGGAACTGGTACCGATCCCCCTTTCTGCGTAAAGGAAAAATCAGGAACAAATCCCTCTTATGGACCGTAAAGTGAAATAGAGGAGTGTTTCCCGATGCACGTGCACTTGTTGCGCCTTCTGGCTGTATTGATACTTGCGCTGCCTTCCCCGGCCGCTGACCCCAAACTGCTTTCCATGGTGCCCGCGAATGCGGAGGCGGTGTTGGGCGCCGATTTCCGCGCCATCATGAGTTCGGGCATCGCTCAGGAATTCATGCGGAGCGCAACCGGCAACAGCAGCGCTGACCTGAACGAGATGATCGCGCTTACCGGCCTCGACCCACGGCGTGATTTGCACGAAGTGGTTGCAGCTAGCATGGGGACGAAGCCCGGTGCCAATGGCAAGACACAGTCCCAGGGCTTGGTGTTTGTTTCGGGCAACTTCAACGCGGACCGGATTGCGGCAGCGATCGCGGCCAAGGGCGGCAAGAAGCTGGCCTATCAAGGGCGGGATCTCTGGATGCCTGAGCAGAAGGACGGTGAGTTGGCCGGCGTGATGACCTTCCTGGAGAGCGGCGTTCTACTGGCGGGCGATGAGCAGCACGTGAAGCGCTACCTGGATAGCCCTCACGCCAGCTTGGCTGGACCCTTGCGGGCGCGGGTAGATTCCGTAAGCGGCAGGTACGACCTGTGGATGGTAAGCGCCGTATCGCCGTCTACGCTGGCAAAGGGCGTGGGTGGGCAATCGGGCCAGGTACAGGAAGCCGCCGGCGCGCTGCAAGGCGACATGTTCCAGAAGATCGAGTCCGTGCAAGGCGGCCTGAAGCTTGGCCCGGAAATGAAGATGGGCATTGAGATGATTGCCGCTACGGCAGAGGACGCAACGGCGCTGATGAACGTGATGCAGTTCTTCCAATCGATGATGGCGGGAGGCGGCGGCGGTCAAGGTGCCGGATCGATGCCCGCGGGCGTAAGCAAGATGCTGTCTTCCATCCGGATGAGCGCTCATGCCAACACCGTTCTGGTGAGTATGAGCATGGCGGAAAGGGACATTGTGGACTTTCTGAAGTCCGCATCTGCCGGGGCGGCCAAGAGTGGCAAGACCAGTAGCCCTGCACCCAAAGCGAAGCCTCAACCGAAGCAGGAAGAAATCATCATCATCCAGTAGGGATGTCTGGCGGGGACGGCTCTGGCGGCGAAAGGGCTTGACGCCGGGAATTTCCAGGATCGTTTCGGGCATCATGGAGAGGTGCGCTCCGCGTGTCGACCTCTGCTGAACCTTGCGCCCCTGGCGATTGTGCTGTTGGGCTTGTTCGGCGTGGGACTTCTGATGGCTGTGCTGGAAAGCGTAGGTCTTTCCGGTGTCGCGGGCACTGGGAAGTTCACGTTGGGGCACTATACGCGACTATCCATAGATCAGGAGTTCCTGGGTGCCCTGGTGCTTAGCGTCTGGATTGCCTCCGCATCCACTGTGTTGTCGTTGTGCCTGGGCCTTGCGCTGGCAGCCGCACTGCACCATGCGGGCGCGAAGGCTACAGGTTGGCAGCGCACGCTGCTGCAGTTTCCCTTGGCCATGCCTCACCTCAGCCTGGCGCTTGTTGTGCTGCACCTTGTTTCCCCTAGCGGCATGTTCAGCCGAATTGCCCACGCATTGGGGCTGGTAGCAGAACCGGCGGCGTTTCCCGTGCTGGTGCAGGATGCCGCTGGCGTAGGAATGGTGCTGGCCTATGTCTGGAAAGAGGCACCGTTTCTGGCCGTGGTGGCGCTCGCCATGCTGGCGCGTACCGGTCGCGACTATGAAGAGGTAGCCCGCAGCCTGGGCGCTGGCTGGTGGCAGCGGTGGAGCCGGGTGCACCTACCTTTGATCGCGCCAGGCCTCACATCGGCTGCGCTGGCAGTATTCGCGTATGTCTTTGGCGCTTACGAAGTTCCCTTGCTTCTGGGACGGACCTATCCCGCCATGCTGGGCGTACTGGCAGAGCGGCGCTTTTCCAGCGCAGACTTGCTTGACCGGCCCGCCGCCATGGCAGTAGCCATCACAATGAGCGTGGTGGCCGGAATCCTGGTGTGGGCCTACCTGCGCCTGGCCCGGCGTCTGGTGGGGGAAAGGCCCGTGCTGTTTTGACGAGAAGCTCTGGTAGCAGCGCTGGCACCCTTTCCCGTGGCGCCGCGTACGGATTCATCGCCCTGCTGGCAATGTTGCCTCTGGTGACGTTGGCAATTCAATCGCTTGCCCGTTTGTGGCTGTGGCCGGAACTGATGCCCCCGGAGTGGAGCCTCCGCGCTTGGGACGATACCTTCCGGGGGTCCAGCGGCGTGGTGCCCGCCTTGGGCAACAGCCTGGCCATTGCCGCAGTAGTGACGCTGGCCAGCGTCGTGCTAGCCTTACCCGCTGCACGCACTCTGGCCCTTACCGCATTCCGAGCCAAGACGGGGTTCTTCTTCCTGCTCTTCCTGCCGATACTGGCTCCGCCCCTGGCTTCGGCGATGGGGCTGCACATGGTGTTTCTGCGCCTTGGGCTGGCCGGTTCCTGGTGGGGGGTAGCGATGGTTCACCTGATACCCGCGATTCCGTATGCCACCCTGATGTTGGTGGGCAGTTTCTCCCGATTGGACACTGAGCTTGAAGCGCAGGCACGCACGCTTGGCGCAAGCCCAATAGTCGTGTTTCGACGGGTAACTTTGCCCCAACTGGCACCGGGAATCGCGGTGGCTGCCAGCTTTGCGTTTCTGATCTCGTGGAGCCAGTATATCCTCACGCTATTAATTGGCTCCGGGCAGGTGTTCACGCTGCCCCTAGCACTGGTGGCGGCGCAACGCTCAGGTGACCAGGCGCTGGCTGCGGCCGTGTGTCTGCTGTTTCTTGCCCCCACCGGCCTTTTGTTTTTGCTTGTGGGAAGGTGGCTGCGCGAAACATGAGCGTAGGACGAATTGAGCGGCGGAGGTTTCTGGCGGCGGGCGCGGTGGTGGCACTCAGTGGCTGCCGCGCACGGCAGCTGGCGCCTCCTGCACCCGAGACTTTCGCCGGAGTGTCCTTCCAGGAATTGGAAGCCAAGGCTCGCGGCAGCCGCGTCCGCTTCGCGATGTGGAGCGGAGACGAAGCCCGCAACCGCTATTTTCGCGAGACGGTTGCCCCTACTCTGGCGCGTGATTTCGGAATCCAACTGGAATTGGCCCCGGTAGCCGACGTGGCCGAGGTAGTGAACCGGTTCCTGAATGAAAAGGGCGCGGGCCAGAGCGGTGAGGGATCGGTGGATCTTGTCTGGATGAACGGGGAAAACTTCCGCACGGCGAGACAGGCAGGCCTCCTGTGGGGGCCCTTTGCTGAGTTGCTGCCCAACCTTCACCTTTACGATGCTGAGTTGTGCGCGAGGGACTTCGGTACTCCCGTAGAGGGCATGGAAGCGCCATGGCTGCGTGCACAGTTCGTGATGGCGCATGATTTAGCCCGCACGCCCCAGCCTCCGCGCACCTTTGCCGAGTTGCGTTCCTGGATGGAAGCGCATCCAGGACGATTCACCTACCCCGCACCACCGGACTTTACCGGATCTGTTTTCCTGCGGCACGTGCTGCTGTCCTATACCGGGGACCCCGCCGCCTTCACGCGCGGCTTTGATGAGGCGCGCTACCAGGTTGCGGCAAAGCTTGCCTTTGGATGGTTGCGAGATGTGAAACCATTCCTATGGCGGCAAGGGCAAACCTATCCGGCATCACCCCAGGAACTGAACCGCCTTTTTGCGAATCAAGAGGTGGACGTTTCCATGAACTACTCGCCCATGTTCGCCTCCAGGGCGATAGAGCGCGGGGAGTTCCCCAGCACCGCGCGCACCTTTGTCTTCACGTCTGGAGCCATTGGGAACTACAGCTTCCTTGCCATCCCCTTCCACGCCAGCAATCCGCTGGGAGCGATGGTAACTGCCAATCACCTGATGTCGCCGGAGCATCTGGTTCCGGCGCTACGGGCGCTGGGTGGACCTTACCCGCACCGCTTGGACGCGCTGAGCGCCGGGCAGCGAGCGATGGTGGAGGGCTTGCCACGCGATGAGGCGACCCTGCCCGATGCTGTACTTGAGGCGCACTTTCTGCCAGAACCCGACGCGGCCTATCTAGTACGGCTAGAGAGGGACTGGCGCAGTGAGGTGCTGTTGCAATGACTCCGGCAGCTTCCGCGACGTTGAGCCTACGAAAGGTGTGCTTCGCGTATGACGGAATGCCTGTGCTGCGCGAGGCATCTCTGGATGTCGCGGCTGGCGAACTGGTTGCGCTGCTGGGTCCTTCCGGCTGCGGAAAAACGACAGCACTGAAGGTGATGGCCGGCCTGCTGAGCCCTCAATCTGGCGATGTCTATTTTGGCGATGAACGCATGACGCTGATACCAGCCGAACGCCGCCGGGCTCCAATGGTGTTCCAGAAGCCCCTGCTGTTCCCTCACCTGCAGGTGAGGGATAACGTGGCTTTCAGCCTGGATCTGCAACGGGTGCCCACTGCGGAGAAGCAGCGGCGAGTGGAGGAAGCGCTGGCCCTGGTGCGGCTAAGCGAATACGGATCGCGACTCCCCAAAGAGCTCTCCGGCGGGCAGGAACAGCGGGTAGCCGTGGCGCGGGCCATCGTTAGCGCTCCTCGCGTGCTGCTTTTGGACGAGCCCTTCTCCGCCTTGGACGAATCACTGCGCGGCGACCTTCGGCTGCTGGTGCGCGAGGTGCAACAACGGTTGGGCATCACCACCGTGTTTGTTACTCACGACCAACGCGAAGCAGCCACCATGGCCAGCCGCATCGCACTGGTTTTGGATGGCCGCATTGCCCAAGTGGGGCCAGCACGGGACTTCTACACCAAGCCTGCCACCCTGGAGGTAGCCCGTTTCTTTGGCTGGCAAACCCTTCGCAAGCGCGACGGGAACTGGCTGGCCTTCCGTAGCGGAGACGCGATGCTGGCAACTTCAGGTGAGCCCGCACCGGTTACTGGATGGTTCGCGTTCCCTGGCCGCGTTGCCTACTGCCTGGACCTTGGAACGCATCGACAGTCTCGCCTCGAATTGGAGAATGGCGATCAAGTGGACGTGGAGGGCGGGCCGCCACAACTTTGCAGCAATGCTGCTGTGACACTGTCCCTGGATCCAGGCCGAGTGGTGGAGTTCCGCCAGGATACCGCTACTGCACACGAATGGTAACGGATACCGAATCGGATTTGCCACCTGCGGTGGCGCTTAATGTGTAGGTGGTCGTTTCCTTCGGACGCACCATCACACACTTCTTCAGGTCACTGCCGAGGTCGCCTTGGCTGGGACTCATGCGCAGTGCCGCCGGCTCTGAAAGCACGTAGCAAATGGTTGCCGCGCCACCAACGGGAACGGTGGTCGTGGTGGCGGTGAAGGTTTCAATCAGGGTTTGGGCCGCAATTTCCGGTGCGTTTCTGGTGGAGGAAGGCGACCCACTTTTCACCGCAACGGTCAGCTTCGCATCCACATCCATACCATCTTCCCCAGTGGCGATTAACGTAAGTTCCGTAGTGCTGGCCGGCGTAAACCAGACGCACTTGTTGGATAACGGGCGAATATCCGCCACCGGGGGCTGAAGGCGGACACTGGTGGCGTTCTCAACTCCGTAGCAGACCTGCGCCTGGTCCCCTGGCGGCACAGACTCTTGCCCCGGGTAGAAAAACAGGATCTTCGCGGGTTGCCCCACGGGCTTTACGGCTGTCTGTTCCGCTGACGGGCCGCCGCCTCCGCAAGCTGCCATCAATAGCATCAGCCCAACAGTCGCCGAGACAAACAGACCGGGGAATCGAGTCGCAAATCCAGTGTGTTTCAAACTAGCCCTTCCAGGGATGCCGCCAAGGTGCCCTATACTCTCGTTTGAGCATCGCATGCGCTTCTTTGTTTCCGGGGATGGAAACGGCGGTGGAATCAAAACGAATTGCCTGACCGCTGTGGTAAGCCACCATTCCTAGCTGAACAGTGGCTGTAGAGTTCCAGCCATCCGCAATCTGGCAGGAAGGCTGCTTGCCGCTGCGGACGGCATCAAGAAAATCCTTGAGGTGCGCCTCGCTCATCTCATTGCCCTTCATCCTGGAAGGCATCACCTGTTTCTGCGCGCCTCTAGCCGAGGGGTGAACCTCCCAGCGAGAATCGGTGACGAACACGGTTTCGTTCTCACAGTAGAAGAACACACCGTTATTGTAGGCAGGGTCAACCTCCTGGCTGCCCCAGAGGCGATGACGCCAGATGAGGGGAAACTCATCGAACTCAAAGTGGGCCACCAGCGTGTCCGGCGTGGTGATCTTGCCCTTGTAGTGGTAAATGCCACCAGTGGCCTGAATGCGATTCGGCGTGCGGAGGCCAGTCATCATGCGCGTGGCGTCAATGAGGTGGATACCCCAATCCACCAGATGTCCATGACCGGTGGTGCGTTCAAGACGCCAGGCGCGATGGCCAATGGCAGGCGAATACGGCCGCAGTGGGGCCGGTCCGCACCACATATCCCAATTGAGCGTCGCGGGCGGGGTCTGCGGTGTTGCGTCCGGCGTGCCTGCCTTGTAATGGATGGTTGCTTCGGCCTGAATCACCTTACCCGGCTTGCCGGAGCGGAGGTAATCCGCCGCGGCGTGAAAAGCATCGCTTTGGCGGCGCTGAAAGCCAACCTGCACCACGTTGCCCGCCTTCTTCTGTGCAGCCATCATCGCCTGGCCCTCGCGGACGTCATAAGCTAATGGCTTCTCGCAGTAGATGGGCAGCCCCTTTTCGCAGGCGGCGATGAAGGGCAACGCATGCCAATGGGGTGGTGTGGTCAGGATTACGGCATCCAGTCCGGGGTGTTGGATGAGCTCGCGGTAATCCTTGTAGACCTTTGGCTTTGATCCTTGCGCCTTCTCGCATTCCACCAGAAAGGCATCACTCATGGCGCTGTCGACATCGCAGATGGCTGCGGCCTCCGCTCCACCTACCGCCCATGCCGCCTTCATGTCCACCCCTGCCCACCAGCCAGTGCCAATGATGCCGACACGCAACTTGCGCTCCTGGGCTTTGCCCAGCAAAGCCGGGGCGGCGACGGCAGCCAGCTTGGCCGCACTCGAAAGAAAACTGCGCCGGTTCGATGACATAGTCGTAGGAAGTTCTCCGCGTCAGGGGATATACGGGCTTACCGCTGATTCTACTTGGCATCACGCCACTATTCAATGGCCTCAGCCACCTGGGTTGCTTTCCACTCTGGATGTTCCAGACGGATGCGGACGCCCATCCCGTTCATGGCCACAGTGGCGTTTCCAACAGCGGTAAGCTGATAGCCGCTATACAGCAGCCGTTGCAACGCAAGGCCAAAGGACGCCGCCGCCTGCCCTGTGATGGGTGCAAAGATGATGGACGACACTACCAGTGAGATCCAGAAGTTGTCCACCACATCGCAAACCTCCATGCCGTCATTGCACGTGAGAAGGGTTCGAATACGCAGCACTTCATCGGTTGTGAGGTGCATGGCGGCTCCAAGGCGTGCCTGTCGCGCGGTGGGCGCGGTGAGTTCCAGATAGGGCTCAGCCGCCTGCCCATAGGCTTCCAGCTTGACCTCACCACGGCGGGAGTTGATCTGCAGGATGGTGCGCTCAATGAACTCGATGGGGTTGGTACATGCCAAGCCATTCACAAAGCCGATCACGCTCTGTTCAGCAGGCGCCCAGTTCACCACCAGCGGCCCAATGGGATGGAGGTCGTCCAGATAGTGCACGGGCACGGTGATCATCTTGACGCCGTCGGCGGTGGACTGCCGGATGCGCGCACGAAGGACGAGGGTTTCTTCCTGGTCTGGCTCCTCAACCTGAATGGTACGCCAGGGTTTATTGGGGTCTGGCACGGTCTTGATGATGGTGCCCCGCCACTCGGTGGTGAGCCCTTGAAACTCTCCCTTGGCGTTGGTGGTCGCCAGCATGATGAGGTCGCTGCCGCGGGACTGGTCGTCACCACTTAAAATCTCTACGCGGGCGCCGGCTACTGGTTGATGATCCCCCCAAGGACCTGGCTCGTGCAGCACTAGTCCCTGGATAAACAATTGGCTCATGAATGGATCCTCCGCCGGGGTTGCCGGCCAGTTCAGCTTCAGCAGGAAGGCCTGCACGGGTAAGTGGCTGACATTCCCCCCTTATTCTCTCTCGAAACCTGGGTTACAGAATGGACAATCGGTTCGTTTTCGCCTGGAGTTCGCGGGGCAGAACGGCGCAATCCTGTGATGCCAGTCCGCGTCAGGCTACGTCCTGTTCGGTAGACTGGGGCGGGAGGCGATGCGGATGTCAGATTGGCAACGACGGGGATTTCTGCGGGCAATGGTTGGCTGTACGCTGGCACATACGATGCTGCCAGGATGGGCAGCGGCACAGGCGGAGGCTCGGCCGAATATCGTTTATATCCTATGTGACGACTTGGGTTGGGGAGACCTGCAGTGCTACAACCCGCAGTCCGCAATACCCACTCCCCATGCTGACCGGATGGCCGCCGAAGGCGCGCGCTTTGTGGACATGCACTCGCCATCAGCCGTTTGCACACCTACCCGCTACGGCGTGCTGACCGGGCGTTATGCGTGGCGCACGCGCCTGAAGCGCGGCGTGCTGTGGGGTTATTCACCAAGTCTCATTGAGCCTGGCCGAACCACCGTCCCTCGCCTGCTGCGCGACTCAGGCTACTACACCATGGGCATCGGCAAGTGGCATCTTGGCCTAGGGGATCATGACCCCGTAGACTACGCGCAACCCCTGCGGCCTGGCCCCCTGGACCACGGCTTCGACGGCTACTTCGGCATCCCAGCATCACTGGACATGCCACCCTATGTATACATTGAGGGCGACCGTTTGGTGGAAGCGCCCACCGCGCTGGTTCACGAAAGCACCCGGCCCCGCGGCGTTTTCTGGCGTGGCGGAGCGCGCGCCCCATCCTTCGACATTCATCAGGTGCACCAGACCTTCACGCGGAAAGCCGTTGAGTTCATTCACCAGCGCTCAAAGCCAGGCGCTGGAAATCAGCCCTTCTTCCTGTATCTTCCGCTGGCCTCTCCGCATACCCCCTGGCTGCCAGGCAAGGAGTTCCAAGGGCGGTCAAAAGCTGGCGACTACGGTGATTTCGTCACCCATGTCGACGACACCCTGGGCCAGGTATTGGCCGCACTGCGGGAGACCGGCCAGGACGGAAATACCATGGTGGTTTTCACAAGTGACAACGGAGCTGATTGGAAGATCACCGACAAGGAACGCTACGCGCACCAGGCCAATGCGGCTTGGAAGGGCGAAAAGGCTGATGTCTGGGAAGGGGGCCATCGGGTTCCCTTCCTCGCGCGGTGGCCTGGACGCATCCCAGCGGGCAGCGTGCGGCATGACCTGGGCTGCCTCACTGACCTCCTGGCGACAGTGGCGGCATTGGTGGGTAAGCCCTTGCCACGCAATGCCGGCGAGGATAGCTTCAACCTGCTGCCGGCCCTGCTGGGGAAGGCCGAGTCACCTGCGAGGCGGGATGTGGTGCACCACTCAATGAACGGCATGTTCGCCATTCGGGAGGGCGATTGGAAGCTGGCCGTGGGGCTGGGCTCTGGCGGCTTTACCGCGCCCGCGGTGGTTGACCCTGCGCCAGGCGGTCCGCAGGGCCAGCTTTTCAATCTGAAAGAGGACCCTGGGGAACTCCATAACCTGTACCAGAAGCATCCGGAGCTCGTGGATCGGTTGTTGACCCTCTTGCGGCGGCAGCAGGAGCAGGGCTACAGCCGCCCGATGGAGTGACGTCAGATCGACGACGAATTATCGCTTGCAGTGCCGGAGTCACTCCGTTGCATCCTGGCGGGCCACTTGCCGCATCTCTATTAGTGGCAGGTCGCTCTCCCTTCCGGGTTTGGAGCGGCCCTGGATTTGCTGCCAAAGAAGGATTGCGCTTGCCTAAGGTTACCTTTCTTCCCGAGAACGTGACGGTAGAGTTTGACCCCGAAACGATGCCGTATTCTGAGCATGGCCTGAAGGCGTCCGTGTTGGATATCGCCTTGAACAACGGCCTGCACCTGGAACACGCCTGCGGAGGCAACAATGCCTGCACCACCTGCCACATTAAGATCACCGACGGCATGGCGAACGTAAGCGAAATGGAAGACGACGAAGCCGACCGTCTTGATCAAGCCGCGGATCTTTCTTTGAACTCACGCCTTGGCTGCCAGTGCGTCGTCTATGGCGACATTGTGCTGGAAATCCCGTCCTGGAACCGCAACTACGTCAGCGAAGGCGGCGGGTCAATGAACCTGGGCGACGCGATTCCGGTAAAAAAGTAGGCGATCGCTATTCGCCCGCCCCGGGAATGCCGCTGGATTCCTGATGCCCACAGATCGCCAGCTCCTTAGGGTTTACACTGAAACTTGTGTGTAACGTAGAACCCCTGCGAGGCACAAGCGTCTTCCCTTGGAAGACTTCACAGCCTAAGGAACTCAACCGATGCCCTTCTTCCCTGCCCTTCCCCGCCTTGCGGCGCTGGCGCTCCTGGTGAGCGCGATTGCATTCAGCCAGACCAAACTGCTTCGCTTCCCGGATGTTCATGGAGACCGCGTCGTGTTCAGCTACGCAGGTGATCTCTGGACCGCCTCCACCAGCGGTGGAACCGCCACTCGCCTCACCGCGCACCCGGGCCTCGAACTCTTCCCAAAGTTCTCGCCCGATGGCAAATGGATCGCCTTTACCGGACAGTACGATGGCGATGAGCAGGTGTACGTGGTTCCCGCAACAGGCGGCGTCCCGAAGCAGTTGACCTATTACCCCGCCAAAGGGCCCTTACCCGCACGCTGGGGCTATGACAACCAGGTTTATGGCTGGACCCCGAATGGCAAGAGCGTGCTGTTCCGGTCAATGCGCGAGGGCTGGAGCGTAGCGCAGTCGCGGCTTTACACAGTGCCCGCCGATGGCGGACTGCCCGAGGCGCTACCGATGCCTACCTCCGGGGCCGGCGACTTCTCACCCGACGGACAGCAATTGGTTTACTCGCCGCTGTTCCGCGACTTCCGCACCTGGAAGCGCTATGAGGGCGGCTGGGCGCAAAATCTCTACGTCTTCGACATCGCTTCCAAGGCAATGCAGCCGGTAGACCATTCTCCGCGGACTGAGCGCGACCCCATGTGGATCGGCAACAAGATCTACTTCGCGAGCGACCGCACCGGCACACTGAACCTGTATGAGTTTGACATCAGCGCGAAGCGCTCAAAGGCAATCACTAGCTACACCGATTGGGATGTACGTTGGCCCAGCCACTCCGCCGATGGAAAGATCGTCTTTGAACGAAATGGCGAACTGCACCTCGTGGATACGAAGGGCAATCGCCCACCCCAGCGCGTCGCCATTCAAGTGCCGGATGACGGGCTGGCATCCCGGCCGTCGCAGATGAATGTGGGCGGCCAGGTGGGTGGCGCGGCGCTAAGTCCTAAGGGCGAGCGAGCGCTTTTCGTCGCTCGCGGAGACATTTTCAGCGCCCCGATTGAGAAGGGCGTGCCGCGCAACCTCACCCGCAGTTCAGGGGCGCACGACAAGGCCCCGGCTTGGTCGCCCGATGGGCGGCAGATTGCCTTCCTTTCCGACATGAGCGGCGAGGAAGAATTGTACGTGATGCCTCAGGATGGGTCCGCGGCGCCCACGCAATTGACCTCGGGCGGTACCGCCATGCGCTACCGGCCCCTGTGGAGCCCTGATAGTAAGAAGATCGCCTTCAGCGACAAAGACGGTAAGCTCTTCGTGGTGACTGTCGAGGACAAGAGTGTCGTGGAGGCAGCAGACGAGCAGCGCGGGCAACTGCAGGATTACGCTTGGAGCCCCGATTCCGGCCACCTTGCCTTTAGTCTTTCCGGCGACAATACCAATCGGGCCATCTGGATTTGGAGCGCCTTGGATGGGCAGGCTCGCCGGGTGACCGGTGACCTGTTCAATGCCTACACGCCTGCCTGGGATCCTGAGGGCAACTACCTCTATTACTTGAGTGACCGGGAATTCGCCCCTCAGCTCAGCACCATTGAGTGGAACTTCGCTACAGCCCGCGAGACCAGTGTTTACGCCCTGGCGCTGCGCAAGGACGTCAAGCACCCATTCCCGCCGGAGGAGGACACGGTTACCGTGACACCTGCCCCTGCTGAGAAAAAGGAAGGTGAGGCGAAGGAGGGCGAGGAGAAGAAACCTGACGCCGCTAAGGACGCAAAGAAGGAAGGCCAATGGTTAAGGATCGAGTTTGAGGGTATTGAGCAACGCACCACCCGCGCGCCTATCCCCGCGCAGAACATTGGCGGGCTGGCGGCCACAAAGGATGCACTGCTCTACACGCGGGCGGGTAGCAGCTACTACGGGAGAGAGCCGGAAAGCCAGCCTGCGCTGATGATCTTCACCCTAAAGGACCGCAAGGAACAGGTGCTGCTGGATAATGCCCAGGGCTGGACACTATCCCAGGACGGAAGCAAGGTGATGGCGCGCCAGGGAGGTGGATTCCACTTGATGGACGTGAAGCCCGGCGCAGCGGCTACCAAGAAGAGCATTTCCACGGCAGGCATGACGGTAAACCGCGTGCCACGCCAGGAATGGCAGCAGATCTTCAACGAGGTATGGCGGCGCTATCGTGACTTCTTTTACGTCAGCAATATGCATGGCTATGACTGGGAGAAGCTGCGCAACCAGTACGCAACACTGCTTGAGGACGTGGCTCACCGGGCTGACTTGAACTACGTGATTGGCGAGATGATTGCGGAACTGAATGTGGGCCATGCCTACATTGCAGGGGGCGACTATGAGGTGCCAGCCCGGCCTCGGGTGGCGCTGCCCGGCGCGCGCTTTACGCTGGAAGCATCGTCGCAGCGCTACCGCATTGCGGAATTGATGCGCGGCCACAACGAGGAGCTAAACTATCGGTCTCCCCTCACCGAGGTGGGCATCAACCTGAACGTTGGCGATTACGTGCTGGCGATTGATGGCGAGGACCTGACCGCCAGTACAAACCCTTACCGACTGCTGCGAGGCAAGGCGGGACGCCCGGTAAAGATGACGGTGAACAACAAGCCGGAAGCTGATGGCGCGCGTGAAATCACATTCCAGCCCATCGATGACGAATCAAAGCTGAATTACCTGGCGATGGTCCTGAACAACCGTGATCGGGTGGAGAAAATTTCAGGCGGCAGGCTGGGCTACATCCACGTGCCCGACATGGGTGCTGATGGTATTTACGAGTTCATCAAGTGGTACTACCCGCAGCTGCGTAAGGAAGGTATGGTGGTGGATATGCGTGGCAACGGTGGCGGCAACGTCAGCCGGATGTTGATTGAGCGCTTCCGCCGGCAGGTATTGGCAACTGGCTTCGCGCGCACCAGCGACGACGTTACCACCTACCCTGACGGGGCCTTTGTGGGCGCCCTGGTATGCCTGCTGAACGAGAACTCGGCCTCCGACGGCGACATCTTTCCGGCGATGTTCCGGGAGGCGAAGCTAGGCAAGCTGGTGGGCAAGCGCAGCTGGGGCGGTGTCATAGGGATCACCAACCGCGGCACTCTCATTGATGGTGGCCAAGTGAATGTGCCGGAGTTCGGCTTCGCTTCCGCCGATGGCCGCTGGGTTATCGAAGGCGAAGGGGTGCAGCCCGATATCGAGGTGGAAAACGACCCCAAGAGCCTGCTGGACGGGCGGGATCCGCAACTCGAGCGCGGGATTCAGGTGGTGCTGGACGAACTGAAGGCCAAGCCGCGCAAGCTGCCGTCGCGGCCAGCACCGCCGGTGAAGACACCCGCTGCAACCCGTTAGGCCTCTTCGGTGATTACGGCTGTGCCGTATGCCATGATCTCGGCCAGGTTCTTGCCGATCTCCGCGGTGGTGAAGCGCATGTCGATGATGGCATCGGCACCCAAGCCGTGCGCGTCCTCTACCATGCGGTCCAGCGCCTGCTCACGGGCCTGGGCCAGCAGGCGGGTGTACTCATGCACCTCGCCGCCAACGATATTGCGAAATGCCGCCAGGATGTCGCGGCCCAAGTGCTTCGCGCGCACGGTGTTGCCGCGAACCAAACCCAAGGTACGCTTCACGCGGCGTCCGGCGATGTGCGAGCCCGTGATGACGATCATTTACGGATCCTCCGGTAACGGTCGTGAGGCAGTTCCTGGAGGCGCTGGACGGCCACCGAAAGAAACAATGCCACTAAACCGAAGACAACCATACCAAGAAGCGCTTCCCCAACGGAGGGGAAACGCAAATGCCTAAAAAACTGCACCGCCAGGTAAACCAGCCACAAACCCAATCCACCCCATAGGGTAAAGAATCCGATACGTCTCGGCGCGGCCACGCTCAGGCGGTCTTCAATGGCGAAGATCCGGTCGTCGGGTGGATTGGCCATCGGCAAGGCATTCGTCAGCGATTGCAGTTTCCGCATCTCGTCATAGGTCTGCCGGTAGTCAGCGCGATCCTCCAAAAGAAGGCGCACCCGCTGGCTTTCCGCTTGGGTGAGTTCCCCATCGAGGTAGGCAGAAATCAGACGTTCACTCTCATTGGGTGTCGTATTCGGCTCGTGTGGGGTTGTATTCGGCATCAGAGATACCCCTTTAGTTGTTTCCGCAGCCTCTGCCGAGCTTCATACAAACGAGAGGTAACGGTGGTGGCGCTGGTGGACGTAATCTCCGCAATTTCGGCATAGCGCATGCCATGCCAGTCGCGAAGCAAAAGTACTTCTCGCAAGGGTTCGGGCAGTTCGCGGATTGCTGACCATAGCTGCCGCCGGAGTTCGCTGTTGGATGCAACGTCTTCGGGGTCTCGCGAAAGGCAGTCCTCCATGTTCGGATCTTCCTCTGTTTCGCCGCGAATGCCGCGCTTGCGCAAGGTGTCGATGGCCAGGTTCCGCGCAATGGCGTACAGCCAGGCCGCGATGGGGCGCGACGGATCGCGCCGGCTCCAGTGGCGGTGCAGGCGGAGAAAGGTCTCCTGGGCAACGTCCATGGCGTCCTCCCGGTTGCCCACCAATTGGAGGGCATAGTGAAAGACCCGCAGGTGATAGAGGCGGAAAATGTCTGAGATGTCCGCATCCGTCGCGACCGTCTCCTGCATGGTTGTTGGTTGGATAGCAGTCATTTGGTGTTGTGCCGTCCTACTGAAGATACGGCGCAAGGCGGTGATTCTTGGAGGAAAAATCGGCGAAATACGGATGGGGCACGGCAAAATGCGGTCGTGCCGGGGTGAGGGCTTTGCGGGAGTGAGGTGGACATTGGTCCGTGAAGGGCTTGATGCCGATGGCGCCAAGCCAGTACAATTTCGAGGTTGGCTTCATTGTGAATACAGAACTGATTACCATCGACCCCCTAAATCCCTCTGAGGAGGTCCTGCAGGCCGCAGCCCGGGAAATCCGGCGCGGGGAGGTGGTTGCGGTTCCCACCGACGCCCTCTACGCGATTATCGCTGATCCGTACAGCCTACACGCCGTAGGCAAGGTGTTCCAGGCCAAGGGCCGCGAAATCCAGCGATCCCTGCCCCTCCTGGTGAATGACGTCTTCATGGCCGAGGATCTGGCCAAGGAACTCAACAGCCGCTTCTACCTCTTGGCCCGTCATTTCTGGCCCGGACCACTCACCATGATTGTGCCGTCCAGTGAGAAAGTGCCCTTGAAAGTAACCGGCGGCACTGGACGCCTGGCGGTGCGGCAAACCAGCAACCCTGTGGCCAAGCGCCTGGTGGAGATCCTTGACCAGCCCCTCATCGCCACTAGCGCCAACATTTCCGGACAGCCTACCTGCCGTACCGGAATTGAAGTGTTTGGCACCATGGACGGGCGACTAAGCATGATTCTGGACGGTGGAGGCTGCGTGAGCGAGGGCAGCACCACAGTGGATGTCTCTGACCCCTACTGGCGCATCATTAAGCCCGGAGCGATCACCGAGAAGGAGATCGCCGAGATATTACACCCCGGCAATCCCTAACGGAAGGACACGCTCTCGTCGTCTCTGGCTAGCAGATCCCTTCGGTTTCTCCGGTGATGCGCCAGGAAGTGCTCCAACTGCTCCTTGCCCATATAGC
Organism: Bryobacteraceae bacterium; assembly: GCA_036821995.1. Classification (GTDB taxonomy): domain Bacteria; phylum Acidobacteriota; class Terriglobia; order Bryobacterales; family Bryobacteraceae; genus JACTMJ01. Next base: position 27,582 of record DAISIM010000001.1, read on the forward strand.
GGGACAAGGCTTTAGGATCGGTTTCCAGCAGATCCACAACGATTAGCCCATCCAGCGCGTTGCAGAAATGCGGATCCACATTGAAGGCGAGAATGCGGCCGCCTAGCTTCAGGTACTGACGAAGCAGGATGGGTACCCCTTTGCCATCCGATTCAATCTCCGCGATCAGCGACGAAACATCCTCCAGTTCTCGCGCCAAGGTTCGGGTGAGATCCGGATGCCAACCCCGCAGGCGTCGAGGCCTGAAGGGATTCCGTGGCCGCACCAGGTTACACAGTGGGTGTCCTTGGGTGTACTCCCGCAGGAAGTCAACCAGAATCTGCCGGGAGCATTGACTGTAGGCATTCGAAATGCTTACTGGCCCAATCAACCTCGTGCACTCAGGGTGGCGCGCAACATAGGCCGCAATCCCTTTCCACAACATCATCAGAGCAACGGGACTGCGCTGGTATTCCTGGCGGACGAAAGAACGGCCAAGCTCCAGCGCGGGACCTAGCTGAGCGAAGAATCCCGGCTCGAAGCGAAAAAGCCGTGTCAGGTACAAGCCACGCTGACCCTTCTTGTCGAGCACCTCCCTGATTCGTGCAGCGCGGTAGGCGCCAACAACTTCCCTGGATTCCTCATTCCATACGAACAGGTGTTGGTAATGTTCGTCAAAGGTATCCAGGTCTCTGGGCTTGCCGGTGCCTTCCCCCACTGCGCGAAAAGCGAGTTCCCGCAGACGCCCAATCTCTTGAACAACGAACGGGCACTCTTGGGCCTTGACCGCGTGCACCGAGAGGTTGCCCACTCTGGCAAGGAGTGCCCCTTCCCCGAGCGAGTCCACCTCGCGGGTCAATACGTCGCCGGGTCCCACTATGGCCACGGGCCTGGCCAGAAATGGACCTGCCTTGCCTGACAGCCGATACCCCGACGCTGAATTATCGGACTGCTTGTTGCTGCGTTCGCCCAAAAGGTAGGTACAGCGACGCAGCATCTGGATACACTCCATGTCACTGCCCCACTCACTCAGGGTTTCTGCGGAGATCGGAGTGCCGATACGAACCTCAATCTGGTGGTTCTTCTTCCCCAGCATCTCCCGCGCCAGTTGGAGGGTACGAAGCCTTGGATGCATCAGGCCGGCAAGTTGAAAGGCCAACCCGTTTGAGCCCCGAAAGTAAACAGGCAGCACAGTGGCGCCGGTGCGTCGCGCTAACGCGGCTACATTGGGGTTCCAGGGAGGATCCTCAACCCGTCCCTCCCTTGGGTTCCAATAGGAAACCTCGCCCGCGGGAAAAACCCCCAACGCGCCCCCCCGGCGGAGCCAGCGCAGCGCCTCACGCATGCCAGCGAGATTGGACGCCGTGGCGGCGGGGCCTCCGAATGGATCCACCGGAATCACCGCGTCGCGCAACTGTGGCACACGCACCATCAAATAGTTGGCCATGGCCCGGGAATCCTCCCGCACCTGGGATAGCAGGTACAGTAACGCAACTCCTTCCAGCACACCAAGCGGATGATTGGCGACTGCCATCAACGGACCTGAAGGTGGGATCCGCTGCAACAACCGTGGCTCCACCTGAATGCCGACGTTCAACCGGCGCAAGAGGCCTTGATAAAAGGCGAATCCGGGAGGCTGATGCGCTTCCGCCGCATACAATTGATTGATGCCTTGGATCCCCAGAATCTGCGAAAGGAAGTGGGAGAGCGGACCGGAAAAGATGCGCTCCCGGAGGGGTGCAGCCAGTAGTTCGGAAGGCTGAATCAATGGATGCGTCGGGTGCGGTGTGGCGGGCTGCACTGACGGTATCGTCTGCATTAGCCCTTAGTGTACGCAGCACCAGTTACAAGGGGTTGACGGAATGGTAACAACTTCGGAACATCCCCGACACATCCAGCCTCGTCAACCATTGGGCTGAGAAGGACGAGCCGGTCCTGGACCGGCCGCTGCCGGAAGCGAAGCCCCATGCCATTCGTAGGCCTGCCACGGATCAAGCCCCTCCACGCGCGGGTCGCCTTCCCCGCGCAGGATGCTGTCCAGCATATCCCGGTGCCGTGAGAGAACGGCGCGCATGCTCTCCCTGCCGGCCAGATTGCGTACGTTGTCCGGATCGTTTCGGATATCGTACAGTTCCTCAGCCGGCCGCTTGCCAAAGTTGAGCTCGTATAGCTCCGGGTATGCAGCCCGATTCTTCGAGTCCAACAGGAAGCTTTTTGTGGGGCTGCCATCCACATCGCCATGGGGTTGCTTGATCACCGAAATGAAGTCAGGACCACCCGTCGGCCAGCGATCCGGCTCAAAGTTTCGGATATACAGATATCCCCGCGTGCGGAGGGCACGCATCGGGTAGGTAGCGTTCCCGGGACGGCAAAGGGTGTGGCGTTCAAAGGCGGTTACAACATGATCGCGCGCCTCATCTACAATTCCCTGCTTTCCAGACTTCAACAACGGAAGCAGGCTGCGGCCGGTAGCCCCGGGAAGCGGAGGCAAACCGGCTGCCTCCATGAACGTGGGCGCGAAATCAATATGGCTAACGAAATCATGCACCACCCTGCCGGGTGCGGACCCGCTACCCCATCGGATGGCAAGGGGCATGCGAGTTCCCCAGTCGTAAAGGTTGGCTTTGGCGCGGGGGAAAGGCATGCCGTTGTCGCTGGTCACCACGATGATGGTGTTGTCCAGTTCGCCAGCCTTCTCAAGCCGCGCCAGGGCCTTGCCCAACTGCTCGTCCAGCCACTCCACTTCTGCATAGTAGTCCAGGATGTCGCTTTGGATGGCCTCCACGTTCGGCCAGCATAAGGGCACCTTGGCATCGGTCAGCTTCTTGCCCAAGGTCCGCCCGGCCCCTTCCTGGTAGATCCGGTGGGGCTCAGAGGCACCCAGCCAGAAAAAGAAGGGCTGGCCCTTTGGGCGTGCATCCAGAAAGTCGCCAAAGCAGGAGGCGTAGTCACGCGGGTTGATGCCCTTGCGGATCTCGCCCACATGCGCTTTCTCCTGAAATGGCTTGCCGGTTGGGGAGCGGTCCATGCCCAGTGCGTCAGCTTTACCAGGCCCCCAGCCTTTCCCCGTAAAGCCAACGAAGTAGCCTGCGTCCTCGAGGGCATGAGGGAACAGCGACAGATACTTGGGGATTGACCCGAACAGCACTCCAGCTTCACCTGCACGATACAGCTGACGCCCCGAAAGTACCGTGCTGCGTGAGGGAGTGCACGAGGGAGACGCGCAAAAGGAATGGGTGAACAGCACGCCTTCCCGGGCAACGCGGTCAAAGTGCGGCGTCTTCACCGATGCGTCGCCATAGGCGCCGGCGTGGGGATAGCTCCAGTCGTCCGCGATCACAAACAGGAAGTTGGGCCTTGCTGGAACCGTCGGCTGCCTTGCGCCGCAACCCATGGCGGAGGCAGCGCCCAAAGCACCAGAAGCGGCCAAAGACTGCTGAAGGAACGAGCGGCGCGACGGACGAATAGGCATGACACGAAGCTAGCACACCCAAAAAACCGATGTGCCTTGACTACCGCCGCGGAGCTGCCAATTTATCGGCCCTCGGTGCCCCAGCACAGGCCCCCGATCGGTTCCATTCGGCGGTAGACTCTCAATCATGTGGAACGCCTTACTCGTTCGTCCGCTTCGCGGGCAGGCCCGGCTGCTCGGTTTTGCTTTGGCCCTGATCGGACTGCTGCTGATGGCCCCGGCGGCGAAAGCGCAACTGTTGCGCGCCCCATCCATGTCCAAGGAGAAGATTGTATTTGAGTACGCGAATGACCTGTGGCTGGTGGATCGCGCCGGGGGCGACGCCCGGCTGCTTACCAATGGGGAGGGCCGCGAGTTTGGGGCATACTTCTCGCCGGATGGAAGCCAGATTGCCTTCACGGGCGACTACGAGGGCAACATCGACGTCTACCTGGTACCTGCCGCCGGCGGCACCCCACAACGGCTCACCCACCATCCCGACGCCGATGTAGTAGCGGGCTGGACACCACGCGGTGAGATCCTCTTCCGCTCTGGACGCGACAGCTACAACCGCTATAATCGCTTGTTCACCATCCCCGCGACAGGTGGCTTCCCTAGCCCGGCGCCACTTCCCATGGCGGAAGAGGCGGCATATTCCGCGGACGGCAGCCGCATCGCCTACGTCCCCATCGCCCGCGCTTTCCAAGCCTGGAAGCGCTATCGAGGAGGACGCGCCACACCCATCTGGATTGCCAATCTGGCTGACTCAAAGGTGGCGAAGCTACCACGAACCGGCTCGAACGATTTTGCACCGATGTGGGTGGGCGATACCGTTTACTTCCTGTCTGACCGCGACGGACCGGTGACCCTGTTTGCCTACGACACTCGCGGCGGCAAGGTGGCCCGCGTGCTGGATAACCAGGGACTCGATATCAAGGAAGCTACTGCTGGCCCTGGAGGCATCGTCTATGAGCAGTTCGGCGAGATCTTTGTCTTTGACTTCGCAAGCAAACGCGCCTCAAAGGTGAACATCCGCGTGTTGGCGGATCTTTCGGAAGTACGCCCGCGTTTCGTGAAGGCTGACAGGTTCATCCAATCGGCCAGTTTGTCGCCTAGCGGCGCCCGCGCGGTGTTGGGCGCGCGCGGCGACATCCTTACCGTACCCCTGGAAAAGGGGGATCCGCGCAACATTACCCGCACACCGGGTGTTGCGGAGCGCGATGCCGCATGGTCGCCCGACGGTATGACCATCGCCTATCTTTCCGACGCCTCCGGCGAATACGAGCTCCATTTGGTAGACCAGTTCGGCCGTGAGAAGCCACGCGCCATTCCACTGGGAGATTCCCCATCGTTCTACTACGGATTGCTTTGGAGCCCTGACAGCAAGCGGATTGCCTATTACGACAAGCGCCTGAACCTGTGGGTAATGGACGTTGCCAGTGGAGTGTCTACCAAGGTAGACACGGCCACTTACCAGGAGAGCTTTCGCTTTTTTGACCCCGCATGGTCTCCGGATAGCCTCTATCTGGCATACGCGAAACAGCTTCCGAACCGGCTCTGCCAGATTTGGGCCTTCCACATCGACAGCGGTGTCAAGCAACCCATTACGGATGGCCTTAGCGATGCGCGCTTCCCGGTATTCGACCGCGGTGGCAAGTATCTCTACCTCACCGCCAGCACCAACGTGGGGCCGTCAACAGGTGGGCTTGACCTCTCCAGTTCCTCCAGGCCTGTCTCCAGCCATGCGTACGTGGTGGTGCTTAACAGCAGCGACGAGTCGCCGCTGGCACCCGAGAGCGACGACGAAAAGCCACCCGCGGAAAAGAAGAATGAGTCAGATGCCGCCGCCCAGGACGAAACGAAGCCTGCGGAGGGGGAGAAGGAGGGTGACGCCGCTAACACTGCCCGTACCGGCAAAAAGGAACCCGTTGCCGTCACCATCGACTTTGAGGGAATTACGCAGCGAATCCTCGCGCTACCAATTCCGGAACGCAATTTCCGAGGGCTGGCTGCGGGGCAGGAGGGCATTCTTTTCTTGCGCCAGGTGCCAATTCTACCCGCAACCGACCGCAACGGCGCTGACTACATCGTCCATCGTTTTGACCTGAAGAAGCGTAAGCTGGAGACCTTCCTCACCGATGTCCGCATGGGAATGCAGGTCTCCGCTGACGGCAAAAAGATGCTCGTAAAGCAAGGGGCCAACTGGCGTATCGTGGGCACGGCTGCCGCGCCAAAAACCGGCGACGGCAACCTTAGCCTGGCGAGGGCGCAGGTTTGGGTAGACCCTCGCCAGGAGTGGCGGCAGATGTACAACGAAGTTTGGCGGATTGAGCGGGACTTTTTCTACGCACCGAACTTTCACGGACTGAACCTGGATGCTGCCAAAAAGAAGTATCAACGCTACGTGGAAACCATCGCCAGCAGGGCTGACCTGAACTACCTGTTTAGCGAAATGCTGGGGGAGTTGAGCGTGGGTCACCTATACGTGCGCGGCGGCGACATTCCCACGGTGGATCGCGTCCCCGTGGGCCTGTTGGGGGCTGACTTCACGCTGGATAACGGCCGCTATCGCGTCCAGCGCGTCTATGATGGCGAGAACTGGAACCCCGAACTGAAGGCGCCGCTTACCCAGCCCGGGGTAAACGTGAAGGCGGGCGACTACTTGCTGGCAGTCGATGGCGAAGAAGTGCGGGCCAGCGACGAGATCTTCCGCTTTTTCCTTGGCAAGGCGGGCAGACAGACTGTACTCACCGTGGCCTCCAATGCCGATGGCTCCAACCGCCGTACGGTCACCGTGATGCCAGTAGGCAGTGAGGTGATGCTTCGCACCAAGGCCTGGGTAGAGGACAATCGCCGCTACGTAGCTGAACGCACTGGCGGCAAGGTGGCCTACATCCATCTCCCCGATACCGCGGACGGAGGTTACGACTACTTCAACCGCTATTTCTTCTCACAGATCGACAAGGAGGCGGCGATTGTGGATGAGCGTTTCAACCGTGGTGGCAAGGCTGCCGATTACATTATCGACTACCTCAACCGGCCCCTCATGAACTACTGGAGTTCCAGGGACGGGCAGGACTACACGACGCCGGCCACGGCGATTTTCGGCCCGAAGACGATGATTGTGAACGAGTATGCGGGCTCAGGCGGCGATGCCATGCCCTGGTACTTCCGCAAGGCGGGCCTGGGCAAGCTGATTGGTAAGCGAACGTGGGGCGGCCTGGTGGGCATTGGCGGCTATCCTGACTTGATGGATGGAGGCAGCGTCACTGCGCCACACTTCGGCTTCTGGAATCCCGATGGAAAGTGGGACGTTGAGAACTATGGCGTCCAGCCAGACATTGAAGTGGATTTAGATCCAGCAGCGTGGCGGCTGGGCAAGGACGCCCAGTTGGAGAAGGCAATCGAAGTGATCCTGGACGAGATGAAAGCCAAGCCCTTACCCAGGCATCGCAAACCGGCCTACCCGGACTATCACAACCGGCCCAGCCAGTAGAGGCGGAAGGGCGCGCGACCATCACGAGATAGGCAGCTGCGCGCCTACGCCCGGCGCGTCTGCGCCTCGCAGCTTTCCACTCCCAACTTGCGCAGGATGCTTATCATGGGGCACCAGTTCGTGAACGCGCTCTGCAACAGGTTCAGGCCGACAAAGGCGGTGAAGAAATACCAGTTCGGGTGAACAAAGTAACCCAGACTTACAGAAGCCAGCACCACAATGCCGGCAATCATACGGAGCATCCGTTCGAGACTCATGCCACACTCTCCTTCTGCTTTTTGCGCAGGTTGATCATGAAATAGACAATTGGGACGGTCATGCGCGACAGCAGCAGCGATGCAATTTCGCCCGCCATCAGCGCAATGGCCAAGCCCTGGAAGATAGGGTCAAAGAGAATGACCGCGGAACCTACCACGACTGCAGCGGCAGTCAGCATCATGGGGCGGAAGCGTACGGCGCCCGCGTCCACCACTGCCTCCTCCAGCGAACTACCCTCCGCCAGGCGCAACTCAATAAAATCAACGAGGATAATGGAATTGCGAACCACGATGCCGGCTCCGGCGATGAAGCCGATCATGGAGGTGGCGGTGAAGAATGCGCCCATCATCCCGTGGGCAGGTAGAATGCCCACCAGTGAGAAGGGGATGGCTGCCATAATCACCAGCGGCGTGATGAAGCTCTGGAACCAGCCAACCACCAGGATATAGATCAACAGCAACACCACCGCGAAGGCGATACCCATGTCGCGAAACACCTCGTAGGTGATGTGCCATTCACCGTCCCACTTGACGGAGTAGGTTGCATCGCTGAATGGCTGCGCGGCGGTGAGTTGTGTCACTTTGCCACCATCGGGCGCGGTCAGCAGGTCCACCTTATCGTTAATGCCCAGGATGGCGTAAACGGGGCTTTCCACCGCCCCCGCGACGTCTGACGTGACGTAGGTAACGGGCATCAGGTTCTTGTGGTAGATGGCCTTATCCTCGATGTCGTGATGGACGGCAATCAGCTCGCTTAGCGGAACCTGGGTACCGTCGGAAGCCGTCAGCCGCAATGCCTGCAGGCGTTGGAGGTCAGATCGGTGCTCGCGCGCCAGGCGCAGTGTAATGGGCACATCCTCGCGTTCCTCTGGCTGGTGCAGTAAACCCGCTACTTGTCCTCCCGAAGCGAGGGCCAGCGTTTGCGCCACTTGGGAGTCGCTGATGCCATGCAGGGAGGCCTTCTCGCGATTGACAGTGATGCGAACCCGCGGCTGATCGTCTTCCATGTAGGAATCCACATCCACGACGCCCGGAGATTCGTCGAAGATCTTCCGGACGGCGCGTGCAAGTTCCTCTCGCCCTTCGGCGGTAGGGCCGTACACCTCCGCCACCATCGTTTGCAACACGGGCGGACCCGGCGGCACCTCAGCCACCTTGATATTGGCCCCGCTCTTCAACGCGATAGGCCTTAACGCTTCACGCACAACCTTGGCGATTTCGTGGCTCTGCTGCTTGCGGTCATGCTTGGGCAGCAGGTTCACCTGTATGTCAGCCATATGCGCGCCGCGCCGCAGGAAATAGTGCCGCACCAGACCATTGAAATTGTAGGGCGATGAGGTACCGGTGTAGGTCTGTACGTCGGTGACGTGAGGATCCTTCAGCACTTCATCGGCCAGCATCCGTGTCACGCGCGCGGTCTCTTCCAAGGCAGTGCCTTCAGGCATGTCCACAATCACCTGGAACTCGCTCTTGTTGTCGAAGGGAAGCATCTTCACCTTCACAAAGCCGATGTACACAAGCACCATGGAGCCCATCAACAGCACCGTAACTCCCGCAAGGAACGCAAAGCGATTGATACCGCTGGGCAACACCCAGCCCATGAACTTGCGATACAGAAGGGTGAATCGGTCTTCTTGCTCATGGTGCGCACCGTCACCCTGAAGCTTCAGCAGCCGCACCGCGGCCCAGGGTGTTACCAGGAATGCAACAATCAACGAGAAAACCATGGCCGCCGACGCACCAATCGGAATCGGCCGCATGTAGGGTCCCATCAAGCCACCCACAAAGGCCATCGGCAGAATGGCCGCGATCACCGCCAGCGTGGCCAGGATTGTAGGGTTGCCCACTTCGTCCACCGCCTCCACAGCCACCAGCTGCAGCGGACGCCCGGCATTGCTCTTCATCCGCGCATGACGCACGATGTTCTCCACCACCACGATGGCGTCGTCCACGAGAATACCGATGGAAAATATTAGGGCAAACAACGTAATCCGGTTCAGGGTGTAACCGTAGAGGTAGAACACCGTCAGCGTTAACGCCAGCGTAACTGGAATGGCGGCAAACACTACTAGGGATTCGCGGAAACCCAGTGTCAGCGCCACCAGGATGCTTACTGACACGATGGCAATCATCATGTGAAAAAGAAGTTCGTCAGACTTTTCCTGTGCAGACTCGCCATAGTGCCGCGTAATGCTTACGTTGACGTCCTTTGGGATGACACCACCGCGCAGGGTCTCCACTTTGGCCAACACGTTCTCTGCCACGGCGATGGCGTTCTTGCCCTTGCGTTTCGCCACGGCAATCGTGACCGCCGGGCGGAAACTGCCCTGGGCGGCGTACTCCACGCGCTGCACGGGCTCTTCCCCGGTATCGCTGATGCTGGCCACATCGCGCAGGTACACCGGCCGGCCGTTTGACGCGGTCACCACCAGACTGCCCACCTCAGCGGCGTCGCGTAGAAAATCGCCCGTGTACAGAACAAACTCCCGGTCCTGCTGGCTGAATCTACCCGAAGGCAAGCGCTGGTTACCCCCCTGCACCGCTTGCAACACCTGCACCGGCGATAGGGAAAAAGCCTGCAACCGCGCAGGGTCAAGGCTCACCAGAACTTCGCGCCGCTGGCCGCCAATCAACGTCACCTCAGAGACATCGTTCACCTGCTTGATGGATTCGGTCGCCTGGGAAGCGACACGGCGCAGCGCATAGTCGTCGTAATGGTCGCTCCACAAGGTGAGCGCCAGAATCGAAACATCGTCGATGGAGCGCGGCTTGATGAGGGGCGGACTGGCGCCAGGTGGAATGAGGTCGAAGTTGGCCGCCATCTTTTGGTTCAGCCGGACAATGCTGTTCTCTTCGTTCTCACCCACGTAGAAGCGAACAATCGCCATTGCCATGCCAGGGCTGGAGGTGCTGTAAACATACTCCACACCGGGAATTTCCCACAACAACTTCTCCATTGGCGTAGTGACGCGCTGCTCCACCTCCTTGGCGGACGCGCCCGGCATCGCCACGAAGATGTCCACCATTGGAACAATGATCTGCGGCTCTTCCTCGCGGGGTAGATTGATGACCGCGAATAGACCAAGAAACAGCGACGCGACGATGAACAATGGGGTTAGCTTGCTATCGATCCACAGCCCGGCGAAGCGCCCGGAGATGCCCAGCTTTGCGCCCCCGGGCTTGGGGGCTTGAAACGCGTCGCTCATTGCGCCACCTCAACCGGATCTCCATCTCGCATGGTGACGGGCGGGCTTGTTAGGATCCGATCGCCCGCACTTAGCCCACTCAACACGCTGCGCATCCCATCACCGGCATCCCCAAGCTTCACCATTCGGCTGCGAGCGGAGTTTCCTTCAACCACAAAGACACTGGTAAGCTGGCCGGCATCCCGTACCGCGGTGGCGGGCACGCGCAGAATTTGCTGCATGCCAGCCGGTGCCTTGGCCCTTCCGAACAGTCCGCTTCGCATTGCCGGGTGGCCAGGCAACATGATTTTCAGCGTCACAGTTCGCGTGGCCGCATCCACCGTAGGGGCAACCTCAGCGACCGCGCCTTCCGTAGCCAGGCCAAGCGCGTCAATACTTACGGGAAGCGTCTGCCCCAGCTTGACCGCGCCCAGCACGGATTCCGGAAAACTTGCCACCAGCCGGTGTGCGCCCGCCTGCTCAATGCGCAGCAGCGGCATGCCTGGTGATGCCAGGCTGCCGGGCTCAGCCAATCGTGCCGTAACCAGTCCCGCAAAGGGCGCTTGAATACGCAGGTAGCCCAACTGCGCTTCCGCGGCGCGCTGGGCGGCACTGGCTTGCTGAATCTTTTCATTTACCTGCGCCCGTTTGGCATTGGCCATGCGAAGGGCTGCCTGTGCGGCGGCCTGTCGCGCGGAGGCTTCGTCAAACTCCTGGTCAGAGATTGACTTCCGTTCGTGCAGGTTTCGCATGCGCCCGAAGGTTGCCTCCGCCAGTTTCGCCTGGCTCTCCGCTGCAGCAATGGCACCTTCTACCTCGGCCAACGCGCTGCGGGCTTCCTCACCCGCGGCCCGCACTTGCTCCAGCGCGGACTGCATCTCCACAGCCTGAATCTCCACCAGTGTCTGCCCCGCCGAAACCCGGTCGCCTTCGCGAACCGCGATGCTTTGGATGTAACCCATCACACGCGCCGCGATCTGCGTCTCCGTGCGCGCCTCCACGGTACCTGTGGCCTCAACAAACGCGGGTACCTCTTCCCTAGCCAGCATCTGCACGGCAACACGTAACGTTTCCCGCTGGGGCGCCGGACCGGGGCTCGCATGCTCACCTCCGCCGCATCCGCTGAACGAGACGGCTAGCATTGCCAACGCCGCCAAACTGAAGCTTGTCTTCTTGCGCATCCTGATCCTCTCGCTTACGTTCCTCGCGCCTGAACAGTCCGCACGACTGTCTGGTGTTGCTCGTGGACTCACTTGCCCGTTCAGTCGAACAACTGGGAAGCGGGCTCCAGTGTTCCCCGCGCTGCTTCCAACTGCACTGCGGCGGTGCGCTGGCCGAAGAGCGCCGCCAGGTAGTTCGTCTTCGCACCCAGCAACGCGGATTCCGTCCTCAACAAATCCGTCACCGTCGCCAGTCCGTTCTCGTAGCGGTCACGTGTAATGCGCAAGCTCTCTTCCGCCTCCGCCACTGTCACGCTCGCCACTGACAAGCGTTCCTTGACAGAATTCCATTGCAGCCAGGCCTGTCGCACCTCGAAGCGCACGCCTGCCGTGGCCTGGCGCTGGTCAGCTTCGGCTGCCGCTACCTGGTGTTTGCTTTCCCCCACCTGCGCCTGCGTGCGCATCCCATTGAACACGTTCCAGCGGAGTCCTCCGCCAAAGAACCAGTTGGCGCCGCCCTTGTTCAAGACTTCCTGACGATCCGTCTCAAACACGCCCCGCACGAAGACCTCGGGCCAGTAGGCTGACTTTGCGGTCTTCTCCCCCAGCCTCGCCGCATCCACGCCGCGCAGGGCCTGCATCAGTTCCGGCCGGCGGCTGACGGCTGCCTGCTGGCTTTCCGCTAGCGCTTGCGCTTCATATGCTGTCTCTACGAGTGGGGTCACCAGTTGAAATTCCGCGTCTTCGGCCTCACCCGTCGCAACGTTCAGCGCCGCCCGCGCGATATCCAATTGCGTCTTGCGCTCAATCGCCTCCTGCCTCACGCTGGCGAGGTAGACACGGATGGACAGCACATCGGCGTCCGTGTTCATCCCCTCGCGGCGAAAGGATTCCGCCCGCTCAAGGTCCGCCGTCGCGGAACGAACGCTTTCCTCGGCGGCAGCCAGCGCCTGCTCGCCTAGCTTGGCCCCCAGATAGGCACCCGCTACACGCTGCATTAAGGCGATCTCCTCGGCCCGAGTGCGTTGGACTTCGATTTCTCTAACGATTCCCGCTTCCTTCACCACATTGCGCGTACGCCCTGCGTTGAAGACAACCTGGTCCACCGTAAGCATGGATTGGAAGTTGTTGACAAAATCTGGCCGGTTCAAACTGTTGATGGCAAAATTCCGTTCACTAAACTGGCGCTGCGTAAGCAGGGTTCCGAACACGAAGACGGGATTATTCCCTCTCTGCACCATTTCCTGGAAGTTCACCTGGGGCAAGTAGCCGCTCCGCGCCGCCTGCATACGGTAACCGGCCGCCTGTTCGCGCTGCTGCATCGCCTGAATTCCAGGGTTCTGCCGCAAGGCGCGTTCTACGGCTTCCCTGAGGGTTAGTGGCTGCTGTCCAAAAACGGGCAGCACAGCGAATAAGAGAAACAGCACTCTTTTCATTGGTTTCTAAATTGTCTCTACACCCACCAGGATGCAAGCCGAGGCGAAAGGTGACAGCACCCAGGCATCACCACGAGAGAACTCACACAACGAAAAGAGACCGCCACCTCCGACTGCGCCTATTTTCGCCGTGGGTTCACGCTCAACAGGATCTCTGAGCCGGCATCCAAGCGGATATTGGGCGCCTTCGCCCCGAACTGTACCAATAGGGCCGAGGCACCCGCGCCAATTCCCGCCCCGATCGCCGCACCCTTGCCGCCTCCCAGCAGTCCACCCAACAATGCACCCGCGCCGGAACCAATCGCCATCTTTCCCAGATTGTTCTTCCTTTCAACCACGACGCCTTCCTCGTCCACGTTCTCATTGCCCTGCGAGTTCACGAAGCCCTTCACATCGGCGGTGACCGGGAGGGCTTCGCCTTCAGACGGAACAATTTCGTTGAAACTGAACAGGAGCGTGGATCTCCCTTTGAACTTGTTGCCGCTCTTTGATTCACGGATCTCGCCTTCCATCGTTGCCCCCTCAAATTCCTTCGGGGCCAGCACCTCAGCGCTGATCTTGTCGCCCTTCTGGTTGGTTTCCGTGGAGATCGGCGCTAGCAGCCGGATACGGAATTCAACATCCTTCGGAATGTCCCTGGCGACAGCACAGAAACTGAAGCAGATGAGAACCAGCAACGACCGAAACATCGTGTAACTCCTTCATCAACGACAATCAGGAAATGCGACGACGGAGCCCTCCTTGGGCTCCTGCACGCTCGCGCAACGGCGCCTTCATGCTGCGTGCCCCTCCATCCGGGCATGGACGGCAGCGGCACGGATGCGGTCTGCAACCTCTGGATACAACGCGGACGGGCAATGCAGACGGATCACCACCCGCCATCCGTTCATCAACGAGATCACGTGGAATTGCGGATGAAATCGTACTCTCTGGATGTCCTTCCAGCGCATCGTCTCCACGCGCCGGGAAGCGGCCAGCATACCGGCACCAGCTACTGCGGGCTGTCCCGCCAGCAGCCCCAGGACCACGGCACCCCTGTTCGCCCATCGACCTCGCCGCGACAAGGCCTCCCAGCGTACGCCACGCGGCTCCAATGTCATGCGCACTGGAAATCGGTTGCCGAAGAACACCAGCATTACCAGCAGCATCCCCAGGCCCAAGCCGCCGAAGACCAGAACAACAATCTGTAATCCCATGCGCCACTCTTCCCACGGGGCCGTGGCGCCGCCAAGCATCAAGGCAATCAGGCTTCCGACGAAGATAATGAGCAGGGCAGAAATCAGCACTACCTTGCCCGTGTCGTAGAGTACAAAGGGGTCTGTAACCAACCGCAAGTCAATCTCCCACGAAAGGAAGGCTGGCGCATCCTGCTCAGACGTCATCGTTTCCGGCCGCTGCAATTTCCTGTTAGCCACTGGATATTCTTTGAGGGCTGATCCACAACTCCCACAGAAGTCATCCCCTGGGTGGTACTGCGCTGCACAGGTAGGACACTGCAACATTGGTACTAATAATTTCGCTTCCGTGCCGAATGCATTGGCAATCTGGATTCAAGTGGAATATAACAGAATTTCAGATCTTGAACTAGACTGACGTTGTTCTATACCGCCCTCAGCGGTTTGAGAGGAGGGCAAGCGATGTCGCAGTGCAGTGGGTGCGGCGAACCTCTGGTTGCCGGGCTGAAGTTCTGTACGCGTTGCGGGCAGCCGGCGGCTGTCGCGAACGGCGTTCGTTGTGCGCAATGTGGCACGCAGCAAGCCGCGGGCAAGCGTTTCTGCGTCAGTTGCGGGGCACCGATTTCTGTTACGGCGGCGGGTCCAGCCATGGCTTCCGCACCCGCTCCACCAATGGCAGTCCCCGCGGTCGCACCACCGCCACCGGGTGGGATACCCCGTCCCGCGATGATGCCTCCACCGGCCAACATGCTGCCGCAGTCAGGCTTTGGTGGTGCTGGCCCAATGCAGCAGTCGCCTGCAATGGCGGCGCCGAAGCGCGGAAACAGCGGAATGCTGGTGGCGATCCTGCTGCTGCTGATCGTTGCTGCCCTTGGCATCGGCGGCTATCTGGCTTACCGTCACCTGAGTAGCAGCCCATCGGACAACGAATCGGCTGCAACCGGGGAGGCCCCCGCAGTCGCCGCCGGCGGCAGAGAGACAAGACCGGGAACTCCGCCAGCCCGCGGCAGTGTCCGGCGAGAGGACCAAACCGGCACGTCTCGTGGTGCGAACCAGTCCACGGTCCCCAGTTCTCAATCTGTCCGGCAGCCCCCACAAATGGAAGCCACTTTCGGGGACACGGCGGACGCCCCTAGCGGGAGTGCACCTGCCACTGCGGCTGGCTCCAGCACAGGCTCCACTCCTCCCAGCCGCGCCACCGGTGGAGGGACGCCCGCGAATGACGCATGGTCAGACACAACTGCATCCGGAAATTCTGAATCCTCGTCCTCGGCTGCTACCCATAGTCCCCCTGTAGCGGCCAGTCCCGCACCTACCGCAGCCAGCACCGCACCGCACGGGTGGGGTATTCCCGAGACCAGCCAGAACAACCCTGCACCGGCGCCACCCATGGCCAGCACCGGGAACCTGCCTGGCGGGCCTGCCTCGGGAATCCTCATCTGGTCTGGCCCGCTGCGCAAGAACGGAGTGATCACCATTGATGGAAACACTGCAAGTGTCGGCCGTGTGCAAGGGGAACTACCCGGGGTTCCCGTTCGGATTGAGACGGACTTTCGCGATGTCGGCTTCTCAGAGTCGCCCAGCCGGTCCAACGGTTGGAAGCGCTTCTCGATGCGCGGCAAGATGAATGGCAACGTGGTGATCACCCTACGCTGGCGCACGTTGCGCTAAGGAGCTGAAATGGCCAACTGCATGTCTTGTGGAGCCCTGCTAGACCCCGGTACTCGCTTCTGCGGGACGTGCGGCAAACCGCTTCCAGCCGCGCCGCAGGGAATGCCGGCGCCACCGCCCATGACGCCCCGGCCGCCCAACCCACAGGTGCCTCCGCAGTTCCAGGCGCCGCCGCAGCAACAGTACCAGGCAACTCCCCAGCTTCAAGCAAATCAATCAGCATCGCCTGTGCCCGCTTCTGCGCAAGGGCGTCCGGCAAGTGGCAAGGTGATCACCAAGAGCCGTTCCTCGTATGGCACTGCTTTCGAGGTTTTCGAGTACGAGATGCATCGAATGCCCCGCATCACCATCCAGAACACCTCCGTCAGCGTGGAGGCGGGACTGCTGCACTACTGGGTGGGGCAGATCCAGATACAAGCCAATGCGCCCTCCTTTGGCGGTATGGCAAAGAGCTTCCTTACCAAGGAGAAAGCCGTCCGTCCCGTTTACAGCGGCATGGGAGAGATCTACCTGGAACCCACCTTTGGCGAGGTAGAGATCCTCGAACTAGACGGTCAGCAAACCTGGATCCTCGATCGCGGATCCTTCCTTGCGTGCGACCAAAGCGTTCAACTGGCAATGTACACAAACCCGATGTTCCAAAGTTTCTTCGGGGGCGAAGGCATGTTCCAAACGCAGGTGAGCGGCACGGGCAAAGTCCTGTTCACTTCTCCGGGTCCGCTGGAACGGGTGGACCTGCGCGGGCAGACGCTCACCGTGGACGGCTCTTTCGCCGTCGCGCGCACGGGCAGCGTGGAGTTTCAGGTGCAGAAGGCGACCAAGGGACTATTCCGCTCCATGATGTCTGGCGAAGGGATGGTGAATGTTTTCACAGGCAACGGCACGGTGCTACTGGCGCCGATACCGAATCGCTATGTGACCTTGATGGGGCAGTTTGGCAGCCTCTATTCGGCCATTCGCTCTATCAGCCGAGGATAACGGACGGCGGAGGTGCCACTCGGATGCAGTTGTCAGGCGCAAGGCGGTTCACCCGACCCAACAAATGGAACCGGCAGGCCCAGCCAAGCTTCCGGGCTGCGCCAGACGTCCCGAGCGCCTGGTTGCCAGGTGAACCCATTAACCCTCTGCCCTTGGTTCCAGTTATGGCCGATGGACGTCTTGACGTACGCACACTTGTGGCCACCCAACGCCTTCCAGCCAACGGATCGTCTCCGTCTGATGGGCCGCTGATCCTGGTGGTGCGGCAGGACCTCGCCGTCCCTGGCTGTAAGAGCGTGTTCGGCTATGCCCAACCCGCCAAAGGGGTTGCCATCGTATCTACTTTCCGATTGCAGCACCCTGACCCGGCAATCCTCCAACAGCGCCTGAGCAAGGTGATCGCCCACGAGTGGATGCACCTGCGCGGCCGTCACCATTGCAAGGAACCCGGTTGCCTGATGCAGGCGGTGCGCACAGTGGAGGAACTGGACGCGCGCGGGGAGGTGCTTTGCCTATGCTGCCGTCGCGCGCGTTCCTGGAAGGGGGCAGTCATCGCAGCGGGAATCGCGATTGCGCTGTCCCTGGCCCTGGACCTCACGGTGAGTGCCCTTGATACCAAATCGCGGCCCTTCCAATCCCGCGCGGACGACGGGGAAAACCGCGTGTTGTTTCGGGACACAGTGCTGCTGCGCCTTCCTCCCTCCGATACGGACGCCCCACAGCAGACGGCCCAGCAGATCGCCCAGCAGTTGAATGCGCTGTTCCTTGAGATTGATCCGGCACCTTTGCGGGTGGCTGTGTCAGAGAACGCGGTGGAGGTGATGGCTGCCGGCAGCCGGCTGTTGGTGGTCACTCCTACTCTCGCTGACGGCCAGGATCCCTCAGCCGTCGCTGGCACTTTCCTCCGGCGGGTACAGCCCCTGCTGGAGGGTAAGGGAAGCCCGGGGGAAAGCTGCCCGATGTGCCATATCGCCCGGCGCGAACAAGTGAGACAAGCGGTGGCGCACCCACCCCGCTTCTGGAGGTAGGCAGTATGCGGCAGTGGCTCCAACGCTTTGCCCAATGGCGCGCGGATACCGGCAGGGAACTAGAGCAAAACGATGTCTGGCGGCAGTTCACCGAAGTGTGCGTAAAGATTTGCTCGCCTGTAGTGTGGCTGGCCCGGACGACGCTTCGCGTGTTTCCCGGCCTGAAGAAGTGGGAGTGGCTGCTGGAGATTGACGCGCTTACCCGCCGCAACGCCGTGGTTCTGGCTCTAAGCCTGCTGTTTGTCTTCTGGCGTGGAATCATGACCACCCCGCTGGGCCACATCGGCACCGACAAGCTGATCTACCCAACCTTAGGCGCTTTGTCCGGCTTCAACCCATTTCTTGGAATGGTGTGCGGGGCTACCTACGGCGTTGCGGACCTCATCCAGAAGTTCATCTGGCCTGACATGTACGGTGCAGCAGGATGGCTTGACCTCAACTATTGGGGCGCGATGATCGGCTACTGCGTCACCTACCTCACCATCATGGGCATGGGACTGCTTCCAGGGATGGCGTCGCGCGCCTGTCGCGCCGGCGTGGTGAAAGTGGTGCGAGGCATGATGGCCAAACGCGCCACCCAAATGGCCGATGGCGGAGTGCCGATGGGCGCACCCATCAGCCCAGTCCTGGAGATGATCGCGGCGGCAACCGGCGGTATCGCCACCGGCTGGGCCATCATGCACCAGGTGGCCCCCATCACCACGCAGCCCGCTTTTCTATGGAGACCCAACCCCGACGTGTCCTGCTGGCAATTGGAGGTGGACACCCACTTAAAAGGCTATGCCACGGTAGGCGGCTCCGGTGCCGCATTGGGGGGCGCGGCTTCCGTGGCGATTCCCCCACCGCCTACACAAGAGGTGGCGCCGGAAATCCCTGATGAGTTTGAGTGGACCTTCCCCAACGGCGTCACCACCGTGGTGCGCAAAAACGAACATGGCGAGTACATCAACATCCTCACGGGCGGCTTGGTGAATGTCACCGACCTCGAAGGTTGGAAACAGAGCTGGGCGCAGAACATTCAGGATCACCGCACCTTCGCCGATGAACAGCGCACCAAGCTGGAAAACCGGGATACTGACTTTGACCGAAACCTGGACAAGTGGGCGGAGGAACAACGAGCGCGCGACAAGGCCTGGCAAAACCTGAACCAAATGGAGAAAAACATCCTCACAGGCACGGGTCCCGAATCTCACCTCTACAAGCCGCCCGGGGGACCCGGCAATGTGCTGGATCACATCCGTAACCTCCAGAACCAGTTGCAGCAGGGCCGTCCCCTCGACAAGGAGCAATACCAGAAAGTCTTCAACGTCTATAAGAACCAGAAACAGGGCAAGATCATCATGCCCTCACAAATACCCACCCAGTCTCAACTTAGCAGGGATGTATTCAACGACACCTTAAAGAACACTGCGGGTGAGTTTTTGACGGGTGTTAAATCAGATGGCAGTACATCGTGGCTTGGCATTGGCGGCCGTGCGCTGACGGGCTTTGTGACGGCGGGTGCTTCTGAAGTGATCCTCGTGCCTGCCAATGCCGCCATCACGATGAAGGATTACGTCGATAAGGGAGGTAACTCTTCGCTGGAAGCCTTCAAGAACGCATTGGGCACGGTGGCCAAGGACCTGATCATTGGCAAAGCCTCCGGGGCGGTTATTGGCGCGGGTGTCCGTGGCGTGAGCGCCGTGGGCGGCGTCGCGGCTGACCTCATCAAGCAGGCGGCGAAAAACGGCTCCAGCGCTGCCAAGACCCTCGTAAACGCGGCACAAGGTGCGGGCAGGGCGGCTTCGACCATTGCAAAGGTAGCCCGCACCCCAATTGGTGCAAAGCCTCCGAACCTGGGCACTGTGGCCAAAGCGCCGAAAGTGGTTACCCCGGATGGGGCGCAGTGGGTGCGCAACGTCAACCGGGCCGGTTCTACCGGAGTGACGACGGTACCGGCCGGCATTCCGGCCTCCAGTGTGCCCACCGGTTTCACCAAGCAGCAGGTGAAGTACGTCCAGATGGTTTCGCAGAAGTATGGGGTACGGATCGACATGCGTCCAACCAATCCTTACTCCGAGGCCTGGATAAAGAGCGGCAGGGGAGTGCCGAAACCCGAGTTCCTGAAGACCAAGACTCTCACCCCGCTTGACCAACTCCTAGGGGCTAAAGGCGCACCTGGGCAGGTGGGCTACTATCGGCCCAGACTGCCGGCAAAAGGCACCATGAGCGACACAGGCTACGAAGAGGTGAAAAAACTCTATGCGCAAAGGATGAAGGAGTTTCGCGCGGAACACAAAGCCATCAAGACAGCAGTGGGAAGCGGAAAGGCCTACGTCAAGGACGGCGTTGTATACAACGGCAGACCTCCGGGAGGTAAGCCTTATGTCGGTGACATGGATGTGATGGATATCCGGGATGCAGGCGGCAGGCCGCTGCCCCGCTATCAGGTGGACCACAGAGGAAACGTGATGATGGATCCGAAGACGGGTCAGCCCAAGCTGAACCCGGTCCGTGAGGCCATCATGAAAGACCTTCACGGCAGCCCCTGCCATACGCAGCACGGTACGCACATGGACTGGAAGTACGACCAGAACCGTCCGCCGTTCGGAACTCCTCCGGACCCGAAAGCGGCGGCGAAACTCGCGCACGACCACAAGATCGACACCGGCGTAATGGACAAACACCGTCCTGGCAAAGAGCCACTGGTTAGCTATGGCCCCGACGGCTCCGCCGAGGCGGTCTACATCACGGGAGGACGCTAAGCCATGAGACTTCCGTGGAGACCATCGAAACGCCGGGCGATTCTCGATCGCTACTTTGCCCTAATGGGGCAGGATGGAGATGAACGCGTGTGGCAGGAGCGGGCCACGCTGCTTCAGGCCTATCAGGACGGGCTTTCGCGCACCGACCTTTCGCGATGTCCGTACACCCACTTCGAACTGCGGCAAACCTACGACCCCTACGGCCTGGACGGCCCCTGGTGGGATTCCTGGAGCCCGGCGCGACCGCTGAATGAGCGCCCGTACTTCTGCCACGCCCTCACAGGGGCGATGACCCTTGGCGCGCCCGTTGAGGTCTTCCCACACACGGCAATGCCTGGCCCTGCGGCGCCCTATGTCGTCCCCGAACTGATGGCCGATGGGCGGGTAACCGCGGTCGTCTCAAGCTTCCCATGCGGCCGCCATCGTGCCTATTGCGTTGCCTACTTCGCCCCACGGGAGTGCGATGGGCTGCCCTGGCCCAATGATTGGGGCAGCAACCGTCGCTGGAGCGAAGGTGGCGACAGCCCTGGCGGCTGGTACGAGGCCGAGGACTCAGAGGGTGAGTGGGACTTCGAACTCGGCCCCTATATTGAGCGTGGCAAGCTGTTCTGGATTGCCCCCGACGACCCGCAACTCACCCTCCGCAAGGGCCTCTCCGGATGCCCCTACGCGCGGATTCCCAGCGAACAGCAGATGCAGTATGTGTCCCAGGGTGAAGTCTGGATTGGCCAAAACCTAAGCGCATTGGAAGACGAGGAGATCACGACATGATGACCTTTGACCGTCATGTGATCGGCGCCCTTGTGCGTCACCAACAGCTACCCCCCGGCGCGCTAGGTGCTCCGTTCTACGACATTCCGCCCGACCCCGCCTACGTGCAACAGGTAGCGCAGTGGCACCAGGGCCAGCCCACCGACGCCAAACTTACTCCGCAGGCGCTGGCCCTACTGGCTGCCCCGGACCTGGTGGCAGACATCCGTTCCCTCACCGGGCGCGATTCCATGGTGCACACCTGGGCGATGAGCCGCGCCGATTGTCAGCCAGGCCCCCTCCTGCTGGCCGCCGCGAAAGGGGACCAGGGGAAGCAACTCAGCATCCAGGAGATAACTAGCCGCGAGGAATTGGCGGACACCATCCTACTGTGGCTGGTTGGCGCAGGCGAACCCAGCGAGCCCGAAATGCACGTCCAGATGAGCCACTCGGAATTGGCCGTGCTGCTGTCCCTCATTGACCTTTACTCGCGCGCCAAGTTCTCGGCCTTCCTGGCCCACCGTGCGCAGGAATCGAGCTTTGACTTCCGTTACATCCAGCAGGCTTTTGAGGAGGGCACAAACTCCAAAGACCCCCGCTGGCTGCTAGGCTTCGCGCTTCCGCTGCTCGACGAATCCGTCCAGCAGCTAGACCGAAACGCAATCTGGCAGAACATGCATCTGCTGGCCCAACGCAAACTGATTGAACCCCTAACCCTCCCTAACGGCACCCAGGAATGGCGCTTCACGCTGCCGGGCGAGTACCTCGCCGAGAGCCTCCACCGCCGAACCGTCACAGTGGGGATCGACACTGCCGCGGCCGACGGCCAGGGCGGGCTGGGAACGCATGCCGTCATGCTGGTGCGGTCCGATGATCCTCTGTGGATGATCGACTTGCCTCCAGGCGGCAACGCGGCGATCGCCGGAGTCTCCGTGATGGGGGCCAGGCAGGTACTGGATGCCGTACTCACACCGGCGGGACGGGCACCCGCCGCTCGCCCGGCGGAACAACCCCGGCAGCAATCGCCGCAGGCCCAGCCTCCGGCACCGCCTGCATCGCCAGCAGCAGGCTATCCTCCGCATTCGGGCTATCCGGTACAAGCACAGCCCGCCGCGGCCCCTCCCAACAGGGCACAGTTCCCGCAAACCCACAGCGCTTGCCCGGTTTGTCGTCAGATGATCGCGCCAGGAACGGTCTTCTGCGGCAATTGTGGAGCACGCCTGCGGTAACCGGACTTGCCGCCAGTCCGCTTGTGAAGGAGAATCGGGAGAGCCCTCTCGAGGGCGTCGGCTTCACCACTGGAGGTGGCTATGGGAAGTTTCTTCAACACAGGAAGACAGCGATGCTTCGCGGCGTCCATTCTGCTGGCGCTCCTGTTTCTGGCCTCGCCGGGAAGCCAGGCCCAAGATACCAATCTAACGGGATCTTGGACCTTCAACGTCACCACGGACGCGGGCAGCGGGGATCCGCGCTTTGATCTGAAGCAGGATGGCAACAAGCTCACAGGCAAGTATACCGGCCAGCTTGGCGAAGCCGACGTCACCGGTAGTGTGGAGGGCAAGCGCTTTCGTCTGGAGTTCGAAATCTCCATGGGCGGCGGGGCAAAGATCGTCTACGAAGGCTCGGTTGAGAGCCCCACAGCCCTCAAGGGCACCGTCGATTTGGCAGGACAAGCCTCCGGCACCTTCACGGCCACGAAAAAGCAGTAGCGCCTACTGCCGCCGGACGCCCTTCACCATTTCCATGTATTTTGCGGCGTTGGCCTGGACGGTCTTTTCCGGCCCAGTGAACTTAAAGAACACTGCGCCCTGAGGTCCTTCGGCAATCGCGCCCATCATGCGAAAGCCAGGCTTCTCCGCGCTCACCTGCATCATCGGTCCGGAACTGGCAAGGTATGTTCCCGTGAGGTCCAGCATCGTCAACGCCACGGCTCCCTGCACCTTCTCTACCTTCGCCTTCTTGGTGGAGTCGCTCCCGTCCGGTTGCTGCATCTGGCCAATCCACCTGTCAATGTTCGCTTGCACGCCGCCGCCCTCGTTGGGTCCGAAATAGAACACAGCAATCTCGCCGGGCTCCGGGTCACCAGCTTCAGCGGGCACCGTGTAGGTAGCCGCACGCATGGGCCGTTCCGGTTGCGCGGTCCAACCCGCTGGGGCCTCCCACCGCAATCCACCCGCTTCCGCGACAGTCCCGCCGGCGGGGCTGCCCACTTGCGCGGCCGATGCCGCCACCGCTGCCGGTGCCGGAGATACGCCTCCTTCAGGAGGGGGTGTACTGGAGGTGTTCTTCCCGCAGCTACCCATCAACAGGGCAGCCGCCACCATCACACCGAAGGTCTTGTTTCTCATCTGCCTCACCACTTCCCTTCCCGCTCAATGCTTCTATGCCGGCTTCACCCAAATGTGCTTGAATTCCACCCACACCCCTGGCCGGTGCGCTTGCAATTCAATCCGTCCGGGCTTCAAGTTCTTCAGGTCACCATACTCCAGCACGGTTTCACCGTTGATGCGCACCCAACAGTCCTTGCCTTTGGCCGCCATCTGCAACAAGAACCACTGCTCGTCTTCAATTTGCGGGTATCGTGCGCGCTTGTAGTGGTACAGAGAACCGGTTGGATAGTGCGCCTCCGGCACATTGTGCACCTGAACCTCGTACTTGCCGGCAATCGAACTGGACTCACCGTTTGAGCGGAAAATCACTCCGCTATTGTGATGATGCGGGCCCCGGATGTAGAGCTGCAACTCGAAGTCGCCAAACATTTCACGCGTGCCCAGATTTCCGCTGCCATCGCACCACAGCACAGGCCCATAGCCCTCAAAGCGCACCGGCGCACGCTCACTATTGTCAGTAATCATCCAAAACTTCTGGATGTCTTCCGGCTGCTGATACAACACCGTCCAACGATCAGTGGACGGCAGTTCCTCAATCGTCAAGTTGCGAAACTTCAGCGGATATCCTAGCGCCTCCAGGCCGATGTATCCCTTGCGCAGGCGGTGTGCCAATTCCGGATGCTGGCTCACGTCCAGATCGTGGATCACCTCGCCGTTTACCCACACCTGCAGCCGAGGCCAATCAAAGCGGATGCGCATCTGGTTCCACTCGCGCTTGTTCTTCACATTCACTTTGCGCGGAGCCACTACAGGGAAAATCGCCCCCATGGAATTGCTCATCGGCGTCTCATCCACCGCCTGAAAGATGTTTACCTTGTAGCCGCAAAATGACGGGCGTCCGTGTTCAGGCGCGGCAAAGTAAACGCCGCCGTCACACCAGCCGCTCACGAAAAACTCCAGGCTGAGATCGAAGTTTTCAAACTGCCGGTCAGTGGATAGCCACGCGGGCCACGCTGAGGCTGGGCTAGCGCAGATGGCCTGTTCAGCCACATAGAAGGCACTTTGTGGGCCGTCTACTAGGTGCCAGCCATTCAGGTCGCGACCGTTGAAGAGTGGGGCCGCTGAAGCGGAGGTTGCGAATGTAGGCAGAAGCGCGGCTGTGGAAGCCAGAAGGAAGTTCCGTCGTTGCATTGCCCTCTATTGTCCCGGCTGCGTCCTCACCAACGCAAGGCGGCTGCAACCGCGTGCCAACAAAAACACAAGCGGCGGCAGACATCGCGTGATGCCCACCGCCGCTGTTTGTACCCGTTCTGGGTTGCTATCGCAAGCCCTTCTTGATGTCGCTCTCTACCTGCTTGTAGCCCGCAGGCACGGATACCTGGCTATCGGCAATGGGGGCCGTGGAAAAGTCGTAGCTGCGCATCGCCATCTCGATTAACGTGCCGCCGCCGGCGCCGCCTTGGTTGGTGGGTTGCTCCTGGTTCTGCCTGCCACGGCCAAATCCACCCAAACCACCCATTCCACGCAGCATGCCACCCACAGAGGGCTTGGTACCCTCTTTGTCTTCCGCGTTCTCTTCCGGCATCTTGCCCGCTTGTGCCATCATTTGCGCCGACGAACCCGCCGGCCCCATCCGCACTACAGTCAGCACCGGCACGCCCTGCAGTTTTGAGGCGTTGTCCTGAAATTCCTTCAGCGCCGCCGCTCCGCCCTGTTGTTGCAGCATCGCCGTCATCGCCCCCATGCGCGACCCCAGCCCTTGTCCCATCTTCGCGGCCATCTTCTGGCCGAAGGCCTGCATCTCGTCAGAGCCAGCCACTTCCGTAGACAGCCACATATCGTTCACCATGTCCATTGAGCCTGAGTTGCCCTTCTGGTCATTCGTCTCAACGGTAAGCGATATCACAGTCAGCTTAGCGGGAACGCCGCTGACAGCCTGCTGCTTGCCGCCATCGTTGATCTTCACGCGATAGCGCACGTTGACGTCATCCTTCTTCTTACCTTGCATGCGCGACGCCATCTGCTCCATGTATTGCCGATACTCCTCAAAGGTCGCTACGGAGTACTCCTTCTTCGCATGGTTGATGACGGTTACCGTTTCCGCATCCAGGTCCATGATGGTCATCGTGTCGCCAGACACGTCGGCCATGCGGTTTCCCTTGATATAGGTTGCCCCCTCCATCGCGCTTCGTGCGGTCTTTGACATCCGCTGCGCCATCCGCATCGCTGAGGCCATTGCGCCGCCGGTTACCTTGCTTTCTGTTTTGTAGCTAAGGTCCGCCAACAGGGGCGCCGCGCACAGCACCATCGCCAACGTCATTCGAAACAATTTCATCAGTACTTCCCTTCAGCCAACCTTCCGGCAGCTACTTTCAGGATAAAGCCTCACCCATCAGCGGGCAAAGCGCCCCCGTGTACACTGGGTAACTACACATGATTGCGAAAAGGAGGCTCATCCAGTGTCAGCAGGAGAGCAGTTTTTAGCCGGAAAAGTAGCGGTGGTCACCGGTGCCAGCAAAGGATTGGGACGCGCCATGGCAGTGGCCCTGGGCTCGGCCGGCGCATCCGTTGTGTTAACCTCCCGCAACGCTGAGCAGCTTGCGGAAACTGCTTCCCAGGTGGAAGCAGCGGGCGGCAAGGCCCTTGTCCAAACGGCTGACCTCACGGCCGAAACCGATGTTCGTGCCCTTGGGGACGCCGTCCGCCAACACTTCGGCGTCATGCATATTCTCATCAACAATGCGGGCGTAAATCTTCGCAAGCCGGTGACTGGCTTTACCCTGGACGAGTGGCACTACGTGATGAACTCAAATGTCACCAGCGCCTTCCTGGCCACCCGCGAGTGCGTGCCGATGATGAAAGGGAACGGATATGGCCGCATCCTCTTTCTTACCTCCATCATGAGTCACGTTTCGCTGCCGGAGCGTACTGCCTATTCGGCATCAAAGTCGGCTCTGTTGGGCATGGTGAAGGCGCTGTCACTGGAACTGGCTCCCGAGGCCATCACCGTAAACGGCATCAGCCCCGGTCCTTTCGCCACTGAAATGAACACCCCCCTGATGCAGGACGCAGAGAAGAACCGCCAGTTCCTCTCCAGCATCCCGCTGGGGCAGTGGGGAGACCCCAGGGACATCGGCCAGCTTGCCCTTTACCTCTGCCGGCCAGAATCGAACTTCATTACGGGCACCGACATCCTTATCGACGGCGGTTGGACCGCAAGGTAGCTACGGATTCCTTCCGCGCCGCTCTCGGATTTCCTGACGGCGCATGGGCATTGAGTCAATCAGCGCGAATAGGCGGAGAGCATCCACCGGTTCGCGCTGTCGCAATTTCACGCCTCCGTCGCGGCCAACGAGCAGCACCGCGAAGTCATCGCGCCCAATGCCGAACTCGCGCCGCAAGGCCTCCTGCGCCTTTGGGCTAATGTCTCTGCCGGCTGCCTTGGCGGACTCGCCGGTAACCAGTGGCATCCAAAGCAGGTCCCGCTCCTCCATGCCCGCCAGCGCACGTTTCCACTCTTCATACTGCCCCTGAAAGCGCA
Source organism: Bryobacteraceae bacterium (assembly GCA_036821995.1). Lineage (GTDB taxonomy): Bacteria > Acidobacteriota > Terriglobia > Bryobacterales > Bryobacteraceae > JACTMJ01. Next base: position 54,763 of record DAISIM010000001.1, read on the forward strand.
GGTCAACCTGCGAGGGGCTGAACACCAGCAACACCCGGTGTTTCCATTGAAGATCCGCCATGCGGAACCCGTCGCTTTCGGCGCTGGCATCCGCCGCGGCAAACAAGGCAATTAGACAGCACACAAACCATCGCATACCTGCAGGATGCTGTCCGCGGACACGGAGGGTCAAGAATCTCCCTGGCACAATTCTAGTCATGGCTTCCGCGTCGTATCCTTATAGCTGGCCAGCGCATGCGTTGGCACCCTGCCTTTTTCCTGAGAGGACCGCCCTGTGAACGCTGGCTTAACTTACTTCGAACGCACTCTTGCCCTTTTAAAGGAACTCCGCGAAACCCAAACCGATGCCATCGAACAGGCCGCCGAGATCTGCACCAACGCCATTGCCAACAAGGGTCTGGTATTCCTGTTCGGCAACGGACACTCGCGCATGATGTGTGAAGAAATGACTCCGCGCCAGGGCTGCTTTGTAGGCTGGGTTGCCATGGTGGAACTTGCCGTTAGCAACCACGCCGCGATCGTAGGCAGTAATGGCCTGCGCACCGCCCTGCACCTGGAGAAGTACGAGGGCTACGCTGCCGAAATTCTCAAGAGCTTCCGCTTCGGCCCCCACGACGCCATCATCATCATCTCCACCAGCGGGCTGAGGCCGCTGATCGTCGAAATGGCCGTTGGCGCTCGCGAACGCAACCTGCCCGTCATTGGCATTGTCTCCCGCAAGCATGCCGAGGCTGCACCTGCCGGGCACCCCTCAGGGAAGAAGCTGATTGACCTCGCCGATGTCATCATCGACAACCAGTGCCCTCCCGGCGACTGCGTGCTGGAACTCGAGGGCCTGCAGTGGCGTACCGGACCCACTTCCACCGTCACCGGCGCCATGATCATCAACATGCTTCGCTGCGAGGTGGCCGAGCGCCTTCTGCAACGCGGAATCACCCCTACCCTGCTGCCCAGCCACCAGTTCGTCGGCAACACCAGTGCCCAGGAGCAGTTAGACCGCTTCTACGATCACTACCGCCGCAGCCTTGCCCACCTCTTTGCTGAGTGACACCTTCCGGCTTCCCTGGGACGAGTGCTAGCAGTAGACTATGGATAAGATCTCTCGACTTCGCTTTTTACGCTAAGCGAGTTGAGGGGAGTGGCTCAACTGGGAGTGCATCGGTAAGCAACCGTTCATCCGTCACGCTATTCATTGGAGAGGATCTTTTGTTATGCTTCGCAAATTCCCGATTTTCTGCCTACTTGTGATCGCCGCTGTGCTGCTGGTTACGCCAGCGTCTTTCGCCCAACAGAAGAAGCGTGTTGCCATCCTGGATTTTGAGTACGGCACCGTCCAGACCTGGGTAGACAACATGTTCGGCGCCAATGTCGATATTGGCAAGGGTATCTCTGACCTGCTTGTGGAAAAGCTGCTGAACACCGGGCAGTATTCCATCATCGAACGCAGTGCCCTCGACAAGGTTTTGCAGGAACAGAACTTCTCCAACAGCGATCGGGCTGACTCCACATCCGCTGCCAAAATCGGCCAGATCCTCGGCGTAGACGCGATCATCACCGGCTCCATCACCCAGTTCGGTAGCGACGACCGTTCCACCGGCCTCGGCGGCATGGGTCGCCGTCTGGGAGGCTTTGGAGTAGGCAATGTGCGCGTGAACAACGCCAAGGCCATTGTCGGCATCAGCGCTCGCATCATCGACATCAATACGGCGGAGATCATGGCCGCCGTCACCGCCAAGGGCGAGTCAAAGCGCAAGGGCGCTGCGCTGAGTGGCGGTGGGGGTAGCGGCTGGAGCGGAGGCGGGGGCGGTATCGACATGGGCGCTTCCAACTTCCGTAACACCATCATTGGAGAGGCTACCCATGAAGCCGTTGACAACCTCGCTACCGATCTCGCAGGCAAGGCCAACGTGCTGCCCACCCACACCGTCAGTGTGGAAGGACTGATTGCCGACGTCGATGGCGCTACCGTCATCCTCAACGTGGGCACCCGCAGCGGCCTGAAGGTGGGCGACTCCCTTACCGTGCAGCGCAAAGTCCGCGAAGTGCGCGACCCTGCCAGCGGCAAGGTCATCCGCTCCATTACAGAGGCAGTCGGCTCAGTGAAGATCACCGAAGCAGATGAGTCCTCATCCGTTGGCAGCTTTGCAGGCGGCGGTGCGCCAAAGGTAGGCGACGTGGTGAAGACTCCTTAGCACCGGTCGCAATCAGGCAACCACTCAAACCCCGGAGGACCCATCCATGCAACTCAAGACCGGTGACCGCATTGGCGACTACGAAGTGCTCGGCGTCCTGGGCGCGGGCGGCATGGGCAGCGTCTACAAGGTACGCAACGTAATCTCGGATCGCGTGGAAGCGCTCAAGCTTCTGCTCCCCAACCTAGTGGAGCATCCGGACTTGAAAGAGCGCTTCCTTCGCGAAATCAAGACCAGCGCCAGCCTGGAGCATCCCGCTATTGCAGGGCTTCGCACCGCGTTCCAGAGTGGCGACATGCTGTTGATGGTGATGGAGTTCGTGGATGGCCATACCCTTGATGCGCGCCTACGCCAGGGTCCCCTGGAGGTTGCCGAAGCGGTGCGCATCACCGCCAGCGTTCTGGACGCCCTTGAGTTCGCCCATTCCCGCGGCGTGGTCCACCGCGACATCAAGCCGGCCAACATCATGCTGGCCCATAATGGCGGCGTGAAGTTACTGGACTTCGGCATTGCCAAGGCCACCACCGACAAGCAGATCACCGTTGCGGGCACCACCATGGGTTCGCTCTATTACATGTCGCCCGAACAGATTCGCGGCGAGCACGTGGATGGCCGCGGAGACCTGTACTCGCTGGGCATCACGCTCTACGAACTCACCACAGGCAAGCGTCCTTTCGGTGGGGAGAGCGGCTATGCGATTATGGCGGAACACCTGCAGAAACAACCCGTGCCGCCGATTGAGATTGCACCCCATGTGCCGTCCGCGCTCAGTAGTGTGATCTTGCGCTCACTGGCCAAGCAACCCGCGAACCGTTACCAGACTGCAGCCGAGTTCCGCCAAGACCTGATCAGCGTGCTATCGCCGGAAGAAGCCACCCAGATCGTGGGCCGTACCGCCCCGCGCCAGACTTCCGCCCCCACGGCCGCGGCGGTATCCGCACTGCCCACCTCACCTGCCAACCTCGGCGCACCTCCCGCGGGGGCTGCCATACCGGCTCCAGTTCTACAGCCACTGCCAATACAGCCACTGCCAATACAGCCACTTCCAATACAGCCACTTCCCATGCAGCCACCACCGATACAGGCATCCCCTCTAGCGCCGCAGATGCCTATGCCGGATCCGCCTCAAGCGCCCTCTGCCAATCCCGCACCGTGGCCAGCCGCCTCCGCAATGCCTGCCGCCCAGCCCAAAAAGCCCAGCAACACCCTTGCCCTGGTGATGGTAGCGATCATCGCAATAATGGTGTTTGGCGCCGTCGCGCTCGTCTTCGCCGGAAGCTGGTTCTTCGGTTCCTCCGACACCACCGTCGCCAATGCTGAACCCAGCCTTGTGCAACGCATCGGAAGCCTGTTCTCAGGATCGTCAGCCAGTTCCAGTGATACTCCCGGCGTGGAAAGCCAAGGCGCGACCGAATCTTCAGCCGGCTCCACATCTGGCGAAGCGACCAACCCCGGCGATATCGCAGCCAACCAGACCGCACTTTCGGCATCAGGCGTACAGTCAGGGCAACTGGAGCCAGAGCAGCAACGGATCATTCCAAGTCAATCCGGCGCGCCATCCAGCAGCGCCACTAGTCTCTCCTCCCCGGTTGCCTCCCGAGTCGCAGCAGCCCAATCGGCGGCCAGCAAGGCATCCAGCGCTGCCCTGCAGTCACAGACTGCACCGTCTTCCAGCGTTGCCCCGGCTCAGCAAGCGGAGTCTCCCATCTACGCGCCCACGCCCACCACAGCTGCCGGCCCTGACCCGCAACAACTGGAAGCCGCCCGCGACTTCTTCTCGAAGCTCGGCATCCGCGCCGGAACCATTCAGGAAAGCGCCCGCAAACTCAGCCAGGAGCAATCCTCCATGGGCGTTTCTCTTCGAGCGGACATGCGGGCCGCCATGAAGCGCATGGAATACCTGATGGACCAGGCGGAAGCGTCTCTCGATCGAGGTAACCTCTCCCAGGCCAGCCAGCACATGCAGGGCGCCGAACGCGAAATTGAGAAGCTCGAAAAGTTCTTCCGCATCTAGCGCGCGGGTTCCGGATGCACTCGCGCTTACCCCATCCGGAGGCACCCGGCTATGCGGCTTTGCGATAATGCGAGTGGAATTCCCATCCGCGGGGTATCATAACCGGCATGCCCTTCCGCCCAGGTGATCAATTAGGCGACTATGAGATCCTGCGTCTTCTTGGCGCAGGGGGCATGGGCGAGGTCTATCAGGTTCGCAATACCCTTTCAGACCGCGTCGAAGCCATCAAGGTGCTGTCCTCCGGCCTCCAGGCAAATCCGGATCTGCAGGATCGTTTCCTGCGCGAAATCAAGATCTCCGCCGCACTCAAGCATCCCCAAATCGCCGAACTGCGTACCGCCCAGCGCGTCGACGGCCTACTGATTATGGTGATGGAGTTCGTAGACGGCGTCACCGTCGACGCCCTCCTCAAGCATGGTCCGCTTCCCACGAAGAACGCCCTGCACTATGTCGGCCAGGTCCTGGACGCCCTCGGCTATGCGCATGCACGAGGAGTTATCCATCGCGATATCAAGCCACAGAACATCATGGTCACCGCGGGCGATGACGTCCGACTGATGGACTTTGGCATCGCGCGCTCACTGGCTGACCAAGGCATGACCATGACTGGCATGACCCTCGGCTCCCTTTACTACATGTCGCCCGAGCAGATCCGTGGCGAACCGGCTGACCATCGCGCTGACCTCTATTCCCTCGGGATCACGCTCTACGAAATGGCCACGGGCTCCAAGCCCTTTGAAGGCTCCAGCGGCTACACCGTCATGGCTGCGCATCTTGACCAGCCTCCGCTGCCGCCCCTCGAACGCAACCCTTCGCTGCCCGATGCCCTCAACGACGTCATCTTGAAGGCAATTGCGAAACGGCCGGAGGACCGCTTCCAGGACGCTGCCGGTTTCCAGCAGGCCGTGCTCCGCCTACAGTCCAGTGTTGAAGGCAACCTTGACTCTGCGATCTTTCGGGCAGCCCTCGCGCAAAGAGAGCAACAGCAGGCCAGCGAAATTTCCGGGGAATCACGCGCAAACACTCCCACGCAGACCATGCCCGTGACGCCCACCCCACCGAAGGGTGTTGCCGCGCCTGCCCCACCCACCGCATCAGCGGCCAAATCGCCGTGGGAGTACCGCGTCGGATTTGCTGGCATTCTGATGGGGTTGGTGGCCATCCTCATCATCTTCTGGCCGCGCGTCTTTCCACCGGCAGATCTCGCCCAGCAATCGCAGCGAGACGGCAGACGCTTCCGAGGGGATGGTCCCCCATCGCCTGAGTCCCCAGCCCCCCCGCCTTGGGGAGCAACGCAGCGGCTTGAGGGTGAAACCAATGGCACAAGCCGCCGTCCATCCGCAGGTTCCGAGTCTGATGTCCGCGAGGCCCTGCAGGAAGCAGACGCCGCTCTTCGCGCAGCGGGCATCGACATCGCCCTCTCCGGCCCTGAGGCGCGTGAAGGCCGCCGCTTCATGGCTCTGGAACGGGCTGACGCCATGCTCGCCATCGCCAAACGCTATCGTGAAGCTGTTGAGAAACGGGATGCCCTCACCCTGCGCCGGCGCGAGATTCCCCGTTACATCCAGCGCATGAACCAGCAGGAGCGCCAGACCTACATGGGCGAATTGGGCGATCATTGGCGACAGCTTGCGGAAAGCCTTGCCGCCGCGGAAGCTGCCATCAAGTCGCAGAACCTGCGCCTCGCCAACGACGAGCTAACCACGGCTGAGAATGCCATTGAGGCTGCTGACAAACGCATGAAGGCCCTCGAAACGCAGGCGAAGTCCAATTAGCGAATACGCTTCCGGAAACGGTATGGCGCCATCTGCCGGGGTCGCCTACGCATTCCCCTAACCCGCGCCAAGCACCTTAAGGATGGCGGCTCCGTGCCGCCGCACAAATGCCGGCCCTAGACCGGCCACCAGGAACAGTTCGTCTTCACTGGAGGGCCTCGCCATCACCAGGCCCTCCAGCACTTTGTCTGAGAAGATGCGGAAGGCCGGCAGGCCGCGCTTCTTCGCCTCCGCCAGACGCCACGCCCGCAGCGCATCCACCAATAATGGGTTCACCGCCAGTACCGATTCGTCAGCCGTGGCATTCGCCTGAACCTTACCCGTTTTGGCCTTCGCCGGTTTCGTGGCCTTGCTCTGCTTCCTGGTTGACGATTTCCGCGCTCGTTTGCTGCGCTCAATACGCTCCCGCAGCAGAAGTTGCAGGCCTTCGCCCGGCCTCGCGGTGCGCCCCTCATGCGTCAAGTTCACCCGGCGAAAACGGATCTCTCGCCCTTCCGCCGTGAAGGTATCCTCACGCACGCTTACCCAGCCCGCCTCTGCCAATGCCTTCAAAAGCAGGTCAAAGTCGTCGCGATCCAACTGCCCGCCACGTAACGCGCCCGCGCCGCAAACCTGCTCGTGCAGTTTGCCCACGCTTTGCCCATCCCGCGCCCGCAGCGCCGCCAATACGGCAAGGCCCAAGGCTTCCTCTTCCGTTGTGGCTTCGCGTGTAGCTTGCGCTTCCACTGCATGTGGATCGCAGAAATCGCAAATGCCGCATGGCTGGCGAGCCCCTTGGATATCACCGAAGTGATCCACCAGGCTGCGCATCCGGCAATGGCTCCCCTCGGCATAACGTAGCATTTTCTCCAGCTGATCGCGCTTCTGCCGGGTGATTTCCTGGTAGGCCTCTCGCCACTCCAATGGTCCCCGGGCAACGTTCTCCGCGAAGTCTACATTTGCCCCACCGTGGATCCACAGCTTTTCCAACGCGCGGTCAAAGTCTTCCGCCGCCAGACGCGACTCCACGCGCAGCCCCTCCTTTGCCACCGGTGTCTCACTCAGCAGCCTGTAAATGCGCTCCAGCACGTCCACCGCCGGATAGTCCCTTTCGAAGAAGAAGTCGTGCGTGTGCCGGTCTGCATACGAGTGCATCAGAGCCGCGCGCGCGGGCAGTCCATCGCGTCCGGCCCGCCCCATCTCCTGGTAGTAGCCTTCAATGCTGCCAGGAAGGGCGGTGTGGATCACGGTCCTCACATTCGGCTTATCGATGCCCATACCAAACGCGATGGTGGCCACAATCACATCCAGCCGCCCATCCAGAAATCGGGTTTGCACTCGCTGCCTCGCCTCAGCGCCCATGCCCGCGTGATAGGCGTCGCAAGGGAAATGTGCCTGCAGTTGCACCGCCATGTCGTTGGCTTGACGCCGCGTGGGTGCATACACAATTGCCGGCCGCCGTTCCTGTGCGGATAGCAACTCCCTCACCAGCCGTAACCGTTCCGCCGGCGGTGCCTGCACCACCTCAATCGCGATGTTCTCTCGCCGGAAACCCTGGATGAACCGCCCTTCCGCTGCCAGCCCCAATTGCCGCGCGATATCGTCCTGCACCTGCGGGGTGGCCGTCGCCGTTAACGCAATCACCGGCGCGGGCCGCAGGTGCGGTAGATGCTGCCCGAACGTGCGATAGTCCGGTCGAAAATCGTGGCCCCACTGTGAAATGCAATGGGCCTCGTCCACCGCAACCAGAGTAGGTTTGCGCTTGGCCAGCATCTCCGGAAATCCCGGTACCCGCAGCCGTTCAGGAGCCACTAACAGAAACTGCAGTTTCCCCTGCAGGTAGTCCAGGCAAACCTGTCGCGACGCCGCCCGGTCTCTCCCTGAGTGGATCCGCTCCACCGCAATGCCCCGCGCCTGCATCTGCGCTACCTGGTCCTCCATCAGCGCGATCAGCGGGCTAATCACCAGCGTCGTGCCACCCAGCGCAAGTCCGGGAAGTTGGTAGCACAAGCTCTTCCCCGCCCCGGTTGGCATTACAAGCAGAACGTCCTTGCCGTCAACCACTGCTTGACACACTTCGCGCTGATATGGGCGGAACTCAGGAAACCCAAACACTTCGTGCAGCAAATCATCTAAAGGCTTGCCCGCCGCAGTAATCGCGGGTAGATTCACCACCGTGGAAACTCGGGAAAAGGCCTCCGTCCCTGGAAACTCACCAGCCTTTGCGTCCGCTTGGTTCCCCGCTCCATTCACCGGTATATCACGAGGCATCGCCCTCCCAGCCTGCGCCCCGTTCCCTCCGGCAGCCCCAATCCCCACTGCTGATTTCGCCTTCGCCACCACGTCAGTCACATACCGTTCAATGTCAGCCAAAAACGGTTCCAGTTCTGCCTCGCCACGCTCAATGCGCTTGAGCCGTGCTTCCCACTGGCCTGTCATCGCAGGACTCTTCACCTCCGGGTGTACGGTTTCAATCAGTCGAACTCCCTTCTCTGTCGCTGCCAGTGCTTTCCCCTGCCGCTCCATGAAGCCCCTCTTCAGCAGAACCTCAATGATGGAGGCACGCGTTGCTGGCGTCCCCAGCCCGCTATCCCTCATCGCGTCAGACAGTTCCTTCTCATCCAGGGTCTTGCCCGCTGTTTGCATGGCCGTCAGCAACGTTGCCTCCGTCAAGCGCTTCGGCGGGCGGGTCTTCTTGGAAATTGCCTCGGCATCCAGCACATCCTGCGCCTGGCCCTCTTCGAGATTCGGGGGTAAGGTCTGCCCCTCACCCTCAGTGCCCTCACCGGCTGCTTTACCCTCCTCAGCGGCGTCGCCTTTTTTGCCCTTCGACCCCCGCTTCTTCCGCGCCTCGGTCTGGATGTCCAGCACCTTCCAGCCCTCCTGCCGGATCAGCGTCCCGCTGGAATGATAGCTATCCTCGATCGCGCCATTTGTAATCACCGTCACCACGGTGGTTACGTCTGTCAGAAAGTCAGAGTGCCATGCCATCAGCAGCCGCCGGCACACCAGGTCGTACACGCGCCGCTCGTCCTCACTCAGGTTCACCTTTGCCGACGAGGCCGCCGTGGGAATGATGGCGTGGTGATCCCCCACCTTCCCGTCATCCACAAAGCGGCCGCTTAGCGGCCGTTCCCCGCTCCCCGGTGCCACCAACCCTTGGTAGCCAGGGGCGATGGCCGCCACAACACGCGACAGGGTCTCAGCTACTGTTTTCGACAGATGCCGGCTATCAGTACGGGGATAGCTGAGTACCTTGTGCCGTTCATAGAGCGCTTGTGCCAGATCCAGCGTCTGCTGGGCGCTGAAGCCGTAAAGGCGGTTTGCGTGTCGCTGCAGTTCCGCCAGATCGTAGAGTCCCGGAGCAGCCATGCGTTTCGTTTCGAAGCGCTTGCTGGCGACACGCGCCTGGCCACTGAAAGCGCGCCCGACAATCGCTTTCGCCTCTTCGCCATCGGCGGGCAGCCGCATCGATTGCTGCAGGCTTTCCTTCTCGCCATCCTCCTGCCCGACACCGTCCACCCCCGCGTCCGGGGCCGGCCGAAACCATGCGCCCGTGTAGCTGGGTCTGGGCTGCTGCGTCCGATTCTCCTGCGGAGAGAAGGTCGCAACCACCTCAAAATAAGCCTCCGGCCTGAAGTCGCGAATCGCCAGTTCGCGCTCCACCACCATTGCCAGCGTAGGGGTCTGCACACGCCCTACCGAGAGGTCCTCGCTGTAGGCAAGCGAATAGGCTCGCGACAGGTTCAGCCCCACCAGCCAATCCGCCCTGCTTCGTCCGCGCGCTGCCGCGCCAAGCCCGTCGTAGTCGCTCGCGTTGCGGATTGCCCGGAATCCCTCGCGAATGGCATCCGGCGTCAGCGAGGATATCCATAGCCGCTGCACTGGCTTGCTGCACCCGGCCGCTTCGTAGATATAGCGGAAGATCAGCTCGCCTTCCCGGCCCGCGTCCGTCGCGCACACCACGCTGGCAATCTTCGGAGATTCCAGTATCCGCCGCACCACCTCAAACTGGTCCCGCGAATTCTCGTACACCACCAACGGCCATTGCTTGGGAAGCATCGGTAGAGTCCGCCAGGCCCACTGCTTCCATTCCGGGCGCATCTCGTGCGGCTGCGCCAACGCCACCAGATGACCCACCGCCCAGGTCACCACATAGCCATTCCCGTGCAAAAACCCCTGCCCTCGTTGGTTGGCGCCCAGTTCCTTGGCCAAGTCGCGAGCCACTGACGGCTTTTCCGCCACCACCGCCACGCTGCCCTGCCCCCCCAAGCGCGCTTCAACGGCGGCTTCGGCCAAGGGCAATGGAAACGCGGACGATGCGGGGGACTGGGATTTTCTAGGCAAGCCGACGCTCCGGAACAATCAACTGTCCTATTGTACTGGGATCGACCAGCCCCACTTGGCAGACTGGCGCAGCCTGGGCCCGGTACGCCCTACCTGCTACATTGTTGTACGATAGAGGCTCGTATGCGGCAGATACAACACTTCTCTATCAAGAGCCGACGCCCTATGGTGCAGTCCCTCTTCGCAGATAGAGAAGCGCACCTGCCCACCGCCCGTGAAGCACCCTTCCCCGTCCTACCGCGCTTCCGAGATTTGGCTGAACTTCAGGAGTGGTTCGCGTTCGCGGGGCAGTTTCTTGCTGACTTCCGGACCACCGCCTCAGTCACTCCAAGTTCCCCTCATTTGGCGCGGCAAATGGTTTCCCCAGCCAGAGAGCTGAGCGCTGAGGTCGTTCTGGAATTCGGGCCGGGAACCGGCCCCATGACCCGCGAACTGCTGCACTTCCTTCCCGCCGCCGGCAACCTCATCTGCTTTGAGGTAAACCCCCACTTCGTTCAGTACCTGCAGTCGCATTTCGCGGATGATCGGCTTCAGGTGCTACAGGTAGGAGCGGAGCAGGCCCAGGAACAACTGGCGCGCATGGGGCATGTTTATGCTGACGCCGTGGTGTCGTCGCTGCCCCTCAGCTTCTTCCCATCGGAGCTGCGCCACGCGATTCTCTCTGGTGCCGCACAGTGCCTTCGACCCGGTGGAGTCTTTACTCAGTTTCAGTATGCGTCCGGCCTGGATTGCAGCGGGCGCATTCCTAAACCCTATGATTTGCGTCCGAAGCTAAGGCGCTACTTCCAACGGGTTGAGCGCCAACTTGTGTGGCTGAATTTCCCTCCCGCCTGGGTTTACCACTGCTACACCGGCAACACACCAAACCCCGGCCACTCCTCAATTGACGGGGCTTAGTAGGAAGGCCTCAGAGGAGGCAGCGGCTTGTCGTTCTCCTTCTTGTATAGCGGATCGAGAATCGTGTAGCCGAGATCCCCGGGCGTCCAGATCGTGCTGGCAATGTATCGCTCAGGGCTTTTCGCGTCGTTGTAATAGTAGACGCTCACCAGGTGGTTGTCTGAGCGCAAGAAGGTACGCACATAGCCCAGATCCCATCCGCCCCCATCGGTACGCAGGCGTAGTTCCTGGCCCCAGGTCTTTCCGAAATCCTCACTGATCTTGGCCCGAATGCCGAACGGCTTTCGGCGGCACCCGTAGACCATCACCGTCTGGCTGGACAGAGTGCGCACCAGGCTGGCTGGATTCCCGCCGTTGCTGGTGACCACAAACCCCTTGGATACCCAGCCTTTGCCCAGGTCCCTCGATTCAAACAGTTCAATGCCCGCGCGATGTCTCACGGCCGTCATCAGGAAATCGCCGCTCACCCTCACGGTGGAGGGCATGATGGAGTAGTCTCCTGGCTCCGGCTCCTGGCCAATCACACTGACGGTATTCCAGGTCTTACCGCCATCTGTCGTCCGCAGCACCGCCGGACGCCCTTCCTTCCCGTCTTGCTTCGCCACCGTCACCAGCAACAGCATGTCGTGCTTACCCAGCACTACATAGTCTGTTCGCGCGGCAATCGCCTTGTGCTGGGGAGTTTCCAGCCTGAAAGGGCCTTCCCAATTCCTGCCCCTGTCGGTGGAATAGTAGAAACGCGACGGCCCCTGGTGAATGTCCAGCATGCGGGCGGTGAAGGCAAAGCCGCGCGCCATAAAATCGATCCCTCCTGGACAGTCCACTGGCTCTTTGCCAACCTCTCCCGTGGGGACGCCTGCCACGCGCAGGCCGGGTGGCGGCTGCAGCGATGCGGGCCGCTCAATGTTCCAGGTTTCGCCGCCATCCAGGCTCCGCGCCAATACATGCTCGGCGGGCTTCGCATAGTCAATGGCGTGGCCCTCAGCGGTATCCTTATAGGAGCCAACCTCAAAGCCGAACAACAGTTCGTTGCCCCATTGCCAGGCGCCGTGGTTCGCTGGCCAACCCGCATACCGTCCCGCTTCCCGAAACACCTCCAGGTGCTTAACAACCCTCGGCGGATTGCGGCGAGGCCCAGTAGGAGGCGCACCCTGCGCATTCCACGCCGCCAGACTGCCAGCAGCGATTCGGGTGAATTGTCGGCGATTCCACATAGTTCAATTGTACCGTTATGACCTAGACGGCCACCGCGCGAAAACGTTGCGCGCCCTCAGGTCGCAGGCACCGCTAGGCTGGCTGCACTGACCGGGAAGCAAGCCGCCGCAGCCGGCGCCGGCGGCCCACCTGCCAGGCCAGACTGGTGGCCACAGCAAAGTTCCAGACCGCGGAAATCAGCATCCCCAATGAGCCTGCTACCAGCAGCGGCAACCCGCGATCAACCAGCAACTCAGAAATAGCCAAGTTGCTCACAAAGCCCACCAGGCACCCACCCAGATAGATGAGGAAGCCGCCCACAATCGCCCCTGTAGTCTTCAGCTTCCGGTCCCGATAGGTAACGGAATTGTTCAGGAAGAAGTTCCACACAATGGCTACCATCGTGGCCGCCGATTGACTCCATGCAAACTCATTGGGGGCGATAGCCAGCATCAACGCCAGCACCAGAGCGTGAACCCCAATTCCACATATTCCCACCGCGCTGTACAGAATGAATCGCGGCGGCACCGTCCCATGGAGGAGTTTGTCAGCAAGCAGCAGCAAAAAGTCCAGATTCACACTGAAATCCAGTTTGCTCTCGCCATGCTCCCGGTTGCGGAAAGTGTAGCCCACTTCATCGAAGCGGACTGGCCGGTTGGCTGAACTGAAGAAGTCCACCAGAATCTTGAAACCTACCTGCGACAGGTTCCGCACCACCTCGTCGAGGAAAGGCCGCGACAACAGGAAGAATCCACTCATCGGGTCGGTGGTGGGGCAGTTCAGGAGTTTCTCGCTTAGCAGCTTGCCCATATTGCTTAGGGCTACTCGCTCCTTCGCGAACTCTCCCATTCCTCCGCCGGCCACGTTCCGGCTTCCCACCACCAGGTCCAACTGTCCGCTGCGGGCTTTGGCCAGCATCTCCGGAAGAATCCGTTCGTCGTGTTGCATGTCGCCATCAATCACTGCCAGATACGGCGCTGACGACGCCATCATGCCCTCGATGCATGCCGACGCCAGCCCATTCCGGCCAATCCGCTGCACCACTCGAACCCGCGGATCCTCCTGTGAGAGCCGGCGCACCTCGGCGGCTGTACCGTCAGGGGAATCGTCATCCACGAAGATCACGTCCCACTCAATTCCCCGCAAGCTGTCGCGCAGCCGCTCCACTAGCGGACGAACATTGTCCCTCTCGTTTAGAACCGGGACAACAACGGTTAACTCGGAAGAGGCGGAAGTTTCAGGCATTGCTACACTATGCTAATGCAACGCCATCCCCAAGCGCCAGCAGCATCAGGCGGTTACGGTTCGAGGATACATGGGGCCGCCATCCTCTTCGTTGTTGCTATTGGAATCCTTCTGAGGTTCTATCACCTATCATTCCAGAGCTTCTGGATAGATGAGGCGTTTACCTGGACGGCCAGCCGCAGTTATGCCGCCGCTACTATTGATACTCCGAACCCGCCCCTTTACTACTTCATCGTCATGGGATGGACTTATCTGTTTGGCGTTTCCGAGTTCGCCATACGTTCCGTATCGGCAATCTTCAGCATACTGATGATCCCTGCGCTTTACTTCTTTGCCAGTGAGTGGGTTGAAAAGAAAGTGGCGCTTCTGGCCGCGATTTACTTTTCAATCTCAAGCTTTCAGATTTTCTACGCGCAGGAAGCACGCAGTATGGCAATGTTCAGCTTTCTGGTTCTGCTCTCGACGGCTTTGCTGTGGCGAGCACTACGAGGAACAAACAGCCTGAAGTACTGGTTTCTTTACGTGTTGGTGTCGTCAGTTGCCACCTACACTCACTTCATTGTTCTATACTTCATGCTTGGTCATCTGCTCTTTGTATTGGTGGAGTTCGCCCTTGGAAATCTTTCAAGGGCTAAGCTGCGATCGTTTGTCATCGCAGGCGTTGCCATCTTCCTTGCGTTCCTTCCGATGCTGATACGCGTCCTGAAATACTCACAAGGCAGTGGCCAGCAGCGGAGATATATGCTGCTGAAGTTTCCACAGGCCTACTTCAGCATGTTGTTTGGTGACTCGCTGATACCCATGGATGAAGCAGCGATACAGGATATCCCCGGTACACTTTCCGCATTTGCGCCTTACCTTATCCTTGCCTGTGTCACCGCGCTTCTGCTAGCGGTGCTGCTTATCCGCGGAAAACAGTTGTGGACGCTTCGGCTTCCGCTCATCATGGCTTTCGCGCCGGCCCTGATGTGCTGGTTGGTTTCCGTCAAGCTGCCGATGTTTGACGAGCGCTACATGCTTCCAGCTTCTCCATTCCTCTACCTCCTGGTCGCCGCGGCACTTCTCGGAAATGCGGCACCCCCGATATCTGGCAAACCTATCCTTCGTCTAGTGGCCACTATTGGGCTGCTAGCCGCATTGTCAGTGAGCTTGTACAACTACTACTGGAATCCGCGCTTTGGCAAGGAACAATGGCGTGAGCTGGTGCAGTATGTCGCGTCGCAGTCCCCTGAAGGACCCCAAACAAGAGTCCTTGCTGACCCTGATTATCTGGCAGCGCCGCTTCGCTACTACCAGACATCCTCGATGCAAGTGCTGAATACAAACTGGGACTTGCTCCAGGTAATCCCTACGGACGATCAAGCTCTTCCGCGGTACGTGGGCGGCTGTTCCGGGCTTTGGCTGGTCCAAACCCACCAGTACAACCAGATCGTGAAGGACCAGCTATCCCAAGCCTGCGTGCTGATTGAGGAGAAGCACTACCCTCGCGCCAAGGGCATCATGCTCTATCGGTTCGGTGAGCGAGCGGCGGACTAGAGGACTTGCGGGTGTTCGCAGGCAGAGAGTGTTTCGCTCGTCCGGTGAGGCTCCAGACACTGCCTTCAGCGGCAAGTTCTGCCTAGGAAGACCGCAAGCTATACTTGGGAAGAACCTCCAATGGAGCGGCCTACCGCCCCGAGATCTGGAGACCCCCTATCGGTGAGGCAGGATGTCCACGCAAGCCAACACGTTGAACTTTCGCAACGTCACCTGGTGGGCCGTGATCGTCCTGGCCCTGGTTCTGCTTTACAAGGTGATCGCCCCGTATATGCAGCCCTTGGGATGGGGGGTGATCCTGGCTATCTTCTTCTATCCCGTGCACAACAGGGTAAGGCATTGGGTAGGTAACCGTAGTATTGCGGCCACCCTTACCTTGTTGCTGGTGCTGGTGACCCTGGTTGGACCCACCGTCTGGCTGAGCGTGACCCTGGTCCGGGAGGTAAACGCCGTAGTGCAGCAGATCCCCGACGGATTCCTGCAGGACGCAGCCCGCAAGGTAGAGAGAGTGTCGGCGGAACTGGGCGTGCCGCTGCTGAATGTCGAAGCAGAGGTAAAGGACCAGATTCGCGATGCCGCCGCTTTCCTGGCCACCCGGGTTACCAACATCCTCTCGATCGTGATCCACTCCTTCCTCCACTTGCTGATCTTCCTCCTGGCGCTGTTCTACCTTCTTCGGGATGGGCCGCGGATCCTGCAGGTGATCAAGGACGTAGCGCCGGTAGGGGAAGAAACGCGCGACCGTATGCTGGGGCAAGCGGCCGACATGATCCAAGCCACCATCCTCAGCAGCATTGTCGTATCGGTGGCGCAGGGTCTGCTGGGCGGAATCACTTTCTGGCTGTTGGGCTTGCCTTCACCGCTCATCTGGAGTTTGGTGATTGGGGTCCTGGCGTTCCTTCCGGTGATTGGCCCGAGCCTGGTGTGGGCTCCCATGGGGACCTACATGATCTTCAACGGTGAACCCGGACGCGGATTGCTGCTGATCGTGCTGGGCTTCGTGTTCGTTAGCAGTTCCGACAAGGTGATGCGGCCACTACTGATTGCCGGCCGGGCGCGATTGAATGAGTTGCTGGTGCTGGTTAGCCTTCTGGGCGGCCTGGAGGCCTTCGGCTTTATTGGCATCATCCTGGGCCCCGTGATTGTGGCCACCTGCGTCGGCATGCTAAAGGGATACCGGGAAGCGCTGGTGGATGCCCAGGACACCGTGTCCGTGCTGCCCTTGAATGCAATCGCCAAGACAGCGGAACGGGCAAGCATCCGGTCCTGAGCCCGCAGGGCCCGGCCATCGGGCATTCCTCGTTAGGCCTTTGTATTTCGCGTATGATGTGGGGGGAAGAGGGACAAACGGATTGAAGGACCTGAAGGGCAAGTGCGCCATCGTGACCGGAGCGGGACGTGGCATTGGGAAGCGACTGGCGCTTGGCTTTGCGGAAGCAGGTTGCCGGGTAGCGCTGGTGGCGCGCACTGCCGCCCAGCTACAGCTGACGCAATTGGAGATTGAGGCTAAGGGCGGGATTGGCCTGCCTTATGTGGCGGATGTTTGCGACTATACACGCCTGGAGAGTGTCTTCGGGCAGATCCGTGCCGATATGGGACCGGCTGACATCCTGGTGGCCGCCGCGGGCATACAGGGACCGATTGGCCCTTTCTGGGAGACGGATCGTGCAGAGTGGAGCCAGACCCTGGAGACCAACCTCCTTGGGGTAATGCACGCCATCCGCCTGGTGCTGCCGGAGATGGTGACGCGCCGCAAGGGCAAAGTGGTGGTGGTGGGTGGTCGTGGGGTATCCCATGCCCGGCCTAATTTCACTGCCTACGCCGCATCCAAAGCCGCCCTGGGCCGGATGGTGGAGAGCCTGGCCGAGGAGTTGGTGGAGCACAACGTGCAGGTTAACTGCCTTGCGCCCGGCAACACCTACACCCACATGACTGACCAGATTCTGATGGCGGGCGAACGGGCCGGCTGGCGAGACCAGGAGACCGCGACAAAGGTGCGGCAAACCGGAGGCGTGGCTCCCCGAAAACAAATTGAGCCTGCCTTGTTTTTATCGTCGTCCCAATCCAACCACGTCACTGGTAAGATCATTCACGTGGACGATGACTGGAAGACCCTCCTGGAAAGCAGCGTCCCCGCCGAACTCTACACGCTGCGGCGGGTACAGAGAGCCTGAACTCCGCAGAAGGTTGCGGGAAGTCCAGCTTTTTGCGGAACGAACTCCCCCTGCGGAACGAACTCCCCCTGCGGAACGAACTCCC
>DAISIM010000001.1:72300-257796 GCA_036821995.1 Bryobacteraceae bacterium
TGCGGAACGAACTCCCCCTGCGGAACGAACTCCCCCTGCGGAACGAACTCCCTCTGCGAAACGAACTCACCTTGCAGAACGACGTGCCATGCGACGGAACGAACCGACTTCTGCAAACGGACCCCGGCTTTGCGAAACGAACCCGGCTTTGCGAAACGAACCCGGCTTTGCGAAACGAACCCGGCTATTCGTTCCATTCCCATGGGCGTAGATCGTACTCAAAGCGGGCCATGTCAACCCTCTCCCCTACGAAACGAACTCCTTCCGCCTCCAGCAGGTGGCGCTGCGTATCGCCAAGGTCGAACCGGGTCTTGATTTCGCCACCGGCACCCACCACGCGCTGCCAAGGCAGCAGACCGCCTTCACGCCGAAGCAATTGGGCGGCCTGGCGGTGGTAGCCGGGATAGCCGGCGGCAGCAGCCACCTTGGCGTACGACGAAACGAACCCAGGCGGGATGTTCGCAATTACGCGGCGCATCGCCTCATCGCGGGCGGCACTCGGGCGGGTTCGGCGCAAGGCGCGCTCGAACGGGTGGAGAGAAAGTGCTGCGCCGATACCCGGTTTTGGCGGTCTCTTCATGGTGGGAGTGGCGCGTCTGCGCCCTGTTCACCAGTATTGCAAAGGCATGGAGACGGGCAAACGGGTGGCAGATTGCCGGTTGTGATTGGGTATCCTGACCTTATGAGCTATCTGGATAACTTGGAGAACAGCTTGAAGGCCCTCGAATCCAGCGAGGAGCGGGACCCGGCGGCCATCGCAGCCCAACAGCAACGCCGTGCCGAAGAAAGGAACGCTGCCGTTTTGCGCGGTCCCCATGTGCGCGCGTTGAAGACAAGCAACTTCACAGGCCAATTGCTGGGCGCCTGCCGCAAGCTTGGGCCCACGCTGGGCGTCTATGTGCAGGTGACCTGGGTAGATGAAGCGTTGCGGCTGGATGTGCGCGATCAACGGCTCGCCCTGGTGCCCACTTCCGAGGGCATTGAAGCCGTTTACCTAAAGGACGGCCAGGAGGAGCGGCGCACTGCCATTTCATTGGAAGGCGACGGGGAGGCTCTTGCTCGCCAGTGGCTGGAGAGCCTCCCGACATAGCCGCCTCAGGCGGCATCCGGTGAATCCGGCTTCCTTCGCTGGGTGCCGGGTTGCGCGAGACGACGCGTTTCCCTTTCAAAGCGGTCACTCAGCCGCACCAGTGCGAAGGCTGCCTTCAATTTCGCCGACAGCGGAACCTTGCTTTCGGGCGCATCCAACATAGCCTGTAGCGATTCGGCGGACTTGCGCACGAGGCCGTGCCAGCGTTCTTCCACTTCTGTGCGGTAGTCTTCGGCAGCCTTCCGCAACCGAGCGGCGAATTCCGGATCCTGTTGCGCCCACACAAAGGCCGCTTCGTCATCGATGCCCGCATGCTTAGCGGCAAGCGGAAACGAGACTCCTCCTCGTACGGCCTCAGCAATCAACCACTTGGCCCTCACCGCCGGAATTGCCTGTGGAACTCGCGACCCGGTGCCACCCGCAGGTTTGGGGAACTGCAGGATGCGCGCCCGTTTCACCGCACCAGCTTTCCCGCGCCGAGGATTGTCCACCTGCTGCGGCGCATCGAAACTCTCTTGAGCCATTGCCATAACCTCCACCAATTCATGCAATCCGCACAGCGCCTCCCGCGCCACGCACAGGCATTATGCAGCGGCAACCCGAAAATCCAACAGAAGGGACCCATCGGCGACCGGGTACCGCATTCGGCAAGAGATTGCTGAATCGAGGGATATAGCTACGCGAATTATTTCTTGAATTGCCGTGACACCCCGGCCAGCCATGGGAAAAATCGCCAGGGGCCGTCACCTGCTCAATCTGCAATGGCCTGGTAGACCAGCGTGTCATACAGGTTTAGTAGCTCTGTATCGAAAGGCATCCATTGCGTGAACAGCAGATAGGCCAGTTTCTCCTTACGATCGACGCGAAAGCGGGTGGAAGCCGCGCCATCCCATCCGAACAGGCCTTCGCTGCCCAGGCGGTTGGCGTGTTCGACGTGGATGCGCACGCTGCCACCCAAGCCGAAGCCCTCGCTATCGTCACCCACCCGCGTCTCGCTTGCCAAGCCGGCAAGGTGGTTCTTCATCATCAGGTCAACGGTGGTGCGGCTTAGCAGGCGAGCTCCATCCAGTTGCCCGCTGTTCACCAGCATCTGGGCAAAACGCGCGTAGTCGCCGATGGTGGAATACAGACCCATTCCTCCGAAGGGCACGCCCTTGGTGTTCAGCCCCTGCTGCACGCGCAAGGCGCCCTGACGCAATCCGTAGATCCTGGCCAGGCGGGCACGCTTCGCTTCAGGCAACGTGAAGTGGGTATCGCTCATTTTGAGTGGCTCCAGTATGCGCTGCGAAACGAACTGGTCAAATGGCTGGCCGGAAACCACCTGCACCAGATAGCCCAGCACATCGATGCCAATGGAGTATTCATAGCGCTCTCCGGGTTGAGCCGCCAACGGCAACTTGGCCACGTTGGCGATGAACTCGTCCAGCGACGCTACCTCAAAGACCTTGGCTTTCTGGTAGATGGCAGAGAGGTTGTCATTGCCCCAGCCGTAGCTAAACCCGGCGGTATGCGTCAGCAGGTGCTTGACGGTCATCGGCCGCGCCAAGGGCTCCAACACGGGCCGCTCGACGGTGCCTTGCTTGTACACCTCGAGGCCCTTAAAGGCGGGGATGAACTTGTCCACGCGATCATTGAGGGTGAGCTTCCCTTCCTCCACCAGCATCATGATGGCGACGCTGGTAATGGGTTTGGTCATGGAGTAGATGTGGCAGATCGTATCCTTCTCCATGGGCAAGCCGGCCTCGACATCGCGCTGGCCGAATGCCTGCCAATCCACGATGTGTCCGTTGCGAACGACCATGGTGATGGCGCCGGGAGGCCGCTGGGACTTGGTCTTTTCGGCCATCACACGATGCATGCGGGCAAGACGCTCAGTGGAGAGCCCCTGCTGTTCTGGCGTGGAAACGGGAAGCGGCTGCGCCACCAAGGCAACCGAGGCAAGGAAAAGAGCAACAAGAGTGCGCATGGGGCTGAGTATATCCGGGAAGCCGCTGGCGCAGCAAAGCAGACCGGGCAGTGGATTGAGAAACCCTGCCCGAAGCGCTATCGCTGGCTGAAAAGACCGTCCCGTTCCCCGGGCTGATGAGAGACCACCGTAAGGGACGCACGGTCCTGGATAGGGCCTGTCCGGCTGGCATGGAGGTGAGGAGCCGTATGCGCCAAGCGGGGCGAATGCGACGAGGACCCGCTGCGCGGGGCTGTTTGATTTCCCGGTGCTGTAGGCCGGGCTGAGAGGACCTACTTGCGCATTCAGAGCGTTCCTGCGACTGCGCCATGCTGGGATTCGCGGTGAACCCCGGGGTGGGCGGCATTTGACTGTGGTTCCTGCTTCTGTCTTTGCGTTGCCTCTCACCACGCTACGAAGCCGTTGCCGTCGATTGGCAGACTGGTCTTCGTGGATTCATGCGGTTATGTGTTACTAGATCCCGGTTAGTGCGGCTAAGGATTCGGCAAGAATGGGCTGTGAGGTCCAGAAGGCCTCGACGTAGGGGTGTAAGGTGGTTTGGGCGTAGTGCGTGGCAGCAGCGGTGATGGCGGCGCGGAGGTGGGCTTCGCTAGTGAATGGGAATGGGTCAGCCGGGTGGACGCCTTGCTGGATCTGACTGCGGTGACAGCAGAGTGCCGCAATCTTCTTTGCGAGTTGCTCCGCAGTGAGGGGGAGCAGCAGGGCGGGTGCCTCGGGGAGGCCGGGCATCCCTTGTAGCAGCAGCGTGGGGCGATGGGGTGGGAGGTCGTCGTCGAGCTTGGGCCAGCCGGATGCCTGGCAGGCGTCGCGCAGCATTTCCCAGGCGTAGCGATGGTCAGGGTAGAGACGGTTGGGGTGAGGTCCGATGACCACCTTGGGTTGCAGGGCGCGGATGATGCCCGCCAGAGTCATGCGGGCCAGGATGTTGTTTTCCAGGCGGCCGTCGGGTAGGCCGAGGTTGCCGCGCCAAGCCAGCCCGAGTTGGGCGGCGGCTTCCGTAGCTTCAGCGACTCGCAGTTGAGGGATCCCTCGTGCGCTCATGTCACCGGTGCTGAGATCCAGGATGCCGGTACGCTTGCCGCGTTGGGCCTCAGCGGCCAGTACGCCGCCGCAGAACCACTCGGCATCGCCGGGATGGGCAGCCACAGCCAGTGTATCCAGCGCTTCCACACCGGTCACGTCGAGGGT
Organism: Bryobacteraceae bacterium; assembly: GCA_036821995.1. Taxonomy (GTDB): domain Bacteria; phylum Acidobacteriota; class Terriglobia; order Bryobacterales; family Bryobacteraceae; genus JACTMJ01. The sequence goes on from DAISIM010000001.1 coordinate 76,545, forward strand.
TGGATAGAACATCAATTCTCCTTTTGGATGCCGGCGGCCGCGGACGGCAACCAGTTACTCATCCAGCGAATCCGGCGGATCCGTCGTATATGGGATGACGGCGGGTGGCTTGCGGGTCCTTAGAAGCCATGCCAAGGCGGCACCCACAACAAAGCCGCCGATGTGGGCAAACCAGGCCGTGCCTCCGCTACCGGCGGACTTGCCTGTTGCATAGGCACCGCTGACCACCTGAATCAGAAACCAATAGAGAAGCATAAAGATAGCGGGAATCTCTACGGTTGTGATGAACACCACAATGGGCACGAGGGTGAGGATACGGTTATTGGGGAAGTAAACCATGTAAGCGCCCATCACGCCGGCAATGGCACCGCTGGCTCCCACGGTGGGCACGGGAGAGCCCGCCTCGGCCACCACATGCACCATTCCCGCCGCAACGCCGCACAACAGGTAGAAGGGAAGGAAACGCGCGTGGCCCAGGGCATCTTCCACGTTGTCGCCGAAGATCCACAGAAACCATAGATTGCCGATAAGGTGCAGCCAGCCTGCGTGCAGGAACATGTAACTGCCGAGGGTTTGCCAGAGGAGGCGATCAGGCACCAGTGCCCAGGCCTCCAGCAAGGAACGGGCGCTGGCTGGCGGCGTAAGCAAGTGGACGCCAAACACAGCCAGATTGCAGGCGATGAGTGCCATCACCACCCAAGGGCGGCTGCTACTGCGATGGGTGTCGCGGAGAGGAATCATGTACTTTCCGTGACGGCGGGAGCGTTCAGAGCTTCCCGCCCATGGCGCGCCGCGAGAAATCCTTATGGCTGCGGCGCTCCGCACGCTCTATCAAGGCACGTGCCGCATCTGCCGATGCGATGCCGCCGCGGGCACCAATGGCGGTGCAGTTGAGGGCGGCAAGGGCATTGGCAAACTCAAGGCAGTCCTGAAGGGGAAAGTCCTTGAGCAGTGCATAGCAAAAAGCGCCGTGGAAGATGTCGCCCGCACCGGTGGTGTCTTCGCAGTTTACGACGAAGGCGGCCGAGTAGTAATAGCGGCCGTCCATGCGGGCGAGGGCACCATAGGCGCCGAGGGTCATGGCGGCGACGCGCATGCCGTACTGCTGCTGGATGAGTTCGAGGGCGTGGAAGGGGTCCTTTTCTCCGGTCCAAGCAGTGGGGAATTCCGAACTGGTGATGAGGTAGTCAACGTTGGGGAGCACCTGCTCAAAGCCCTGATAGATGGTATCGACATCCACCGTAACGGGAATCTTGTGCTTCCGAGCGATTGAGGCAGCCTTAGCGACAGCGAGGGTATCGTGACCGTCAATGTGCAAGAGGCGGGTGTTGGCGATCATCTCCTCTCTGATGTCGGCGGCTTCCAGACGCAGGCAATCGGCACGTTGCCAGAGAACGGTGCGCTCGCCGGTAGTCTTGTCGATGAGGATGTAGGCGGTCTGGTTGGGGCAGTTCGCCACCACCTTTACATCACTGATGTCGATGCCGGAACCCTGGAGGCTCTCCATCTGGATTTTGCCGCGGAGGTCGTCACCCACGGTGCCAATGTACTTGGTACGGAGGCCGAGATTGGCACATTGCACCATAGCGCTGGCCACTTGGCCTCCGGGGCTGTACATTTCCTCGTCAAAGGCGATCTTGCCGGCATAGGCCGGGAACTTGGGTAGCAGGATAAGGGTGTCAGTGGCATTGAGGCCCACCCCCGTAACGTCGAACTGGGGCATAACCCGTGAGCGTAGCACAGGGCCAAGGCGGGGGGACAGGCCAGGGCTGGAGAATGGCCAGCGCAGCCAAATCCAGATGGCCTGGAACCTTTCCGTGGATGGCTGTGTCCAAAGGAGCAGCGGAAAGGCAGCGGACTCATTCTTGGTGTATTGGAGGACGTTCGCATGCGGCGTATCGGATTGTTCCTGTTGCTGGCCCTGATGGCCGGCGCGTACTGGGTGTTGGTGGAGAGAACGGCTTCCGGGCAGTCGCCCGCCGTGGTGGAGGGCGTGATTCAGGAAGCTTCCGGGGCAGTGATTCCCGCAGCTACGGTGGAACTGTTCACCAACCAGATGGTGTTGGCGGGGTCAAGCATCACGGATAGCAGCGGCCGCTATCGGTTCACCGGTGTGGTTCCTGGGCGCTATGTGCTGCGCGCGGCGGCAAGAGGCTTCCAGCGGACGATGGCGGAGATCACCGTGGAGCCTGGCAAAACGCTTCGAAGGAGCCTGGTGTTGCAGGTGGGCACGGTGCAAGAAGGGGTGCAGACCGCACCCAGGGAAGTGGCTCAACCAAACGTAGGCGTGGTGGGAGGAGTGGCAGGAGGGGTGCCAGGCGGCACGATGGGTGGCGTGATTGGTGGCATCATCGGCGGAGTTCCCACTGCGGCACCGCCGCCACCGCCACCGCCGTACTCAGTCCACCACAGAATGGGACGTATCCGGGCTCCGGAATCGCACGAGAACTACGGGCGCTACGTGGAGAACGGCTTCCAGTCGCCAGCAGCCAATCCACTGTCCACGTTTTCGATTGATGTGGATACGGCCAGCTACGCAAACATGCGGCGCTTCTTGCGCAATGGCAACCGGCCCCCCATCGACAGCATCCGCACCGAGGAGTGGCTGAACTATTTCCAATACCGCTATCCAGAGCCGGAGGGCGAGCATCCGGTGTCGATCACCACAGAACTGGCCGCCAGCCCCTGGCAACCAAAGCACAAGCTGGTACGCATCGGATTGAAGTCAAAGGCCGTGGAAACACGCAACCTGCCACCGGCGAACCTGGTGTTTCTGGTGGATGTGTCGGGCAGTATGTCGTCACCCGACAAGCTGCCATTGCTGAAGCGGTCATTCGCGCTATTGGCGGAGCAACTGCGGCCGCAGGACGATGTGGCCGTCGTGGTGTACGCGGGCGCGGCAGGCACCGTATTGCCGTCCACTAGCGGAAGGGAGAAGGGGAGGATTCTAGAAGCGCTGGAGCGCCTCCATGCGGGCGGCAGCACAGCGGGCGCACAGGGACTGCAACTCGCTTATCAGACAGCCCGCGCGCACTTCAAGCCGAAGGGCAACAACCGCGTGATTCTTGCCACGGACGGCGACTTCAATGTGGGCGTGGCCAGCGAAGCCGAACTTGTCCGGCTGATTGAAAAGGAACGCGGGGGAGGCATCTACCTGACGGTGCTGGGCTTCGGCACGGGCAACTTCCAGGACGCCAAAATGAAGGCGCTCTCCAAGCACGGCAATGGCAACTATGCATATGTAGATTCCCTGCTGGAGGCGCGCAAAGTGCTGGTGCAGGAAATGGGGGCGAACCTGCTGACGGTGGCCAAGGACGTGAAATTGCAGATTGAGTTCAACCCCGCGCGGGTGCAGGCCTACCGGCTGATTGGCTACGAGAGCCGGCTGCTTGCTGCTGAGGATTTCAATAACGATAAGAAGGATGCGGGAGAGATGGGGGCCGGGCATACGGTGACGGCGCTGTACGAGATCGTCCCCCATGGCGTGAGCGGAACTATCGCCAAGGTGGACGACCTGAAGTATCAGAAGCCGCAGCAGACACCCGCCGGCAAGTCACAGGAGTTACTAACGGTGAAGCTGCGTTACAAGCCTCCCACCAGTGATGTCAGCAAGCTGATGGCGCAGGCGGTGGAGGATCGTGAAACGAAGCAATCACCCAGCGAGGACTTCCGCTTCGCAGCCGCCGTGGCAGGCTTCTCTATGCTGTTGCGAGATTCTGACCATAAGGCCGGGGCCAGCTTTGAGCAGGTAATCCAACTGGCGTCACAAAGCCTGGGGACCGACCCGCAAGGCCATCGGGCAGAGTTCCTCTACCTTGTGAAAACAGCGCAGGGGATGACGGCCAGCCAGTAGGGCGCGCACGGGATCCACAGGGAATGGGCGGCCGACCCTCACCACGAGGAACGGCCGCTTCTTTTTCGGCAAAGTAGCGCGATTCATACAGGACAACTTTGTCCGAAAGTGATACAGTATCCCTTACGGCGCTTTCCCGATGAAGGCAAAGGGGAGCGGTAAAACCGGAGTTTCAGGCCGTATACTAGTTGCTTGACTCCGCGAGCCGCGACGCGCGCCGCAGGGAGAGCAGCATGGCAACCACCACAAATTCCGCCGCGGAGACACTCCGCACCCTTCCTGGAGATGAAGTACGCCAGATTCTGTGGCGCACGACAGACCGTTACGACTTGCAGATGCTGGCGCAATCCGTGCGCGGGGTAGCGCGGGGACCGGTGGCGAGGCTAGTGGCAAACGGCGCGCGCAACACACATGAGTGGACTCCGGAAAAGAACGCGATGCTGAAGGAGTTTGACGCAGCGGGAATCACCGGTGTGTTTCTGGATCCGGAGTATGGCGGCTATCTGGAAGGGCCTAAGAATTTACCGATGGCGCTGGTGGCGTTTGAGCTGGCGTGGGTGGATGGTGGCGCGGCCACGGGCAGCTTGGCGGGCGGCTTGGCCCTGGCGCCGATTCATGAACGCGGCACGCCTGAGCAACGCGCTGAATGGATGCGGCGCTGCTCACCAGCGCTGAACGAGACGCCCGCGCGCGGAGCCTTCTGCCTAACAGAACCGCTGCCGTACGTTGGGGTGGAGACCGGGCTGCTGTCGGGTAAGGTCCGCATTGCGGAATGGGCGGACGGGCAGGAACCGATCCTGGAAGTAGACAAGCGCGGCCGATTCATCACCAACATGGGCTTCGCCAATTTTGTAACGGCGGCTGTATCCAGCGACGACCCACGCATCAAGGGCAGTTGCATGGTGATTCTGGAAGAGACGGATGAAGGGACCTTTGACCGCGGTGCGCCTACGAAGAAGATGGTGCATCAGCTATCGTCAACCACTGACCCCGTATTCAAGCTGCGTGTCCCGGCCAGCCGCATCATTGGCGGTTACAACGTGCGGGAAGGCGTGATTGTCCCCACATACGACCATGGCCAGATCATCGAGGCTGTATTCCGGCGAACGCGCGTGACGGTTGGGCTGATGACGGCGGCCAAGCTGCTTTCGGCTGTGGAACCGCTGCTGCGCTATCACAGGGATCGCTTCCGCGGAGGCGAAACGACACCCCCGGGCACGCCGCGCTATGAGCTTGGCCTGCAACAGAAAGAGGATGTCCTGCACCGGGTGCTGGAGGTGTGGGCCACGGGCGAGGCGGCGGCGTCGCTTGGATTCGCGGCCGCGCGGCTGTTTGATGAACTTGACCCGATGGAGAAGGAAAAGGACGCGGCGTTGGCCGCGCAAGGCATCGGCAAAGGTATGGCTGCGCTGAAGGCGATGCGGAAGCTGGAAGGCGACGCCGTGGAACTGATCCGGCAGGAGGGCCGTCCCGCGGAAGACCGCGACGCAGTACGATATGCGGCCTTGCAGGAGAACCCACTGCTGCGTTACATGCTGCTGGATAGCGTAGCCAACGTGCTATGCCCGGCTACCAAGCTGTGGAACACCGGCCACGGCGCGAATGAGTTGCGGGAAGCGGTGAGCCTGATGGGCGGCTACGGCATTACGGAAGATTGCCCGGGCTTCCTGCTGCAGAAGTGGACCGACGCCCAACTGGAGGCCACCTACGAGGGGCCGGAGGCGGTGCAGCGGCGGCAGCTATCTCTCACCATGACCAACGAGGTGTTTCTGGCCCAGTTTCGCCAGTGGATCAGTGACCTGCGCCGGGTTGCCTCACAGCGCCCGGACACCGGCGCATGCGCCCTGGCTACGGGAATGGAGCTATGGCTGTGGAGCATCCGGCACCTGATGAAGTCAAAGGATGGCGAAGGCACAAACCTATACCAGAGCGCGCGGCAAGGCGTCAGCTTTCCGATGGCCGATGCCCTGTGCTGGCTGCTGAGCGCGCGCCAACTGATCCTGGATGTGTGTGAGCTTGCTGACAAAGGCGGCGACAACCCCGCGATCGCCGATGGCTTCACAGGCCTGCGGCAGTTCTATCTGGACCTCTGCGCGATGCAGAGTGCTCGCGCGGCGGGCGAAGTGGGCCGAATTACGGCGGAGCTGGTGTTTGGCTACAACCGACACCCGCGCTGGGATGACGATGTCCACAATTGCTATGGCCGCGTGGAGCTAATTGCTCTGGAAGGAATTATGCCCGGAGTGGGCGCCATGGCCATGGATGTGATTGAGGAGGATGGCTCCCATCCGCACAAGGCGGGTGCCTGCGTGAATTTCAAGGGCTTTGAACAGTTCCGGGCGTTACGCAACAAGCTGGACGGGTGCATCACCGGATCACAGTTGGCAAAAGATCGAGCGGCGAGGAGCCTCACCACGGTCATGATTCCAGCGGCCCTGGATTACCCTGTGTGAGCCTTCGAAAGCACCCCATGGAGATACATGACATGGATCAGCCTGAAGCGGAGCGAGCCCGGATGGACGTGGATGTGGTGTGCGTGGGCTTTGGGCCCGCGGTGGGTGGCTTCCTCACCACCCTCTCGCGCGAGATCCCGCTGGAAGACGGCAAGTTTCCACAGGTGCTGTGCTATGAGCGGGCCGACGATATCGCCTTCGGCGTATCGGGCGTGGTGACCAAAGGTCGCGGTATCCGTGTGTCGTTTCCTGAGTTGGACCCGGCGGAGATCCCCATGGCCACGCCGGTGACGGCAGAGAAGGTTTACTATCTGCTGGATCCAATTGGCGCCAGCCGCCGGTCCAGTGCGCTGAAGGCCGCCGACGCCGCGCTGCGGGTATCCGGTGCCTTGCAGGACGACGCCTTTGAGCTTCCCTACATTCCCCCGTTCCTGGAAAAGCACGGCGGAATGGTGATGTCCATTGGCCAGTTCAACCAGTGGGTGGGCCAGCAGGTGATGATGACCGGGGCAGTACAGGTGTGGCCAGGCTCGCCGGTGGCCTCTGCATTAGTAGAGGACGACCGAGTGTGCGGGGTTTTGCTGGCTGACCAGGGCGTTGATCTGGATGGCAATCCCACCGGCACCTTCCAGCCCGGCATGGAAGTGCGCGCGCCATTGACGGTGGTGGGCGATGGGCCAGTGGGGCCGATAGGCCGTCAACTGGATACCTATTTTGGACTCCCCCCGGGTAACGAGCAGCGCGATTGGGCCGTGGGCATGAAGATGGTGGTTGACCTGCCCGAAAGCTGCACGCTGGCACCAGGTACGGTGATCCACACGTTCGGCTACCCGGAACCCGAAATCTTTGGCTTCCTTTACGTTCATCCGGACGCCGTGGCCAGCGTAGGAATCTTTATTCCCAGTTGGCTGGAGAACCCTGTTCGCACGTCTTACCGGTACTTACAGCATTTCATCCAGCATCCTCTGCTTTGGAAGCACCTGCAAGGTGGGCGGATGCGCTCCTGGGGCGCCAAGACTCTGAACGAAAGCGGCCGGCATGGCGAGCCTTGGCTGGTGGGCGATGGCTATGCGCGCATCGGCGAGGGCTCCGGCAGCACCAACGTTTTGGCTGGCTCTGGCGTGGATGAAGCCTGGACCACGGGCGTCCAGTTGGGCAAGGCCGTACTGGAGTTATGGCAGGAAGGCGCAGCGTTCACCAAGGAAAACCTTGAGCGAACCTACGTCAGTCTGCGGCGCTCCAGTTGGCTGGAAGCGGAAGCTCTGGCTGCGGAGCACGCGCGGGACGGTTTCCATCGCGGAGTGGTGCCGGGCATGTTGGGCATGGCGCTGGCAGGCTTCAGTGGAGGCCGTCTGCATTTGCCGGGATTGCCCGAACACCCCATGCCCACACTGGAAGATTTCTACAGCAAGCGCATTCCAGTTGCGGAGCTTGCTTCCCTGAAGCAGGATGCCACAGCGCGCGGCGAGGCCCTTCACGATGCCGTGATGACTCGCTGTGGATGGCCGGAGATTGCCTATGACGGCCAGCTTTTGATGACTCAACAGGACGCCCTGCTGCTGGGCGGCAAAGTACAGGCAGCGCCTGGCTACGCGAACCATGTGCGATTCAAGGACGAAGCCGTGTGCGCGCGATGCGGGTTAATGACCTGTGTGGAAATCTGCTCAGCGCAGGCGCTGCTACCGGGCAAGCCCACACCTGGCTTCGACCGCGAGAAGTGCATTCACTGTGGGGCCTGCATCTGGAATTGCGAGTACCATAACGTGGACTTCCGCGCGGGGGCCGGCGGCCTGCACTCAGCGGAAAACTGAAATTGGACGGTAAGGATGAACCAACCCCTTCACATCGTGGTGTGCGCCGGAGTTGCGCCGGACCCCCTGCAAACACTTGAACCCGTAGGCAGCCCGCAAGGGCCTGGGCTAAAGAACGAGATGATGCTGCCCGCCGTGCTGGACCCCTGGGCCGCGCATGCGCTATACGAGGCAGATCATCTGGCCAAGTCAATCCCTGGCAGCAAGGTGTGGCTGGTGAGCATATCGCCCAAGCCCAAACTGCAGCAGGTGCTGATGACCATTGCGCAGAAGGTGAACTTCGAACTCATCGCCTTGGACGGGCCGGCCAGTGGCTTCGCCGACTATCTGCAAGTGGCCACCGCGTTGGCCGATGCCATCGAAGGCATTGCGGGCCTGAACCGAGATCGCCTGTTGCTGTTTGGCGGATGGGAATCCGCGGGGCGAGCAGCCGGCACCACGCTGGCAATGGTGGGGGAACGGCTGGGTATCACTGAGCAGTTCCAGGCAGTGGATCTGTTGCGCGTGGGCGATGACGGCATGCTGGAAATTCACGAACGCACTGACGGCGGCAAGCATCAGGTGTCGTTGTGTGGCGGCCCACCGGCGCTGCTGGGATGGGCCACCGGCAATCTGCCTGAGCCTCCCAACAGCCCGCAAACCGGGATGGCGAACATGCGCACACTGATGCCTGCCCTACAGAAGGCGAAACCCGTGACGGTGACTGGCGGCCTGCAGTTCACTAGCGCGACACTGCCTAAGCAGCAGCGCACCACACGCATTGTGAAGGATGCAAGTGTGGACGAAGTAGCAGCCGAACTGGCCGCCTGGATTCGCGGCTAGACCGTGTCCTTATCGGTCCTTATCGTGGAGTGAGCCATGGAAACGATTCTTGTTCTTCTGCATACCGAAGAGGATGGCGCGCTGCGAAACGCATCGCTGGAGGCGCTTGCCACCGCCGCAAGCTTGGGCGGAACGCTTACTGTGGGACTAGTTGGTGGTTCCGTGGAGCCTGCCCTGGCGCAGATTGCGGGCTGCGGAGCCAGTCGCGTGCTGGTTGTGGAAGGAACCACGTTTGCCGCAAGCCGATATTCGAGTGACTGTCCGGCGGCGGTGGCCCTGTTTCAGGAAACGCTACCCGGCCTGGTGATTGCCCCCTGTACGGCACGCTGGGCGCGCAGCTTACCTGGCGCGGCGGCACGCATGGGCGGCGTTGCGGATACGCACTTGACCGGCGTAGCGATTAGCGATGGCAATGTTGAGGTCTCGCGCTGGTTTTATCGCCAGCGGATTGAAGCCACGCTGCGCCGCGAGCAACGGCCCTGGTTCCTGCTACTGGAAGGCGGCGTCAGCGCGCCCTTTGCGGCGACCGGCAATCCGCCTGTCGCTGAGCGTCTCACACTCGCCCTAAAGCCTCGCACTGAGGTCACCGGCGTGGTGGCGCCGCAAGGCAGCACGCAGACCATCCGCCCCGATGCGGAATTGTTGCTGGTGGCCGGCGCAGGCTGGACGAAAAAGCAAAAGGATGGCGCTATCCATATTGAAGAAGCGGGCAAGCTGATCCTGAACCTGTTGGGAAACACCAACGCGTCACTCGGCAGCAGCAAGAGTCTGGTGGACTTGAGTGGCGAAGGTCATGCGGTACTGCCGTTCCTTTCGCATCTCAATCAGGTGGGGCAAACCGGATCAACGCCACGGCACCCCAAAGGGTTGGCCACCTGCTGCCATGGCGAAGAGCCCCATGCCGTGGGGTGGCGATTCATTCAAGACCGGCGCGCCGTGAACCTCGATGCCAACTGCGGATGGGCACGCGGCAAAGCCGACGTGGTGTATGTGGCTGACGCCTTCGCTGTCATGGAGCGCTTGAACGCGCTCCTGACGAAGCCGTAGCGGGCGCGATCTCAAAGCCGGCTGCCTCCAGCGCTTGCCGCACCGCCCTCGCCACCGTCACAGCGCCTGGCGTGTCGCTGTGGATACACAAGCTGCCCGCAAACACGGCAACCGGCAGTCCACTCGCGGTGAACGCAACTCCATCCCGGGCAATGGAGACAGCCTGCGCGGCCGCCTGTGCGGGATCAGTGAGCAGGGCATCCGCAAAGCGACGGTTCTTCAGACTGCCATCGGCTTCGTAGCGACGGTCAGCGAAGGCCTCAGTGATCACGGGAATGCCCGCCTGCAGGAACACGGCGGATGTCGAAGCACCCGCAAGCATCATCACCGGCGCACCAGATATGGAGCGCCGCATGGCATCAGCCAACACGCCGGCAAGTAGCGCATCCTGGGCTGCCTGATTGTAAAGCGCACCATGCGGCTTCACAAAGTGAACGCCCGCGCAGCATTCGGCGGCGATCCCAGCCACTGCGTTCAACTGGGCAATCAGGCTTTCACGCAGTGTGGCCTCGGCAATCTCCATCGGCATGCGGCCGAAGTGCTGAGGGTCAGGATAACCAGGATGCGCACCGATGGAAACCCCACGTTGTTGGGCAGCCTGAATGGTCTGCCGCATCAAGTTGGGATTCCCGGCGTGCGCGCCACACGCGACGTTGGCTGAACTCACCAGGGCCAGCAGCGCATCCTGCACTCCATTGCCAGCTAGTTCCGGCACTTCCGCCATGTCACAGTTCAGGTCAATGGAGGGCATCGCTTCCAAGTCCACCGGGTAAGCTAGACTTTGTCTGGTAGCGTGTACGGCTCGCGGTACTTCCTCGTAAGCATGGCGTTCGCTTCGGCATCGCCCACAAACTGCTCAGTGGCAGGGTCAAACTTCAGCGCCCGCTTCAAGCGGTACGAAATGTTGGCCAAGTGCGCCAGCGTGGTGGAGATGTGCCCATCCTCAATGTCGCAATGCAAGTCCGCCACGCGACGGCTGCGCACGGCGCGGATGAAGTTATCGAAGTGGCTCATGGGCGCCTCGCCGGATTGGGGAATGGGCACTTCATCGTATCCTGTACGCGGAAAGCCTGACCGCGTGGTGCGCTCGTCCACTCCATCGGCACCCACATCCGGCGTGTTGCGAAAGGAGAACTTCCCGCGCATCGCCTTCCATCCGTTATTGCTGGTGATGTAGCCGTCAGTGGTGTATAGCAAGTCAGTCCCTCTGGTGTCGGGACTGAACAGATTCAGTGCTTCAAAATCAACGACGGAACCATCAGCGTAGGTAAATGCGCCGCTCTGGAAGTTGGGCACCTGCTGGTCACTCTCATGCACATAGTAGCCGCCGGTGCAGTAAACCTCAGTGGGATGCGTTTTCACGTTGCGCGCCCAGCGAATGACATCCAGGTGATGCACGCCCGTGTTGCCCACGTCGGTGGTGGACGTATCCCAAAAGAAGTGCCAGCCATAATGGAACTGGTTTACCTGGAAGGCCTTCATCGGCGTTGGGCCGAGGTACAAGTCCCAGTTCACACCCTGGGGTACGGATTGCTCCTGCATGCGCCCGATGCTGGCGCGGGGCTTCACCAGTTCCATGCGGCCGCGATAGACTTTGCCTAGCCCGCCGGCCTGCGCGAAGCGCACGGCATCACGCACTTTAGGGTCACTCCGGCGATTCAGGCCCGCCTGCACCACGCGACTGTATTTGCGTGCAGCCTCAACCATTCGGCGGCCTTCCAAGACCGTGAAGGAAACAGGCTTTTCAACGTAGACATCCTTGCCAGCCTGACAGGCCCAGATGGTCATCAGCGCATGCCAGTAGTCTGGTGTGGCAATCGAGACGGCATGAATATCCGGCCGCTCTAGCATCTTGCGGACATCCTCAAACGTATCGGGGCGATGGCCCTGAAGGCGCTCCACCGTGCTGACGGCGCCGGGAAACAATCGTGTGTCGACGTCGCACAAGGCCACGATCTTCACGTTAGGAACTTTGGCAAACTCGTCGATGTGCGCACGACCGCGGCCGTGAATCCCCACCACCGCCAGGTTCACGGTGTCGCTGGCGCTGCGCTGCGCCAGCACCGCGGGCGCGGCCGCCACCGTGGCGGCGGTCATCAAGAATCCTCTTCGATTCGCTGGTTTCATGGTGTAAATCCCCCTGCTGATGGTCTTAAAGTATCACGACCCGCTGCGCGTTGCGAGAGGTTGGTGGCATGTCCGTCAAGTATGGATTGACATCCCGTCAGGAGACACTGAAACACTCGTTCGCCATCAGGCGTCATCTACACACGCCCTATTGCGTTAGGGTGAAAACAATCCATGCCTTATCTCCCCATTGAATCCTACGGCGTCATTGGCGACTTGCATTCGGTCGCGCTCGTTGGCGTGGACGGTTCCATTGACTGGTGCTGCCTGCCTGACTTCGATTCGCCCAGCGTGTTCGCCCGAATCCTGGACGACCGCGTGGGCGGATACTTCAAGATCTCCTCCGTGGAATGCGAACGCCGCAAGCAGATGTACTTGCCAGAAACCAATGTGCTGCTGACGCGCTTTCTGGGACACGAAGCTCTGGCCGAACTCACTGACTTCATGCCCATCAATCCAGACCGTCCCGGGCGAAAGGTGCGTCATGAGATTGTGCGCATGGTGCGAGTACTGCGGGGCCACATGCGCTTCCGGTTGGAGTGCGCGCCAGCATTTGATTACGCGCGTGTCAAGCACAAGGTGACGCCGGCGCCCCACGGCGTCGTCTTTGAGAGCGACACCACTCGCTTCAGCCTCATCTGTCCGGTGGAGTTCAGCTCCGACGGTCAACGAGTGGTGGCGAACTTTGAGTTGCAGGCGGGGGAGTGCGCCACGTTCGTGTTCCGCCATCAGGAGGGCGGAAGCAACGGCATCACCGAAGAGTTGGCTCACCCGGAAGAGAGCCTGATGGACACCATCGGCTACTGGCGTAACTGGCTGTCGAAGTCACAGTATAAGGGGCGCTGGAGAGAGATGGTGGAGCGCTCAGCACTGGTGCTGAAGTTGCTTACTTACCGGCCCACTGGAGCCATTGTCGCCGCGCCTACCACCAGCCTGCCTGAAGAGATTGGGGGGGAACGCAACTGGGACTACCGCTATACGTGGATCCGCGATGCCGCCTTCACGGTATACGCATTGATCCGCCTGGGCTTTTCCAGCGAAGCCGAGCAGTTCATGAGTTGGCTGCAGAACCGCATCCGGGAAGAGGACAGCCAAGACGGCCCGCTGCAGGTGCTATATCTCATTGACGGCCGGCACCATGCGCCGGAAGTACACCTCGATCACCTCAGCGGCTATCGCAACTCAAAACCCGTGCGTATCGGTAACCTTGCCGCTAAGCAATTCCAACTGGACATCTACGGCGCGCTGATTGACTCAATCTATCTGTTCGACAAGTACCACACGCGCATCTCTTATGATTTGTGGCGCCACGTGCTGAAGATGCTGGATTTCGTAATGGCCAACTGGCAGCGGCCCGATGACGGAATCTGGGAAGTGCGCGGTGGCCGTCAGCAGTTCGTCTATTCCAAGCTGCAATGCTGGGTGGCGTTGGACCGCGCCTTGCGGATGGCGTTGAAGTACGGCCTGCCCATTGACTTCGTGAATGTCCGGCGCGTCCATGATGAGATCTACCAGACCATCATGACCCGCGGCTACAACCGGGGTATCAACAGCTTTGTGCAACACTACGGCACCGACGCGATGGACGCCAGCAACCTGATGATGCCGCTGGTGCAGTTCTGCTCACCACGCGACCCCCGCATGCTGGGCACCATTGACCGTATCATCGACGAACTTAGCTTCGGCAGCCTGGTGCACCGGTACGCCATTGGGAAGGGAGCCGGCGATGGCTTGAGCGGAGAAGAAGGCACCTTCAGCATGTGTAGCTTCTGGCTGGTGGAAGCACTCACTCGCGCAGGGCGCGTCGATGAGGCGAGGCTGAACTTTGAGAAGATGCTCACCTACGCCAATCACGTCGGCCTGTATGCGGAAGAGCTTGGCCCCAGTGGCGAGGCGCTGGGCAATTTTCCGCAGGCATTCACGCACCTTGCCCTGATCAGCGCCGCGTTCAACCTCGATCGCGCGTTGGACGGCCAGTTTCCCGTCATCAGCTAGCCACCCTGCATCTGATAGGGTGAAAGTGGAGGAAAAGAAAATCGTATGGCGATGGATTTCACGCGCAGCGGCAACCCGGTACTGGGCGAGGGCGCATTCCGTTCCGGGGAAATGGTGGCCTTTGGCGACACCATGTCCATCAATGGCGTCATCAACAAGACCGGATTCCTGTTGTTGCTGGTAACCGTTGGGGCCATCCTGCCGTGGACCCGCTATTTCGCCAATCCGGCTGACCCGCTGGTGGGACTGATGATGATGGGCGGGATTATCGGCGGCCTGGTGATGGCGCTGATAACCACATTCAAGAAAGACTGGGCGCCGATAACCGCACCGGCATACGCGCTTCTACAGGGCTTTGCGCTGGGCGGCATCTCCGCCATGTTTGAAGCCAGCTATCCGGGTATTGCATTGCAGGCGATGGCACTCACCTTCGCCGTGCTGGCAGTCATGTTGATGGCTTATCGCAGCGGACTCATCAAGGCAACCGAGAAGTTCCGGATGGGCGTGGTGGCTGCCACCGGTGCGATTTTCCTGGTCTATCTGGCGGGCTTCGTGCTGAGTTTCTTCGGCATCCAGTTGAGCTTCCTCTATGGCAACAGCCTGTTGAGCATCGGAATCAGCGGAGTGATTGTCGTGGTGGCAGCTCTGAACCTGATTCTCGACTTTGATCTTATCGAAAAGGGAGTCAGCCAGGGCGCACCGCGCAAGTTTGAATGGTTCGCCGGCTTCGCCCTGATGGTCACGTTGATCTGGCTATATCTGGAGTTGCTGCGGCTGCTGTCGAAGATCAACAGCCGTCGCTAAGTTTGATCCACCGAAGCGCTCCGCAAGGCGGCGGTTGCCCGGGTGACTTCGGCCAACGCGTCAGCCAGTTGCCGCGGCGTGAAGGGCTTGGCCAGATAGCCATCCATGCCGCTGCGCAGGCA
Source organism: Bryobacteraceae bacterium (assembly GCA_036821995.1). Lineage (GTDB taxonomy): Bacteria > Acidobacteriota > Terriglobia > Bryobacterales > Bryobacteraceae > JACTMJ01. Next base: position 91,579 of record DAISIM010000001.1, read on the forward strand.
AAGCTCCCGGTCGCCTTTCATCGCATTTGCTGTCAGCGCCATCAGTGGGATGCGCACGCCCGTCGTCAGCTCCCGGCGGCGCCATTCCTCGGCGGCCATCAGGCCATCCATCACGGGCATCTGCACATCCAGCAGAGCAAGATCGTAGTTCCCGGTCTCTAGGTGTTCCAAGGCCTCGGCTCCGTTGTTCACCACAACCGCGTCATGCCCAAGGTGCTTCAGGAATCGCTTCACCACGGTCTGGTTTATGGGGTTGTCCTCCGCAACCAGAATGCGCAAAATAGCCGCAGAAGGGCATGCTAGCGACGGCGGAATGCTTGCTGCGTGCGCCTCTGGGTTCGAAGTTTCTCCAGCCAGCCGTAACGGCACCGACAGGTGAAACGCACAGCCGGCGCCGGGCTCACTCTCCAGCCTGAGGCGCCCGCGCAGCAGATGTGCCAGTTTCAACGAGATCGCCAGGCCCAGTCCAGTTCCTCCGAAGCGACGCGAGATTGAGCCATCCAACTGGCGAAAGGGCTCAAAAATCAATGTCTGTTTGTCCCTTGGAATTCCAGGTCCGCTATCGCGCACACAGATCTGGAGTTCACCGTCTGAAATCTCTGCCTTGCCCTCCTGCGAGTTGCTGTAGCCCACAGGCAACCAGTGCATTTCCACCCGCACCCAACCCGCATCAGTGAACTTTACGGCGTTGCTCACCAGGTTCAGCACAATCTGACTAATCCTTTGGTCGTCTCCTAGCAGTTGGGTTGGAAGCGTCTCCGCGAAGTGGGCCTGCAGGATGAGACCCTTGTCTGTGGCGCGTACGCGTACCAGACCCAGCACCCGTTCCACCGTCCTTACCGGGGAGAATGGGGCCTCGTCTAGTTCCATGCGGTCGGCTTCGATCTTGGAAAGGTCGAGGATGTCGTTCAGCAGGCTGAGCAGGCCTTCGGCAGAAGCATAGACCTTTTCGAGGTACTCTCGCTGCTCACTATTCAGTGGAGTCATCATCGCCAGGCGCGCCATGCCGATAATGCCGTTCATCGGCGTGCGGATCTCATGGCTCATGTTGGCGAGGAACTCGTCTTTCAGACGATTTGCTTCTAAGGCGCGGGTTCGTTCCGCTTCGGCTCGACGCCGTGCGAAGTCCAGTTCCGCGGTGCGGTCTTGCACGGCCGTCTCTAATTGCATTTGCAACTGCAGCCCTCGCCGCCGTAGGTGCAGGCCAATCAGCAGCGCGGCCAGGAGGATTGCCAGGAGGCCCCACGCCCAAAAATATGGCTTTGCCCAGAACGGCGCTTCCGCCGCAATGCGAAGCTCGGCGGGAGGGCTCCAACCATCTGAGGCGGTGCCTGCCTCAACCTGCAGGGTGTGCAGCCCTGGAGCGAGATCATAGAACGCAATCTGGTTCCCCGTCGTTTCTGTCCATGCGTCTCCCTTGCCGACAAAACGATAGCGGTAGCGCAATCCAGATCGGCCAGCAAAGCGCAGAGCGGCAAAGGACACTTGAACAGCAGGAGACAAAGGGACCACACTCACCAGTTGATTGGGGTCGAGCTCAAGTTCACCCACCGTAACGCTGGAAATTGCAGCCGGGGGTGGATGACGCTGTTCATCGACGCCGAGGATCCTTCGGTAGGAGAGCCCGTTGGAGGTTCCGATCCAGATGCCATTAGAATCGGCAAGAAGAGCGCCTTCGTTGCAATCGTCCCAGATAAGCCCGTCGGCGGTGGATTCCGAGTGCCAATGGCTGCCATCGAAATAGGCCGCACCCTGTGCCGTCCCAGCCCAGATTCTACCCAGGTGGTCCTTCCCCAATGCGTAGACATGCAGGGACGGCAAGCCCTCCTTCAGGCCGTAATGGGTAACCACGGGTACGCTGCCACCCAAATCCAATCGCGTAACCCCACTTCCTAACCTGTAGGAAACCCAAACCGTGTCAGGGTGGGCAGAGTCTGTTTCCATGGACTGCAGGTGGCGGTCCTTCAGCCCCGAACCCGCTCCGTAGTGGCGCCACACTGCGTCTTTCAGTTCGAACAGGCCATTCTGGGAAGTGAAGAACAACTGCCCGCGCATCCCATCGCGAATGTCGCCGCGAAACCCGGCGTCCGCGGTCTGTGGCAATCTCACCGGCTGGAAGGTGGACGAGCCCGGGTGCAGGGCAAAGAGACCTTTGGAAGTGGCTACCCACAAAAGGCCGCGGCCATCCATGTGCAAGTTCCGGGCATGACCCATCAGCCCGTCTTGTTCGCCCATCGCCATGGGAGCGAGTTTCCCTGGCATCCGTCGATACAGCAGACCGCGTGGTCCACTAATCCACCAGATTGAGCCATCGCGTCCACGCCGAATCACATGGACGGCATCAACGGGCATCCACGATGCACGCTCCCACACCGCTTGGTGCATCCGGTGCAGGGGCAGTTGCCGGGCTGGATCGGTAGGAGCCATCCCGTCATCGGGGTCCACGCTTTCCCTCGTGGCCAGCAACGGAAAACGCAGCCGAAGGATGCCACTGTTGGTTCCCACCAGGTACGATCCTGGCGTCTCCCGCTGGACGGCCCACACGCTTGGGCTTCCCATCGCCTTTTCTGGCTGGAAGCTAATCCAACGGTCTCGCCCCTGCCACTGGACTAATCCATGGCTTTGGGTGGCCAGCCATGTGGAGCCGTCACGTGCCGCCAACACATCCAGCACCTCGTCATCGCCAAGACCGCGATCACGGGATACCGCCTCCCATTCGCCACTGGCGGGTTCATAGACCAATAACCCCTTCTCCCCGGTGAGCAGCAAACGCCCCTCCAGATCCACGCGCAGCATGCCCCAAGTCACACCCTGCAATTCGCGCTGTCCAGTAAGCATGACCGCTGCACCGCCGATTGTGCCCGCAGCCAGAAATGTCCTCGACCGTGCCCAGATTTTGCCGTCAGGGGTTTGGGCTATGGCTTCGTACTCGGCCTCTGGAAACCGCAGGTCCTGGATCTGTTCGGTCTCGGTCCACTTCCAGATGCGGTTACGCATGGCAATTACCAGCGCATCGCTTCTCGTGGGGATCACCATCGTTACCGCCTGCCCTGCCGTTTGGGCGTCGAGAGCGAAGCGCCATTCGCCAACCTGCTTCCGGCCTATAACCAAGCCGGCCATCGTGGCCACGGTGAGTGAGCCATCGGGGGACGCGGCCAGCGACTGCCAGGCGATCCGCGCCAGACCAATCGGCAGTGGCACCGCCACCAGATCCCGCCCCGACACCCGCAGCAGCTGGCGCGCCCCGTTCACCCATAGGGTGCCATCGGTAGTCTCCGCAAAGTCGTAGAAAGGGCCCGCACTGATGCGGCCCTGAACGGGCAACTCAGTCCACCGCACTCCGTCGTAGCGAAATACGCCATCCTGCGTGCCCATCCAAAGAAAGCCGCGGGAGTCCTGGAACATACACTGCGCGGACAGGCTGGTAAGGCCATCGCTGTATCCGAAAGTTCGGAAATGGTAAATCTGCGCGGAAAGTGGCAACAGCGCTAGCAGCAACGCCACAAGCAGTCGGGCGAACCACACCATGAACGGCTTATCGGCCCCGGCCCGCAGGCCTTGAAGCAAGCGGGTACACCCGATCCAGGAAGCCGCCCTGAGGCATCAGGCCTGCCATGCTCCTGTGGGTACTAAGGCCTGGGCGAGCCGCTTTCCAGCTCAATGCGCCCAGCCTTCACGCGCACCAGCGGCGCGTTGGCAGGACCTCCATGCAAGCGCGTCTGGTCGCCAGCGAGCTCTTCGGTGAAGCTGCGTCCGGTGCGGTTGGATACTTCACCGCGGCGCGCCTGGCCATCCAGACGGAGCGGCGCGTTGTCCGGCAACACCAGCGTTACCTTGCCACGCTGGACGTCAATTTCCATCGGGATTACCTTGCTGCCGCCTTGCCGGATCTCGGCGTCGCTGCGCACAAGGCTAAGCTCCAGCTTCTCTGTAAATTCTTCCAGCAAGATATCCTTCGATTCGCCCGCGATGCGCAGCGGACCCGTGATGTTGCGGCCAGTGAGCTTTCCGCGCGTAGCCGCCACTTCACCCGGAATGGCCACCGCGCGCAGGTCCAGCCGGCGGTCTTCCACGCGCAGCGGACCCGCAATCCGTCGCAAGTCAATGTTGCCGCTGAAAGCGCCACTTACCACCACCGGCCCACGAATATCCTGCAGCGAGAGGTTATCGCCCCGTGCGCTGCTCACTTCCACATCCCCTTCCACATCGCGGAGGCGGATCTCGCGGCTACGGGGGATACGGACTGCTACCGATCCCTTGGATTTGGTGATGGTTGCCTCGCCCTCGTCAGCCTGAATATCCAACCGCCCCTGCAAGCCGCTGGCCTCCACCCTTAGATCTCTACCGCGGGTTTCCAGCGCAGAGTTGCGGGGCACCTTAATCAGCAGGTAAGTGCGCGCGCGCCGGTCGCTGGACATGCCCTCCTGGTTGGTACGCACCACCACCAGATCACCCTGTTTTTCCACCGTAACCTGGCGTGCTTCCCAAGCCGTCTTGGCGTCCGTTTCGGAAACCGCGCGCAGGCTTTCCCTGCCGCTCACCCGCACGTCCTCGCCGTCATCAGCAGTAACAATCACTTCCCCGCGCAGATTCTCCACAAGCACCCTGCTTGTCTTGCCCGTCGCGATTGCCTGATCGGCAATGGCGAAGTCGTAGGCCTCGCCGAACATCCGTAATCCAGGTCCGCGTAGGGACAAGTTTCCAAGATCCCCAATCACGGCCCGAGAACCATAGAGGCCACTGCCTGCCAGGCAGATCAATACCACAAGAAACCACTCCCCGCCGCTTAATCCGCGCGCGGGCATGGGCGCCTGCTGTTGGCTCCAGTAGAAGAGCTCCGCCAGCCGGATGACGCCCCATCCCACAAGAATCCAGGGCCAATGCAGTGCCAGCAAGTCAAGCACCTGGGTGCCCCCGCTGAGGTTGATCCACAGGATCAGGACGCCAACGGCAATCAGGATGACGGGTCCAATGATGGATGTCCGTTTCATGGCTGGATCCTCCTTTCAAGGGCTGACAAACAAGGGCAAAGAAACCACGGGGCCATTTGGCGGATACAGTGCCTGCGGCGCGGAAGAACTGCTAGCCCTGCCAGGGCTCCGGCACAGGCTGACCTCGCTGGAAGGTCCACTCCAGCAGGCGCATCAAGCCGTAAGTGATCAACAGCACCGGCCAGGTCTTGGAAATGCCGGCAACCCGGTTGTAGGCCAACAGGAACACCAACCCCAGCACAATCAATTGGACAGGACCGCGGGCAGCCCGGATGAAACTCAGCATATTCGATTGCATATCAACCTCCTCGGCGTCCGTCACAGCAGGTCCGCAAGCACCCCAACTTCTCAGCTCTCGCTTGGCTTCTGGGCTATCCGCTCATACAGCATCCAGGCACCGGCGGCAATCAGCGCCACGGGCCAAAACTGCAATATCGCCCGTACCGAAAGCAACTCAAATTGCGCCAGCAAGAACACGACGCCCAATCCGATCAACACGACCGGTCCCATTGGAAATCCACTGGTGCGCGCCTTCAAGGGCAGAATGCTGGAGAAGTCATCCACGGGAATGCCCAGGCTCCGTTTCCTTGCGGTGTGATAGGCCTCAAAAGGCATGTGGAAGTACCAAATCGCAATCAATAACGCGAACAGCGGCTCCAAGCCGTTTACTGCGTTGGAATCCACAATGCTAATCAGCAGTCCAAACACCACCACATGCACGATGGCCTTCACATACTGCGCGTTATACACCGCGCCAACGCCAGGAATCAGGCCCAGCAAAAAGGCCAAGCCGGGCGACGCACCAGTTACCGGGGCCACTCCGGTTGCATAGGGAGAAGGCGGCTCATAGGCCATGCCGGGCGGCGGTGGCGGCGCCTGGGCTGGCCCGTATGCTGCCTGAGCTGGCCCATACGAGGCCTGTGGGGCATGCTGCCCGCAGTAAATTGCACCCTGGAAGTTGCGGGCCTCCTGCGCGGCTAGGCCCCGGCCACACACCCGGCAATAGCAGGTGATCGGCTGGCCTGATCGAGGTTCGGCCCGCGGTTCCTGCTCAGGATCCGGCGGACGGTGAAACTGTCCGCCTTCGCCAGGCTGCATCCGAAAATCCGCTGGTTGCTGCTCCCGCGGCTCTCCATTGGTTGGATCGCCCGGTACCGGATAATTCGTGTCCTGCATGACGCTTACCTCCTCGTTCCCAACTTCCCCGCTGCTGCTACCCCGCCGGCGAAACACACTGCGCTGCAGATTCGCCCGCTACTGACGCCACGCTCTTGAACGCCACCTGTCCTCTTCGGGGCTCAGGTGTTCTTCAATCGCCTATTCCGTTACCTTGTCCTTCGACTTTTCGCTATCCGACGGCGCTGCATCGCCTTGTGCAGCACCACTGATCTCTGTGTCGGGATCGTCCAAACGGCTGGCTGCGCGTTGGCGCTCCTGCTCCAGCTGGTCGCTCCACTCCTGCACGCGGGTCCGCATTTCGTACACCACCCGCAAGCTCTCGTAATACTTCGTCGCCCGGTCCCAAGCGCGCTCAGCCCGGAACCCGATGGCAGACCATACGGCCGCCGGCTTCAGATCGTTGGCCGATACCTGGTCAATCCGCGCCCCGGTGAGCTGGCCGATCATCGACACCGACAGGATCGTCATGGCCATCCCCATCACAAATCGCGGCTGCAACATGGGCGCAAACCAAAGGGCCAGGCTGGCAAAAATGCCGTTATTGCTCACTTCCCGGCGGGTTTCGCGACGCGCATCATGCAGCGCCAGTTCCAGCCGCGCGTAAAGGGCGGGCGGGGGTTCCGGTGCTTCCGCCTGCTTCAGCACGTCCATCGCCTCACTGGCGTCCCGCACCAGTTCTACCAGGTCAGGGTACAGGGCAAGGTACTGTTCGAAGGCCGCCACTTCCGTGCCGTCCAGAGCCCCATCCAGATAATCAGCAATCCTGGCTTCCAACTCTGCTCTTGTCATGGCGTCCTCCTTTCCCTCAAGATTCCCAACTGCGCCCCCGGCCCTTCCTGAAGCCTGCCCAGCGTCACCCGGACAGCTTATACCTGAAACCGGCGCAACAGCCTCGCCAACTCCGCTCGCCCCCGGTTCAGCCGCGACTTCACCGTGCCCTCAGGCACCTGCAGCACGCCGGCGATCTCCCTGTATTCCATCTCCTCCAAATCGCGTAGGATCACCGTTTCCCGTAACTCCGGCGACAGCTTGTTCAGCGCCTGCTGGATCAGTTCGCCTGCTTCGCGGCTGGCCAGCATCGCATCCGTCCGGTTCGCCGCGGAGCCCTTCTGCTCCAGCACCGGAAGTTGATCCTCGATGGAATCCGTCGCGCGCTGCAGGCGCGACTTCCGGTAATGGTCAATCAACAGGTTCCGCGTCAGCCGAGACAGCCAGACCTGGAAGCTGCCTTCCTTTGAACGGAAGCTCCCCAACGACTTATACACCCGCAGGAACACCTCCTGCGCAAGGTCCTGCGATTCACTGTCAGACCCCGTGAACCGATAGCAGATCCCGTACACCCGCCGCGTATGGACGCGAATGAGTTCCTCCCAGGCGAAGTCCTCGCCTGCCAGGCAGCGCTCCACTAGTTGCAGATCAGCGTTCAACGATTCTGACCTCGTCCAGGTAGAAAAGGGGCGTCTCCGACCGGAAATGCCATCTGGCGTTTGCCCCGGATTCCCGAAAGGCGCCCGGCCCGGCCGAGGAGCCGCTGCTCCTGCTGCCGTTCCCATCGCCCAACTGTACACCGCTTCCATCGTGTTTCCTCAGGCCCCGGATTTGCAAGTATCAGCGATCAGTACTTGCGTTCGATGCCTTACACTGTGGAGAACGATGTCTTGCACCCAAAAGTTCAATCTTTGAATGCATTGTGACGGAAATCCCATTGTAGGACTGCATTTGCCAAGCAGCTAGCGACGCGAGACCGCCCGCCAATCAGCAATCTTTGTTATCGGCGTCCTCGACGGGCGACGCAGCCCACCCACCCATGTCCATACCTAGCCATCCATGACCACACCCGGCCCAGACAGCCCGCCCCCGTCAGACAGCCAACCCCAGCCCTCGAATCGCAAGCGCTGGCTCTTGGGATCGCTCTCCCTACTGGTAACCGGGGTCGTGATTGCCTGGCTCGCACGGCAGAATGAGGGGTTTGCCCTTGGCCAGTTTCTTGCCCTCTTGCGGACTACCGATCCCGTTTTGCTTGGCGGGGCATTGCTGGCTGCCATCGCGGCGTTCGTTGTGCGTACCTTGCGCTGGGCTGACCTCGTCCGGCCCTACTCACCGGCCGTCCACTTGCCTGATCTGTTCGGCAATACGGTGATCGGCTTCGCTGCCGTCCTTATCCTCGGACGCCCGGCCGAACTGTTGCGGCCGTACCTCATCAGCCGCCAGCTAGGTGTTCCCTTCCTCTCCCAAGTGGGTGCCTGGTTACTGGAACGGATCTACGACCTGCTGGTCGTGCTGGGGCTGGCAGCCTGGGCACTGTCCACGCTCTCTCTTGATGGCCTCCCCACCGGCTCTCCACTCGCCATCGCCCTTCGCGCCGGCGGAGCCATCGTGTTGGTAGCCACGGTCACCGCCACTGCCCTACTGTTGGTGTTCACCTTCGCCCAGGGATTCGCCGCGGATCGCCTGCGCCCAGCGCTCGCCCTCCTGCCGGAACCGCGCCGCGATGGGGCCGAACGCCTCCTCACGGCGTTTCTTGATGCCCTCGCCGTCAGCCGGCACCCGGTCCTCTTCGCGCGCATCACCGGGTACTCCGTGTTGCATTTCGCCGTCATTGCCGTCAGCACCTGGCTTGTCTTCCTGGCTCTGCCCGCCTCCGCGCACCTCAGCCTGGGCGATTCCGTACGATTCCTGGCCCTGCTCGCCCTTGCCAGCGCCGTCCCGTTGCCCGGTCTGGTGGGGGGCTATTTTGTCATCACTGCCCTCCTGTTGACCGAATGGCTGGGCATGCCCCTGGAGACCGCCTCCGCCATCACGCTTGCCTTCGGCGTCATCCAGGTAGGCAGCACCCTGCTGCCCGCCGCTGCCGCCGCATTGCGCAGCGGACTTAACTGGCGGAAAATAAAGAACATGGAACGTGAAGCCCAGCTATGATGTGCCCTTTCTGCGGCCACAACGGGGATAAGGTGATTGATTCCCGTGAAAGCAAGGAAGGCAACGTTACCCGCCGTCGCCGCGAATGCCTTGCCTGCACGCGCCGCTTTACCACCTATGAGCGTATCGACGAGATCCCATTCATGGTGGTGAAGAAGGACGGCCGCCGCGAACCCTTTGACCGCCAAAAAGTGCTTGGCGGCCTGCTGAAAGCTTCCGAAAAGCGCCCTGTCAGCATGTCCGCCATGGCTGAGGCGGTAGATGCGGTGGAAGCCGCCCTGGTGGCCAACCCTGACCGCGAAATCACCACCGCCCAGGTGGGCGAGATCCTGATGGAGCGCCTCAAGACCATCGACAAGATTGCCTATGTCCGCTTCGCCTCCGTCTACCGCAACTTCCAGGACGAAGACGACTTCCTGCACGAGATCTCCCGCCTACTCAAGAAGAAAGATCCCGTGGTCTAGCGCCCGTAGGAGAACGGATGCGGGCAGTGTGACACTGCGGTCAGGGTGCTTCATCCAGATCCTGCAGACGTGTATGATGAGAGCAACCGCCCGCCAGACGGGCTGTGTTGCCCGCAAGGGCGGCTGAATTGCTAGCGTAGCCGTTCCCTCCAACCGGGCTTCGGTAATTGGGTGTCTGATGCTTCGAACGATCGCCCCCTTGCTCACGCTGTGGTGCCTTGCCACGCTGCTTCCCGCCATCGCCCCAGCTGCCGACTGGAAGAAGTTCCGGAGCGAGCACTTCGAGATTTTCACCCGCGAGTCCAGCGGCAATGCCCGCCAGGTGCTACAGCACCTGGAGCAGGTACGCGCGGCCTATCAGGTACTCACCCAAAGCAAGATTCAACGGGCCGCACGCGGACGGGTAGTGCTGTTGAAGAATAAGGCGGAGTATCAGCGCTATGCTCCGTCGCTTTCCGATGCCTTTTACCTGAACGCGCGCAGCCGCGATTACATCGTCCTGTACCTATCGGATACACCGACGACGCGGGTGTTAAATCACGAATACTTTCACCTGTTCAGCCGTCATGCGGAGTTTCAGTTTCCTCCGTGGCTAGAAGAGGGCATGGCCGACTTTTTCTCTACCCTTAGGATCACCAACAAAGAGATTCACATGGGGCTGCCCGTAGAGGAGCACCTACGTTATCTGAACTCCCTCAGCATCACCGCGATTCCGCTGGCGCGCATCTTCAACCTCCAACGGAGCGAGCGTCACCAGACGGAAAAGCAGGTGGTTTACCAGTTATACTCGCAAGGTTGGGCGCTCACCCACATGACCTTCCTGAGCGGTAACATGCGCACCCGCTCAGGGGAGTTTCTGGCAGCCACCCGCAATGGAGATGACCCGGAGAAGGTCTACCAGAAGATCTATGGCGCATCCATCCAGGACCTGGAAAAGTTGCTGGGCCAGTACATCCGCCAGCGAGCCTACACCTATTTGAAGATGCCCGCCACTGGGCTTGACCAGCGCGCCCAGGTGGAGGAATCAGAGATCGCGCCCTGGGAAGCCCCCTTGCTGCTGGGCCATTTGCAGCAATACATGGGCCGCGCGGACGAAGCCGCCGCCATCTTCACGGATCTTGCCCGGCAGTATCCCAAGGAACCCGAAATCGCCGAAGCTCAGGGCTATCTGGCCCTCATGAGCATGGAGCGCGAGGCCGCCGCCGGTCATTTCCGCCGCGCCGCCGAAGCGGGCAGCACGAATCCGAACCTTTACTTCGACCTCGCTTCCATCGGCTGCAAGTACACCGAGTTCATCCCTCAATGCCAGCAGTGGATCAACGAAGCGTTACGCCTGCGACCCAACTATGTAGAGGCGCGCAAGTGGGCCGTTGGCTACGTGCTGAACGCACGCAAATTCGACCATGCCCTTACGTACCTCGTCCGCGCGGGCGGCGTGAAGGCAGCCGACGCGCCAGAGTACTTCTTTCAATATGCTTACGCCCTAGCCAATCTGGACCGCTTTGACGAGGCACGCGGCGCGATTCGCAGGGGCCTTGAGTTCGCCACCACGGAGGCCCAGATCGCCCGCCTTCGCAATCTGGAACGGCTCACTGAAACCTCCAGAGAATATCGGAATCAAGTGACCACCCTCAGCACCCCGCAGCAGCGTCAGGTCAACGTTGGTGATGACGGCGCAGATGCGAGGAAAGGATCCGGGGCCAGCGATGACGCGGCGGTGCCCGAATTCGGGGAATCCACCGGTGCCGCGGAGAACGAGCGCCCGCATATCCAACGAGGCGTCCCCCGGCGCGGGAACAGTACCGCCGACGTGGTGACCACGGAAATGGAAGCCTTCCTTGCCGGTGATGGGGCGGTACTGGCCGCGGCTGTTGCAAGACAGCTTGATTGCAGCAGCCCCGTCACCCTCACCGTGGAGGTGCGCGGACAGTCGCTCCGTCTGGCAATTGACGATCCGCAATCCGTCCGCGTGTTTGTTCAGGGCGAAGCAAAGACCGATCATGAGTTCACCTGCGGCCCCCAGCGGGCCAAGGCAGTGATGGTTGGCTATGTAACCGAAGGCGCGCCCCAAGGAACGGACGGCGTGCTGCGCATCCTCAGCTTTCAGTAGCCTCCCGCGTGAGCCTGGCGACGGCCTCAGCCGATTCAAACCCATTCCCGATTCGCCATTCGAATCCGTCTGGATATTCCTGGATTCGATTCGATAGACTTGTTGGCGCAATGGAACGACGTGAACTCCTGAAGGCACTTGCCTCCCTACCTGCCCTTGCCCCGTTGACCGCCTGCCAACTTGCCGGCGAACCGGGCACAGAAGTCTGGCTGGGACCCGAATACTGGGCCAACCCCATGCAGGACTGGCGCCGTCGTGGGGACCGGTTTGAGTGTCATGTATCCGGCGGGGATCGCAACGTTTACTGGCTCACCCGCGAGTTGAAGGCGGAACCTGGAGACTTTGCCATCAGCGTCCGGCTGGGAAAGCTGGATAAGGACGCGCCGCTTACCCCTGGCTGGGTGGGCTTTCGTTTTGGCATGCGAGGCCACTTCAACGAGTATCGCGACAGCGCCATCCGTGGCTTTGGCCTGGAAGCGGGACTTTCCCATACCGGCCAACTCTTCATTGTCCAGCCGGGCGACGGCCCTGAAATCGCCAACTGGGATGACGTCACCCTGCGCCTGGAAGCCACCGGGAATCGGATAAGACTAAGTGCGGGTGGCCTCTCAATGGAACGCGAAGTCCCCGCGGAATGGCTGGCTGGCGGCATTGCGCTGGTCTGCCACAACGGTGACCTTCCCGCTGGTATCCCCCCCATGCCCGAACCCAACCAGCCCAACACCGGGAAGCCCAACCAGACCCGCGGTGGTAGCATGGCCTTCTGGTTCTCAAACTGGCAACTCAGCGGACCCAAAGCCGCCACCATTCCTGAACGCGCCTGGGGACCTATCCTGTTCACTCAGTACACCCTGCACCGCGGCCACCTCCGCCTGACGGCTCAGTTCGTACCCGTCGAAGAGGACGCTACTGCCGAACTGCGCATTGATGGCAAACAGGCCGCCACGGTCAATGTGGATGCGTTCTCCTCCACCGCCGCTTTTTCTGTCCCCAACCTCGACGACACGCTCGACCACTCCTTTGAGGTGCGCTACCTTAACGACAGCTACACGGGCAACATTCGCAAGGACCCCCGCGACAAACAGAAGATCCGTGCCGCACCGCTTACCTGCCAGTGGGATCTGGGTTTCCCGCATGCGGAAATCGCCCAAAGCCTGAAGGCTGCCAATCCGGACGTATTGTTCTTTACCGGCGACCAACTCTATGAGGCAAATGCCGGCTACGGTATCCAACGGGATCCGCTGGAAGCGGCCCGCGTGGATTACCTCCGCAAGTGGTACCTGTTCGGCTGGGCCTGGGGCGAACTCACCCGCGAGATACCCTGCGTAAGTCTTGCGGACGATCACGATGTGTATCACGGCAACCTCTGGGGTGCTGGAGGTCGTCAGGCGGTGTACCCCGAAATCACTCAGCAGGTAGGCTCTGAGCGGATTGAGCCCGCGGAGCGCCAGCAACGCGCCCAGGATTCCGGCGGCTATCTGATGCAGGCCCGCTGGGTGCAGATGGTCTACCAGACGCAGTCCAGCCACCTCCCCGTGTGGGACCAAGCGGGTACGATCTGGGAAAACATCCCCGTGTGTTTCGGCCACCTACTGGTGGGCGGCGTCAGCTTTGCCCTGCTGGAAGACCGCAAGTTCAAGAGCGCCCCTGTCGACTTCCTGCCCGACGCGGAAATCATCAATGGCTGGCCATTGAACAAGACCTGGGATTCCGCCAAGTCCAGCGATGCCCCGGGCGCGCACCTACTGGGCGAAGCGCAGGAACGCTTCCTTGCCGACTGGGTACGCGATTGGGAAGGGGCCACCATGAAGTGTGTTGTCTCCGGCTCAATCCTCTGCAACCTCGCCACACTACCCAAGAGCTTCATGACGGATTCCGGCGTCCCCGGCCTGGAAGTGTATCCGCTGGGTGGCTATGCCCCTGACGATAAGGTGGTGCAGGACCACGATTCCAACGCCTGGCCACAAACTGCCCGGAACCGCGCGCTGCGACTGATGCGCGCCGCCCTGGCGCCCCACCTATCGGGCGACCAGCACCTGGGCAGCACTGTGCAGTACGGAGCCGACTCCTGGAACGACTCCGTCTTCGGCCTCTGCACACCCGCCATCAGCAACCTATTCCCACGCCGCTGGTTCCCGCCGGTAGAGGGCAAGAACCGCAAGCCTGGACAGTCCCGTAACATGGGCGAATTCGTCGACGGCTTCGGCAACAAAATCACTGTCCATGCGGTAGCCAACCCCTACCGCACCGGTCGCGTCCCAGCCGCCCTGTTTGACAGGGTTACCGGCTACGGGCTGGTGGAAATTGACAAAGCCGCCCGCACCTACAAGTTGGAGAACTACCCCCGCTGGGTGGTCTATGGCAGCCCTGGCGCTGAGCCCTTTCCTGGCTGGCCCATCACCGTCACCCAAGCGCAGAACGGCCAGCAGGCCTGCAAGTGGGAACTTAAGCTAGTTAGCCCTGCTGATGGCGTCGTGGACATCCGCAACGCTGCGGGCGAAACCGTGCTTTGCTACCGCACCAACGGCTCCATCCGCTCTGTGCCCGTCTGGGCTGAAGGCGAATACGACGTCCTGGTGAATGGTTCCCCAGCCGCCAAACTAATCGCCACCCCCATCCAGGCCTGACTGGGGGTGGCCTAACCTGACTGCGCCTTTTGCCACCTCGCTTGGCGGGATGATGCGGCGCTTGCGCGCAAGTCATGGATTGCCGAATCCATCCCTGGGTTAGCAGGGATCGGCTACATGCCATGGACTGCTTTGAAGACAGCAGACGCTTGTCTCGCGCTGTATGCCGGCCTGCTGATACCACGTCATTCCTCAATCTGGAACTTTGTGATCCCGCCGGCCGCTGCTTTGCACTAAGTAAGGCTTGGGAAATCAGCACCTGCAGGCATCGCGCCCGCAGTGCAGCAATCCGATTGGATTCAAGGCAGGCTACTGGCTTGCCATGGAGGCGGGGGATTTTAAGAACCCGTTTGGTGGCTCAACACGCATCAGGTCGCTGTATAGGGAGAAACGGACCATGTCGGGACACATGCCTGCGCCTGGAAAGTACTTTGCGGACCCAGTGGAACGGGATCTGGCCGAAGAAGCCTGGCTGGTGGGTGCGAACCCCGACAGGGATCCCGCCTATATATGGTTCCCGCCTCACGAGGAGATGAAACTGGTGGCCGCCAATGACTTCGAGCGTCGTATCATTGCCGCCAGAAACTGGATTACGGGCATGCGCGACCAGGAGCTATACTACGGGGATTTCAAAAAAGGGATTCCCAATGTGAAAGGCTATTACCAAACTGTCTTGAAGCGCGACATTGCAGTGACGAATACCCACATCGGCAATGTGGAGCACTTCTACACAAGCGCAATGATCACGGTAGTTGGCGGGATTTTCCATGTTGCGCTTAACGCGGGCACCGTGGTCTACGAGGTGGCTATCCAGCCCTTGGTGGTGATGTTCAAGCACATTAGCCTGATGAAGGGCTGGAACAATCTGAAGAATAACTGGAAACAGCTTACTGGACCGGACAAGCACGGAGCAACGTTTGCTCTCGAGGGTAGCCGGTGGTCTCAGATCGACATCCAGAAGTTCTTCAGTACAGACCCGGAAGTGCTTCCGGCTGCTCCGACGCGGCCAAAGCCGAAAGCACCTGCGCCGCCGAAAGCAAACGGACCTACGGTGACTGTACAACCCGGGCAAAGCTTGAGTGCGATCTCAAAGCTGCTGTACAACAGCTTTGAGTATTGGCCACTGCTTTGGGACCTCAATCCCCATGCCGTGAAGAATGGGAATCCAAACCGCACCATTCCGGGATCGGTACTGAAGTACAAGCCGTTGAGTAGCTACACGCCCGCGCAACTGGCCGACGCACGGAAGCGTTTTCCCACCTGGAAGAACTATCCACAATAACCGCGAACCGAATGACGGGGAGCCCAACACCGGGCGCCTTGACCGTGAATGCCGTTAGCCGAACAGGGCAGCAAAACCCGCTTTACCCAGGTACCAAAGGGCGTAAATGCCCAGTAGCGGGCCCACGACGCTGCTGATGCGAACGCGGTCAGAGAGTTGGGCAGCACCGAGAGCCAGCAGATATACGAAATAGAAGTTCACCAGGCTGACGCCCGTCAGAAACGCAGAGGCAGCCTTACCGACTGCGTCCGCACCCAAAAAATAGCCGAGATTCAAAGGAATGGGATTTTCAAGGTTAAAGGCCTGGATGTCTGGCGCAGCCATCAACATCACCGCCATCAGTACCGTAGAGATCACAGACACTGGCCAGAAGGCATAGCTGGCGGCATTCAGCATTCGGGAGTACGTGGTTTCGCCAGAGAATCCCTTCACGATGGCAAACACCACAAGTGCAATTACCAGAATGGAGATCGGCACCGTGAGGAAGGGGCTGGCATACATAACGACAGCAAGGAAACTGGCCGCTGTGCCCATGGCCTCCGCGGGAACTTCATTGCCGCCTTGGCGAGCTTGGGCCTCAATGATATCCATCACAGTGAATTTGTTCAGCACCATCGCGATTGCGCCGATGCTAAGGGCAATGGTCAGCAACGTAGGAAGAATCCACGCCCACTTCTTCTCCCGCAAGCGGGCAAATGCAGCGGCGGGACTATAAAAGACCTCTAGCAGTTCCATGTGTTGGTACCTCCAGTGAATCAGGATTCTAAGTCCGTTACGTGCCGGATGCCAAGTTCTTGGAGAAAAGCTAAGGCTCTTGAATGTTTTCCTGTGCGCCGGCCTTGCCGAGGGCAGGCCCGGGAATCACGAGCCGGGCGCCTCCTAGCAGCAGCACTTCCAGAAGAGTCACCCACAAGCGGGCGGCGATCGCTACCACCGCGGCAGTAGGCTGAGGCATTATGGTTGCCAATAGTACAGTCATCGCGCCTTCGCGAACTCCCACACCGGCTGGAACCAACACGGCCAGCAATCCGATAAGCCAGCTGGCAGCGTAAATGGTAATCAGCTGGACCACCCGGCCTTCGGCAGAGGGAATGAGGGACTGCACGAAGAAGGCAAAGCCCAGCCCCGTCAGCACCCAGGTAAGCACACTGGCCATCAGCAGCATGACAAGATGCGAGTAGCGGACATCGAAAGGGATCCACTCCTGGCGAAGGAACTTCGCCAGTAATCGTGACCACGTTTGCAGTAGGCGGGGATGCACGAGCGCGAGGGCAGCTAGCAGCCCAATGGCAAACAGTGGGCGGTACTGCTGCTCAAACTGAGGCAGCACACGAGAGGCATTCGCAAGGGCAATTCCGCCAGCAGCCACCATAATCAGCAGCAACTCAATGACTGCGCTGGTGAGGGTGAGCGCAGGTGGAATCTGATAGCGCTCCGCGAGATAGATGCGGCTGATGTATTGCCAGATCTTGCCAGGCACATAGCGCGCTATCTCCGACACCATAAACACCCGAAAGGCGGGCCAGTATGGCAGATGCTTGTGCATCTCGCGCACCAGTTGCGCCCAGATCCAGGTACGCAGGAAAAACCACGACGCGCTGAAGAGCATGGCAAGGCCAAGCAAAGGGAAATCGAAATGCCAGGGGTAGTCGCGAACCTGCTGCCAGTTGCTATAAATCGATTGGACGAGAAACACCAGGATCGCCGCGGGTAGCAGGATCTTGATGAGCTTCTTCAGCCGGCGAATCATGGACGGCGGACCCCGAACAGAGGATAGCGCAGCGTCTGGGTGAAGACTGGCAGAGGGCGGCGGCGGCGAGAGCTAATCATGCACCTTCTCGATGGAATAGAAGGCATTGTGAAACTCGCCGGTGGTAACAATCAGCTCGGCCATCCAGCCAATCAGAAAGGCAAGGAACGATGCAAGGAATACGGTGGCGCAGGCGATGGCCAGAAGCAGGTTGCCTCCAAATACCGCGCACAACCCGCCCAGGAAGACCGAGAGTAGCAGCAGGGCGGTAGCGGGGAAGCCGAATGCGTGCGCCGGACGATCCGCATACTTGGTAAGCAGCAATACCGTAAACAGATCGTAAAAGCCCTTAAACAGGCGCATGAAACCGTACTTTGACTGTCCGAACTGGCGCTTGTGGTGGGTAACCACGATTTCGGCAAACCGGAAGCCATGGGCATGGGCCAGGACAGGTAGAAACCGGTGCATTTCGCCGTGGAGGCGTAGGGCTTGTGCCACCTCGCGGCGGTAACACTTGAATCCACAATTGACGTCGTGCACCCTCAACCCGGTGGTCAGGCTCACCACGCGGTTGAAGATCCGGGAAGGCAGCACCTTTGATGCTGGATCGTGACGGCGCTTCTTCCAACCGGATACGAGGTCGTAGCCTTCCTCCAGTTTAGCCAGGAAGCGAGGGATCTCCTGCGGATCGTCCTGCAGGTCGCCATCCATGGTGAAGACCACATCCCCCTTCACCAAACGAAAACCAGCCTTTAACGCAGCGGTTTTGCCAAAGTTACGGCGGAATTTCACCAGCCGCACGATGCCTGGCATGTGAATGCTCTCCAGCACCTGCCAGGTGTCATCGGTTGAGCCGTCGTCGATGAACAGGATCTCGTGCGGGTAAGCCGCAAGCTGCTGGCGCACCTGCCGGGTGAGTTCGCCCACGGTGTCCCGCTCGTTCTTCACAGGCACCACCACGCTAACGAAAGGCAGCGGTTTCGTGGGTGTAGCGCCACCGGACGGGGTGGCGACAGGTTCGGGATGTGAATCCGAGGACGGCAATCTGTTGGTCTCACTTAGGATACGCAGCTGGCAAGGCGCGCACACGCGGCCTTCGCCCAACGGAGAGGGTCGGCGCACCGGGCCTGGATGCAGGGCGACGCCCCGGCTTAGTTTACTGCTTCTTGCCTTGGTTGGCGACTGCCTGCGCGGCGGCAGCCACCTTTTCCGGGTCACCCAGGTAGTAGCTCTTGATGGGCTTTAAATCCGCATCCAGCTCATACACAAGGGGAATACCAGTAGGGATATTCAGGTTCACGATGTCCTCGTCTGACACATTGTCAAGGTACTTCACCAGTGCCCGAAGACTGTTGCCATGAGCGGCGATCAGAACCCGCTTGCCGCTCCTCACCATGGGGGCAATTTCATCGTGCCACAGGGGGAGGAACCTTGCCACGGTGTCCTTCAGGCACTCCGTTAGGGGTAACTCATCAGCGCTGAGTTCCGCGTAGCGCGGGTCGTTGCCGGGATATCGCTCGTCCGTTGGCTCCAGCGGCGGCGGTGGGATGTCATAGGAACGACGCCAGACCTTCACCTGCTCATCACCATATTCGGCAGCGGTTTCTGCTTTGTTCAGTCCCTGCAATGCGCCATAGTGCCGTTCGTTCAGCTGCCAGCGGCGGTGCACCGGAATCCACATCAGGTCCATCTGGTCTAACACCAGCCACAACGTGCGGATGGCGCGCTTCAGCACGGAGGTGAACGCGACATCGAAGGTGAATCCGTCGGCCAGTAACTGCCGGCCGCCCTCAGCTGCTTCCTCGCGACCTTTGTCGGAGAGGTCAACGTCCTTCCAGCCGGTGAAGCGATTCTCCTTGTTCCATTGGCTTTCGCCATGGCGGATGAGTACGAGCTTATACATGAGTACCGTCCTGAATGAAGGCCCTCAGGCGAGGGCGAAGTATACGCACTGGCCCAGCCAGGCAGGCCGGATAAAAGGGCCAAATGCCAGTATACGTTAGTCTCCCGATGAGGCTGCGCGCGTGGGTTACGAATGAGGCGAACATCCCGGCTTAGCTTCCCCTGATTCGCCGCCAGAAACGAGCCGGGCTATCCACCAAACGATCCCAGAATGTAGTTTGGGGGATAGGGGCAGGTCTGCCATCGAAAGCCGGTTCGGGCAGACGCTGCATGATGGGTGGCTGCTTAAGTGGGTCATAGTTGGGCCAGGGCACGCTTTGGATCAACCGGACCCGCACCCCGCTGAGTTCGTAAGTCTTTCGATGTAGAACGCCTTGGCGCTCCCGGACGGCGATGCGGAATCGCATTGCCCCACCCTCATGAGGGAACACTTCCACCGGGAGGTAGCCCTCCACGCCACGTTGGATGAACGCAGTCTCATAGCGCGACAACCGGTTGTTCCAGATGAAGACCCGAAAGCTGTCAAAGTGATAGGCCGTATCCGTCATGGATAGCGTGGTCCACAGCCAATGCTGGGCGGTTCCGGCCGCATTGGCCTGGCCGAGAGAGAAGTAGGAGGTAATGCGGGCACCCTCAGCGTATTGCAGCACCCGTTCCGGAATCGAGGGCGAAAGCCTGGAATGCAGCGCCCAACCGGCCAGCCCGTCGGATCTGCGCACCAGCGTCCAAAGCTCGCCCGAGGCCCGGGGGACCAAGCCGCCGTACTCATTCACAAGCCCGTCCGCCTCCAGTTGGCGGATGCGCTCAGCACTCAGGCCGGACAGTTGCATCCATGCCATCGGAGGCTCCGGCGGCGGTGGCGGAGATGGCGGAAGAATCTGGATTGGATCCTCCGGTTCGTTGCCAGCAGTGGCAGGTGTCCTGGGGCTGGAATCCTCCAGCAGGGGCCCCGCCTCGTAAGGCCCGCGCGGGTGACGTTCATGGGCAATCACGGTGACCGTCTCACCTTCCTGAATTTGGAAGATCGACGGTGCCAGCCGGTTCGGGTGATTATGTGCGTTCAGAGGGGAATACACCGTGGCTTCGCCTTGAGAAGTGCTTTCGGCGGCAAACCGAGCCAGCGCGTTTACCTCGCTCACCTGGCGATCGTTAAACAGGCCGCTCCGATGGGTCCACCCTTCAATGCCCGCTTCACTGCGCACGAGGTAAAAATTCCGTCGTCGACGCAATAGTTCCACTCGCTGGCCAAAGGGAAGTTCTCCACTCGGCTCAGCTTGAGGAGCAAGCTCCGCGTAGACCTTCAGTTTGATGGCCCCCACGTAGGCACTGCCAAGGCTGGTGGGGGATTCCGGGGGTGGCGCACACGCGCCCAAGGCTAGTGCCAGCAGAAGCAGCAGACTGGCACAGCGTTGAACCCAGCAATGGAGACGTGGCGCGAACACTTTCTGCCGTTATCCTAGCAGGGACCCGTGCACGGAACGTCCGCCACCCTTCGCGCACCGCTCATCGACGGCGGCCAGACGAGCGCTGGGCTATTGAGGCAGGTTCGCGGGATCGTCATAAACAAAGTGCAATGTCTTCTTCAGGTCTTCCCAGGCGAGACGCTTGGCGTCAGGATTGTAAGAGCGCAGCAAGAAAGAGGGGTGATACGTTACCATCACCGGGATCTCGCGCCAGCGCTGCCAATTTCCCCGCAGATCGCCCATTTTCTCTTTTGTGTTCAGCAGCGCCTGGGCCGCCGTGGCCCCCAGCACGCAGATCGCTTTGGGCTGCAGTACAGCCAGTTGACGGTAAAGAAACTGGCCGCACATTTCCATTTCATCGTTTTCCGGCTTTCGGTTCTTGGGTGGCCGGCACTTCACCACGTTGCAAATGTAAACATCCTTGCGGAGGATGGGGATGCCCTCTTTCTCCGCCGTGCCCTCAATCATGCGTGTGAGCAGTTGCCCGGCACGGCCCACAAAGGGTAACCCACTGAGGTCCTCATCCTCTCCGGGACCCTCGCCGACGAACACCAGCTTGGCCTGCTGGTTGCCGGAACCGAACACGATATTGGTTCGTTCATGGCAAAGGCGGCATCGCTTGCAGTCACCAATGTCCTCGCGGATGCGGGCAAGGTTGTCGTCTTCGGGCTTCAAACCGATCGCGTCGTACATATCCGGGGATTTGGCCGTCCTCTGCCCGGAGAGCAACTGGCCCGAAAGCAATTGGGTTGAGAGCAACGGCATCAAGGGGGCAGGGCTCTCGGGGGCTGCATGCGCAGCGGCCGCCGACGGCGGAGCAACCTGGCTTGGCGGCGCTGGCACCGCGGGGGATGCCGCGGCGGGAGCCTTTGGAGCGGCGGCAGCCTTTGGAGCGGCGGCAGCCAAACGCGATTCCGGTAAGGGAATTGACTGGCTTCCCACAGCGGCAGGCGGGACCCCAGGTAGCGGACTTCGACTGGAGGAAATAGGCGCACCGCGCTTCAGCAGCGCTGCCAATGTCTGCACGCCCTCTGGCAGATGGAGTCCATCCAGGCCGAGGTCCTGCAGGTACTCCAGCTCTCGAATCAGCTCGTGTGGGGTCATTCGTTAACCAGCGGCGCGAAGTCTCAAAAGCGATACCAGCCCAACCACATGGGCATCAGGCCATTTGGCGCACCAGGCGCAAGTTGAGGCACTCCTCCAGAATACGGTGTGCGATGTCGCGTTTGGAACCGCGAGGAACGGCGATGGCGTCATTACGGCGGGTTACCAGAAGCACCTCGTTATCGTCGCTTTCAAAGCCAGTTCCTTCGCCGCCCACCAGGTTTCCCACCACCATGTCGCAACGCTTGGTTTCCAGCTTGCGGCGGGACTCGCGCTCAAGATCTTGGGTTTCGGCGGCAAATCCAATCAGGAGGCGATCACCACGCACGGCCCCCACCTCGGCAAGGATGTCCGGCGTGGGGCTGAGTTCCAGGGAAAACCGGGCGGAGGTCTTCTTCACCTTCTGTTGAGGGACCTCCTCCAGCTGAAAGTCAGCCACGGCAGCAGCCTTGATGATGATGGAGGCCTCTGGCAGGCGGGCCATCACGGCATCCCGCATCTCTCTTGCCGTACGCACGTTCACCCGCTCCACGCCTTCTGGAGTGGGCAAATCCACGGGCCCGCTAACCAGAATCACGCGGGCTCCGCGGGCGCGCGCTGCAGCGGCGAGAGCGTAGCCCATCTTGCCGCTGGAACGGTTAGAGAGGTAGCGCACGGGGTCAAGAGGCTCCTGGGTGGGGCCTGCGGTAATCAGCAGCACCTCGCCGGCGAAATCGCGTAGCGGATGGGCGACGTCCTGGACAGCAGCTACGATGGCAGCGGGCTCAGCCAAACGGCCCGGCCCTACCGTGCCACAGGCGAGATGACCCACACCGGGTTCTACTACAACGTGGCCGCGCGCGGCCAACACGGCCAAGTTGGCTCGGGTAGCCTCATGCTGCCACATGTTGGTGTTCATCGCGGGAGCCAACACCACAGGACCAGTAAAGGCGAGATACAGCGTGCTGAGGAAATCATCCGCCAACCCGTGAGCAAACTTGGCCAGGATACCAGCGGTGGCGGGAGCAATCAGAAGAAGGTCGTTGTCCTGGGCAACGCGGATGTGCTCAACCGCGCTGGAGAGCACCTCATCCCCGCTGCCTGAGCTAAACAGATCCGTGATGACCTTACGTCCGGTGAGCGCCGCAAAGGTGAGGGGTCGTACAAATTCCTGCGCGGAGGAGGTGAGCACGCACTCCACAGTGTGTCCGTTCTCCATCAGGAGCCGGGCGAGTTCTGCCGCCTTGTACGCGGCAATCCCGCCGGAGACACCCAAGGCAACTCTCATGGAAACCCCTTATCCGGCATTCTGGCCGGCGTTATGGAAGAGGCGAAGCAGCAACCGGGTTCAAGACCGCGCCAGCCCCAGCGGCGGCTCATTCGCCAGAAGGCTAGCTAGACATGGAAGCCAGTGCTTCGGCCGAAAGCACTTCGTACTCCACCAAGCCGCGACGCACTTCCTCCATGGCCACCGCAGTAGCCTTGCTGGTGGCGGACAGAAGGTAGGGCCTGGCACCTGCCTGGAGTTGGCGCGCGCGACGCGCGGCCACGGTGATGTAGCGGAAGCGGCTGCGCTCAGGGTCATCGGGGATGGCTGTGGATTGGGTCTTGGTAACGCGATACTGACGGGTGCTCATCGTGATTTTCCTGGGATTATCGAAGTGTAAAGCCGTTGGAAGTCCGGCGCTTTTGCGCGGCCCGGATGCCCAAAGGGATACCGTCCCGCAACGCTAACTACCCATTGTACAACGATTTGCACCACCTGCAAAGACGTGTCGCGGTGCGAACTCCTAAACAGAGAGACGGGGCAAGGAAACGCGTTTCGTTTCCCTGCCCCGCCCCGTCGAACGGCGCGCTGCGTTAGTTGCCGAAGATGATCCGTACGGTATCGACGCTGAATGCGCCGAACGAATCCGTGACGGTCAACTCGTACACGTAGATGCCAGGGCCGCCAACGTTGGCCACGATCGTGGGCGTGGGCGACTCGGGATTCACAATGTTGGAACGATTTCCGCTTACCTGACGCCAGCGATAGGTTACCGGATCGCCATCAGGATCAAATGAGCCTGTGCCGTCCAGGGTGAAGGTGCCCTGGGTGACATTGCGATCCGCACCCGCGTTGGCTACCGGCGGACGGTTTCCGCCGGCTCCGCCACCGCCAGTGCCAGTGCCCTGGATGACGACAATCGCACTGACGCTGCTGGCCGGCCCATAGGCAATGAGCGTATAGCTGGCCCCGTTGGACGGGTTCACCTGCACTGATCCATTCGGATCAACCGGTCCCACCCCTGTGATGATCACTTCCGTGGCTCCTTCGGTCTGCCACGTCAGGGTGACCGGCGAGTTCGGGGCAGTGACTACGGCTGGCGAGGCGCGGAAGTCGAGAATCCGCACAGCGCTGGCCACCGTGATGATGGTTTGTGCCGTGGATTCGCCACTCGCATTGCGCGCCGTCAGCACGTACGTGGTGGTAGACAGCGGAGTAACCGCGGAACTGCCATTGGGCTGCACCGTGCCAATGCCGGAGATGGTTACCTCCGTGGCATTCTCCACCTCCCACAGAAGCGTAGACTGCGCACCTGGGAGAACCTGAGGATTGCTGGCCGTAAAGCGAACAATGCGAGGTGCGGCGGCGCTTCCCACCGAAACCGTCACTGAGCTTTGCACGGTTGTGCTGCCCCGCGCGGCGGTAAGCGTGTATGTGGTGGTCTGGGTGGGTGTCACCTGCTGGCTGCCCATCAGATCCACACTGCCCACACCGGTAATGGCTACCGAATCGGCACCCTCCACCTGCCAGTTCAGTGTGCTGCTCTGGCCCGCGGAGATGCTCACCGGGGAAGCCTCAAAGCGGTTAATGCGCAGCACGCCGGGCACCGTCCCGCTGAAGCCGCCCACCTGCACCACCACCACGGCGCTGGCGTTGTTCACCGCACCGTAGGCAATCAGGGTGTAGCTTGTGGTTGCTGCCGGCGACACCTGAATGCTGCCGCTGTTCGCCACCGGACCAATGCCGGTGATCACCACCTCTTGTGCCCCCTCAGTTTGCCAAGTAAGCGTAATGGGTGTGTTCGGATCCGCGCTCGCCGGCGGGTTTGCACGGAAGTCGACAATCTTCACCGGTGCTGTGACTGACACCACCGTCTGCGCCGTGGACTGCCCAAAGGCATTCCGCGCCGTCAGCACGTAGGTGGTGGTGGTTTCCGGGCTCACCGTGGAGGTACCCGTTCTTTCCACCACGCCAATTGAAGTAATGCTCACCTCGGTGGCATTGTCCACTTCCCAAATCAGTGCGGACTGGCCACCTGGAGCAATCTGCGGATTACCTGCAGAGAAGCGCAGGATGCGCGGCGCGGCCGTACTTCCCACAGTTACGGTCACGGTGCTTTGGACTGACACCTCACCCCGGGTTGCGGTAAGCGTGTAGGTGGTGTTCTGCGTTGGGGTGACCGAACGGCTGCCCGCCGCTTCCACCGTACCCACGTTGGTGATGGTTACCGAATCAGCACCTTCCGCAATCCAGCTCAACGTCGTGCTTTCGCCTGGGCCGAGGTTCATCGGAGATGCCTCAAACCGCGCGATGCGCACGCCACCCGGAACGCCGCTACCCAGCCGCTGCGTGCTGATGGTGGCTCTGGCGATGCCGGTTGCGCCTTCCGTATCGCGTACGGTCAGGCGGAATACATAAGTTTGGTCCTGCGCCGCGGTGAAGGTGGCGCGGCTGGTGTTGCGTCCGCCCAGTGATACTGTGGGTCCGGAGATCTGGTCCCACTGGAAGGAAATCGTGTCGCCATCCGGATCGTAGGATCCACTACCATCCAAGATGAATTCGCCCGCTTCGACACCCAGACGGTCACCGCCGGCATCCGCCACTGGCGCCGTATTGCCGATCCGCTCAGTTCGCTGTACCAATTCGTAGCGCACACGGGGGATATCCACCGGCACGGGGCCATCGGCGTTGGCATAATCCTTGGGCTTCAGCCAGTTGCCGAACAGCAGGCCTACCGCCAACCGGCCGTAGTTGCTGTTGGCTACCAGAGTCTCGTTCAGGCCCGCTTCCACGGAAACCGCCACCCGTTTGCTCACTGGCTGCACCAGGCGGCCCATACCGCCAAACTTGTTGTCGCCAAACTGCCGGAACAGCGCGCCCGCGTTGCCTTCGATGTAGGCATCGCCCCAGACACCCACTTGGCCGGAGAAGCCAAGTTGGTCAACAACGGCGGCGTAGGTGTTCACGCGGAATACGCCCGTGGGGGCGCTGTAGGCAGTGTTCACCAGCTGATCAGTCAGGAAGGCCTTGGTGCCATAGGCGCCTATGCGGCCACGATTGAATACGTAATCCACCGTTGCGGAGGCTTGGCCCAACGTCGCACCGGCCGCAAATTCGCGGAAGTTCACATGCCGGAAGCTGGAGAACAAGCCCAATTGCATGGGTCCGCCGCGTCCCACCAAGCCGAGGTCAAACTGGCCTTCCTGGCGGTCTTTCCAGTACATGAACTCGCCCTCGCTCTGGATAGCGAAATTCTTGCTGAACGGGTTGAAGTAACGCGCGCGGCCAGTGAAGGTGAGGTTTCCGTCTGGAGTGCGCGGGCCGAAGTTCAGGCCCATCAGAGTGAACTTGTTGGAATCGTAGCCGGGATAGCTGGCGCGGTCGCGATCGCGGTCCTGGTCAAGAAGTTCCTTGGTTGCGCGCGCGATGTCCTGGGCAACCGGACCGGATCCGGATCCAGCTCCCACACCCGCGCCCGCTCCGGACTCGCTACCCAACCGCCGGGCCATTTCGTTCTGGCTGTTCTTCACTTGATCCAGTTCGCCGCGCAGCTTGTCATTCTCGTTCTTCAGGCCGTTGATGGCGGCCAGAATGTCGTCGAGTTTGTCCAAACGCCGCAGAATCTCACTGCAGCACTCTTCCTGCTTGCGCATCAGCTCCTGCAACGCGGAAATGCTGTCGCCCACACCGCCGGCGGCCACCACATTCCCCTGGCCATCGCGCAAATTCATCACCACACGGCGATTGATGAAGCGTCCTTCCTTGGAGGTGTTCGGCACCTTCGGCGTATTTTTGCTTTGCCCGGTGGTGGTGATTTGGGAAGCGTTCGCCCCATACTTCACCAGGAATTCCTTAACCGTATTGGCACGCCTCTGCGAGAGGCTGTTGTTGTATTGCACGGTACCCATGGAATCCGTGTGGCCAACAAGTTCCAGGCGATAACTCGGGTTTTGCTTCAGCAGTTCCGCCAGCCGCAGCAGGCTGGGATAGCCATCAGAGAGGATCGCTGAATCAAACTCAAAATTCACCTCTTCCCAATCCTTCGCTGTATCGGTGGTGGTAAGCCCCTGCGCGCCCGCCACGGAAGCGCCGGCCAAAAGCAGCGCCCCCGAAACCAGCACTGCCAGAACGACCTGCTTGAGTGGCAGCCAGAATTCGCGATTCATGTCAGGAAACCCTCCCGATAAAGCGTAGACGATACGAATGATAAGCCGGAGCTGGGTTAGCAACTGGCGGTCTGTCTTGCCTGCGCTTTTCCAGGCGAAAAGCAGCAATCCAAGGGCCAAGGTGCCACCTGCTAACGCTACCTGCGCCAGCATTAATGATAACGCAAATACCGCAGAATGAATCGGTTAAATCGAGTAACCGATGTTAAGAATTTACATTTCAGCACCCCGTGTTACCGTGAAGACGGAGGCAGTGAGCAGGTGGTCGCCTAGCGGGGAAATCCGCTGGGAGGAAAGTCCGGTCTCCGCAGGGCAACGCGCCGGCTAACGGCCGGGGGCTGCGCTTCAAGGCGCAAGCTACGGAAAGTGCAACAGAAAAGATACCGCCACGGCGTTTCGACGCCGGGGTAAGGGTGAAATGGTGCGGTAAGAGCGCACCGCGGATGAAGTAATTCGTCCGGCATGGAAAACCCCGCGTGGAGCAAGGCCAAATAGGGGAGGATGAGGCGGCCCGTCTCGTTCGGACTCCCGGGTAGGCTGCTAGAACCCGTCAGCAATGGCGGGTCCAGAGGAATGACTACCGCGCGTTGCGGCAACGCAGCGCGAACAGAAACCGGCTTATCGCTCACCGCCTCCATCCTTCCTGGGGTGATGCCGCCCGTGACTGAAGCATTTAGGGCCGACAGCTACGGAGCCCGTACGTAGAACCTAAGCACCGTAAAATGAGTGCCATACGGCTGCACCCAGCACCTCAAAGGCAATTGCCAGCCCCTCAGCCTTCTGGTATCCTGAACGTTTGCGGGAGATGCTAGGCCCAGCCTTTGCGCCTGTCGGCTCAGCGTCCCTTCCACGGTTCCCACCCACGCTGGAACCACTCATTGCCAGTGAATCAAAGCTCAAGGACTACCAGCCATGTCAGGACATAATAAATGGTCCACCATCAAGCACAAGAAAGCAGCCGCTGACGCCAAGCGCGGTAAGGTTTTCACACGCCTGATCAAGGAAATCATGATTGCCGCGCGTAGTGGCGGGGATCCTGACATGAATCCGCGTCTGCGAACAGCTGTGACCGCCGCTAAAGCCGTCAGTATGCCCGCCGACAACATCAAGCGCGCCATCATGCGGGGCACCGGAGAGCTGGAGGGCGGCCAGATCGACGAAATCACCTTCGAGGGCTATACGCCGGGCGGCGCCGCAGTGATGGTGGAGGTGGCCACCGACAACCGCAACCGCTCAGTCAGCGACATCCGCCATATGTTTTCAAAGACCGGCGGCAACCTGGGTGAGGTGGGCAGCGTTGCCTGGATGTTCGACCGCCGCAGCCAGATCTATGTGGAAGCCTCGCAAATTTCCGAGGACAAGCTGATGGAACTAGTGCTGGAAGCAGGCGCTGAGGACTTACAGAACGACGGTGAGCGCTATGAGATCCTCAGCCCTCCCGAGGCTCACGACGCGGTGATGGGCGCTCTGGAGAAGGCAGGCGTCAGCGTGGAAGAAGGTTCCATTGGAATGGTCCCGAAAAACACGATCGCCTTGGAGGGCAAGAACGCCTCCGCCACTGTCAGACTGATGGACTTGCTGGACGAGCATGACGACGTGCAGAACGTCTATTCCAACTTTGACATCGACGACGCTGAGATGGAACGCATCAACAGCTAAAGCCATTGACTTGCGCGGGAGGCACCTTTCCCGTTTGCGTCCAGAACCTGAGCGAAGCATAAGGCCGGCATTCATGCGGATTTTGGGGATTGACTGCGGCTCTGCCCGCACCGGTCTGGGGATCATCGATAGCGATGGGCGACGCCATTCCCTGGTCTACACCTCAGCGGTCGAAACGAACGTCAAGGACCCGTTAGCCCAGAGGCTGGCAGTCATCTACAAGGAAATCCTGGCCGTCATGGAGGAATTCCAGCCTGAGCTGGCTGCGGTGGAGGGAGTCTTCCATCACGCCAATGTGCAAAGCGCACTCAAGCTGGCACATGTACGGGGCGTCGCACTGCTGGCTGTGGCTCAGGCGGGGATTCCATGTAACGAGTACAGCCCGAATGCCATCAAGCTGAGTGTGGTAGGTTATGGCAAGGCGCAAAAGCACCAAGTGCAATTGATGGTGCAAACGCTACTTCGGCTGGAAGGATCGCCCCCCTCCGAAGATGCCGCTGATGCGCTTGCCGCCGCCATCTGCTGCGCGAACCACCAAGGCTTCCAACGGAGACTCCAGTAACGATGAATCTGCGCCTCCATGGGCTTTGTGTCGCACTCCTGCTAGGCCTCCTGGCATTTCCAGCCGCCGCCCAAACCAAGGCGGAAAAGCTGCTGTACGTCAAATCCTTCCCCGGCAGCAATCCTTCTTATCAGCAGTTGGAGATTCAACGAGATGGCATGGGTGTCTATCAGGAAGCCGAAGAGGAAGCCGACCCCGTCAACTTGCAGCTACCTGCCAAAGTAGCCACGCAGGTATTTGAGTTGGCAAAGGAGTTGGAGTATTTTCGGCAGCCCCTGGAGTCTGGCTTGAACATCGCGAAGATGGGCGAGAAGACCTTCCGCTATCAGGGCGAGCAGACTCATAGCCAGACCTTCAACTACACCACAGTGCCCGCTGCCCAGAAGTTGCTGGATTTGTGCGAGCGCATCGCCGAATCGCAGCGACTGTTTATTCGCCTCGAGTACACCCTGAAGTTCGATCGTCTGGGCGTCAACGATGCCCTCATCGCCATAGATGCCGCCCTCAAACGCGACCGGTTGATGGGCGCACAGCACATGCTGCCGATGCTTGACCAGATCATCAACAGCAAGCGTTATATGAACATCTCACGCAGCCGCGCGGACGCCATCGCCCGCGCACTCCGCAGCGTACCGGCTCAGGAGGCACAGTAGCCGTGCGGAGCTTTTCAGCGGCATGGTTGCTGCTGTTTTTGGTGCTGCAGCCACTGCATTCTCAGCAGCAGACCGAAGCAACCCGGCAGGAATCCCCATCACCTGATGCATCCGACACCGGGGAGACGCCGACCGCTGAGCTTCCAAGTGCCGAGGAACGCGCTTTGCGCCGCGCGGTGACGGAGGCACAGGGAAGTCCTGTTGACCTGGTGCGCGGCCTGGAACGTCACCTGCGGCTTTTCCCAGACGCCAAGCGCCGCGAGGACATTGAGTTCGCGCTTCTGAAGACCGCCCTCGACCTTCAGGACGAACCCCGCATTCTGGACTACGGCCAACGGTTTCTGGATACCGGAGCAAATGACATTGCGGTGTTTGACCGCGTATTGCCACTTCTGCTGGAGGTAGGTACGGAAGATGCGGCTCGCAAAGCCCTTGCCTATGTCGAGCGATACCACAAGGCCGCCCTGCAACTGGAGGAGGTACCCCCCGCCCAGGCTTCGCAGCGAATCGCCTGGCGCAAACGGGTTGACCGCGCCATCAGTCGCGCTTTCACCTTCGGCTCTCGTGCCAAAGGGCAGCTCGGGCAATTCGCTGAGGCACTCACGGCGGCAGAACAAAGTTACGCCCTGCAGCCCACTGCGGAGGCAGCACGCGAGATGGCCAGCTGGCTGCATAAGCTCAACCGTTACGATGAGGCGGTATCCTTCCTGGCCGAAGCATTCACCATCGAGGATGGCTACACCACCGCCACCCAACGGGCGAAGGATCGCGGCGACCTCGGCCTTCTCTACCGCACCTTGCACGGTAACGAACAGGGCTTGGGAGACCGCGTCCTGGCCGCCTACGACCGTACACGCGAGCGCATGGATGCCCGCCAGCGGCAACTGGATTCCCTCGCCCCGAACGCCTCCATTACCAGAGCCGCTGACTTTACCCTCACTGGATTGCGTGGCGATTCTCTGGCATTGTCTTCACTGCGCGGCAAGGTGGTGGTTGTCGATTTCTGGGCCACATGGTGTGGACCCTGCCGCAAACAACATCCCCTTTACGAGGAAGTCCGGCAGCACTTCGCCAGTTCCGGCGCAGTGGAGTTTCTATCGGTGAACACGGATGAAGACCGCTCAGTCGTTCAGCCGTTTTTGGAGGAGAACCAGTGGGACCATCCGGTCTATTTTGAAGACGGACTCTCTGCTTTTCTGCGCATTGCCTCCATCCCTACCACGCTTGTCTTGGGAAAAGACGGCCAGATTTTCAGCCGGATGAATGGCTTCATTCCAGAAACCTTCGTCGCGCAACTCACCGCTCGCGTGGACGACGCCCTCGCGGCTGAGCCGCCCACGCACACCGCGCTGCGGGATTAGCCGTCCCCACGCGTCGCAGGCCACTGCAACTTTGTGCTGCTACACAGCATCGAAGACATTAGCGCCATGAAGCCCTCATCCGCACTCCCTCGACGTCACTTTCTGTACGCGCTTCCGGCGGCGGGACTTCTGGTGTGGGCGCCCCGTTCGACCGCCGCGGATGCAGCCCCTCAGCAGCTACGCGGCCGGCTGGAAACGCCCTCAGAGGACACCGCCGGCCTTCGTCTGCCCGACGGCAGCTTTGTCGAGTTGCATGGTGATGAGCAAACCAGGAAGGTGCTGCATGATGAACGGCTTCGAGGTTGGGACTTCGAGGTCTATGGCCACCGCCGCGCCGACGGCGGCTTCGACATCCTCCCCATCCATCTTGCTGCGCTCTTCACCTACCAAAACGCAAAACAATTGCGGGTGACTTACTATTGCGATGTCTGCGCCATCCGCACTTATTCCCCGGGAATTTGCCTCTGTTGCCGTGAGGACACGCGAGTGGACGCCGTAAATCCCGAATCCATCACCAAAGCCGCCGGCTCCTGAACCCGCCCCCATCCCTTCTGGGAACTGCGGCCCTCCTGGGAACTGCGGCATATAAACCCTTGCCCAATCCCACCTTGGGCAACGGTGGGAACACCCCTGGGCCACGCTGGGAACATTAGTGTGCCGGGGCGGCGTCTTGCACTTCCCGCGTTGCGGGCAGCGAGCTTAAACTCAGGGGCAACGCCTCTTGCTGGCGTGCGCCGCGCTTCATCTGTTGGGCGATGCGGGCCAGACGTTCGCCGAGGTCAGTGGCGATCTTCTTCTCAGCATCGTCAACGCCGGGGTCTGGACGGGCGGTGGTGGCAGACGCGCCAAAACTGCCGTAGGGGCTCACCAGCACCATGCCCAACTGCAACAGGCTGCTGCCCAGACTCATCATCGTGAACTCTTTGCCATTGGAGGGCATGGCGCCAGTAGCAAAGACTGCGGCGGACTTGTTCTGAAGGGCGCGGCTTTCCCAGAAACCGAAGTCCATACTCCAACGGACGATTGCCTGTCGGACCTGCCATGCAACGTCGCCCATGTGTACGGGCGAACCCAATGCGATTGCGTCCGCGGCGGAGAGGTCCTCCTTGGACACCTCATCGTAGGTGCGTAACAGAACCTGGCTACCAGGAATCTGACGTGCGCCATGGGCCAGGGCACGGGCCATCGTTTCGGTATTGCCACTCTCTGAGTGGTACACCACCAGCACGCGGACCTCCTGCGCGAACGCCCCGGCGGCGATCATGACAAGAACCGTGGCCAGTAGGAACGAACGCATGGCTTAGTCGCCGGGAGACATCTTGTTCAGCCGCATGTAGGTGACAATGTTTCCGTAGTGCAGGCTGGTGTGGGCAATCAGGTGGCTGGCGTAGTAGCTCTTGGGGCGCTTCGTGCCCGAGGGAGCGGTGACCACTTCCGCCAGGGTAGCGTCACTGGATGCTGCCATCGCAGCGTCACAATAACTGAAGGCAGCGGTGAGGGTTTCCAGCACCTCTTGCTTGGAAGCTTGTTTGTTCGCATCCACCTTTGGGCCTTGGCCAGGCTTGCCCTGGAAACTGGCGCACAGGCTATAGCTGGCTCCTGCAATGTGCAGCAACATCCTACGGTACGTGAAGACCTCGGGTGTGGGCTGGTACGCATACAGGCTTTCGGGCGCCTTATTGGCGGCCTTCATCACCGATGCAGCTACGTCTTTGAACTCACCGCGAATTCCGTCCAGCGCGGTGAGCTGGGCCTTGGCCGGCATTGCGGCCAGGAGTAGTGCGAGGGCAGCGAGAACTGCAAACCCAAGTGCATTGCGCATGGACATGAACACCTCCAGAATGATGCAAGTATAGCAGTGCAACGGAGCTTCAGTTGCGGCCTGATCTCGAGGATGGTAGAACGGAGCCACCATGAAATTGTCACGTAGATGCCTGCTGATTGCCTCTGCCGGGTTTCCCGTAAGGAGTCAGACCAGAGGCTTTGCATGGCCAAATGGCAAGCGAGGCGCGGTGAGTTTTTCCTTCGACGATGCCCGGGTGAGCCAGATCGACTTCGGCATTCCGGTACTGAACCATCTCGGCTTGAAGGCCACCTTCTATGTGTCGCCACGGGGTTTCCGTCAGCGGGTGTGGGGATGGAAGCAAGCCCTCCTGGCGGGGCACGAGATGGGCCACCATTCTAATTCACACCCATGCACGGCGAACTACCGATTCAGCCGCGACAATGCCCTGGAGGACTACACCCTCGGACGCATGGAGGCCGACCTGGATAAGGCGACGGCCGAGATTCTGGAGACCTTTGGCGTGCGTCCGGTGAGTTTCGCTTACCCTTGTGGGCAGACCTGGGTGGGGCGCGGCGAGGAACGCCGCAGTTATGTCCCGTTGATCGCGCAGCGCTTCCGCACTGGACGTGGATACCTGAACGAAGCGGCCAATGACCCGGAGCGCTGTGACCTGTCCTACCTGATGGGCACCCATTGCGATGGCTATCGCGGTGACCAACTGGTGGCGCAGGTGGAGGCCGCGATGAAGGAAGGCCGCTGGCTGGTGTTCGCCGGCCACGACTTCGGCGATCCTGCCCCACAAAGCACCAGCATCGAAGCCATCCGCGCCGTCTGGTCCTACGCCAGCGACCCCGCCAACGGTGTATGGCTGGACACCGTGGCCACCATCAGCGACTACGTCGCCAAGGCCCGCTCTTCGATGGGAAGCACTGCCAAACGCGGATCCTGATCGCTACTCGTCCACCACCTGGACCGTCACCTCGGAGTTGCCGTTGGGGGACACCTGTATTTCCGGCAGTTTGGCACGGGCTTGCCAGAGGACTCGGACGGCTTCGGGCGAGTAGTCAAAGGTGGCCAGGGTGGCCGCGGCACGGTAGTTTCCGGGCGCCACTTCGCGCTGCCAGGTGAAGCTGCCGTATTGGTCAGTCTGCCCGCGCAGCAACAGCTCGGCCAGCGTGCCCTCATCGGCGGCGTCGCTACGCAGTAGAAACACATAGGCGTCTGGAACCGGATTCCGCTTGGCGTCGGTCACGCGCACGGCGACGCTGCCCGCGTCGTGGCCCAGCAGCACTTTCAACGGCGTAGCGGCGGGCTGCATGCCCACGCGGATGGGTTTCACCTGTACCGTTTCATCGCCGTATCGCACTTCCTTCACATAGAGGCCCGGCCAGGACGAACTGGGCGAGGGTCCCTGCGCAGCCACGCGGGGCAAACGCACGGTGACGGAATAGTCGTCCACCAATACGGCCGTCATCTCACCACTGCCAGGGATGGCTTCGATGCGAGCGTGCCGCTGTTCACCCATGAAGAAGGCCCGGTCCAGCGGCTCCAGCGAAACGGTCGTGGGCTGAGCGGGCGGTGTTTCCGGCACGGCGCCCATCCATTCCAACTCCGTGCTTAGCTTCCACGGCACCACCATGGGGATCTCCAGGTCGGTCAGGTCGCGATCTGCCACCGTGATCCACTCGGCGGCGTACGCGGTTAGCGTGCTGCCAAGGCCCTCCCCCGCGTTGAAGGCCCGCAGCCGGTAGCGTCCGGCCGCCAACTGACAGATGCGGAAGTCCCGCCCACCGTCCAGCGTAGCGGTCCATGTCATGCCGAAACTGCCACCGCGGCGCGAGGCACCATAGGATGGCTGCTCATGCTGCAGCATCATGCGGATTGCCTTGACATCCGCCGGTGCAACGAATTTGCCGGCAACACAGCGCGAGGGCTCCCGGCGCATGACGAAGTCAACGCCCTGGCGCTCTTCGCCGCTGCGAAACTTCAGTACGGTGGCGCCTTGCACGTCTTGCGCATCGGGGTAAAACACCCGGGTGAAGGCCGGTCGCCGCAGTTTTGGATCAGCAGGCGCGTTGGAATTGGCTGTGGCATCCGCGCCCGTGGCCACCCATTCCGCCATCAGACGCAGCGTGCGCCCCGCCAGGACGGACTCGATCTGGTACTCGCCGTTCTCATCGGTCCGGGCGCCGGGCCTGAGGTACTGCCGCACCTGGCCAGCGTGATACTCCTCCACCACCTGATGAACGAACACGCCCGCCAGGGGCTCACCCTTTTCGTCCAGCACCTGGCCGCGGATCGTCGCGGGGTTCCGCATCCGCACGTTGCAATCCTCCAGCGTTTGCCCGGCGCTCAGCTCACGTTGCAAACGCGCTTCATTGAAGATTCCCTTGGGGCTGCTGACGGTGATCACCCGCCTGCCAGCCGGCACACCACGCAGTGTATAAGAACCATCCTGGCCAGTGACGCCGAAGCCATCCGAAGGCTGCCCGGGCGCGATGCCAAACTTGCCTTGCACGAAGGCGACGCGCGCGGTATCCACCCAAACGCTGGCGTCGGCGACGGGTTCGCCGGTGTCGGCATCCAGCACGCGTCCCGCAATCACGCCGGGTTGCGCGGCGGGCGCGGCGGGTGTCCCAGGCGGTTGCAACTGGGCGCACACCGGCCCAGCCAATAGCAGGCCCAGCGCTGCCATCGCGAACACACCCCGGGTACGCTGGCAGCACATCCCACGCGCGTCCACCGTCCAGCCACGAATCGCCCTCATCGTTTGACCGTCCGTTCCGCAGTCGGCGCATGCAACAGCATCTCCACTTCTCCGCCCAGCACTTCCACTTCCGTCATCTCGGCCGCAAGGCGCGCGGCTTCGCCGGCCACACCACGGTCGCTTACCCGCACGGCCACGCCATACCTTCCCGGCCGCAGTGACGAGAAGCGAAACTTCCCTTGCGCGTCCACTACCTGAAACGTCATGGGCTCTCCAGCCGCGGCGCCCAAAGGCAACAGGGCCACCTCATAGCGAATGCCCGTCTGGCGCTCCGACACTTCGCCCACCAGCGATCCCTGCCCGGCAGCGTTCACAATTACCGGCTCATCCGGTTGGCCGTTCCGCAAATCCAATTCCACCGAACCGGCAACGCCGCAGGCGGCGGTCGGACTGGCAGTCTCCACCTGGTAGCGGATAGGGGCCAGATTCTCCACGGTCACCGTCTCACCCAAGGGCAAGGAAACGGAACGTCCCAGGTCGCTCCCGCGGGCCTCCAGCGCTGTGAGTCTCACATCCAGAGTTCTTGGACAATCCGCGATTGGGGCGCGGCCTTGCCGCCACTCCAAGCGAACCGTGCGTGGCGGCTGGACACCCACGTTCAAGTCCTGGATGTCGGCGGTCACTTGCAGCGGCATGCGCCCGAAGGCCAACGGCGAGTTGTTGGACAGGATGCTGCCACGGAAACTGAAGCCAATGATGGGTCCGGCGGCGAACATCTCATAGCTGCCCCAGGGGACGGCGGGAAACTCGAAGCTGCCATCGGCTTCCGTGCGGGTCCAGGCAATCTGCAGCATGGGCTGGTCAACCGGGGCGAGGCCGACGGAGAAGCGCGCTTCCATCGTGGCGCCCGGCTGGCCAGACGGCACTGGCAGCTTGGCCAGGTGCCCTGGGATGTCCACCTTTCCCCTCACCTTGAAGAGTTCGCCGGCCTCTGCGACAAAGTCGCATCGGTCAATCACCTCGCCGCCCTTCAACTCAAAGGTGCGTGGATTGCTATTGTCTGGAAACATGGCGCCAATGGAGCGATTGTTGCTCTGTAAGCCCATCGCCAGCACGTAGTTGCCGGGAGGAAGGCCGGGCAGTTGATAGCTGCCATCGGCTTTGCTTAAGGTGCTCGCTGAGGCTAAGCGCAACTCATGGATGGATCCGGACCTGGTGCGCTCCATCGCATACACCCGGGCGTTGGCCAGGGGATTTCCATCGCGGGCGCGTACCGTACCCGCAATGCGTGCCAGCCGGATCAGCCGCACCTGAATGGGGCTGTTGCTGGCGGGAAGGTCCAGCGTCACATCCAGGAAGGAGGACTTGCCCACCGTCATGGAGTAGCGACCCTCCGGGAGGTTCTCCGCGATGAAGCGGCCATCGCGGCCGGTCTCCAGATGCGCGGCCAGCAGGCGATCGCCTTGCCGGGCGATGCGCACGTTGGCGGAAACCAATGCTGCGCCGGTGTCATCCCGCAGCACCTGCCCTTCAATGGTGACGGCAAGCGCAATAGGCGAGGCGATCAGGGTCAGCAATAGTGGCAGGTATCCATATGACTGCATGGCGTGCACCTCGCGACGTCCCAGTTAGACACCGGATTCCATCCAGAAGTTCCCGCGAACGGATCCGCGATTTCGCTGAGCGCTGCTGGACCCTCGCAACTACTGCTTAATCACCGTGCCGTCGCGACGGCGGATGACACCCCAGCCGCCATTGAGATCCTTGCGTTCGCCCTGCTCAAAGCTGCCGAAGGGGTACTTGGCAGCGGCTTTCTCGTCCACCTCAATCCCCCAACCCGGAGCCTCATTGGCGTAGAGATAGCCGTTCTCCATGCGGGGGCAATTGCTGAAAACCTCCTGCGTGCGCTCACCGAAGGAAGAGTACTCCTGGACGCCGAAGTTGTAGCAGGCAAGGTCCAGCGCGACGTTGCAGGCGTGGCCGATGGGGCTAACGTCGCCTGGACCATGCCAGGCTGTCTTTACGCCGAAGAACTCGCCCAGCGCCGCCATCTTGCGGCAGGGCGTAAGGCCTCCCGCTTGAGAGACGTGAACGCGGATGTAATCAATCAGCCGCTCACTGATGAGCGGTGTCCACTCATGCGGGCTGTTGAAGAGCTCGCCCATGGCGATGGGGGTGGTGCACTGCTGGCGGATGAGACGGAACCAGGCAATGTCCTCGGGCGAGAGCGGGTCCTCCAGGAAGAACAGCTTGAACTGTTCCATGTCTTTGCAGAGTTGGAGAGCCTGGGTGGGCGAGATGCGCTCGTGAACATCATGGAGGAGTTCGACTTCCATGCCGAGTTCCTGGCGGGCCTTCGCAAACATATCGAGTGCGGCGCGAATGTAGGCAGCGGGCTCGTAGACGCGATCGTTGTGGAGCTTGGCCACCTGCGCCGCGCCCGCGCCGGAACCGTAACCGGCCATACCTGCCACGCCCACCTGCATCCGCACATGGCGGAAGCCGCGGGCCATCCACTGCTTGGCGCTTTCGATGGCGGCGTTGGCATCGGCGCCCGAGGCGTGGCCATAGCAATCGGCCGCTTCGCGGACCTTGCCGCCTAGAAGCTGATAAACGGGTAAACCGCATTGACGGCCCTTGATGTCCCAAAGCGCCATGTCGACGCCGCTGAGCGCGTTGTTGAGAACTGGTCCGTTGCGCCAATAGCTGCCGTTGTAGGCCATCTGCCAGGTATCGTCGATCCGGTCAGCCGGGCGGCCAACTAGGATGGGCTTCAGATAGCGCTCGACGGCAGGCTTGACGAGGTCAGCCCGCTGCGTGAAGGTGCCGCAGCCGTAGCCATAAAGCCCGTCCTGATCCGTGATGATTTTCACCACAACCAGGCGAAGTCCCTGGGGCGCAGTCTCAATCACCTGGACATCCCGAATGATGGGCGAGGGTAGGGCACGCGAGGCGCGGGCAGCCTGCTGCTGGGCGGCAGCCTCACGCTGGCCAAGCAGCGTTCCGGCGGTAAGCGTAGCGGCGAGTTGAAACAGGTTCCGGCGATTCATAAGCACCTCAGCGGATGGAGTGATTGCTGAGGGCTAAGCTATCACAGAGAAAGCGACCGTATGACTACTAGACACTCATACAGTAGGTATCAATCTTCTGATGTAGTAGCGCGGCTGAATCCTGCAGATGGTTGGGGACCCCGTTGGGGAGATCTGACGCGGGTTGCACAGCACGTCTTTCGTAAACCGGCTGGAAGCCCAGAATGTGGGCCATACGGTTGGCGGCAACAATGTTTTGCAGCAGCGGCGAGGGGTTGTCGAGGGGTTCATCGTGGTGCTTCAGGCAAACCTCAGCCAGCGACACAGGCAGTGACCACGCGGCAGCGATGGACGCACCGGCCACACAGTGGTTGATCTCAAAGAACTGCTCTTCCAGGAGGTTCATCTCAACTTCGTCCCGGTGAGATTGTTCGATAAGCGAGGCGTACTTGGCGGGAAAGGCGGTCATCAGCGCCAGGCGGCCGAGGTCATGCAGCAGACCGGCAGTGTACGCTTTGCCGGCATCCACCTGGAAACCGACAGCGGTTTCAGCGGCCAGGTAGGCCACGGCCAAAGAATGCTTCCAGCAGGCCAGCAGGCTATGTTCCCGCATCGCATGGCGGAAACCGGACGAAAG
Source organism: Bryobacteraceae bacterium (assembly GCA_036821995.1). Classification (GTDB taxonomy): domain Bacteria; phylum Acidobacteriota; class Terriglobia; order Bryobacterales; family Bryobacteraceae; genus JACTMJ01. Next base: position 131,176 of record DAISIM010000001.1, read on the forward strand.
GGCGGCCACGAACACCATGCCGCGGACACGCTCCACGCCGATAATGCTGACGGCATGGAAGAGGTCATCGATTTCGTAAGGGAGGCTGAACAATGGCGAGTTGGCGGCACGCAGAACCTCCCAGGCGAAGCTGGCGTCGGTGCTGATGACATCCGCAAACTCGCGGATACCGGCCGAATTGTCGTTCAGAAGGCGCAGCATGCGCGCGGCGGAAGCGGGCAGTGGCGGAAGGCAACGGAGCGCCCAATGATGCTGAGGCAGGGCATGGATTTCAGTTTGCGGCGTCGACACGGTACTACGAACCTCGGGGTACTTATCGGAAGTCTTCGCCTGGAGTATGAGAGCGAAGTTGGCCGGCAATGCGGGCAGAAGCTGAGAGGGCCAACGTGCGGAAGGTGCCAACGTGCGGCATCTGCCAGCGTGTGAGATCCGCGGTTGGAACATCCGCCGCTGTACAATCGTTAAGGTGCGCCGGACGGCTTGGCAATCGTTGATTGCGAGATGCCGCGCGCCGCGGGAGAGCCGGGAGTGCTCCCCAATACGGAAAGGTTCTGACGGTTTCATGGCATCCCAATTGAACAAGTACAGCGCACGCATCACGCAGCCGAAGTCCCAGGGGGCATCTCAAGCCATGCTCTACGCCACGGGCATGCGCGAAGACGATATGGCGAAGGCGCAGGTGGGCATCTCCAGCATGTGGTACGAGGGGAACCCTTGCAACATGCACTTGCTTGACTTGGCGGAGGCCGTCAAGCAAGGGGTGACGGAAGCCGGCCTGGTGGGAATGCGCTTCAACACGATCGGCGTGAGCGACGGCATCTCCATGGGCACCGACGGCATGAGCTACTCGCTGCAATCGCGCGACCTCATCGCGGACTCCATCGAGACGCTGATGGGGGCACAGTGGTACGACGCCAACATATCGCTTCCCGGTTGCGACAAGAACATGCCGGGATGCGTGATGGCGATGGCGCGGCTGAACCGGCCGTCGATCATGGTGTATGGCGGCACCATCCGGGCGGGCTGCGCGGACGACGAAAAGCTGGACATTGTATCGGCCTTCCAGAGCTACGGGCAGTTCCTGACAGGCGGCATTGATGAGCAGAAGCGGCAGCGTATCGTACGCCACTCGTGCCCTGGCGCGGGAGCCTGCGGCGGCATGTATACGGCGAACACGATGGCATCGGCAATAGAGGCAATGGGGATGTCACTGCCCTATAGTTCGTCCACGCCGGCTGAGGATCCGCTGAAGCGCGAGGAGTGCCGGCAGGCAGGCCACGCCATCAAGCGCCTGCTGGAACTGGATTTGAAACCGCGCGACATCATGACCCGCGAGGCCTTTGAAAACGCGATGGTGGTGGTGTGCGCTTTGGGTGGATCAACCAACGCGGTACTGCACCTGGTTGCCATGGCGCGCACGGCGGGCGTGCCGCTCACCATCGACGACTTCCAGCGGGTAAGTGACCGCGTGCCCTTGTTGGCGGATTTCAAACCAAGTGGCAAGTATGTGATGGAGGATCTGCAAGGCGTGGGCGGCCTGCCCGCCGTGCTGAAGTTGCTGCTGGCTGAGGGCTTCCTGAACGGCAGTTGCCTCACCGTCACGGGCAAGACCCTAGCCGAGAATCTGGAAGCGCTGCCAGGCTTGAGTGAAGGGCAGAAGATCGTGCACGCGGTGACCGATCCTATCAAGGCCACTTCGCACATCCAGATCCTGCGCGGCAACCTGGCGCCAGAGGGCGCGGTGGCTAAGATTACGGGCAAAGAGGGCCTGGCCTTTACGGGTCCTGCACGCGTCTACGATTCTGAAGAAGCCATGCTGAAGGGCCTGGAGGATGGGGAGATCACGAAGGGCGACGTGATCATCATCCGCTATGAAGGGCCGAAGGGTGGCCCGGGGATGCCGGAAATGCTTACTCCCACGTCAGCAATTATGGGCGCGGGCCTGGGCAAGGATGTGGCGCTAATGACAGACGGGCGCTTCTCTGGTGGCTCGCACGGCTTCATTGTGGGCCACGTCACGCCCGAAGCGCAGGATGGCGGGCCCATCGCGCTTTTGCGCAACGGTGACATGGTAACCATCGACACCACGAAGAACGAAATCAGCATGGCGGTAACAGACGAAGAACTGGCGGCGCGCAAGGCGGCGTGGACCATGCCTCCCTACAAGGCCACACGCGGCACCCTGGCCAAGTACATCCGGCTGGTGAAGAGCGCCAGCGAAGGTTGCGTTACTGACGAATAGCTTCACGCGCCAAGCGCAACCAAACCGCCCGCGTTCCAGCTCCCGTGCCTGGCCGCGGGCGGTTTGCATTTGGCTGCGAATGAGCCAGAGCCTTGATGTCCCACGCATTCCTTGGGTAACGAGGTTCAATTCACCCGCAGAGAGGCATCCGTATGCTGTCACGAACGGTAAGCTTCACCAGCTTCAACTTGCTGAACCTGAACGAGCCCGGCTTGCCTATGTACCGGAACAGGGAAGGATGGACTCCGCAGCAGGTCTCGCGGAAAGTGGAATGGTCAGCCAGAATGCTACAGCGGGCGCAGGCGGATGTCTATGGATTCCAGGAACTGTGGCACAGGGATTCGCTGCAGCGGATATTGCAGCAGGCTGGCTTGGAAGATGACTACACCATGCTGGCACCAATCGGGCATCAAGGCCAGGGGATCACCTGCGCCGCTTGTGTACGCACGGACATGCTAGCAAGCGACCCGGAATGGATTGACCGCTTTCCCGCCGCGTTCCGCCTGCAGAGCAAGGGTGAGGACAAACAGTCGGCCGCACTGTATGTGGATATCCAACGCTTCTCGCGGCCGGTACTGCATTTCCAGGTGCGGCCACGCGCTGACCAGCAAGCCGTCCACGTCTACGTCTGCCACCTGAAAGCGAAGAGCCCCACGAACATTAGCGCGGACCCCTGGTTCCGCAGTAACCGCGACTTGTATGCGCCGCATTCCCAGGCCATCGGCACGGCCCTATCCACCATCCGGCGCACCGCGGAGGCACTGGCGCTGCGGATCCTGGTAACGGAAGCCACCAAGAACACAGAGACGCCGGTGGTGGTGCTGGGCGACCTGAACGACGGGCAGGAATCGAACACGCTGGACCTTTTGACTGAGCAGCCGCGCTTCCTCCAGCCACTTTCCACCGGCGGGCGTGATACCGCGCTCTACCCCACACAGAGCCTGCAGCAACTGCGCAGCCTGCGTGATGTCTACTACACCTACATCCACCAGGATGTACATGGATCCCTTGACCACATCCTGGTGAGCGAGCAGTTTTACGACAACTCAAACAAACGAATCTGGAAGTTCGACAACCTCGACATCTTCAACGACCATCTGAATGAAGCCGGGTTACGAGAGACCGAAGGCGCCGCGGACCACGGGGTGGTGCGGGCACAGTTCTCCATCCGTGTTGCACAAAACGATTAGCGCAACAGATCCTCTAGTTGCACCTTGCCCTCGGTCTTGGCGTCGCGATACTTCACGATGATGGCGGCGGAGACGGAAAGTCCCCAGTCCTTGCCGGGACCCTGGGTGATCGCGCGACTGCCGGGAACCACCACGGCGTCTTCCGGAATCACCAGCGGCTGGCCATCGGAGGCACGGAGAATTTCGTTGCGGACGAGGTCAAACACCGGCGTCGACTGGTTCAGCAGCACGCCCGTGGCCAACACCGCACGGCGCTTCACCACGGTGCCCTCATACACGCCACAGTTGCCGCCCACCATGACATCGTCCTCAATGATGACGGGCATGGCGCCTACGGGCTCAAGAACGCCGCCAATCTGGGCGGCGGCGGAGATATGGCAACGCTCGCCAACCTGTGCGCAACTGCCCACCAGGGCGTGCGAATCCACCATGGTGCCTGCCCCTACATAGGCACCCACGTTGATATACATCGGCGGCATGCACGTGACGCTGCGAGCAACAAAGGCCCCATCGCGAATGCTGGATCCGCCAGGTACCACACGCACGCCATCCTCCACGCGGAGTTGCTTGACCGGATAGCTGGAACGGTCAAACCAAGGCTGGCGGACCGTTTCGATGCTCATGTCCACTAGCGTACCCATGCGAAAACCCAGCAGGATACCCTGCTTCACCCAGGAGTTCACACGCCATCCGGAAGGGGTGGACGCGTCTGGTTCCGCGGCTCGGATTTCACCCGCGTTCAACTGCTGCTTAAAGCGGGCAAACAGGACGGTGTGCGCTGGGCCATAGACAGCGGGCGGGTTAGCAAACAGTTCTTCGATGGCGGCCTGGAGTTCGTGTGACATTTACAGCAATCCTACTTGTTCGAGTACGGCCTGAATTCGGGCCTGTTTGGGTGCGCTACTAGCCACCAAAGGTAATCGCCAATGGGGCTGCAGCAGGCCCATCCGGGCCATGGCGGTCTTTACGGGGACAGGGTTAGAGTCAATGAAGTTCACATCCAACAACGGCAGATAGTGCCTCATGAGGATGCGTGCGCTATCAAGGTCTCCGTTCAGCGCATGGCGCGCGATGCCCGCCATCTCGCCCGGGATTTCGTTTGATGCCACAGAGAAGACGCCATGTCCGCCAAGCGCAATCACCGGGATTGTCAGCAGGTCATCGCCAGCATAGACGGCAAAGCCCGGCGGAGCCTGGGAGGCGATACGAGCGATTTGCGCGATGTTTCCGGAAGCCTCCTTGATGCCGGCGATGCTGGGGATCTCGGCCAGCGCCAGCACGGTTTCCGGCTCCAGATTCACTCCGGTGCGGCCCGCCACACTGTAAAGCACGATGGGCAGTGAGGTGCTTGAGGCCAACGCGCGGTAGTGCGCCAACAAGCCATCCTGCGACGGCTTGTTGTAGTAAGGCGTTACCGAGAGCAGTGCTTGCACCCCCAAGGCCTCAACCTTTTCCGCGCGCCGTTGCAGGGCCGCGGTGTGGTTGCCGCCCACCCCGGCCATCACGGGAACGCGCCCGGCGGCCACATCCCGCGTGATGCGAATCAGCAGCAACTGCTCCTCTTCAGACAAGGTAGGGCTCTCGGCAGTGGTGCCGCAGGGCACAAGAAAGTCAATGCTGGAGCTAACCTGACGAGCCACCAGCCGCTCAAAGGTGGTGGTGTCGATACTGCCATCCTCGTGAAATGGCGTTACCAGGGCGGTGCCGCATCCGGTGATCATCAGGCGCTCTCCTTGGGTTGGGTTGACGGAAATAGAAGATCCGCAAAGCGATGGATACCGGGGTTTTGCAGCAAAAGCTTTGCGGCGTAAAGCGCACCGCCAGCAAACCCGTCGCGGCTGCGTGCGGTGTGGCGCAACTCGATGGTATCCACCTGCGAATCGAAACCAATCTCATGCGTGCCCGGCGCCTTACCCGCCCGGGTGGAACTCATATCGATGACGTGGCTGTACCCCGCGCCGCGCATCGTTTCCACCAGCGCTTTGAGGGTGCCGGATGGGGCATCCTGCTTCTGGTTATGGTGCATCTCCCAGGCCCAGCAGCCATAGGCGGGGTGCGCGGCGAAGAGGCGGGCAGCCTCCGCGGCGAGGCGATCAAATAGATTCACCCCGATGGAGAAGTTGGGGCTCCACACCAGGCTGCCATGGCGGGACGAAAAGGATGCTCGCACCTCATCCAGAGCCTCGTACCAGCCCGTTGTACCGGTGACAGTGGGCACGCCCGCCTCAGCAAGTTTGTGCAGATTGCCCTTAGCGATATGGGGGGCAGTGAACTCAATGGCAACATCCACATTGTGAAAGGCGTCACGTGTGATGCCACTGCCATCGCTGTTGTTGTGCTCGTCGAGGATGAGCGTGATCTCCGCGCCCGCCTCAGGGGCCAGCGCCTGAATGGCCTTGCCCATCTTGCCGTAACCCACCAGTGCCACACGCATCAGGCAAACACCTCCGGATCCAGCTCCTGGAAGAACTCGTCGTGCAGTGCCTGCATTGCGGGCTGCAGCTGATCCTCAGCCACTACCAGACTGAGGTTCAGCAGCGAAGCCCCCTGCGAGATCATCCGCACGTTCACAGCGCGCAAGGCCGTTAGAGCCCGTACGGCAATGCCCGGCGTATAGCGAATGCTGTCGCCAACGATGGCGATGGTAGCTTGGGCGCTTTCGGCGGACACAGTGGAGAATCGCTCCAGTTCGGCCACAATCTCGATGAGGCGATCAGTGTTATCCAGGGTAAGCGAGACGCTTACCTCTGAGGTACACACGATATCGACGGGGGTTTCAAAGCGGTCAAAGACCTCGAAGATACGGCGCAGGAAACCATAAGCCATCAACATGCGGGTGGAGTGAACGTTCACCACGGTGATGCCCTTCTTGCAGGCGATGGCCTTCACGGGGTTGCGGCAGGGCTGGATGTCCGGCACGATGCGCGTGCCCTCCACCTGCGGGCGGCGCGAGTTCAACACGCGCACGGGGATCCCCTTCTGCATGGCGGGCAGCAGCGTAGCGGGATGCAGCACCTTCGCCCCAAAATAGGCCAGTTCGCTGGCCTCAGCAAAGCTGATGGTTCGGATGCGGTGGACGTGGGAAATCACCCGAGGGTCAGAGGTGAGCACGCCATCCACGTCGGTCCAGATCTGGATCTCGTCCGCTTCCACGCCGGCCCCAATGATGGAGGCAGAAAAGTCACTGCCCCCGCGGCCCAGCGTCGAGGTAGCGCCCTTCTCCGTGGAGCCGATGAAGCCGCCCAGCACGGGAACTTCCCCGTGCTGCACCACAGAACGCAGTGCCTCCAGTTTGGCGTAGGTGGCGGGAAGATTGGGCTGCGCCTGGGTATGGCGCTCATCGGTAACCATATACTCGCGGGCATCAAAGGCGCGGCCAGCCATACCATGTTGGCAGAGGGCCAGCGCCATCAACTGCGAGGAAATGCGCTCACCGAAGCTCATTACGGTATCCAGCGTGCGCGGTGTAAGTTCGCCCAGAACCGCCACACCGCGCAGCACCTCCAGCAATTCCTCAAAGTGCGTACCGATGATGCCGAGGGCCGTTTCCGCGCGGGACTCGCTGAGGCTATTACGCGCCAGTTCGTGATGATACTCGCGCAGATGCTGGACGAGGCTTTCCAGTTCTTCGCGGCTGCCTGCGCGGGCCGCCTGCGCCGCTTGCAGCAAGCGGTTGGTGGTGGTGCCGTGCGCGCTTACCACCACTAACGGACCCTGCTGGACGCGGTCTCGCACAATGCCGCATACCCGCGCGATGGCCTCTGGCGATTCCAGGGAGCTTCCCCCAAACTTCATGACGATCATGCGTTCAGGTACCCTTCCGCCAACAGCAGTTCGGCATTCAAGATGGCGGCGCCGGCGGCGCCCCGGATGGTGTTGTGCACAAGCGCCACGAACTTGTAGTGGAAGACCTCGCAGGGTCGCAGGCGTCCGATAGTAACCGTCATGCCGTTGCCGGACATCGCGTCGCGCCGGGGTTGGGGCCGGCTGGGGTCTTCGACAAGCGCAACGGGCGATGCGGGGGCGCTGGGCAGGTTGAGTTCCTGCGGACGTCCGCGGAAGCTGACGAAGGCTTCCCGGATTGCATCAATGCCGGGGTCATTGTCGAACTCCACGCTCACCACAACCGTGTGCCCATCAATGACCGGCACGCGGTTACAGTGTGCGCTAACCTTAGCGTCAAGGGGGACGATGGAGGTATCGCCCAGTGATCCCAGGATTTTCTGGGTTTCCGTCTGCATCTTCTCTTCCTCGCCGCCAATGTAGGGGACGACATTGCCCAGGATATCCAGTGACGGCACACCGGGATATCCCGCACCCGACACTGCCTGCATGGTGGCCACCAGCACCCGCTTGATACCGAACGGCTTCAGCGGACCTAGGCCCATCGTAAGACCGACGGTTGAGCAGTTCGGATTGGTGAGGATCCCGCCCTTCCATCCGCGGTTCGCCTGTTGGCGCTTCACCAATGCAAGGTGGTGCGCGTTCACTTCGGGCACCAGCAGGGGCACATCGGGCTCCATCCGGTGGTTGCGTGAATTGGAGATCACCCAGTGGCCCGCCTCGGCGAAGGCGCGCTCAATCTCAGTGGCCACAGACGCATCCATGGCGGAGAAGACGATGGCGGGTGCGCCCGCCGGCTTGCACTCCTGCACGGTGAGGTGACGAACCATCTCTGGCATCGGGCCATCCAGCCGCCAGGAACAGGCTTCGGGGTAAAGCTTGCCGGCGGAACGGTCACTGGCACCCACCCAGCTGAGCTTCAACTGGGGATGTCCTTCCAACAGACGGATAAATTGCTGGCCCACCATGCCGGTGGCGCCTAAGACTCCAACTTCGATAACGTTTGCCATGTGCGGGTTCCTCTTGGGTTCGTAGCGGGTGCAGCCAGCCGGCCGGATGGTGGCACGGCGTTGCGTGGCGAGGGTTGCCGGGTGCCCAGGCTTCCCACTGGGGAATCTCCGGGTCAGTTGCGCGCGCTTGCCGTGGCGGCGCCTGCGCTAAGCGGCCGCCTCGCCCGTAGTGATCAGTTGCCTCACCATGCGTGCGTAGATGTCGATGGCTTCCAGCAATTGCTTCTTCGGGATACGCTCGTCCTTCGTATGCGCCACCAGAATGGAGCCGGGACCCATCAGGAACGGTTTGCCCCAGGCACCCTCGAAGGCAGGGATATCCGTGGTGTATGAAACCACCGTGGTTTTGAAGCCGGGCAGCTTCTCAAGATGTACGGCGGGGATGGTGAGCACATCCTGCACATCCACCTGGAAGCGCATTGCCTCCTTCACCTGCCGGCGCACTTCCTCACCATCGTCCACCAGACGAATGAGCACTTCCGCTTCAGCCTCATCGGGAATGATGTTCGGTGCACGGCCGCCGCGCATGGTACCGATGTTGGTGGTTGGGCTGCCCAGCACGGGGTGGCTGGGAAACTCCATGCCGCGAAGGCGCTGCAGGGCGTTCAGCAGTTTCAGGATGGCAGATTCCCCGTATTCCGGATAGGCGGAGTGAGCCATGCGTCCACTGGCCTTCAAGGTAAAGCGATATGCGCCTTTTGAGCCTAGCGCCAGAAGATTTTCAGTAGGCTCGCCGTTGATCAGAAAGCGGCTGCCGCGCGGATGTTTTGACGCTTCGATGGCACCGGCGCTATTGCGCTCCTCACCCACCACAAACAGCAGGGCGAAGTTGCGTAGGTTCTCCGCCAGCAGGTTCCGCACGGCACTGATCATGGCGGCAATGATGCCCTTCACGTCGCAGGCGCCACGGCCCCAGATGAACTCGTCATCTTCGCGTGATGGGATGAAGGGGGGGACCGTATCCAGGTGGGTGGAGAGCGTGACGACGGGCTGGCCCCATGTGGCCAGCAGGTTGAAGCGCTCAGGGCTTTCGCTCACCATCATGCGCTCCACAACACCGCCGGTTTCAGCAGCCAATTCGCTAAGGTAGCCGTGCAGGAAGTCGCCCACTTCCTTTTCGTTCATGGTGATGGACTCGATGTCCACCAGGCGCCGGGTTAGCTCAAATGCGTGCATGGCATTCCGTGGAGGGGCGAGGCGGGCGGGAGCGTGGGCAGCGGAGGAGCCAGATGGCTGCCAGCACTCTGCGGCACGGCCCGATAGCGCTCCACCCCTCGCCTCTCCTTCCGAAGAAACGGCCGTCTTCCCATGGGAAGCGCGGCAAAGGTGACAGTGCCCGGGATTTAGCCCGGGACACCAACGCGCCGGGAGCCGTCTGTGCCCGATGCGCTTCGGCGGAGGAACTGCTTCCCGGCAAGGTTACGGGCGGATGCCCGCGGAGTTTGCCCGGCCCCTTTTGCGCTTCACCCCGGAACGGCCCGGTACTGGCAAAGGCTACTGATGGCCGCCGCGCCTCTATCAGCGGTAACTTTCACGATAGCGAACCGGACGGAAGAGCGTCAATGGCAGCTTCACTGGAAGGGGGCCGGTGATGCTACAGCGGCAGTGGGTAAACGGGGGACAAGGCAGGCAAGGGCAGTTCGAACACAGCCGTTGGATGGGAGCCTCCCAGTAGCTGCTGGCGCAGAGCCACCACCTGCCCGCAGATCCAGATCGCGGGCGAGGCGACGGCGACCATTCCTGTCGCGACGTCAGTCAGCGTCGTCACCACCACGCGCTCGCGCGGGGTACTGCCGTTCTCAATGAAGGCGCAGGGCTCCTCCGGCGAACGGCCATTCTGTATGAGCGTGGCGGCGATGGATGCGCGGTGCTTCACTCCCATCAGGATGACTAAGGTATCCACTTCCCGAAAGGCAGCCCAATCTTGCGGTTCGCCATCCCTGGCGTGGCCGGTAGTGACGGCAAAACTGCGCGCCACTCCGCGGGCGGTAAGGGGAATGGACGCCAGCGCGGGAACGGCCACGGCGGAACTGATGCCGGGCACCACTTCCACGGAAACGCCCAACTGGCTGAGATAGGCCCATTCTTCCGCACCGCGGCCGAACACCATGGGATCGCCACCCTTCAGACGAACCACCATCCGGCCACGCAAGGCGTTCATCGCCAGTTCCGCGAAGATGCGGCGCTGGGTCTCCTGCGCGCAACCATCCTCCTTGCCCACATACACCAGTTCCGCGCCAGGACGGGCAAGGGCCAGAATCTCCGTCGAGACCAGGCGATCATAGAGAATGACATCCGCGATGGACAACAGCCGCGCCGCCTTTACCGTCAGTAATTCGGGGTCGCCCGGACCCGCCCCCACCAGATAGACTCGCGCCATCCCCGTTGCCTCCCCGCTACTGGCGGGCCTCCGTGAAGGTGTGAATGCCACACTCCAGCTTGCGCCCGCCCCAGCGTCCGCTGCGGAGGTCATCGCCTGTCGGCTTGGCGGTGCAAGGCGCGCAGCCGATGCTGGTGTATCCCTGGTCGTAGAGGGGCAGCGCCTCAATTTCGTGGATGCTGAGGTAGGCCCAAACTTCGTTCCACTTCCAGGCTGCAATTGGACTGAGTTTGATCAATTCCTCGCCTGTGGGCAGCACATGACGCTCTGCCACTTTCATGTTGGCACGGGTGGGCGACTGCTCCCGCCGCAGTCCGGTGAACCAGGCCTTGTATCCGCGCAGCCCCTCCCACAGCGGACCCACTTTGCGAATGTCGCAACAGCGGGTAGGGTCAGTCTGGTTCAGGATGCCGAACTGGCTTTCCTGCTGGGCAACGCTAATGGATGCCTGCAGGTTGTGAAGGTTCAGGTTCCATTTGGCGGCGAACTGGTCACGGTAAGCGATGGTTTCCGGGAAGTGGTAGCCGGTCTCAAGGAACAACACGGGGATATCCGGCTGGACCTGGAGGAGCAAGTGCAAGACGGCCATATCCTCAGCCTGAAAGCTGCAGGTGAAGCAGGCGGGCGCGGGTAGTTCAGCCAAGGCGCGGCGCGCGATTTCTTCGGGGGACAAGGCGTCCCAGGCGGTGAGGTCAGGCTGCACGGTCATTCGGATTCTCCTGGTGTTCTTTGGCAAAGGGGGCGCAGTCAGGGGTGACACCCGCTTCGCGCAGAAAGCCTTCAAAGGTAGCGCGGGCAGCGGCCTCGTCACCCTGCTTCAATAACGGGATGATGTCGGAATCGACGATGCGATACCAGAGGTCGCGGCGGGGCAGGAAGGCGGGCAGTTGGGTAGTGATGGCGTCGCGATACTGGCGGGCCATCGTGAGGAAAGCAGCATACTGCGGCCCCAGCAACTCGCCCAGGCAGCGGCGAAGCTGCACGCCCAGGGCAGGAGCAACGCCACTGGTGCTGATGGCCATCACAAGGTCACCCTGACGGTGCACCGACGCGAAAATAAAACCACAGTGAGGCGGGTCGTCCAGGGCATTGAAGAGGATGCCGCGCTGTTCGGCTTCCTGATGGATAGTGGCATTGATGCTGCGGTCGTCAGGCGCGCAAACTACCAGATAGAAGCCCTGAAGGTCACCAGGCTGCCAGGAGCGCGGACGCCAGTCAACATGGCCCAGCAGGGCGGCTTCCGCAAGCTCATCCGTGACGGCTTCTGCCAGAACGGTGACGCGGGCGCCAGCCGCGTATAAGCCCAGAGCCTTTTCCGTGGCCATGGCGTTGCCGCCAATCACCAGGCAAGGACGACCTTCGAGATTCAAAAACACAGGGTAGTAGTAGGGCATCGCGTCCCTGCCTGTCATTTGCGGTCGCGCTGCTAATCGGCAGCTACCGCCAGATGCCGTTGGCGCAGGGTATCCAGCCCAACGCGATGGCAGTAGTCGCCGAAGGCCTCTCCGGGGAGACGTTCGGCGCGGAAATCCTCTAGCAGAGGACGCAGCGTAGCGCCGATCTGCTGAATCTTCACGTTGTGCACATAGAGCTGCGCCAGACGGGTGGAGAGTGGAGAGCCAGCCAGATAGAGGCTGTACATCTCCACGCTTTGCCCCACGATGCCCACTTCCGCGGTGTAGGGACGGGCGCAACCATTCGGGCAGCCCGTCGTGCGCACATGGATGGCCTCCCGGCCCAGGTCCAGCGCGTCCAATTCCTGCTGGATCATACCAGCCACATCAGGCAGAATGCGCTCACTTTCCGTGATGGCAAGGCCGCAGGTGGGCAGCGCCGGGCAAGCCATGGAGTGCCGCAGAATGGGCGGGAACTCAGCAGGCATCCGAACGCCGTGCTTCGCCAGAATAGCCTCCACCTCCTCCTTGCGGGCGGCGGGCACTTCAGAGAGGTAAAGGTTCTGCTGCACGGTGAAACGGATCCCGCAAGGCACGGCTTCCAGCACCTCGCGGAGCGCCGCGCGCAGCCGTATGCCTTCAGCATCCTTAATGCGCCCGGCCACCACGCGCAGGCCCAGGAACCATAGGCCATCCATCTGGTGATGCCAGCCCAGGTAGTCGTCAGCGCGATGCCATTCCAGGGGCTTGGGGTCGCCCAGCGGTTTGCCCATGCGGGCTTCCACTTCGGCACGGAAGCGAGGCACTCCCCAATCCGCCAGAACATACTTTAGCCGGGCCAGCTTGCGGTTCTCGCGATTCCCAAAGTCGCGGTGGATGGTGACAATGGTTTTCACCACCTCCAGCAGGTCATCGGGTTCCACGAAGCAGATAGGATCAGAGGCGCGGGGGAAACTGCCCTTCACTCCATTGGATTGCCCCATGCCGCCACCGGCGAGAATGGTGAAGCCCTGCAGCTTCCCCTCTTCAAAGGAGGGCACAATACCCACGTCATTGGCGTAAATGTCGCTGGTGTTGTCACCGGGGTAGGCAAAGCCCACCTTGAACTTGCGCGGCAGGTAGCGGTCACCGTAGAGGGGCTCTTCGGTTTCCACGGCCTCCAGGCTGGCAGCCTTTTCTCCATCCACCCAGAGTTCGACATAGGCCTGGGTCTTGGGCTTCAGTTCCTTGGCCAGCATGCGGACGTAGGGATAAACGTCCACGCGTTGCGAGTCCACGATGGGGGCTGAGCAGGAAACCACATTGCGCACGACATCGCCGCAAGCGCAGAACGTGCCCAATCCGCTTTCGTTGATGGCGTGCAGCAGGCTCCAGAGGTCCTTCTTGCCGACGTAATGATACTGAATGCCCTGACGGGTGGTGATGCGAAGGCTGCCATCGCCGATGTGGTCAGCCAGACGGTCAAGTTCGAGATACTGCTGACGGGTGAGGATGCCCCCGGGGATGCCCACCCGCACCATGCAACTATACTCGCGCTCATGACGCTGCTTGCGCACGTCGCGGTCATCCTGCTGATAGACGCCATGGAATTTCAGCAGGGCGATGGAAGACTTTGAGAAGTAGGTAAGGTCGTTGCCAAGCTCTTCGCCGATGCCGCCACGCAGGTGGTTGCTGGTGGCTTTCGTGAGCTCAGCGCCGGACAACTTTGCTTCAGTAGCCATCTAGATTCCCTCTCCGTCTCCGGCCTGGTCTTCGGCGGGGACAACGCCCCAGGCCGCCAGTTGGGCCACGGCGTGGCGGGCGGTTGCTTCGCGGGGGCCAGCGCCTGCGGCAATGCGCAATGTGGGGACACCGTCAGGCAATCCCCCTTCTTCCAGACTACAGCGGCTAAGCAGCACAAGGTTGCCCGCACCCAGGGCGGCGCGCAGCCAGGGGTCCTCAGGGTTGAGCACCCGCGCTGGTTGGTCAATCCACAGGGCCAGCCAGCCCCGGTCAAAGCAGGCGCGCTCCAATGCCTCTGCATCGTCGGCGTCTTCCAGCAACACCAGAGCGGGGCGGTGGCCGTAGCGATGCTGGCGCTCAAGAGCGGTGACGCGTCCGGCCTCAAAAGTGACGCTACGCTCGCGGCGGCGGCGTTCGGCAGCCTCGTCCGGCCGGGCGTGGTGAACCATACCAGCGGCAACGGTGTTATTGCTGATGGGGTCAACCAATACGATGGCACCGGTGTAACGGTTCTGCCGGTAGGGATCCACAAACAGCGGCGAGGCAGTTTCCAGCAGCACATCCGCGATCTCGTTCATGCTGAGCCCGGTAGCGGGGACGCGTTGGAAGTGGTCTACCTCCATGCGGTGACTGATGGCGGCCACTTGCGCGCTCACCTCACGGGAGCCATGGCGAAGGCGGTAGGCGCGTTCAGCGTGTAGGGGTTCCGGACTCATCCAGACGAGGGTGGCATCCAGACGGCGGCTGATGGAGGGCTGCGCCTGCGGACTCACAAGCATGTCGCCGCGGCTGACATCGATCTCGCGGTCAAGAACCAGATTCACCGACATGGGCGCGAAGGCCTCAGCAAGGTCGCCATCAAAGGTTACGATGCGGGACACGGTGGCCTGCTGGCCGGACGGCAGCGAATAAACTGAGTCACCGGGACGAACGACACCCGAGGCGATCTGCCCGGCGAACCCGCGAAAATCCAGATCGGGCCGGATGACATATTGCACCGGGAAGCGGAAAGGGCGCTGGGCGGCGTCGCGCGTGATCTCCACGGTTTCCAGCAGTTCCAACAGGCTGGGGCCGGGGTACCAAGGGGTTTTTGCGGAACGAACTACCACGTTGTCGCCCTCAAGTGCGCTCACCGGCAGGTAGTGGACGGTGGCGCCAGGGAATTCGTGGCGCATGGCCTCCACCTGAGCGCGGATTTCCGCAAATCGGGATTCTGAGAAGCCCACCAGGTCCATCTTGTTGATGGTGACCACCAAATGCTCAATACCCAGCAGCCAGGAGATGTAGGCGTGGCGGCGGGTTTGCGGCAGTACGCCGTGGCGGGCATCCACGAGGATGATGGCCAGATCCGCAGTGCTGGCGCCGGTGGCCATGTTGCGGGTGTACTGCTCGTGGCCTGGGGTATCGGCAATGATGAACTTGCGACGGGTGGTGGCAAAGTAGCGGTAGGCTACGTCGATAGTGATGCCCTGCTCGCGCTCCGCCTTTAGGCCATCGGTGAGCAAGGAGAAGTCAAACGCGCCGGTGGAGCGGTTCACCTTACTGTTGCGGACGGCGTCGATCTGGTCCTCATACGCACCATTGGTGTCGTGAAGGAGACGCCCGATAAGGGTGCTCTTGCCATCATCCACACTGCCAGCAGTGCTGAAGCGAAGGAGATCCTTTTCGCCATTACCGGCCAGAAAGCGGTCCGCGCTGAGGAGGGTCTGATCCAGTAGGCCCGGCATTAGAAGTAACCCTCCCGCTTCTTCAGCTCCATACTGCCATCCTGGTCGTGATCAATCACGCGGTTCTCGCGCTCACTGCGGCGGAAGGCAAACAGCTCGTCGATGATCTTAGGCATTGTGTCGGCGTCGCTGCGGATCGCTCCGCTGCAGGGAGTGCAACCGAGCGAACGCATGCGGCAGCGGACCACCTGTGGCTGTTCACCTGGCAGCAGCTTGACGTTGGTTTCCAGCGGAATGAGGGTTTCGCCACGCACCAGCACCTCGCGATCCTTGGCGAAGTAAAGGGGAACGATAGGAATGTTCTCGAGGGCGATGTACTGCCAAACGTCCATTTCGGTCCAGTTGGAGAGGGGAAAGACGCGGATGCTCTCCCCTTTGTCCACCTTGCCGTTGTAGAGGTTCCACAGCTCAGGGCGCTGGTTCTTGGGGTCCCACTGGCCGTGGACGTCGCGGAAGCTGAAGACGCGCTCTTTGGCGCGGGAGCGTTCCTCGTCGCGACGGGCTCCACCGAGAGCAGCGTCGTAACCACCTTCACGTAGAGCATCTACCAATGCTCGTGTCCTCAACAATCCGCAGCACTTAGAGGTTCCAAGGCTATAGGGATTGGCCCCCTCTTGAATGGCCTTCCAATTCGTGTAAACGAGGAGTTCTGCACCGATCTCGGCCGTGAAGCGGTCACGGAATTCGATCATCTCCGGGTACTCGTAGGTGGTGTCGATGTGGAGGAGAGGGAACGGAATACGGCCAGGGAAGAAGGCCTTGCGGGCAAGGTGAAGCATCACCGAGGAGTCCTTGCCGATGGAATAGAGCAGAACCGGCTTGGCAAACTGGGCGGCTACCTCACGAAGGATGTGGATGCTCTCGGCCTCCAGCGCACGGAGGTGGCTGAGACGAAACGAACCCGCCGAACGGAGAGTGGACGCACTCACCTGGGCTGGACGAGATGCCGCCGGGGCGGTGACAGGAGTAGTGATCGACATGGGTGAAGGGGCAGCACATGCTCTGCCTGACCTCTTCATTGTGGCAGGGGCTTGGGCAAGCCTGCAAGCAAAAAATGTGATTATCCCTATAGGGATTAGGTGGATTTAGAACAGGCCGATTTTTTTCATAGACATAGAGAGATTTTCCTGAAGAATGCAGACGGAGATCGTAAGGATTACGAAACGAACCCAATTGGGTTCGTTTCGTAGAAGGGACGACGAACTACTCCTGGATGTAGGAGGAGGCACCGATCATGGCGACAGGAGAGAAGCGCTGCGGCAGGTCAAAGTAACCAT
This sequence comes from Bryobacteraceae bacterium, assembly GCA_036821995.1. Taxonomy (GTDB): domain Bacteria; phylum Acidobacteriota; class Terriglobia; order Bryobacterales; family Bryobacteraceae; genus JACTMJ01. The sequence goes on from DAISIM010000001.1 coordinate 147,961, forward strand.
CCGCGTCCAGCTTGCTGAAGAGGGAACCGGCGATCCCCGAGGCTACAGGACCACTAACGCCCTGAGCGCCAGTGAGCATGACCACCACGGTCAGCATCCGGTCGCCTTTAGCCATATAGGACCCAAACCAACCCATGTGGGTCTTCTGTGGATAATCCGTACAGGTGCCGGTCTTTCCGTACATGGAGGCTTCGGTGTCGAAAGACGCGCGACGAGCGGTACCAAAGCTGACGGCGCCGTTCATGCCGCGTTTCAGGTCGTCAAGGAAGGGATCCACGTCAAGGAAGCGCTTGACACGAGGGACAAAGGCAGCAACTTCATCCTGGCTCTTCGGATACTGCAGGTAGTGCATGGTGCCGCCGTTAGCGACAGCAGAGATGAGCGAGGCCAATTGGAGAGCGGTAAGCTGTATCCCTTCGCCGAAGCTGCTCATGCGCGCAGCACCCCCGTTGGAGGGAGGAGCGTCCGGGATTTGACCTGGGTTCTCATTCTCCAGGTTCAGTGTTGCCTTTTCACCCAAACCCCAGAGGCGGTGATAGGCGGCTAACTTCTCAAAGCCGAGATCCGCGCCTACTCGTTCAAAGTAGACGTTGTTGGACTTTGCCATCGCTTCGGTGAGGTCCATCCGGGTGCGGCCCACGACGCGAATGGTGGTGGAGGCATCAATTGCGCCTTCGCTAAGGGCAGCCATGGCAACCGGAATTTTCACCGTGGAGCATGGGATGTAAGCCTTTTCCACAGCGGTCTTCTGATTGACGATGGTGAGGACACGGCCGGTGGAGGGATCCGATACGACAACAGCCCCGTTGTAACGGCCAAGTGCAGCAACTGCGGCGCGACGAACCACGAGATCGTCTCCATCCACACTGTCACCCACTGTGGAATCCGCATAGGTGGGAACCGACCACGGGCTATACCGGGCGCGTGCGCGGCGGGATCGGGAGCGGGACACCGATGTCTTGGCTGCAACCGCTTTTCGGGACGCAACGGGCTTCTTGGCAACTACGGTTTTCTTCGCAGTGGCTGTCTTCCTGACAGTAGTTTTCTTCGCGGCTGTAGTTGTCTTCGCGGTGGTGGACTTCTTCGCGGTGGTGGACTTCTTCGCGGTGGTGGACTTCTTCGCGGTGGAGACCGGCTTGGCCTTCACGGATGAACTCTTCGCGGGAGCGCGCTTGGTTGCAACGGGCTTCTTCGTGTTTGTGGTTGTCTTGGCCTGGGCGGCAAGCACCAGTGGGGCTACGGAAGCAGCCGCAGGGGAGAGGCAGGTCCTCCAACTTGCCTGTGCCGTAACGGCCACAAACATGGCGAGGATGACCGGGAAAGCGTGCTGGGGAAACGCCATATTGGAAAACCAAAAAGACACGTCGAGCAGGGCACCCGTGCCGACTTACGCTGGTGACTGTATTTTCAGCGGGTTAAGAAATGAATGTCAAGGAAAAAGAGGCTCCCGATTGGCAAGCACTTTCCTGTCCCGCTGGGAAGTGATTGGAAATGAGGAGCTAAGCCAGTGTTCCCTCCTAGTACAATTTCTGGAAATTCTGGTTTGAAGGAGCAACCATCGGGCCGACCGCTTAGCTGGCTGGCTGCCAGCGGACGATGGGGTTGCGTGCTGCCGTCACCTCGTCCACCCGCTTCACGCGAGTGTTGTGCGGCGCCGTCTTCACCAGATCAGGATTATCGTCCACCTCTTTGGCAATCGCGATCATCGCTTCGATGAAGAAATCGAGTTCGCGCTTGCCCTCAGTTTCGGTGGGCTCAATCATCAGCGCACCGGGCACAATCAGAGGGAAGCTTGTGGTGTAGGGGTGAAAGCCGTAATCGATCAGCCGCTTGGCGATGTCGCCGGTCTTGACGCCCTTTTTTGCCTGGCGGGCGTCACTGAAGACGACCTCATGCATGCAGCGATCTTTGTTCGGCAGCTCGTAGTAGGGCTCAATCATCTGGCGGATGTAGTTGGCATTCAGAACGGCGTCGAGGGTCGCCTTGCGCAGGTTGTTGCCATGGGCCAGGATGTAGGCCAGGGCGCGGACGAAGACACCGAAGTTGCCGCAGTAGGCACGAACCTTGCCGATGGTCCGCGGCAGATCGTGCTGATACCGATACGAGCCGTTATCCTTGTAAATCCGTGGACTCGGCAGGAAAGGTTCAAGAATCGCTTTCACTACTACCGCGCCCGCACCCGGTCCGCCACCACCGTGGGGAGTGGAAAAGGTCTTGTGTAAATTCAGGTGCATGACATCCACGCCGAAGTCCCCGGGACGGGCAACGCCGACCAGGGCGTTCATGTTGGCACCATCCATGTAGACGAGGGACCCATTCGCGTGGAGAAGCCGGGTGATCTCGACGATATTCTCCTCAAACAATCCCACCGTGTTGGGATTGGTGATCATGATGCCCGCGACATCGGGGTTGAGGAGCGTCCGGAAATGGTCCATGTCCACCATGCCGCGGGCATTGGACTTCACGTTCACCACATCGTAGCCGCACATACGGGCGGTGGCGGGGTTGGTCCCATGGGCGGAGTCGGGCACCAGAATGGTCTTCCGGGCGTCTCCGCGAGCCTCCAGGCAAGCGCGGATGAGCAGGATGCCGGTGAATTCACCCTGTGCCCCAGCGGCGGGCTGGAGGGTAACGGCGTCCATGCCCGTGATCTCGGCCAGGAACTGTTCCAGCACGTGCATGATCTCCATGGCGCCCTGCGACAAGGACTCCGGCTGGTAAGGGTGCCCCCAAGCAAGCCCATCAATGCGGGCGACGGACTCATTGACGCGAGGGTTGTACTTCATGGTGCAGGAGCCCAGCGGATACATGCCCAAGTCGATGGCGTAGTTCCAGGTGGAGAGCCTGGTGAAATGGCGGATGACCTCCACTTCGCTCACCTCCGGGAAGCCCTCGATGGACTCGCGAACGGACTCAGCGCCGAGGGCAGCGGCGGGGTCAACCGGGGGCACATCGAGCGGAGGCAACTGGTAGCCCACCTTGCCGGGAGAGCTGGTTTCAAACAGGAGCGGTTCGTCCTGGGTGATATGCGGAGTGACTTTACCTGCCATGCGATCTTCTTCTTTCAATGGTCCACTGAGATACGAGAACGGCCAAATCAGGAGGCTGCAAACATGAAGTAGCGCAGCAAGGTTAAGAACCTAAGCAACTAAATTCGAGGCACTTAGCTCCGGCTTCACGATGCCCTCAAGAACATGGCGAAAGGTGTCCATCTCCTCGCGCCGGTTCATCTCCGTGGTGCAGAGCAGGAGGCTGCCCGCAAGTTCCGGATAGAATCGGCCGAGGGGGATGCCGCCAATGATGTTCCGGGCAAGGAGAGCTTCGTTGAATGCCTCCGGGGTGGTGCCCGCGGCGGAGCAATCAAGGACGAACTCATTGAAGAAGTGGCCCTGGAAGCGGCGATCGAGCCCACCAGCGAGATAATGCGCCTTGGAAAGGTTCTGGTGCGCGAGTTCACGAAGACCCTGTTTGCCATACACAGCCATGAAGACAGTGGCCATCAGGGCGATGAGAGCTTGGTTGGTGCAGATATTTGACGTCGCCTTCTCGCGACGGATGTGCTGCTCGCGGGTGGAAAGCGTAAGACAGAAAGCGCGTTTGCCCGCGGCGTCGGTGGTCTGCCCGACAATGCGGCCCGGTAACTGGCGAATGTGCTCCATGCGGGTGGCAATGACGCCGGCGAAGGGCCCGCCGTAGCACGGGGAAATCGCGAATGACTGGAGCTCACCGGCGACGATGTCGGCCCCGGCGGCGGGCTGAAGCAGTCCGAGAGACACAGCTTCGGTGAACGTAAAGATCAGCAGAGCACCGTGGGCATGGGCCAGTTCGGCAGCAGCCTTGACATTCTCAATGACCCCGAAAAAGTTGGGCGACTGGACAATGACAGCGGAGATGCTGTCGTTCAGTTTGGACTCCAGGTCCGCAAGGTCAATCTGTCCGGTTTCGGCATCGTAGCCCACTTCGTGGACCGGCAGGTCTTGGTTACGGACGGTGGTTGTGAGAACCTCGCGGTACTCAGGGTGCACGCTACGGGCCACAAGGATGCCGCTGCGTTTGTTGATGCGAGCCGCCATCAGGGCAGCTTCCGGCACGGCGGTGGAGCCATCGTACATGGAGGCGTTGGCAACATCCATGCCGGTAAGCTGGCAGATCATCGACTGGAACTCGAAGATAGTAACCAGAGTGCCTTGCGAAATCTCCGCCTGGTAGGGAGTGTAGCTGGTGAGGAATTCGCCACGCTGCACGATCACATCGGCGAGGACAGGGCGGTAGTGGCGATAGACGCCGCCACCTAGAAAGCTGGCATAGCCATTCGCCATGCGATCCCCACGTTGGCGAAAGTAGTCAACGATCTCGTACTCACTCATGCCGTTAGGCAACTCGAGGGCCTGTTGCTGCAGGACTTCAGGAGGGAGGTGGGCGACGAGTTCGTCGAGAGCATGCAATCCGCAAGCGGCCAGCATTTCCTGGCGCTCCGAATCTGATTTCGGCAGGTAGCGCAACGGTGATTATCCTTCCAGATATTTCTGATAGTCTTCCGCACTCAAAAGATCTTGAATTTCTGAGGGATCGCTGAGCTTCACTTTAATGAGCCAGGCCTCGCCGTGAGGGTCAGCGTTCAGCCTTTCGGGGGCACCGGCCAGTGCACCATTGATGGCGGTGACTTCCCCGGTGATGGGGGAATAGAGATCAGAAACGGCCTTGACGCTCTCCACTGAGCCGAAGGTATCGCCTTTGGTGATCGTGGCTCCTACTTGCGGCAGGTCCACATAGACGATGTCGCCCAGTTCACTTTGGGCGTGGTGAGTGATGCCAACCGTGCCATCACTACCCGTCGCATCGATCCATTCGTGGTCTTTGGTGTACCGGAAATTGCTGGGGTACATAGCGATCATTTCTCCCGCTTGTAGAAAGGTGTCTTCACGACGATGGCGTCCACCGGCTGGTTCCGCACGACTACCTGAATGGGTTGCCCCTCTACGGCAGCAGCGACGGGGAGGTAACAAAGCCCGATATTCCTGCCAAGGGTAGGCGAAGGTCCGCCGCTGGTCACCCAGCCGGCTGGCTGCCCATCCACCAGAACACTGTAACCGTCGCGTCCGATGCCGCGGCCCAGCATTTCGAAGCCACAAAGCTTACGGGCGATCCCCGCCTGCTGGAGGGCGACTACCGGATCGCGGCCTACAAAATCGCCCTTGCTTGGCTTAACGATCCAGTTGAGACCCGCCTCAGGAGGCAGGATACTGGCGTCAATCTCATGCCCGTAGAGGGCCATACCCGCCTCCAGCCGCAAGGTGTTGCGCGCGCCCAGACCGCAGGGGAGGATGTCGAAAGCAGCGCCACGTTCCAGCAGTAAGCGCCAAAGAGCCGGCCCGTCCGCGGAGGCAACGTAAAGCTCAAAGCCGTCTTCCCCAGTGTATCCGGTACGGGCAATGCGGGCGGGGAATCCGGACACGGCATCGTCAAGGAAATGATAGTAGCGGATGCCAGAAAGGTCACGCTCGCATAGGCCTTGGACAAGCTCAAGAGCGCGAGGGCCCTGCACTGCGATTTGCACGTAATCCGGACTGGCAAATCGAACGTGGGCGTCGAAGCGGCGACGTTCACCGTCCTGCGTACAGGCAAGGATATGCTGATGGTCCTTTTCCTGATTGGAGGCGTTTACGCAAAGGAAGAAGTGCTGGGCGTTTACGCGGTGCACCAGGATATCGTCCACAAACCCGCCGTGGGAATAAAGGAGGGCGGAGTAGTGGGCTTGGCCATCCGCAAGGCGGCCAGCGTCGTTGGCGGAGACATAGTCCACCAATTGCAGGGCCTGAGGGCCGGTAACCTCAATCTCGCCCATGTGACTGACGTCAAAGAGGCCCACGCGCTGGCGAACCGCGGCGTGTTCGTCAAGGATGCCTGAGTACTGGACCGGCATTTCCCAGCCGCCAAAATCAATCATTTTGGCGCCCAGGGCGCGGTGTTCTTCGAAGAGCGGGGTTCGTTGCAGTGAAGCCTCCGGGAGGCGCTTGCCCTTGGCGGAAAACCAAGCAAGACATTGTGAAGGTAGCAAGGGAAAACGCGGTGTGTCAATGGCGGTTGGTACCCCCCAAGAGGGGAGGGCAGGCTGGGCATCGAACGGCCACTTGAGCAGGATGCTTGGGGGTTGGCCGATGGAGGACGCGATAATGGAGGTGTGCATTACCCTGCCCGCATCCTTGCCCTGGACCTTGGCCGCAAACGGATTGGGCTGGCGATCAGCGATCCGCTGGGAATCACTGCACAGGGGCTGACTACGTTGGAGCGCACCCACATCCGGGCAGACATTGGGGCGATTCATCAGGCCACCGTCGAGTGGGCAGCCGGCGCGATTCTGATTGGGCTACCGCGAACGTTGCGGGGCGACGAAGCCAGGCAGGCCAATTGGGTGAGGGATTTCGGCCGCCGGCTGCGAAAACGAAACGGCTTGCCGGTGCTGTATTGGGACGAACGGCTGACCTCAGTGGAAGCAGAACGCGTGTTGCGGCAGGAGGGCGGTGACCGGATGTCCATGAAGGGCAAGGTGGACCGGTTGGCGGCAGTGATTCTGCTGCAAAGCTATCTGGATGCGGGCTGCCCTGGACTGGACGAAGGAACGGAAACAGCGCAGCCGACGGATGCGGACCGCATGGAGGACGAGGGCTGATGGGTAAGGCGAAACGGAAGGCGGGAAAGGGCACAGGCGTTATTGTCCGCTTGGCGGCACTGCTGCTGCTGGCCGGGTTGGGGCTGGGTGTGGGCGGGGTATTCGTGTGGGGAGAGATTACGCGTCCGTACCGGGGCTTTGGGGACCGGGACGTGTTCGTGGAAGTGGAGCGCGGAATGAGTACGGCGCAGATTGCTGCGCTGCTGGCTAAAGAAGGGGTGATTCGCGCGCCCTGGCAACTGCAGGTTGCCCGATTGCTGCCGCCAAGGGCGGTGCTTCAAGCGGGTGAATATCGATTCCATCAACCTGCCAGCGCCCGCGACGTGGTGGAGCGGATGCGGCGTGGCGACATTTACATGGTTGCCCTGCAAGTGCCGGAAGGGCTGCACCTTTGGGAGTTGGCGGAAGTGGTGGAGTCAGCCGGATTAGTCACTGCCAAGGAGTTCCTGACTGAGGCAAAGCAGCCTGATCTGATTCGGGATCTGGTTCCAGAGGCTACAACGCTGGAGGGTTACCTGTTCCCCAGCACCTATCAGTTCCGAAGAAAGGTAACCGCGCGCGAGATCTGCGAGCGGCTGACGCGTGAGTTCCGGAGGCAGTGGCAAGCCGTCGGCGGCAAAACCGACGTGCACGCAACGGTAACGCTGGCGTCGATGGTTGAGAAGGAAAGCGGCGTGCCTGAAGAGCGCCCGCTGGTGGCAAGCGTCTATGCCAATCGACTAAGGGAAGGGATGAAGCTGGATTGCGACCCCACCGTGATCTATGCCGCAATGCTGGAGGGACGTTACCGGGGGACGATCTATCTCTCCGACCTGCAACGGGACCACCCCTACAACACTTACCTGCGACGCGGCCTGCCGCCGGGGCCGATCGCCAGCCCTGGGGCTGAATCGCTAAGGGCAGCGCTGCAGCCGGCCGAGAGCAAGTATCTGTTTTTTGTAGCCAAGGGTGACGGCAGCGGCGCTCACCGGTTTTCAGAAGACTTATCCGCGCACAATCGCGCAGTGCAGGCCTATCGCGATGCCATCAAAACGACAGTTTCGAATCGATCGAATTCGCGAAATCGCTAGCGAACGAGGTTGGGCGATCGTGGACCCAAGCGCGCTGGAGGAACTGCTCGAGGTCTTCGCACAGCAAAGCAATGAGACGCTGCGGCATGATTTGCGGGAGACAGGACTAGCGTTGCATGCACTGGTAGAAGGGGTGAGGTTGGATAGCCTGGATGCGTTGGGAAGAACGCTGCTATCGCTGGCGGAGTTGTACGAGGCGGGGAACGGCAGGCAAGAACAGGCGGTGGCCAGCCGGGAGGCGGCACTCGCCGCGCGAAGGAAGGCCGAGTTCGTATTGCGCAATCCTAAGGTGTCGCCGGAAGCCAGGCAGGCGATGGAGGAAAAGTTGCTGTGGCTGCGGGTATGGCTGGAGAACCCGCCGCTTTTCCCGCGGTGGCTTTCCCTGCGCGCGGCAGAGCAGAGGCGTGACACCTAAGGAGTCGGGGCTAGATTGCGGATAGGCGCTGAAGTCGTGAAATCCCAAACGGGAGATGTGCATCCATTGACTTGGTGACTCGCAGGTGTCGGCAATGGATTGTCGCCATGCGCAAATGGGAAATTCTGCCCTACAATGAGAGCAAAGAGCCCCTTTTCCACGTGGCGGTTTCCTTGCGCCAGTACTGGGAGAGCTGAGCCATTGCGCTGATTGCGAGTGAGGGGCATGGTGCGTATACTGGCCTTTTCCAACAGAGAGCAGGTTGTGAGGACCAACAACATTACGGTGAATGACGAATTCGACATCAATGCCCCACATCGGGAGGCGGCGATGTTCTATGGCCTGTTTCTGCGCGGTCATTCGGCCGAATTACTGCGCCGTGACATCGATGTGCCCCAGTCACTGCTGAAGAAGTGGTCCCGCCACGATGCCTACCAGGAAGACATGTTCCAGGAAAATGTGAGGCGGATGATTGAGTACCGCAAGCGGGTGCTGCAGATCTTCGACGAGTTGGTAAGCAACCGTCCCGCCTTCCCTGGCATTCAGTGAGCCGCTTCGTCATCCCTCTCCGAGTGTTCCTGGCTTGAGAACCAGGGGTAAAGAATGGGAAGGAGCACCAGCACGAGAATGGTGGCGGAAACCAAACCCCCAATTACAACGGTCGCCAGGGGTCTCTGCACCTCAGCGCCGGGCGCAGTGGATGTCGCCATCGGGATGAAGCCGAAACTAGCCACCAGGGCGGTCATCAGCACGGGTCGCAGGCGTACGCCACACCCCTTGATCACGGCTTGCCGTATTGGCTCGCCGCGAGAACGCAGTTGATTGATGTAGCTCACCAGCACAATGCCGTTCAGCACGGCAACACCGAACAGCGCCAATAGGCCCACCATCGCTGAGACGTTCAGATTCATCCCCCGCAGCCACAATGCGCCAATGCCACCTACCATGGCAAAGGGCACGTTCAGCAGAATCAGCAGGGCGTTCTTGACGCTCTGAAAAGTGGCGAAAAGCAGGCCGAAGATGATGCCGATGGAAACGGGCACGACAATGGCAAGGCGCGTCATGGCCCGCTCCTGATTCTCGAACTGTCCGCCCCAGTCGGTGGAATAGCCGGGCGGCAGGGGTAAGCCGTCCCGAATCAACCGTTGCGCTTCGGCAACGAAGCCACCCATATCCCGTCCGCGCACATTGGCTTGTACCACAATGCGGCGGTTACCACCTTCGCGGCCGACCACCTCAGGGCCGCGCGTAACTTCCACATGGGCAATATCGCTGAGGAGCACTCTTTCGCCGCCAGGCGCGGTGAGCGGCACAGCGCGGAGGTCATCGGGTGACTGGCGGTAGCGGTCAGGCAGACGCAGCACAATCTCAAAGCGGCGCTGGCCATCCACCAGTTCAGACACCACCGCTCCGCTGACTGCGGCATCCATCACCATGCGCACATCGGCCACATTCAGCCCATAGCGGGCAAGAGCGGTCCGGTCAGCAATCACACGAATCTCAGCCACGCCGGTAATCACTTCCATCTGCGTGTCAGCGGCACCCGGCACGGTATTGAGAATGCGCAGCGCACGCTCTGCCAAGGTCTGCAGCGTGTTCGTGTCGTCGCCGAAAATCTTGAGCGCCACATCGCCCTTGGTGCCAGAAACGGTCTCATCCAGCCGCATGGCCATGGGCTGGGTGAAGTTCATGCCCACGCCCGTGAGCACCTTCAGTTTCTTGTCCATGGCCTCGATGAGGCCCTCTTTGGTGCTGGCTGTTGTCCACTCTTCGCGGGGCTTCAGCATTACATAGACGTCGGCCTCATAGATGCCCATGGCTTCCGTAGCAAAGTCCGGTCGACCGATTTTGCTAACGATACTGGTGACCTCCGGCAGTTCCAGAAGTACGCGCTCCATCTGGGTGCTGAGTTTGGCTGACTCAGTGAGTGCAATGCCCGGCAACTTTAGCGATTGAATCAGCACGGAGCCCTCATCGAGGCGCGGCATAAACTCCGTCCCAATGAAGCCCAGAGAGCTGATGGCGATTGCCATCACCAGCACGGCAGCAATCAACACCACGGCGCGATGGTCAAAGGACCAGTGCAGAACCCGCAGATAGTGCTCGCGAAAGCGATCAAAGTACTTCTCTCCATGGGGCTTCGTTCCCCGGTGCAGGAAGATGCTGGCCATGGCTGGAACGGCGGTCAAAGAGACAATCAACGAACCCACCAGCGCACTGCAAACCGTGATGGCCATAGGACGGAACATGCGGCCCTCAAGGCCTTCGAGCGTGAAGATAGGCAGGTAGACCGCGATGATGATGCCCACGGCGTAGACAATGGGGCGGGCCACTTCAGTGGCGGCGCCGCGGATGCGCTCACGCGCGTCAAAGGGCGGCTCGCCCTCGCGCCGCTGCAGGCGCCGGACTGAGTTCTCCATCATCACCACCGCACCGTCGACAATCATGCCGAAGTCGATGGCGCCAAGGCTCATCAGGTTGGCGCTGATGCCGAAAGCCATCATGCCCAGAAAGCCGAAGACCATGGAGAGGGGAATCACCGCTGCCACTATCAGGCCAGCCCGAAAGTTGCCCAAAAATAACAGAAGCACGACAAGTACCAGCAGACCGCCCTCAATCAGATTGAGGCTAACCGTGCGAATCGTGGAGTCAATGACTGTGGATTGGTCATAGAAAGGAACCAGCTTGACGCCTTCGGGCAGGCGCAGGCTGGCTAGCTTTTCCTTGACGCGAGCAATCACTTCGCGACCGTTTTCACCCTTCAGCATGATCACCATGCCGGATACCGTTTCGCCGAGTCCGTCGCGGGTAACGGCTCCCTGTCGAGGCATGGCGCCAGTGCGTACGGTGGCTACGTCATTTAGCAGAACAGGCGTACCGGCGCGCGCGAGCACTACGATGCGCTCAAGATCGCTCTCCTTGCGGGCGCGACCGAGACCCCGCACCGTGTATTGCTCAAAGGCATGCTCAATGTAGCCGCCGCCAAAGTTCAGGTTGTTTTCGGCGACGCGCTGGTAAATGTCGCTGACGCTTAATCCGTAAGACTGTAAACGGACGGGATCCACCACAATTTGGTACTGTTGCGTCTCGCCTCCCCAGGTATTTACCTCGTTCACGCCATGAACCGTGCGCAACTGGTTCTTCACCATCCATTCGTGAATGGTCTTCAGCTCCATGGGAGAGTAGCCGTCGCCGTGAACGGTATATTGGTAGACCTCGCCGAAAGCGGTGGCAACAGGGCCGAGGGTAGGTTCAAGGCCGGGAGGGATGCGGTTCTTGGCCTCCTGTAGTCGTTCATTGACAATCTGGCGGGCGAAATAGATGCTGACGCCATCGTCGAAGACGATGGTGACCATGGAAAGTCCTAGCTTTGAAATGGATCGTACGCCCTGCGCGCGTGGCAGTCCCATGACGGCACTTTCAATCGGAAAGGTGACGAGGTCCGCGACCTCGTCCGGCGCCATGGCCGGCGCGGGTGTCACGATGGTGACCTGATTGGGCGTGAGGTCCGGAAAGGCTTCCAGTGGAATCCGGGTGACGGTGTAGTAGCCCACGGCAACCACCAACAGCAGGCCCATCACCACCAGCCAGCGATTATCAAGGTGGAAATGGATGATGCGGTTCAGCATGGCAAGGGACTCTGGCTATTCAGCAAGGGACGCCTCGAGCAGCTTTGACTTCAGTTGGAAGGTGCCTTCCACCACCACACGATCTCCCTGGCGCAGGCCGGAAAGCACTCGACGCTGACCGTCTCTTCCTGTCGCTGTCTCCACTGGGCGCACCGCGTATCGGCCCTCGCCAAGTTCCACGAACACGACGGTCTGGCCGTGGAGTTCTTGAATCGCCTCCTGGCGCAAAAAGAGGCCCTCTTCGGAATCCTCGAGTGTGATTTCGGCCGAAGCATACATTTCCGGACGAAGCTTCATGGAAGCGTTAGGCAGTTCCACGCGAACGCTGATGGTGCGTGTGGCGGCATCGAGTTCGGAATCAATCCAGCCTACACGTCCGGTGAAGTTGGTTTGTGGATAGGCCTGGACGTGGACCTGAACCGGGGCGCCCACGCGGACCAGTTGCAGGTCCTCCTGCTGGATTGAGGCAATCATCCAGACTTGCTGAAGGTCAGCCACTACGAACAGGCTGGTGGCGGGCTGGACAACAGTACCTGGTGTCACCGTGCGCTCAATGATTGAGCCTGCGGCAGGTGAGCGGATAGGCAGCAGGTCGCTTTCCGGAAAACCCGCAACTCTAGCGCCAACATTGGACTCAAGCCTGACGCGGAGGTACTCCACCAGGTGGAAGCGGGTGCGTTCCATTTCCGTTTCGGCGTTGCGGATCTCGCCTTCGATGTCAAGTAATTCCGCCTCGGCCTGCTGAACCTGCTGGAGCGAGGCAGCCTTCAGCTCCTGGAGCCGGCTGGCGCGGTCGCGGGAGGTCTGCAGGAAGGTACGTCGGCTCTGCAATCGTGCCAGTTCAGACTTGGCACGTGCATACTCGGCGCGGGCCTCATGGATCTCGTGGCTGAACATGCGCGCCAGCAAATCGCCCTCGCGTACGGAGTCGCCCACGTTACGGGCGATATCCACGATGCGGCCGTCGGTCAGCGCCCCCACACGCCAAGTGCGGTTTTCGTTCATCGTGATGCGGCCGGCTGCGCGCAGAATACGCGGGATACGCCGGACTTCCGCAACCTCAACGCGAATCGTGATCTGGTTTAGCGCATCAGGCGTAAGTTCCACTATCCGGGCCTCTTCCGCGACACCGGCCGGCGTGGAAGTGCCTGCTCCTAGTTCCTCATCCACTTCCGGCTGGCCGGAACAACCAGCCAGAAGCAGCAGGGAAAGCAGAGTGCACTCTGCAAGTAGGCATCTCATTGCGGCACCCCCAGGGCGGCTTCCAGTTCAACAAGGCTGATGTGGTAGGCAACCATGGCCTCCACGAAGACTTGGCGAGCTTCGATACGGACGCGCTGAGCATCCAGCAGCCTTAGCAAATCACTGCCACCTTCCCGGTATGCCGCTTCGGCAATCTCAGCAGTTTCCTGGGCCTGGCTGCGCAGTTGCGGCAAGGTGCGCTCCAATTGGAGGCGGCGGATGCGATAGTTCTCCAGTGCGGCTTCGGCTTCGGCGCGCACCATCTGCTGAGCGGCGCGGAGCATGGCTCCCGCCTGGCGTTCCTCTGCCTGCGAACTGGCGATATTGCCTTCGTTGCGGTTGCGGATCATGAGGTCAAACTGCGCGCCCAGCACGAGGGCATCAAAGGGACCGGCTCGTTTGTAGCCAGCAACCCAGGTAAGGTCAGGACGGGCATTGGCTTGTTCAAGACGGATGGTAGCGCCCGCCTGCTGAATTGCCAAGAGGCGGATGGCCAGTTCCACACGTTGCGTTAGCGCGAGGATTGGGTCTGTAGCGAAGGTTGGGTTGATGGGAGTTTCGCCAAGGGCTTCGGCAAGAGACACGGCGACAAAGTCATCCTCTCCCATGGCCAATTGCAGGAGGATACGCGCTCGCTGGGCGTCGAGCGAAGCCTGATTGAAATCAAGCACTAGGCGCTCTCGCTCCAACCGGATGCGGATGAGATCGGCCTCCGGCATGGCGCCTTCGCGGACACGAGCTTCGTGATATTCCACAATGCGCGCGAAGTTGTCGAGGTTGTCTTGGAGGAGGGTATAGCGCTGTTGGGCGCCGAGGGCCTGCCAATAGGCTGCCTTGACGCGTAAGGCGATCTGGCGGCGGGCAAGCTCGCGTTCCAGGGAGGCAATCCGCACGGCGGCATCAGCTTGTTCAGTCCGCCGCTGACGCTTGCCGAAGAGTTCCCATTGCTGCTGAAGGAAGGCGAAGTACTCACCATCCTGAAAGGCGCGATAGCCAGGACTCTGCCAGGCGCGGACGTCTTCCAATTGGAAATTCAGGCTCGGGTTATAGGTCTTGCCGGCCTGCACTTTCAAGCCTTCCTGGCTTTCCACTTCGAGGGTGGCGATGGTGAGTTGGGGGTGCCTGGCGAGCGCACGTTCAACCGCATCTCTCAATGTGAGTGCAGGCTGCGCAAACGCCGCGAGGCAGACCAAAGATGCGAATGTCAAACGAAAGAGCATCAATTCGGACTCTATTGTCCACTGTAGCATTGCGCCGCACAGGGGAGTTCACCATAATCGACATATGGCCCATGCGTTGTATCAAGTGGACGCCTTTACAAACCGGCGCTTTGCCGGCAATCCGGCAGCGGTCGTGCCTCTGGAGAATTGGTTTGAGGATAGCATTCTTCAGGCAATCGCCCAGGAAAACAACCTGGCAGAGACGGCATTCTTCGTTCCCACCGGTGACGGATTTCACTTGCGGTGGTTCACGCCGCTGGCGGAAGTGGACCTGTGCGGACACGCCACACTGGCATCTGCATGGGTGCTGTTTCATCTGCTGGGGCACGACGGCGCAGAGATCTGCTTCCATACGCTGAGTGGTGATTTGCGGGTGCGCCGGGCGGGAGAACGCCTGCGAATGGACTTTCCCGCTACGCCAGCGCGACCCGCTATCGTGAAGCGCGACTTGGTGAAGGCGGTGGGCACGGCCCCAGTTGCGGTGCTGGAAAGCCGCGACATCGTTTTTGTGTATGACGAACCGGACACCGTAAGAGGTCTGCAGCCGGACCTGAGCGCCCTCACGCATCTGGTTCCGTTTGGGCTGATTGCCACCGCGCCGGGCCCAGCGGAAGGCCCAGATGCGTGCGACTTCGTATCGCGTTTCTTTGCCCCTGCGATGGGCGTGCCGGAGGATCCAGTGACAGGCTCAGCCCAGTGCACGCTGACGCCCTATTGGGCGTCACGCACAGGTAAGCAGTCGTTCTTCGCGCGGCAGGTATCGCGGCGCGGCGGAGAAATCTGGTGCTCGTTGCACGGAGACCGGGTTCACCTGGAGGGAGAGGCAGTGCTGTATCTGCAAGGCGAGATCGAAGTCTAGGCGTTGCCCGCGCCCCACGGACCGTGGCGACTCGGGCTTAGGGAGGTTCCGGTGAACGAGCTCACCAACCAGACAGCAGTGGTAACCGGCGGCGGTAGCGGGATCGGCTTTGCGATTGCGGAGCGGCTCCACCGTGAAGGCGCACATGTCGTGTTGTGCGGCCGGCGCGCGGAGGTGCTGCAGGAGGCGGCGCGGCGGATCTCACTGGCGGCGGAGCGCGTGTCGCTGGTGGCCGCTGACATCACCGTGGAGCAGGACGTGGTGCACCTGATGGATGAGGCGGCGAAGGTGAACGGCCACATTGACATCCTGGTGAATAGCGCCGGGCCGATGCGTATCCACAAGGCTCCCGAAGAGACATCGCTGGCCGAGTTCCGGCAGGCTATCGACACCAACATCGTGGGGACTTTCCTGTGTTGCCGGGAGGCTGGGAAGCACATGATCCGCCACAGCTACGGGCGCATTGTGAACATCTCATCGATGTCCGGCAGTATTGTGAACCGCTATGTGCATGGGGGATCCTACGAGATCTCAAAGGCGGGGATGAACATGCTCACCAAGACTTTGGCGGTGGAATGGGCCAAGCACCATATCCGCGTGAACGCGATCGCTCCCGGCTACTACGCCACCAAGCCGAACGAGGAATACTTTAAGGTGCACCCGGCAGCCGCGCACCAAATCCTGGACCTCATACCCACGGGCCACTTCGGCGCGCTGGACGAACTGGCGGGACTGGCAGCGCTGCTTGCCAGCCCGCACACGAACTACATGACCGGCAGCATCCTAACCATCGACGGCGGGTATACCTCCTGGTAAGGGGTGCCTTTGGCCAGAGACTGTCCGGCGGTTTGGGCAAAGGCGGAATGCGATGGCGCACCCGCCTTCCCTGCCCTGGATTGCCGCCTATTCCTCGTCCGCCGACGGTCCCAACATGGCGGGTACGGAAATGTCGTTTAGGCGCAGGTAGAGGCCAAGTTGGGCACGGTGGTGCACCAGATGGTCAAGGATGAAGCCGCGCAAGACTACCAGTTTGGGCATGGCCATCATCACTGCGCCCGCCTTCTTCATGGTCCAGGTTTCCATGAGGGTGGCGTCGTTGACGGCGTTGAGTGCTTCCAGCGATTCGGCCAGATTCTTGTCAAAGGTCTCCAGCAGTTCTGCGCTGCTCTTGGCGACGTAGGGTTCCCAGGCCGGACCGTCGACGGGGGCCACGTCCATGCCATCGGTTTCGATGGTGAACTTTGCCCAGCCGATGGATTCCGCAACGTGCGAACCCAATTTCAGGAAAGTCATTGACTTGGTATGCGGCGTCCAATCGAACTTTTCTTCAGGAATCCGCTCCAGCACCTTGCGCGCTGAGACTGCTGACTGCTGCAGTTCCTGCGCCATTCCTTGTCCAATGGTCATCGGTTTACCTCTCAAAATGATGTCATTTGGCAGCGCAATTTCACCACGCCCCTCTTGCAGAATACTTCATTTCTGGGGAGATGCAACGAGAAAAAGTGAAAAAATTTACAGTATCGTTTCAGTGCAATGTCCGGATCTGGGACAACAGCGGCGAAAGGAGACCGTCTTGCCAGCCAAGCCGCGCATTGGATATGGTTTGGCCAGCAGACCTGCGCCTTGAAAGGGCCTTCACAATCACACTATGTCACCCCTGTTTGGCCGCGAACCGCTTGCCGAGAAATCGAGTTTACTGTTGCATCGGAAGCGTCCGGAGTACGGGACTTCGTCCCTAACCGTCAGCCCGGAGCAGCGGGAGCGGTTGCGGGGACTGTTGGATTTCCTATATGGATATGAGGTTGCCGAGCGCCTTCTTTCGGAGGTGGTGCGGCTGCTGCGGGTGCATCATGCGCACAAGACGCCAGAGATGCTGGAGGCCGAGGCAGCGCTGCGTCCCGAAGATCTATTCACGGAACGGGACATGGTGATGATCACCTACGGAGACCTGATTCAGGCTCCTCCTCGCAAGCCGCTGGAGGTGCTGTGCGAGGTAACCAACGTATTCCTGGGCGACGTGGTGAGCACCATCCACGTGCTGCCGTTCTTCCCCTATTCGTCGGATCGCGGGTTCAGCGTGATCGACTTTCGGGAGGTGGACCCGAACCTGGGCTCGTGGGAGGACATTGAGCGGGCCAACACCCAGTTCCGGCTGATGTTCGATGGCGTCGTGAACCACATTTCCGCGCAGAGCGAATGGTTTCAGGAGTTCCTGAACGGGAACCCGGAGTATCAACATTTCTTCCTGTCCTACGACACCGAGGACAGCATTGCACCGGACGACCTGGCGCACATCTTGCGTCCCCGGACATCGCCTCTGCTGAGCCGCGTACAGACCATTGAAGGCGAGCGCTTCGTATGGACAACCTTCAGTGAGGATCAGGTAGACCTGAACTTTCGCAACCCGGCGGTGCTGCTGCGTGTGTTGCAGGTGCTGCTGTTCTATGTGGAGAAAGGGGCGGACCTGATCCGGATCGACGCGGCAACGTACCTATGGAAGGAGTTGGGGACGTCTTGCGCACACCTGCCGCAGACGCATGGGATTATCCGGTTTCTACGGGCAGCGATCGATATTGCTGCGCCGCGGGTGGCGCTGCTGACGGAAACCAATGTGCCGCATCACGATAACATCAGCTATTTCGGTGACGGAACGAACGAAGCGCACATGGTATACAACTTTGCTTTGCCGCCGCTGGTGTTGCACACATTCCTAAGAGGGGATTGCCGGGCGCTGTCGGAATGGGCAGCAGCGCTGCATGCGCCAAGCGCAACCACCACCTACTTCAATTTTCTCGACTCGCACGATGGGATTGGGCTTCTGGGAGCGCGGGGCATCCTGACCGATTCGCAGATTGGGAATCTGGTGGATGACGTGACCACCCATGGCGGATTGGTTTCCTACCGCACCACATCGGATGGGGGCAGGTCACCTTACGAGCTGAATATCACCTGGTTTGATGCGCTGAACCACCCACGGGCTGCTGAGCCGGACAACCGCAAGGTGGATAGGTTCATCGCGTCGCGCGCCATTGCGTTGGTGCTGAAGGGGGTGCCCGGCATCTACCTGCCCAGCATTACGGGAAGCCAGATTGCGGCAATGGACCCGAGCGAACTGTCAGAGGCGCGCGCCATCAACCGGCGCAACTTTAGCGAACGGGCGATGATTGAGGCGCTGATGGACCCTGATTCACTTGCCTACCGCGTGGCCAGCCGCTTCCGGCAACTGGCTGAGCATCGGGTGGCGATTCCCGCTCTGCATCCAGGCGCCCGTCAGAAGTTACTGCCCACCGATGGAGCGGTATTCGGCGTCTGGCGGCGATCTCTGGACGGGAGATCTACGCTGTTGAGTCTGGTGAACGTGACTCAGGAGCTGGCTCAATTGGATGTTGCGTGCGCCTTGTTGGAATGCGAGGCCTGCCAGTGGCGGGACCGGATGACGGGATTGCGGTTTGAGTGCAGCCAGAACTGGCTATCCGTGACGCTTCCACCCTATGGCGTTCTCTGGTTGGAACCCCTATAGAGCGGCCCCACCCCGATTGCCGTTTCAACAGTGGCGGATCTGAATTTCACAGCGTTGTGACCTGCGTGCCAACCGTGCGAGCGACCGCGCGGAAAGCTGTGGCATGCTAGGAGGTGCTGGTGCTTCCGCCAGAACCCCCTATCGTACAGGTGATCATGATGAACCCTTGGAAATGCATGGTAAGAGCGACGGCGATGTTTGCCGTACTGGTTTTGTTCGCGGCAAGTGTGATGGCCGCGGATGTAAGTGGTGCCTGGAACATGGTGCTGATTACGGAGATTGGTGACCGGCCGATGCCTATCACCCTGACACAGGACGGTGAAACCGTTTCGGGTTCGTTGGGCGAGTTCAAGTTGACGGGCAGTTTTCGCGAAGGCAAGCTTGATCTGAAGGCAGTGGACTTCTACGCGCCGGAAGCGGGCTTCAAGGCAGACCTGGTGATGCAGGGAAACATCGAAAACGACAAGCTTACGGGCAGTTGGAGCTTTGGCGAATACGCGGGATCACTGCGCGGTGAGAAGTCTCCTGCGGCAGCGACGGCGGCAGCCAACCCCAGCGGCACTTGGGATCTGGTGCTGATTACTGAAGTGGGCGACAAGCCTGCACGGTTGGTTTTGAAAGCCGATGGCGAAGCCGTCACCGGACAGGTTGCTGAAGCGAATCTGCAGGTGGCGGGAAGCTTCCGTGAGGGCACCTTGGCGGTGAAGATTCCTGACTTCTACTCGCCGGACGCCGGATTCAAGGCGGACCTTAGCATCCAGGGTAAAGTGGAAGGTGACAGCATCGTAGGTGGGCGCTGGAACTTCGCGGAGTATTCCGGCAGCCTTCGAGGCAGCCGCAGCGCACAGTAAGGATCCCCCGCGGTGCCCGGCTGGGGCGGTCTGTGCGGCTCGCCCCCTTCTGTCCATGCGCCTCTTCACGGCAATCGACATCCCGGACGCGCTTCGCCAGCAGGCCATTGCGATCATCCAGCAGCTGAAGCCCGCGGCCAAGGCGCGTTGGAGCCCCGCGTTCAACCTGCACATCACCACCAAGTTCCTTGGTGAAGTTGACACCGTCCAGCTGCCCGCTGTTGTGGAGGCGTTGCGTGCGCTGCCGCGCCGAGGGTCCATTCCAATTCGGCTGGGTGGCCTTGGCTGGCTACCCAATCCGCATTCGCCGCGCATCCTCTACCTTGGGGTACAGGCTCCGCAGAGCCTCCCTGCCTTGCATACGGATACCGACACGGCAATGGCGGCGGTAGGCATCCCGCGCGAAACGAAGCCATTCCGTCCGCACCTGACCCTGGCACGCATCCCCCAAGGATGTCCGGTGGTTGCCTTGCGTGAGGCCATCGCTTCGCTGCCCAGCGCGGAACCGGTTGAGTTTGAGGCCACGGCCTTCCATCTCTACGAAAGCCAACTGCAGCTTACAGGCAGTGTGTATGTGAAGCGCGAAGAGTTTGCTCTCTAGCCGGGATGTTGTCCGGCCCAGTCTGACGCCACCGGCACCACGATGTAACCCTCCTGACGATTTCCGGCAACCATCGTGCGGGCCTTGCCCCAGTACCACCACCAAGCGCCAACATAGGCGCAGAGCAGGGCATCGTACTGGTCCTCTACCGCCTTGATGGCAGCGCCCTTCATGGGAACTTCGGGCAGTCTTCTCAGTTGCAGCCGGGGGGTGGCAAGGGGGAGAGCGGCCATCAAGAGGCGGCGATAATCCTCCAGGGCGGCACGGCGTTCAGGCACCGATCCCTTCTTGTATTTCAGTATCCGCTGAAGCTGAAAGAGGTGCAGCATGGCGGCGTGCGGGTAGACCTCAATCTGATAGCGGCCGGGGAGTTGGGGTTGGATGGTGTCGGCGTGCGCGAAGCCCAAGCTCTCCAGAGAGCGGCCAAGGGCGGTAGTTCGTTCCGCAAAAGGACTGCCTAGATTCGCCGGATAGGCACCAGCGTGCTGCTTGCCGAAGTGGCGGTGCATGGCGCGATCCGCCTCGCGCATGCCGGTGGGGTTCGCAATCACGGTAGGCGCATCCACGGCCACCATTGCCGGGCCATATTCTGCCACTGCCTGAACCCAGCGCAGGACCATGCCGGGGTCACCGGCACAACCGGTATCCAGCACCTTCAGCAGGCGGCCATCCCATTCGAGAGCAGCCAAGCCGCTGGGCTGGCTGGTCCATCCAAAGTCAATTCCCAGGAAGTACATACCGCTTGAGCCCTCCGTGGCTCAGTTAGTACCCGCAGGCGTCATTTACCAATCAGCATTGTCCGGCGGCCACCTGAATTGCAGTGGCCGCGCATGGGCTGCGTGGTACATTGAGAGATTACTTTAGGTCAGGATCGCCCTGTTTTTTCCACCATGTACTGGAGCAAACTGTTCATTCCTACTCTGCGGGAAGTGCCCGCTGAAGCCGAAGTTGCCAGCCACCAATTGATGCTCCGCGCGGGCTACGTGCGTCAATTGGCGGCAGGTATCTACAGCTATCTCTATCTGGCCCAGCGCTCGCTGATGAAGGTGCAGCGCATCATCCGCGAAGAAATGGAGGCCATTGGCGCACAGGAGATGTACCTGCCCGCGTTGAACCCGGCTGAAGTATGGCAGGAGTCTGGCCGCTGGGATGTGATGGGCGACAACATGTTCCGGCTGAAGGATCGTTTCGGCCGCGACCTTTGCCTGGGTATGACTCACGAAGAGATCATGACCACCATCGCCCGCGGCGAATTGAACAGCTACCGGCAGTTGCCGCAAATCTGGTACCAGATCCAGACCAAGTTCCGGGACGAACCGCGCCCCCGCTCAGGCCTTTTGAGAACCCGTCAGTTTACGATGAAGGACTCCTATTCCTTCGACATTGACGCCGCCGGGCTGGACATCTCCTACGACAAGCACTATGCGGCCTACAACCGGATCTTCCGCCGTTGTGGACTGAAGTTCATGGCAGTGGAGGCCCATTCCGGTGCAATGGGGGGCAGCCAGAGCCATGAGTTCATGGTGATTAGCGAGTCCGGCGAGGACCATGTGGCCGTCTGCGAGGCCACCGGCTATGCGGCGAACCTGGAAAAAGCTGTCACGCTGCCGGTTGCGCCGGTGCATGGCGATCCGGTGGGTGACCTGACGCCGGAAGAGTTCCATACCCCCGGCCGCAAGACAATTGCCGAGGTATCGGACTTCACGGGTCTTCCCGCTACGGCGCAGATGAAGAGCCTGGTGATGGTGGCGGACGAAAAGCCGGTACTGGTGCTGTTGCGTGGCGATCATTCGCTTAGCGAAACCAAGCTGGAAAGCCATGTAGGCGCCAAGGAACTGCGGACTGCTCACCCGGCGGAGATCCGTGAGTGGTTTGGCGCGGATGCGGGAAGCTTGGGACCGGTGGGAGTTACCAACATGCGCGTCGTGGCCGATGAAGCACTGCGCGGACGCCGCAACATGATCTGCGGCGCAAACAAGGATGATTACCACCTCAAGAACGTCACCATCGGCGAGGATTTTCAAGCGGACTTCGCGGACCTGCGCCAAGCGGTTTCAGGTGATCATACACTGGACGGCAAGGGCGTCATCGAAGTGCGCAAGGCCATGGAAATTGGCCACATCTTCAAGCTGGGCTATAAGTATTCGGAATCGATGGGCCTGCGCGTGTCCGGCGATGATGGCAAGGAATTCACCCCCATCATGGGGAGCTACGGCATTGGGGTGGAGCGCATTCTTGCAGCTGCCATTGAAACCTATTACGACAAGAACGGCATCGTGCTGCCGCCCTCCATCGCGCCTTTTGACGTGGTGATTACGCCGGTGAATGCGGAAGTTCCTGAGCAGTGGGAAGCGGCCGAACGTATCTATCGCGAGTGCCGGGACTGGGGCCTGGATGTCCTTCTGGACGACCGCAAAGAACGCGCCGGCGTAAAGTTCAAGGACGCTGACCTGGTGGGAATTCCGTACCGGGTAACCGTTGGCAAGAAGATTGGTGAGGGTGTGGTTGAGTTATTTGACCGCGCGACGGGAGCCAGCACCGACATATCCGCCCATGAGGCCTTTGAGGAAGTGCTGCGACGGGTGAAAAGCTCCCTGCTAGCCGCCGCTACGGATAGCAAGGAGTAGACCTGCGCCAAGGAACGCCACACGAGGGAAGCCGCATGTGCATTGACTGGCAGCAGGTTCGCTCTCAATTCCCATCCCTCCAGCATAGCGTCTGGTTGAACACCGCTACTTTCGGCCAAGTGCCGTTGCGAGCACAAGATGCCATCCGCGGGCATTACGAACGGCGGAATACCCTAGGACCGAAGGACTTCCTGAATTGGTTCGCGGAAGCGGATGAAATCCGGGCCGACATTGCACGGCTGTTCCATGTGACGGCGGACGACGTGGCATTCATTCCACACACCAGCAGTGCACTCTCCCTGATCGTACACGCCCTGGATTGGGAGCCGGGCGATGAGGTGCTTACCTTTAAGAATGAATTCCCCAACCAGATCTATGCCGCGGCACTGCTGGAGGAACGGGGAGTTCACTTACGGACAGTCGCGCTTGCCCGCTGGCGGGAGTCGCTAAACCACCGGACAAAGCTGGTGGCGCTATCCCATACCAACTACGCGACGGGGGAACACGCGGATATTCATGGGATGGCCGATGCAGTTCACGCCTGTGGGGCGGTGCTTTATGTAGATGGCACACAAACGGCCGGCGTGCGGCAGGTGAGTTTTAGGGCGAGTCCTCCTGACCTTTACGCGGTGAATGCCTACAAATGGATGAACTCACCGCCTGGAGCAGGCTTCTTACTGGCTCCCGCCGACACGCGGCAATGGCTAGAGCCGCATACCGTAGGCTGGCGCAGCCACAAGGACTGGCGCAACGTGAACCAGTTGCACTTGGGGATGCCCGAGTTTGCCATGAGCGCTGAACGCTATGAGGGAGGCATGCTGCCCTTCGTGAATCTTTTTGCCATGCGGGAGAGCATCCGCATGGTACTTGAGTTGGGAATGGATGCGGTGGAGGCACGGGTGTTGCACCTAACCAGCCTGGTATGCGAGGTCTTGCGAGCCGAAGGCGCTGTCCCCTGCCATGGCGACAACGGCGCGGGCCACATTGTGGCGGCAACGCTTCCGGATCACGCTGACCCAGGGATCGTCGCCAAGGCGCTGGAGCAGCGTGATGTACTGGTAAGCGCGCGCCACGGCTACCTTCGGATTTCACCGCACTATTACAACGACGAAAGCGATATCGCTGCTTTTGGCATGGCACTGCGCGAGGTACTGGGCCATGCCTGAACATGCCGCTATTCTGCCCGCTTCACATCCCGGCTTTTTCCTCAGCTTTGAAGGGATGGACGGCGCGGGCAAAGGCACACAGATTGATCTGTTGGTGGACACGCTTACCAAACTTGGCCTTACCCCCGTAGTGAATCGAGAGCCTGGAGGCACGCTGATCGGCCAGCAGATTCGCGCGATCTTGCTGCATGCCGCCAATACGCATTTGTACCCTACGGCGGAGCTTCTGCTGTATTTCGCTAGTCGCGCGCAGGCAGTGGAAGAGGTGATCCTACCCGCCCTGAGGTATGGCAAGTTAGTGATATCGGACCGGTTCACGGATTCCACTTTGGTTTACCAGGGAATCGCCCGCGGTTTAGGCGCCGAAGTTGTGCTGCAACTGGACGCCATCAGTTGCCGCGGGCTGACGCCGGACTTCACCATTTTACTGGACATTGACCCAACCACCAGCCTGGCCCGCGCCGCCAACCGGAACCAGGCGACTGCCTCCACGGAAACGCGGCTGGATGATGAGTCAAAGGAGTTCCACACTCGTGTGCGGGGCGGCTATCTGGCCCTGGCGAACGCATGTCCAGACCGTATTGTGGTGGTGGATGGCAACCGTCCTCCAGAGGATGTTGCGAATGCCATTATTGAGCGGCTGCTTCCCCGGTTGCTATCCAGGTTGAGCCCCGGCGAGGTGGGCGTATGAGCAGCAACCCCTCCGCGGGTGACCAACCGCGCATCCAGGACTTCGCGGGTAATGCTGCGATTTGCCTGATGCTGGAGCAGATGGCGGCCAGTGGGCGCATTCCACAGGCGCTGCTGTTCTGCGGGCCTGAAGGCGTTGGCAAGGCGACGCTGGCGCGGCGCTTCGGGAGACTGTTGCTGGATCATCCTGAACGCATTGAGCAGGACGACCTGTCGCTTCCCGCAAACCGGGAGCGGTTGGAGGAACGGTTGTCCCTGGCCAGTGACAAGCGAGCCGATGATCCGCTCTTTTTTGCCTCTCATCCTGACTTCTTCACCTATCCCCCGGATGGACCGCTGCGGCAGATATCCATTCAGCAGATGCGCACGATGAAGGAGCATGCGCAGTTCTCCCCTTTGAAAGGGAGACGGCGCGTTTTTGTATTGGATCAGCTAGATCGAGCCAACGAACAGGCAGCGAACTCCCTGTTGAAGATTCTCGAGGAGCCTCCACCATACCTGCTGCTGGTTGGCACGGTGACGAACCCATTTGACCTGCTGCCCACCATCCGCTCGCGCTCTGTGATGCTGACGCTGAATCGCCTTGCGGACGAGGAAGTGGAATCACTCCTGTTGGCGCGCGGGTTTGAGGCCAAGGAGGCCAAGGAGCGGGCACGATTGGCACTCGGATGCCCGGGCAAGGCCTTGGAACTGGACCTGGAAGCACACCGGAAGCGGGCCGCAGCCATGCTGACACTATTGGAAGTCGCGGCTGGCCGCAAGCCCTTCTCGGAGTGGATCCGGCAGGGAGAGGCAACGGTGGCCAAGAAGCAAGAACGGGTAGAGGACTACCTGGAAACTCTGCTGGCGCTTCTGCAGGAGATCATCCACCTGCGTGCGAACGGGCCGCTGCGCCGCTATCCAGAGTATCGTGAGGCGCTTGAGGCGCTATCCACTAAGGTGGAGCTGGGCTGGATCCGGCGCGCGTCGGCGAAAGTAGAAGAAATCAGCCGGTTTCAGCGGCGAAGCGCCCAGCGCAGCCCGGCCTTTGACGACTTCGTGGTGGAGCTACAGCAATCAGGTCTTGCCCGCCGTTAGGCGGTGTGCTACAAATACGGAAAGCCAACCGGGATGTCCGAATACCCGGAACCAGCCGCTGGAATGTCGGCAAGAGCCTCATGAAGGCCCCTAATTTCATTGAAGTGTGACGGAACAAGACCTTGCTAACCGCGAATCGAAAACTCATCCGCCCGTCCTTACAGGACCTAGCGGAACACGCTGCTCAAACAAATGGAAAGCCAACTCAAGGCTCAGCTTCTGGAAGCGCCAGCGCTAAGAAAAGCGTTCCCCAGGAGCATACCAACGCGGAAAACTACTACTACGTCAAGCAGATGCAGTCACGCACGCCCATGGTGGTGGTGATGAGCGATGGCGAGACAGTTCGTGGGATCGTGGAGTGGTACGACCGCAACTGCATTAAGGTGAACCGGGACGACGCACCCAACCTGCTGATCTATAAGAGCCACATCAAGTACCTGTACAAGCAGGAAGATGAACTGGACTAGCTGGACGGCGCGGGATTCTGGTCAGCACTTTTTTGACGGTTCTTGCGCCGCTGAGCCAAGCGGTACTCACGGCGATTGCCCGCCTCTTCGAAGCGGCGGCGCTGATCCTCTGTTTCTGGAATGACCGGAGCCACGGGTACCGGCCTGCCGTTTTCGTCAATGGCCACAAAGGTGAGATAAGCAGATGTGGTATGCCTCACCTCGCCTGTCATCACATCCTCCACAAGCACCTTCACCCCTACTTCCAATGAGGTATTGAAGACGCGATTCACGCTGGACTTCAGGGTAATGAGTTGATTCATTTGGACCGGGTGGAGGAAGTTGATGGAATCAGCGGATGCGGTCACCACCGGGCAACGGGCGTGTTTCATGGCTGCCAGTGCGCCACATACATCCACCAGATGCATCACTTTGCCGCCCAGGAGGAATCCCCAATTGTTGGCGTCCCCAGGAAGCGCCAGTTCCGCCAGCATGGATTCCGATGCACTCACCGGACGCGGGCTGAAGTCTCCGCGGGAAGCTTGGCCAGAGGCCAGAACGGGGCGATTGGAGGGGCTGGTTTCCATTGTGTGTTCTCAGCCCCTAGGATAGCGAAGCGAGTAACCAGTTAGCGGTGAAGCGCACCGGGAATCGGCGAGGGTAGAGACAATTAGGGCACTTCTCCCAGATGCTTCACCGGCTCTCATCGGTCATTCGCCGATTCCAGCCATTAAAGGGCGGGGACGCCCGTAGTAATGGGTAGCACGAAAACACTCCCTGCGGCCCAAGTGTCTTAAGCTTGCAGTGAAGCGTGCCAAATCCGCAATGCAGAGGAAGGGCACCTGATTGGCTGTTCACGCAAGGATGCCTCCCGGCACTACAGCATCGAATCGGCAGGAGACTGAATGCACGCACTCAAGGTAACGTTCGAACAGGTAATGCTGGCGATGCCCTTGTTCGCCACTGTATTCGTCCTGGCCTTCGCCGCCAAGTGGCTATTTCAGAAGACGACCCCCTATTGCATCGACGACGAGCTAACCAGCCGTGATAATCCAGCATTCGGCGTGGCCTTTGGCGGCTACATCCTGGGCGTTGCTATCGCGCTGTCCGGGGCGCTGTTCCCTTGGCAGGGCGTGACGCTGGGAATGGAATTGCTCACGATTGCGTTGTTTGGCGCGCTGGCGGCAGTGCTGATGCGAGTAAGCCTGTGGATAAACGACCGCGCCATCCTGCACCAGTTCTCCATTGAAAAGGAACTGGTGCAAGACCACAACTATGGAACGGGCTTTGTCGTGGCAGGCTCAAGCATCGCCACAGGCTTCATGCTGCGCGGCGTGATGGCAGGCTTTAGCGACTCACTTGCCACCGGACTGCGCGATGCAACGGTCTACTTTCTGGTGGGCCAGGCAGTACTGATTGCAGGCGGCTGGGTGTATGCCAAAACGGCTGCGTACGATGTACATGACGAAATTGAGCGCGACAACCAGGCCGCGGGCATCAGCTTTGGCGGATACTTGGCAGCCCTTGGCTACATCGTTAGCACAGCGCTTACCGGGGCTACTAGCGATTGGGCGGATGAGATTGTCACTGCCCTGGTGATTGCGCTAGTGGGCATGGTTCTTCTGGTAACGGCAAGGGTGATTGCGGATTGTTTTCTGCTTCCGAAGTCCTCGCTGGCTAAGGAAGTGGCCGAGGACCGCAACACAGCGGCAGGCGTGATGGCAGCCACCTCGTTTCTGCTGGTGGCGGTATTGTTCGCGGGCAGCATGAGTCCCGCGCGGCTGGGGCTTCCTCCCTTGGCGGCGGAGGAATCGATAACGGCTACGGATGAAGCGAGCACGGAATCGCAGCCTGAAGAACCGGGCCCTGAACGCGGCGATGGAGGTGTGCAATGAGCTGGGTTGCACGCTTGTTGGGACGTAACTGGCGTCCGCTGAAGCGATTCGCTACGTGGCTGTCGCTGCTGTTGGTGCTGCTGTTGGCGGTGCCTGAAGATTTGTGGGCGCGGCGCGGAGGACGCATTTCGTCCAGCCGTAGTAGTGGTTTTTCCAAACGCAGCTATTCACCACCACCAAGCAGGGCCAAGACATGGGGAGGCAGGGCGCCCGCGACGATCAGCCCACGCATGGGCACCCGCACCACATCGCGCCCCAGCACAAGTTCCCTCCCCCGCAGAAGTTCTGTTGACCAGGCGGTGCTGAACCGGGCGCGCACCCAAGGCACCACGTTCGCATCGCGTGCAGAGGCGGAGCGGGCCTTTCAACGCGATTACAGCAACCGCTTTCCCACAACCTATTCGCGTGAGCCGTCACAGAGGCCCAGCCACATCCCGCCCAGCACAACAGTGGATGGCAGAACACATGACGTGGCCTATAACTCCCGTTATGGCGGCTATGGCTTCATGCGCGACGGAACGTGGGTGGCCTATAACGTGTTTCGTGATGTGGCGCTGATGAGCATGCTGATGCGCCAGAACAGCTATGTGTACGGTCGTGAGGCGCAGCAGGCGCGGGAGCAGCCGGGGACCACCGATGGCACCCCAATCAGTGAGTCTGACGACCGGCAAGCGAGCGGATCTGGCTTCGGCATGGGCTCTGGATTACTGATTCTGCTACTGATTGTTGGCGTTTCAGCGATGATTCCCCGCAATCGAGGAGGCTATCGTCCAATCCATGCCCGACCATCCGGGCATGGCCCAGGGCAAGGCAAGCTACTGGCTACACTACCCACCAAACCGGCAGGAGGAACCCGATTGAACAACAACTTGAATTTGCATAGTGTGGCCTTCTGGCAGCATCTGCACCCGGGCAGTACGGTAATTCTGAAGGACGAGCAGACGTTGCAGGACATGATTGAGAGCGGCGAGGCGCTGGCCACCGGTCGCGATTATCAAGTGGAGGAGGTGTGGCGCATTCGTGAGAGCCGGGGAGTGGCGGATTGGCAGTTCTTCCGAATCCGCTCTCCCAAGGATGAGGACGCCACCTGGCTGCTGATCAAGAGTGCCGGAGAGGAGTTAAGTGCCGGCATCTTTTTTGAGGCGGACGGCTTCCAGCCCGGCAACCGCCGCGATATTCTCAATCAGGATCACTTCTGGGTCTTCAACGAGCCGCGCGATCCCGACAACTACCAGGTGCTGGATCTGGAGTTCGCCTCGCATCTCTATTTCAACGTGGATCTTGACGGTGAAGTGCGCGAGGTGGAGTTTGCCAAGCTGGGAAACATGGAGTTCCATGGCAAGGCGATACCGGACCCTGCCGTTCGAGACAGCGAACTGATGGTGGGCACAGTGGCTGAGTATGAGACGATGCTGCCGGTACCCAACCCCAAAGTGGTCTTCTTCGAAGCGGGGCTACCCGGCAACGAAGGTGGACTGGTGCGCATGCTGCAGGGCGCATCCATTCGCATCAGCGACATGGAAGTGCTTCCCTTTGCCGGCGCATCTTAAAGTAAGTGAGGTTTCCGTCTAAATGGCCGGAAAACTTCCAAGAATTGGCATGACGAAACGTAATTGAGTATGGAGAAGGGCATGACGACAAACAACAAGATCCACTCGCTTAGCGAGATGGCTGACCTGCTGGAAGACAGCGGATACCATGTGGCACACGGAGACCAGTTCCTGGCCGTTAAGGTACCGCACACTGGCCATGAGCCGAAGAACGCACTGCTGACCATTGATGAGATCCGGAACAAGCTGATCATTTCCTGCCGCGTTGCCCGCTACGGCGACATCCAGGAAGACCGGCTGGCAGCGTTCCAGGCAGCACTTCTGGATGCGAATACGCGCATTGACCCATTTGCATTCGCCACCATCACCGACCAGGACGACCCTGACATTGGCAGCGAGGAGAATTGGGTGGTGGTGCTGATTGAAAGCCTACTAATGGGCGACCTTTCTCCCGAAGAACTGAACACAGCGATGACCGATCTGGCGCACGCGCTACCCGTCGCTGATGAGTTGCTGGCCGCCGTCGCGTAGGCGCCTGCTGAGCAAGACTGGAACCGGCTGCTAACCCGCCGCCGCGCAAGAGAGCCAACAGCACAAGAGAACTTAACCGAGGAGATACCAATGGAATTCTTGAAGGAATTGTGGAAGAGATTGCGGCGGAAAGATAAAGACGCCGCGGAGAATATGCGCGATTATGTATCCGATGCACGCGAAGCCATTGAAGCGCGCAAGCGGGAAATCATCGAATTCCGCAATAAGGTGGCGGAGGTCAACCAAGCCAAACGCGTACTGGAGCGACAACTCACTGACACCGATGGGGAACTCGTCAAGTGGAACGCGACACTTGACAACATCAAGGCTTCCAACTTGGATCTGGAAGCTAAGAAAGAAAAGGGCTCGCCCGTGATGGCCGCGCGCAACTCAGCCGCTGACAGAGCGGACGGTTTGCGCCAGTCAGTCAAGGCTCAGGAAGAAATGCTGACACAGTTGCGCAAGCAATTGATGGAAGCGCAGAGCGATTTGGCTGACCGCGAGCAGAAGCTGGTGACCCTGGCCGCACGGCATCACGCGGTGAAAATCCGCAAGGGCCTGAACGACGCGGCCGCAGCCTTTGCGACAGGCAAGAGCACGCTATCCGCCGTGGACCAGCTGGAGCAGAAGGTGATGAGCGAAGAAGATCGTGCGGCTGCGCTGGCCGAGGAGATCGACCTCACCAAGCCAGGCTCAGAGGCAGCTGCCATCGCCGCGCAGTTTGACCCCAAGCGCATGAAGGTGAATGACGACCTGGACTCGTTTTTCGGGGTTCCTCCGGTACCCGCACAGGAAAGCACACCGGAAACGGCTAAGGCAGAGTAAACCCCAAGTTCCCCAGCAACAAGGCCGCCCAAACCGGGCGGCCTTTTCTTGCATTCGCGGCTTGCTCCCCAGCCTACTGAATGATGATGATGTCTTCCGGTCCGCGCTTCTTAGGGCTAAGGAACAAAGCGTCATCAAGCTCAACGTTCGATTCCGAACTCGAAAGCTCCATGGTGACCGGGGCCAAGGGATTCACAATCCTGATTCGCATGGGCTCCATCATTCCATCGACACTCCGGTAGTCCTCCAAGTAGACCTGGCTAGCGATATCGCCTTGTGGCAAGTGCGACACGCTGTCCATGCGAATCAAGAGGCTGGTGGCCTGCTCAATGTACCAATCCTCCGGATCACCTTCAGCGGGATGCAAGCGAAGTTTGTCTGTCTTCTTTCCTTCGATGGTTTCCGCGCTCAGCCATTCGCGCTTGGGATAATGCTGCTTGTAGTTGGCGGCCATGTAGAAATCTGACTGGCGCTTGGTGGCGCTTAGTTCGAGATCAGCCTTTTCGCGGTAACCCTGGATGGGGTCCTGCACCCAAGCGGTCTGGCCGTCAAATGCTTCAATGATCTCGCCTACGCCAGGAATCTTCATGGTCATACGGGTCTTGTTGGGAGCCTTTGCCAGCACCTCCACCTCACCCGAAATCCCAATGCCGGGCAGCGTGATGCGGCCCCGGTCACGGCGAGTCTTGATGTGTTCCATCGCCTTCAATTCGCCGCTGACACTGAGGAACTTCTCCAGAATGGCATCGGCCTTCTGCTGGCTTTGGGTAGGGTTGAGTGGCTGAGCCACCAACACCTGACTGGCTAAGGCCAGCAGCAACATGACGAATCCGGGCATAGCGGGGAAACGAACTCTAAGCTCATGCATGGGTTAGCCCTCTCCAGATCGACGCAGACAATCAGAAACCTGTTACCACGATACCGCCGTCAGGCGCCTTACCGGCTAGCGCCATTCGAGCGGCCTCTAATTGGGCATCACGGCCAGCCAGCAGGCTGGCGGCGTCTTGAGACATCTGGATGTCTGGGGTCACACCCTGGCCTTCGATACGGAACCCCTTCGGCGTGAGGTAGTCAGCGATGGCATACTGCAGCATCGCGCCGCGGGGAAGTTCGGTGAAGAACGAGGGAAGAGCTGCCCCCATGCTGCGCTCGCCCACCACAATGGCACGACCCAGCTCTTGGAGGCCAGCAGCGAAGATCTCTGAGGTGGATGCTGAGTTGCCATCGATGAGTACTGCCACCGGTCCCAAGTACGGCCCATCCTGAGGGAAGGCCAGAAACTTGAGTTCCGTGCCGCGAAGCTTCATGGCGCCCAGGCTGACCCGTTCTGTTACCAGATATCCGGCAAGCCCATTTGCCATGGCACCAATGCCGCCAGGGTTGCCTCGCACATCGAAGATGAGACCTTTTGCCCCACCCGCCGCGGCTTGTTGAATGACCGCACGGATGCGCGGCAGAAGCGTCATCACAAACAAGTTGAAGCGCACAACCACAATGTCACCCGGCAGCCGCTGGACTTCAAACTCTGTCTCCATGGGTGGCATCAGGCCCAACTGTTCAGAACGCTCGCCCGTACTACCCCGCAGGGTTAGCGCGCCGTTTCGCAGCGGCCCGTCGCCGCAGCGGAACTGAAGGGACAGGCGCTCACCAAAGCCGCCACGAAGGGCGTTGCCGGCAGCTTCAAAATAGAGGCGCGCGGCAAGGCGAGGGTTATCCTGTTCCCGGAGTGCATTCTGCCGCAGCGTGTCCAGGCTGACATCACCGGCCTGTTCCAACGCACAACCGGGGCGCAACGCTGGCAGTTCGGCCGCGGATTCCCTGCTGATGCGCCACACCAACATCTGCTTGCCAGCCGCCGCAAGCTGGATGCCCGCGCTGGCTGAACCGCGCCGCACAATCTGCCGCGTGGTGACCCAGAAAGGCGGCATCACCTGGAAGTGCGATTGGCCAAGACGATCCACCATCTCCTGAAGCACCTGGTAGAACGCCGCATCATCGGCGGCACTCAACGCACGCGGTCGAAACTCGTCGCGAACCTGGTTCCAGTCCAAACCGCCGAAAGTAGGGTCAAAATACCGGTCGCGGACGGTCTCCCATACGAGTTGGAAGGTTTCCTCGCGGGTCTGGCTGCCAACACCTTGCTGGGCCGCCACGGGGCAATACGCCCAGGCGATCAAGACGACGCAAATGATCAGTGTCCATCGACGCATGACGCCCATTCAGAATTACCTAGCCGTCGAGCTTCCCGCGAAGCAGCTCATTCACCATCTGAGGGTTCGCCTGGCCACGCGAGGCCTTCATGGCCTGCCCTACCAGGAAGCCAATGACCGCAGTCTTGCCGCCCCGATACTGCTCAACCTGTGCAGGATTCTTGGCCAGCACCTCATCCAGAATCCGTTCGAGCTCGCTGGTGTCGGAGATTTGCTTCAGGCCTTCGCGCTCCATGATGACGGGTGCGGAGTCTCCGCTTTCCATCATCTTGGCGAAAATCTCCTTGGCGAGCTTGCCTGAGATGTCGCCCTTTTCGATCAACGACACCAGTTCGCCAAGCTGTACCGCACTCACCGGACTTGTGGTGATGTCCTTTCCCGCCGTATTCAACGCGCCCTGCAACTCCCCGGTTACCCAGTTGGCGGTGGTCTTTGGATTGGATGAAGCTCGGGCAGCGGCTTCAAAGTAATCGCTTAAGTCCTTCGTGAGCGTCAGGACTTGCGCGTCGTATTCTCGCAGGCCATAATCTTCAACAAAGCGCTGGCGCTTGGCGGCAGGCAGTTCAGGCATCGACGCCTTGATTTCATCCAGCCATGCCTGACTGATCTTCAGCGGCAGCAGGTCTGGCTCAGGAAAATAACGGTAGTCGTGGGCATGCTCCTTGCTGCGCATGCTTACCGTCTCGCCAGTTGCCGAATTGTACAGCCGGGTCTCCTGCACTACCGCCCCGCCTGCTTCAATCAAACCTACCTGCCGGGAGATCTCGTACTCCAGCGCGAGCTTCACGAAGCGGAAGGAGTTCAGATTCTTGATCTCCGCCTTGGTGCCAAACTTCTCCTGGCCTACCGGGCGCACGCTGACGTTCGCGTCGCAACGCAACTGGCCCTTCTCCATGTCGCAACTGGAGACGCCCGCAAACTGCAGGGCAAGCTTCAGTTCCGTGAGGTAGGCATACGCTTCGTCAGAAGTGCGGATGTCCGGTTCGCTGACGATCTCCACGAGCGGGGCACCGCAGCGGTTGAGATCCACATAACTGTATTTGGAGGAGTCCTTGAATCCGTCGTGAATGCTCTTTCCGGCGTCCTCTTCCAGATGCGCACGTGTGATGCCAATACGCTTCTTGCCGCCATCCAGAGGCACTTCAATCCAGCCGTGCTCGCAGGTGGGCTGATCGTACTGCGAAATCTGATAGCCCTTCGGCAGATCCGGATAGAAGTAGTTCTTGCGGGCAAAGATCGACACGGGACGAATCGCGCAATTCAATGCCAGACCGACGCGAACGGCGTACTCCACCACCCCTTTGTTCAGCACCGGAAGGGTTCCTGGCATACCCAGGCAAAGAGGCGTCACCAAGGTGTTGGGCGCCTCTCCAAAGGCGTTCGGCGCGGTGGAGAAGATCTTCGAATTCGTGCCAAGCTGCACGTGCACTTCCAGGCCAATGACGGCCTCATACTTTGCAAGCTGTTCTGCGGTCGCCAATGGCGCCATCACGGTGGACATGCTCTCCATTATAGGGGAGGGGCATGCCCAGGCTTGGCCGGCAGGGACGAACCACGCTTGTAACGTACTAGCAGCTGACTCCGCCGTGGATCACCGGCCACATGCAAACCGCGGCCAGCTCACAACCGGCCATCAGCCTTTCAGCATCACCAGCAGCATCACCACCTCCGTCTTGGCGTGGATGGCATGCGGCAGCTTCGCCGCCATGTGGACGAAGGTTCCCTCGCGGGCTTCGCGCTTCTCGTCGCCCAAGGTAACTTCTGCTTCCCCGCTGGCAAAGTAAAGCAGTGCCGGACAGGGCGCGGTGTGCGCGCTAAGCTCCTGACCTGCTGCAAAGACGAACTGCACTACCTTGCTGCGGTCGTCCGTTTGCAGTGTCGCGCTGAGGATCCCATTGGGTGGGATTGCGCTGTGCTGGCGGATGTCTTCGTGGTAGATGAAATCGTTTGTCACGATGGGCTCCCTCTGAATTGGCCGGCGGTTTGGTCCGGCGGTTGATTGAGTGATTGCATCTCACTCCAGGAAATCGCGCCGCAGGGGCATGCTTTCATGCAAACGGGCGCGTCGGCATAGCCAACACACTCCGTGCAAAGCAGCGGCTGAATTACGATGTGCGCAGAGAGTTCGCTGATGGCCCAGACCGGGCAAATGGAAAGGCACACCCGACATGCGTTACAGTGGGACTCAATTCTACAGGCCATGCCGCACCCTCCCCACGCACGCAACGCAGGCACTGCACCTACCGCGGCTGAGACTCTCTCTCAAATCCCCATGTTTTCCAGTCTTGACCCCCAAGAACGGGCCACCTTGGCTGCTTTGGCGATTGAGCGGCGTTACGCGCCGGGTAGCGTTTTGTTCACGGAGGGGATGCCTTGCGAAGGGCTCTATCTGATCGGCGCCGGCATCGTGAAGATCATCAAGACCACCTCGTCCGGGCGGGAGATTATGCTGGCCCTGGAGGCCGCTCCAGCCACGGTTGCGGAAGTACCCGTGTTCGATGGAGGGCCGTATCCGGCCAGTGTGATGGCAGTGCGCGAGACAGTCGCCTACGTGATTCCCAAGGCCAGCCTGCACCGTGCTTGCCGCGAGCATCCGGAGATCGCCATGAAGATGCTGCGCGTCACAGGACAGCGGCTGCGCCAGTTGGTGATGCTGCTGCAGGCTGTCACCTTTGGCAGTGTGCGGCAACGGATCGCTCGCCAGTTGGTGGACTGGCATGCGGAGCTGGGTGAAGAGTTTGCCCTGCCGCTGAGCCACGAAGAACTCGCCATGCGTATTGGAACGGTGCGGGAAGTGGTGTCGCGCAACCTCAGCCGGTTCCAGGCAGAGGGATTCCTTTCCATTGAGCGGCGCAAGGTACGGGTGCTCGATGCGGATGGGCTTCGCGGCGAGGCGGATTCTGAACTGTAGTCTTCTTTCCACGCATTTCCAGCCTAGCTCGCTATTTTGCTTGCCGTCCGTGACCCGAGTCACTGAGGGCTAGGGGCAGATCCTGCCATGATCATGGCGTGAAGGACTATTCCGAAGCTCCGTTTCTGGTGATTTGGGAAGTGACGCAGGCCTGCGACCTCGCCTGCCGACACTGCAGGGCTACGGCTCAACCCATGCGCAGTTCCCACGAGTTAACAACTGCCGAGGGCTTCCGCCTACTCGACCAGGTAAGGGGTTTCGGCCACCCCTTGATGGTGTTTACGGGCGGTGATCCCCTGAAGCGCCCTGACCTGATGCCGCTGCTGCGCTACAGCGCGTCCATCGGCTTGCGAACTACGGTAACCCCCAGTGCGACTCCTCTGCTAACGCCACAAGCAATCGCGGGCTTCAAGGCTGCAGGTGTCTGCCGCATCGCCCTCAGCGTGGACGGCGCGGATGCAGATACCCACGACGCCTTCCGCGGAGTGCCCGGCTCTTATGACCTTACGATGCGCGGGTTTGCCGCTGCCCGCGCGGCTCAACTGGAAACGCAGGTGAACACTACAGTCACCCGCGGGAACATGCATCAACTTCCCTGGATTGCCGAAATGGTGGAACGCGTGGGCGCTCGCATGTGGAGCGTGTTTTTCCTGGTAGCAACGGGCCGCGCAGAGGAAAGCGACGACCTCAGCGCCACGGAATACGAGCAGGTCTTTGAGTTCTTGTACGACCTCAGCCAACATACGCCATTCGACCTGAAGACAACAGAGGCGCCTCACTACAGGCGCTTCGTTTCGCAGCGGAAACGGGACGCGCGGCTGTCTGGCTCAGCGCCGCGCCGCTTCGAGGACACCAGCCCCGCAATCGTTCGCCAAGCAGGCATCCGCGACGGTAAGGGCTTGTTGTTTGTTTCGCACACCGGCGAGATCTACCCCAGTGGATTCCTCCCGGTTAGTGCGGGCCACATTCGCCATACCACGCTAGCTGAGGCTTACCGCGACACCCCCCTGTTCCGCGTGCTTCGCGACAGCGATGCGCTGGGTGGAAAGTGCGGCGAGTGCAATTACCGTCACCTCTGCGGAGGCTCTCGCGCCCGGGCCTTCGCACTGGGCGGTGACTACATGGCCGAAGACCCCCGCTGTGCCTATCAGCCGAAACCGGAGTATCGCTTGGAAGGAGTGACCGCCTAATGGCTGCCGCACCTGTACTTAACCAGGAACCCGTCAAGGAACCTTCCCGAAAGCAGAAGAAGGCCTTTCTGAAGCGGCTGAACCCGCAGCGCAGCCAACAATACAGGCGGGGCATTCAGGCGGGTTTCGCACTGCTGAACCTTTGGATTGGCGTGGAGTTCTACCTTTTCGTGAGACAGTTTGAGGGTCTCTCTCTCCCATTCCGTGTGGGCCGTCCCGCGGGTGTGGAGGGCTGGCTGCCCATCATGGGCCTGATGCAAACCAAGTACACCGTACTTACCGGAGAGATTCCAGCCCTGCACCCGGCCGCAATGGTGCTGATCTTATGCTTCATCACCATGTCTCTGTTGCTACGGCGCAGCTTCTGCAGTTGGCTTTGCCCAATAGGTACGCTGAGCGAATACTTGTGGAAACTCGGCCGGCGCTTCACCCGGCGGATGTACTTTCCGCCACGATGGCTAGACCTTGGCTTACGTTCACTGAAGTACGTCCTGCTGGGGCTCTTTCTATACGCGGTGGCTAGCCTTTCCGCGGATGGCATCGCGGCCTTTGTGCACTCCCCCTACGGCATCATTTCCGACGTGAAGATGCTAAATTTCTTCCGCTTCCTAGGCACGACCGGCGCCATCGTGATTGTCCTTCTCACGGTGATGTCCCTCTTCACGCCGAACTTCTGGTGCCGCTATCTGTGCCCCTACGGCGCACTGATGGGGTTGGCCAGCCTGTTCAGCCCGCTACGCATCCAGCGCGCCCCGGACAAGTGCATCGACTGCGCAAAATGCGCCAAGGCCTGCCCCTCCGCGCTGCCGGTTGACCAATTGGTGCAAATCCGCTCCGTCGAGTGCCTGGGGTGCATGGAATGCGTGG
This sequence comes from Bryobacteraceae bacterium, assembly GCA_036821995.1. Lineage (GTDB taxonomy): Bacteria > Acidobacteriota > Terriglobia > Bryobacterales > Bryobacteraceae > JACTMJ01. The sequence continues at coordinate 186,023 of DAISIM010000001.1, forward strand.
CCAGTTGCCCGGTGGACGATGCCCTGGGCATGCAGGTGATCCGCACTCGTGGCTACTTCCGTCCAGAGTGGATGGCAGCCGGGCTAGTGGCGCTGTTCCTGGGCTTTGTGGTGGCCGCGAAACTCACCGGCCATTGGGATTCGGCCATTCCAGATCACGTCTACCAGCAGCTCATCCCCATGGCGAACCAGTTCGCGCATCCGTAGACGGGGCGGCGTCGGGTGGGCACCGCCCCGGCGGGTGGCTAGAGCGTGTAGGGCTTGCGGTAGTCCCGCGTCAGCATCTTGGCGGCTTCCGGATCGTTCACGATCCCCGGCATTCCCGCCCCGCTGGTAGCGATATTCAGCTTGCGTCCCGTGCGATAGCTGATGTTCGCTAAATGGCAAAGGCCCGCGCTCAACTGCGCCACTGAAATCTCGTCAGTGAGCGACTCATGATTGCGCGACTTCACTGCTGCGAGGAAGTTCTTCATGTGAAGTCCCGTTGTGTCTCCCCCAGGTCCACGTTCGGCCACTTCCTCCATCACCAGTTCGTTGCCTTCCCCCTTGAATGCCTGGAAACCATCGTTGTCCATAGCAGCCCAACCCTCAGTGCCATAGAAGAGGTTACCCACCATCACATTCACCTTCAGGCCGCTGCTGGTGATCTTCTGCACCGCGCCGCCTTGCGCCGCTACCGCGCCTTCAGCAGGCGCCCCGCCACGACGCTGGATGGGATAGCCCTCTGAACCTGTCAATAGCCCGCGCACTTCGGCCACCAACTGACGCCCTCCGAAATCGAAGGTCGCCAGCAGCGTGTTCGGCGTCTCCTGGTCATCGTCATAGGCGAACTTTCCACCTTGCGCGTACACAGTGCGAGGCCAGCCCGGGTCACCCAGTCCCCATCGGGCGATGCCCACCTCGTGGACTCCTTGATTGCCCAGATCACCATTGCCCGTGTCCCAGAACCAATGCCAGTTGTAGCGGAAGCGCAACTCGTTGAAGGGGCGCAGTGGGGCGGGCCCACAGAACAAATCCCAGTCCACCCCAGGAGGCGTTGGCGCATCGGGCTTCCTCCCGATGGAAGCACGTCGCTTGAAGCAGTTGGACTTTGTCATGTAGACATCGCCGATCAACCCACCGTGCAGTGCTTCCATGGCGCGCATCTTGAACGGCGTGCTGCGATGCTGGCTGCCGATTTGCAGCATCCTCTTCGTTTCGCGTGCGATCCGAAGCATCTCAACACCCTCGTAAATGTTGTGCGACGCCGGCTTTTCGCAATAGACGTCCTTGCCCGCTCTCATTGCCCAGACGGCGGAGAGCGCGTGCCAGTGATTCGGCGTAGCAATCGAAACGGCGTCGATGCTGGAGTCAGCAAAGGCATCGCGCATATCCACGAATTCCTTGGCCTTTTCCGCTCCATCCGTGCGTTGCAATGTTGTTTGCGCCCGTTCGCGCGCCGCCTGATTCACGTCGCAGATGCCAGCAACCCGGGCTTCGGGTAAGCGCGCATAGGTGCGGAGGTGGCCGGAACCGCGGCCGCCCACGCCCACGATGGCCACATTCACCCGGTCATTGGCGCCCCACACGCGCATGGCGGAAGCAGCGGTAGCCGCACCTAGAAACACCCGGCGCGTCGTTTCGTTAGTCATGGAAAATCGTCCCCTGAGTGATGGATTTCCCGTCAGGATATCAAACCGCACTCCCTAAGCTAAGCGTACGATCGGTGATGGCCAAGTTAATCCTTGCGTCTCTTCGCACGGTCAGCCAGCAGACGAGCAATCAAGGCCGTCCATCCAGTCTGGTGGGATGCCCCTAAACCACGACCGGTATCTCCATGGAAATACTCATAGAACAGTTGCGGCTCTCGCCAGTGCTCATCCACAAGGGGCCGTATGCTCTCCCCATGCCATGGCGCGCGTCCGTTTTCGTCGGCATCAAACAGGCGGCAAACACGGTTGCAAATTTCCTCGGAAACCTCCTTGAGATTTCGCTGCTGCCCTGAGCCTACCGGGCATTCCACTTTCAGTGTGTCCCCATAGAATAGGGCGTACTGCTCGAGCGTCTCCATCAGCAGATAGTTCATGGGAATCCAGATGGGTCCACGCCAGTTGGAGTTTCCCCCAAACAGGTAGGTGTGTCCCTCGCCGGGCTCGTAGGAAACCGTATGCACATGCCCATCCCAATGGATTGAGAAAGGATGCTGGTCATGATATTTCGACAGCGAACGAATACCGTGGGGTGACAGGAACTCCTGCTCATCCAGCATATAGCTCAGCAATTTCCGCAGACGGGATTCTGTAGGCATGGATAGCAACTGTAAGCGCCCGCCGTAGGGGCAGTCCCGCACCATCGTGATATCTTTGGCCAAGTCCTTGCGGTGCTTGAGGAACCAGTCCATGCGCCTACGAAAATCCGGCAACTTCGCCAGTACCTCATCCCGCAGCACCACCACCCCAATCATGGGAATGATGCCAACCAGGGAGCGAATCTTCATCGGCATCGAGCCATTGGGTAGGATGAGTTCGTCATAGTAGAACCCGTCGGCTTCATCCCACAAACCCGAGCCGCCAATCCGGTTCATGGCGTCGGCGATACCAATGAAATGCTCAAAGAACTTCGATGCTACCCCTTCATAGGACGGATTCTGCGAAGCCAACTCCAGCGCGATGCTCAGCATGCTGCTGCAGTAAAAGGCCATCCACGCGGTTGCATCGGCCTGGGCCAGTTCATCCGCTCCCGGGATCGCCTTAGACCGGTCAAAGACGCCAATGTTGTCCAAGCCTAGAAAGCCACCCGTAAAGATGTTGTTGCCATTGGGATCCTTACGGTTCACCCACCAAGTGAAATTCAGCAGTAGCTTGTGGAATACCCGTTCAAGAAAACTGTAGTCCGGGTTGCCGTTCTTGCGTCCGATGCCAAACACCCTCCATGCCGCCCAGGCATGTACTGGAGGATTCACATCGTTGAAATTCCACTCGTAGGCCGGGATCTGCCCGTTCGGGTGCATGTACCACTCGCGCAGGAAGAGGATGAGCTGTTGCTTGGCGAAGTCAGGATCCGTTTCCGCGAAGGCCACCATGTGAAAGGCTGAGTCCCAAACGGCATACCAAGGGTATTCCCACTTATCTGGCATCGACACCACATCCCGATTGAACAGGTGCGTCCAATCGCCGTTGCGAATCAACCCCCTCCCCGGCGGCGGAGCAGGCTGATTTGCATCACCTTTCACCCATTGCGAAAGATCGTAGTAGTAGAACTGCTTGGTCCACTGGAGACCTGCATATGCCTGCCGTGTGACGGCCCTTTCCTTAGGCGTCAGCTTCGGCTCCAAACGAGAGCGGTAGAAGTCATCCGCCTCCCGCTTGCGTGCCGCCAGCACTTCATCAAAGGCTCTTCCAAATGCCTCTTCCTGGCCGTCCATCCGCTTGCGCAATCGCAGCCGCAAGGTCGCTGATTCGCCGCCTGGAATCTCAAGACGCGCATGAACTGCCGCCTTTGTTCCATGCCTCTGCGGGTTCACCGCGTCCCGCTCACCACGTATCAGATAGCGATGAAAGGCATCCTTCACAAAGGGCGAGTTGTTCTGCTGATGGTAGAGACGCGCCCGGTTCGTTTCGTTCTCAGTGAACAACAGGGACAGTTCCCTTGACCTCCCATGGTCGTCCACACAGCACTCATACTCTCCCAGTTCCTGATGCGTAGCGAGGATAACGGAATCCCCGAAGGCCTCTAACTGAGGCCGTCCAAGGTTCGCCTCATAGCCATCGCCCCAAGACCAGGTATCGCGAAACCAGAGTTGTGGCAGCACATGTACCGTGGCGGAATCCGGACCCCTGTTGGCGATGGTAAACACGATCAGCAGGTCTTCAGGAGATGCCTTGGCGTACTCAGCATAGACATCGAAGTAGCGATTCTCGTGAAAGACGCCCGTATCCTCCAACTCGAACTCCAAGTCCCGTTTTCCCCTACGGCGGTTCTCGTCGATCAATTTTTGGTAAGGGAAGGCGCTCTGCGGGTACTTGTACAAGGCCTTCATGTAGGAATGGGTAGGAGTGGAGTCAAGATAGAAATAGCACTCTTTCACGTCCTCGGCATGGTTTCCCTCCCGGCCCGTAAGCCCGAAAAGGCGCTCCTTGAGGATGCTGTCCTTCTCGTTCCATAACGCGACTGCAAAACACAACCGTCCGTGGTTATCGCAGATGCCAAGGAGCCCATCCTCACCCCAACGGTAGGCACGACTACGAGCGTGGTCATGAGGAAAATGGCTCCACGCGTCTCCATTGGCGGAGTAGTCCTCTCGCACGGTGCCCCACTGCCGTTCCGCAAGATAGGGTCCCCATCGCAACCAGTATTCCTGCTTTGCCGCATTGCGCTTCAGGCGCTGTGATTCCGGGTCGTTGTGCAGAGTTGGCATGTCTCGATTGTCCTTGGTTTCCGGCGGTTCCGCCAGAAAGCCTTCATTGATGTTTTCGCTGGGATCCTACAGCCTTCCAATCCGGATACAATGCAGGCAGAAACCGCCCCGTGGAGCGCGCTTAGCGCTTCTGGTGAAGGAGACACCGCGTGGTACCCCAGATGTTTCGCCGCCCCTCATCCCGGCTTGCTATTCGCCGGGTATCCCGCTGGAAGGTGGGATCCGGAATCGCTCTTGCGCTCACATTACTGGTCGCCTTGGCCAGTCTGGTTTCTGGACAGGCCGCTTCACCCCATCAGAAAACACCGTTGCGGGTGCTGGTGGTGACAGGAGGGCACAGCCACGACGCATCCTTCTATCGTCTATTTGAAGCTCACTCAGACCTACGAGCAGTGATTGAACCACACCCCACCGCTTTCACGAAAAACCTTGTCCGCGACTTTGACGTGATCGTACTTTATGACATGGTGCAGGAAACACAGGTAGCGGAAGCGCAGCGCCTCAAGTTGAAGACGTTCGCGGAAGCCGGGAAGGGTCTCCTGGTAGTACACCACGCCTTGGTGAGCTACCAGGATTGGGATTGGTACGGGCTGGAATTGGTGGGTGGCCGATACCTGCTGGAGGCACGTGGCGGACTACCCAAGAGCCTCTATCAGCACGACTTCCCCATGACCGTCACACCCACGAAGAAACACCCTATTACCGCGGGGCTGAAACCCTTCCGGATAGTGGATGAGACATACGAACGCATGCAATACGAATCGGGAATTACTGTGCTGCTACGAACTGACGCTAAAGGCAGTAATGATCCGGTGGCATGGATCAGCCCCTACAAGAAGTCGAGGGTAGTAGCAATCCAACTAGGACATGACCGTCAGGCCCATGAGAATCTACATTTCCGGCAGGTGTTCCACCGTGCGATGCTGTGGGCGGGTGGAAGGCTCACCGAGTAACAGCAGCATGAATTCCTGATCGGCTTCGGGTAAAGCCGGTTGATCAATGGCGGAAGCGAGCCAAGCAACCAATCAATAGGGAATCACTGTTCTGGCTAGCTTACGATCTTCCTACGCCGGCGCCGCAACGAATACACTACGGCAATCACTGCTGCCATACCCCACATTAACGTGGCGGGAAAATCATAACCATCCATAACTGTCTCCTTAACCTATATGGTGAGGCGTCACAAGAAATCGCCTCAACCGCCTCTCTTGCTTAGTTTCCGCCCAGCCCCTGCAGCATTGGCAAGAGCACCTTGTAGACGCGCATCATTGCCGGTCCGGCAGAAATAGCCAGAATGGCAGGCAGAATGAAGAAAAAGATAGGGAAAATCAGCTTCACACCAACCTTGCCAGCCTGCTCCTCGGCGTCCTGCCGGCGCTTCACCCGCATGAAGTCAGAATGTGCGTGCAAAGCATCGGACATGCTGGTTCCGAAACGGTCAGCTTGCGCAAGCACCTGCACCAGCTTTCGCACGTCGTCCTGACCGGTGCGATCAGCCAAATTGTGCAACGCGTCAATGCGACGCTTTCCGGCGCGTGCCTCGAGCACCACAAGGCTGAGTTCCTCACAGATTTCCTTATGCGCCAACCGCAGTTCCTGGGCAACTTTCTGGATAGCCTGATCCAGCCCCATTCCAGCCTCTACGCAGATCACAAGCAGGTCGAGTGCATCAGGCAAGGACAGGCGAAGCCTCTCCTGCCGGGCGTGCACCAACTTGCCGAGGATAAAGGTTGGAATCATCCATCCGATGCCGGCAATAATGACCGGCAGCAGGATGTTCATGTTCTCCAGCCCAAGCCGCAGCGTGAGGCCGACAACCAGACCGACGCCAGCCATGACAATCTGAAAGCCGCGGAAAATCGCGAGAGCCTGGTCGTTTCGGAACCCGGCCATAATTAGCCGCTTCCGAAGGTCGCCTACGTCATTCGGCGATGCCGGTACCTTCTCACCAATTTCCTGGATCACGCGGACGATCGTTCCCTCTTTCTTAGCGGGAACGCCCAACGTTCGTAGCTCCTGAGTCGCCGATTGAGGGCTTAACTGCTGAATCAGCCGGCTAGGCCTTACGTAATAGAGATACCCGAACGCGACAATCACGCCAGCGATCGTTACGAATAATCCAATGCTAATTGCTAGAGGAATCATCTCCTGCCTCTTTCCACTAAACTTTGATGTCGATGATCCGTTCCATAATCAAATAGCCGAACACGATTGCTCCCCCAACAAAGAGCAGGATAAACTTTCCGTCCGGATCATTGAACATGTCAGTCAAGTAAGTAGGCGCCATAAATGAGAGGGCCACAGCCAAACCAATAGGAATCGCCGTCAGCACCCAAGCCGTAAACCGGCCTTGTGAGCTGATGGCTTTCACCATGCCGCGGAGCTTAAATCGCTCACGAATAATGTAGGCAAGATTGGTTAGAATCTCGCTGAGGTTACCGCCAGTCTCGCGCTGCAAAAGAACGGCTGAGACAAAAAACCGCGCATCCACCAAAGGGACGCGTTCTGTCATATTGCGTAGTGCGATATCAATGGAGCTACCGAGATTCTGCTCGTTGTACACGCGACGGATCTCTGTACCCAGGGGGTCTGCACTGTCGCGTCCAAGCATCTCCAGGCTGACGGAAAATGCATTGCCAGCCCGCATGCTACGTGCCAGAAACTCCAACGCGTCAGGCAATTGAGCCTCGAACGCTGCCAGGCGCTTTTTTGCCTTCATGTGGAGAATTGCAAACGGGATAGAGCCAGTTACCAGAGCGCAAACGCCCATCTCCGCCCAAATGGGAAATCCAAGACTCAAGAAGGTTGCACCAATTGCACCTGCGAGGGCAAAGGCGATGGTCATTCCAACGAACTGGCCCCCTGTCCACGCAACGCCTGCCCGCTGGACGATCTTTTCCACCATTCCCGTGGGGGCAAATCTGGCGGCAAGCTTTTCAATTCCCGATTCACCGGAAACCGGCTTCTCGATCGAAGTCCGCTTCAGCTTGACCTTTTCATTGCTTTTTCCCTGCAGGGTATTCAGCATCCCAACGACCTTCTTTTCGCGCTTCTTCTCAACAAGCGCGACTCCGGCCATCGTAACTCCGAATACCACCACTAATAGACCTAGAAAGATGAAAATGATAATTGGCGGCATGGTGGGATACACTCCTTAGCGGATAATCCGCTAACTGATCTCCATTGCTGTTTCAAACACCGAAGCGGGCAGTCGAATACCAGATGCAACCAGCCGCTCATAAAACCGGGGGCGAACTCCGGTAGGCTGAAATCTTCCCAGCACTCTGCCGTCCTGTGAGATTCCCGTCTTAATGAAGTTAAACAAATCCTGCGTGGTGACCTGCTCGCCCTCCATGCCCACGCACTCAGTAATGTGGGTAATCCGGCGGGTACCGTCACTCATGCGGGAAACCTGCACGAACAGGTCAACGGCGGAGGCGATTTGTTGCCGGATTGCGCGCATTCCCATGTTGGCGTTCGCCATGCCAACCATCACTTCCAGACGGCCCAAGCCGTCGCGCGGGGTATTGGCGTGAATTGTTGTGAGCGAGCCATCGTGGCCAGTATTCATCGCCTGCAACATATCGATGGCTTCCTCGCCACGCGTTTCGCCCACCACAATCCGGTCGGGCCGCATACGAAGGGCGTTGATCACTAGTTCACGCTGCCGGATGGCTCCCTTCCCTTCCACGTTGGGTGGCCGGGTTTCCAAACGGGCTACGTGCCACTGGTTCAGTTGCAACTCTGCCGCGTCCTCAATAGTGACAATGCGTTCCGTTTCCGGAATGAACGACGACAGCGCATTGAGCAGCGTGGTCTTTCCAGACCCAGTTCCGCCGGAGATGACCATGTTCAGTCTGGCGCGCACGCACCCTTTCAGAAGCTCCATCATTTCCGGAGTCACTGAGTGGTTTGCCACCAGTTTGTCGGGAGTTAGCGGTGCGCGGCCGAATCGTCGAATCGATAGCAGCGGACCATCCACCGCCAGAGGAGGAATGATTGCGTTCACGCGGCTTCCATCGGGTAGGCGGGCGTCCACCATCGGCGAACTCTCGTCCACACGCCGTCCGACTCGCGAAACAATCTTCTCGATGATGCGCAACAGGTGCGCATTATCCTTAAATTGCACGGAGGTACGCTCCAGGCGTCCGTTCCGCTCAACGACTACAAGATAAGGCGTGGTCACCAGAATGTCAGAGATCGTGCGATCCTGCAGCAGCGGCTCCAGTGGACCCAGGCCGAAGACTTCGTCCAGTACTTCCTGCGTCACACGCTCTTTTTCGAGCATGCTCAGCGGCGTCTTTTCCTCATCCACCAGCCGGCTCAGGATCACCCGCAGGTCTTCCCGCGCACTTTCAGTGTCGATGGTTGCCAGCAGTTCCAGGTTCACACGTTCCAGCAACTTTCGATGCAGGATGAACTTGAGTTCCTGATGCTCCAGGTTCTCACTGGCCTGAAACAGCCGGTTTACCCAGTTCGCTTCATTCGGGTTGTTGCGGGGGATATTACCCTGGATTCCCACTGCCATTCAATTACGCTCCGTTAAACACCTGTCTGAAGAAGCTGGTTTTGGCAGACTTCTTTTCCTCGGGCATCCCGGCAATCTTCCGTGCCAGCCCTTCATAGTGCCGCAAAAGCTTGCTTTTCGCCGGCAATAACCCACCTTCGGCGTAAGCTTCGTACAGCGGAAAATAGTCGTTCGGAATGGACCCAAACACCGGCAAGCCCATCGCCCGCTCCAACTCCTGCGGCGTCACTTCCGGTGTCTTCTGCATCCGGTTCAATAGCAGTTGTAGCTTGCCCTGTCCGAAGCCATAATCGCGTAGTGCTGAGATAATCAGCTTGGCCTGATGCAGGCTGGGCACATCTGGAACCGTCACCAGATAGGCGGTATCCACCAGCTCAAGCGTGCTAAGCGAGAGCCGGTTTAACCCACGCCCAAGGTCGAGGATGGTGTAGTTATACATCGACTTCGATAGCCGCAAGATTGCCCGCACCTCGTCCTGGTTCGGGATGGTGTGCGTAAGTGCAGGGGGCGGCCCCTTCAGGACATCAATGCCCGTGCGATGCTTGAACACCATGGCCTTCCAGAAACTGGGGTCAAGCCGATAGACATTTTTCGCTGCGTCCAACAGCGTGTAGCGGGATTGTACCTTCATCAGAAATCCGATGATACCCGCGTCCAAGTCAAAATCTGCCAGTAATGTAGGCTCCATGCTGGCCCGGTGCAGTTCCACTCCCAGATGGCAAGCTAAGGTCGTCGAACCGCATCCACCCTTGACCGAGAGAAAGGCCAGCACTTTACCATTCACTTGTTGCGGGTTCTTGTGATGATTTCTCTCTGCGGCCAATCGCTGCAAGGCAGGCTGCAAGGTTGTCTCAAAGGGAGGGAACAAAAACTCGCTTGCCCCAGCACGCATCGCATCCAGGATGATCTGTGTATCAGATGCGGTGTGGACGGCTACGACAAACGGTGAGGCCGCGGTTGACTTGAGTCTTCTCACTGCCTCGCCCAAGGACTCGTCCACTGTCGAAACATCCAGCAGGATCCCATCCGGTTGCGCGCGCTCCACCTGCATCATCAGGTCGCTGAGATTATCGACCTCCGACATCTCCATCACTACGCGCACGGGCGACCGCTCCAGCAACGCTTGGATCTCGGCACGAAGCGAATTTTTGCGGACGATAACGCCTAGGGTGATCGGTTCCATGAGATTCCCAATGTTCATTGGGACGGGCAACCCGTTTGCGGCGACGCCCGTCCCCCAGTGCACTTTTCTCCGCAGCAGCTAGTTTCCGCCACCGCCACCGCCACCGCTGGGTGCTGCGCCCCCACCGGTTGCCGGCCCGCCAGACGGCCCGGTGATTGCGGGTACGAACTGCAGTACATTCTGTTCCTGGTCTCCCGAACCCACGTTCTGCTTGGAGAATTTCTCGTACTCTTCAATCGCAGACTCCACAGGCATTGAACTGCGCGGCCGGCTGAGCGGCGTTGCTCCCGTTTCATCCTGGGAAGGATGCCGTTTGGGTTCCGTTGGCGCGTTCTCCAAGAACGGAACCGGGAACTCAACCTCGGGAGCCTTTCCACCCTTGACGATGGGACGCACCAGTTCCGGTGTCACCATCACCAGCAGTTCAGAGTTATTCTTGGTCAGGCTCCTGGATTGAAAGAGTTTTCCCAGTAGTGGAATGTCACCAAGGCCGGGAATCTTCTGTAAATTCTCGGTCACCCGGTTGTCCAACAAGCCACCAATCACAAAGCTCTGCCCGTCTTCCAACTCCACTTCAGTCTGCACGCGGCGGACGGAAAGGGCGGGGATGTTGATGCCTTGCAGGGAAAGCCCATTCGCGAAATCAAGCGAACTCACTTCAGGTTCTACCGCAAGACGAATTGTTCCCCGTGAGGTCAAGGTAGGTACAAAGTTAACCCGGATACCAAACTCACGGAATCGAACGGTGATCTGTCCCAAACCCGCACCACCACCCTGCAGGATTGGGTACGGGAATTCGCCACCGGCAAGGAAACTCGCCGGCTTGCCATTGATCGCCAACAGGTTCGGCTCAGCCAGAACCTCCAGCAATCTCCGCTCCCTCAGTAACCGAATGGTTGACCCCAGATTGAGGTCAGGGCGGAAGAGGAAGACATTCAACGCGTCGCTGAGCGTAACCTCAGGACTCCCTTGGGGAATTGCGACACTGGGCTGGCCAAACTGCGCCGTCGATACGGAACCAACCGTATTCAGCGCCCCGGTACTGAACAAGTTCTGGCCAAGCTCAGTAATGGCCGCGCGCTCCACGTTCGCGAAACGGACCCGCAACAGAATCTGCGGCTCCGCCTCAGCGGTGAGCACCCGTAGAAGGTTTACCGGCTTGCCAATCACGGCGGCGATCGACACGGCGCGCTGGGCGCTCACCATATCGCCCACGGTGCCACGAATGTACACCCGGCGCTTGTCGGGGTCCGGATCTTCCCCCTCTAGCCGAACATCAATGTCGGAGTCAGGAAACTCCAACCGCAACTCCTGGCGGACCCCGTCCACCATTTCCTGCCATTTGCCTTTGTTGGCCTGCACCTTGAGGTCAAACAGAACCCTTCCACCGCCCGCAGTCCACAGAATCAGGCTCGTTTCGCCTTCTGAGCGTCCATGTAGTACCAATTCCTGCTGCGTAACCGGTAAGGCTTCCGCGATTTTCGGGTCGCTTACCACGACACGCTGGATCACAGACGGCGTCTGGACGACAATCGACTTGCCCGCCATGACGAACAAATCACGAGGACTGGTACGTCCGTCATTTTGAACCGCCGCGGTGTTCTCCGCTGAGAAACCAAGCGTCACTGTCATCACCATGAAGGTGAATAGGCACACAATTCCACGTGGGCTCATCCTGGCGCGCGCCGGGAGCCCTTTCCAATCCTGCGTCCTCATTGGCGTACGCCTCCCAGATTCGAATCAATCGTCCGTTCGCTACGGTCCAGCCCATGGATCACTTCCACGGTGGGACGCGGCGGCGGCGGCGCTGGGGCCGCCTGCACAGCGGGTGCCCGGCGTGTTGCCGGAGCAGCCACTGGAGCCGGCTTCGCTGGCCTGGTTACCCCAGTGAACAACGTCGGATACTCCGCTCCGCTGGTGGAGATTTCTTCGGTATCGAGAGGATTGCGCAGCACCAATTGCAGCCGCGCTTCGGAACTCGCCAAGGTCACCTTCTCGGCCTGTTCGGGACTCACCAGCAGGTTGACGACCTGCACTTGGATGGGCTTCCCCTCCGCGTCGCGCTGGATGTTCTGGCCGGCTGAGAGCACCTCGATGTTCTGCAATAGCAGCTTTGACATCATTCCGCGATCACCGGCGTCCTGGCCGGGGCTACCTGCCACGATCACGTCCACACGCATCCCGGGCAGCACAAAGCCGGCAACGCCAATGACCTGATCAACCTTGACGGCCACGGCACGCATGCCCTTCGGAATGGTGGCAGCGAGACCTCCGCCTGCGCCCTCGGGCGCCAGCCGGTTGTCAAGCACCGGTTCGCTCGCATAAATGGTGGAGATCACGCCGCGCTTCACCGGCAGGAGGGGGTCCGTCATCGAACCTTTTGGCAGGTCGCCAACCCAGGCAACCGCCTTGACGTCGCCCTCCTTGATGACCGTACCAATTTCAAGCTGGCGCGTCGCGACGACGATTTGATTGGTGGCCTTAGGACCTTCGGGTCCACTCAGCCGACTTCGAATCTGGAGGTAAAGCACCAGACTGGCGAGGCCGGCAACGACCACGGCAAACACAAGAACGGACAAAAATCTCTTATTCATTCGGCTATCCCTGCTCCATCACTGTCGGCGCCGGCCGGGGGCCATTGTTTGTGGGCCTCTTCTCAAGCCTGACGCTCTGTCTGTCTTCACAGACTTCCGTGGAACCGCGATCTTGGGCACTTTATTCTTACCCGACTGCACACAAATCTCAAGAGGCTTGTTTCAGCCGTAGCGAAAAATGTACGCCCATCCGGCCCCTTAGTCCAGCCAATTGATCCAATTTGCTAAACGGGGACCCTCCATTCCAGCTACGCCGCCTGTTGAGGAGATCGGCCAGAGCCAGGAAGGACATTAGGGAATCGGTTGCCGTCAAGTACCCTGTGACGGATCCCTTGCCTTGCCGGGGAATCCAGGCAGGGCCTGCAATCACGTCTTTCCGAGTCCATTGAGTTCAGTGGTGGTAGTGTCCATTGAACTCACTAGTGATATTGCGGCGATTCCCAACCGCAACTACTCCCAGGGAGATTAAATGGAAAGCGGGTAACCCTGGTGGATTACCCCGCTCCATATCCATAGTCACTGGATGCACCAGCCGGAGACGCTTGGTAAGCACCTCGGGAAGGTCCAGGGTCCGTGGGCTGCTAGGTGCTTCTAGCTGCCGCCGAGCTGGGCCGAAACGCCGGTCCACACGCCGTTGATAGCGCCGGTGAGGCCAGGCAGCGCAGCCGCCACCACCAACACAACCAACGCCAAGAGCAACGCGTATTCCACCAGGTCCTGGCCTTCTTCTTCCCGAACGAAATTCTTAAACATGTTCAGCATGGTCTCTTCCTCGCAAAGTGATTTTCAGATTTCGAACAATGGTTTGCAGCTTCGCTTTGCTTTGCGCCTTCCGGTTACCCTTCCAGCTTTAGCGCTTGCCACAGATTCGAACGTTTCAGTCAATCGAAATCAGCCTTCTGATCCGACAACCCAAGTTTACTCGAAGACCACCGAAAATTTAAGGGCGAAAGGTATCTAGTACCCTACGAATTTTATAGTACTTCCTTCGCCCTACCCATACTCATCGCCAATTCAAAGTGACCAAATCACCCCGGCTTGTGTCGATAAGTATAGGGGTTGTGTCCATCCGGCTCTTCATCATGCTCAATCGGAAACCAATACGCAATGCCACCAGCATTTCGGTTTCGTACAACAGCGCCGTCGCTGCCTTCACCCACCCTCGTTCCCCTTGTTGGCCCGCTTGGTCTGTGGGCTTGAGGGCTGAGGCGCTTCATTGGTGGTCCGGTAGCACCGCTTCCAAGTACTACTCTTCGGCCGATTGGAGACTTTGTCAAGCAGAAACGCAAAAAAAAAGTGAAAGCATTGATAAAACTGGGTTTATTTCGGAATCTAGTACTATTCGTAAGGGGTAGACTTGGTCCCTATCTGGCGTCTTTCGGCCCGTTACTGATCCGCTTCTCTCATTTGTGAAACGTCGTGCCGATGACGTCGCCGTGTTGCTGATTCCGCGGACACGCGTTGGCAGTGCCAGGGCGGAGATCTAGTACCTTTTTCGCAAGATCCACAGTCTCGACCAACATTTGGTAGAGATTCTCATCATGGCGGCGGTACTAGCTCAATCTGCCCGCCTTTTCGTGAGTCAGGATTGAGCCATAGCGAATTCTGTATAGATCTGTAACGGCCATTGGCTGGGAAAACGGTATTCCGGGATGTTTTTGCATAGGTACCGGTACTCGCGAAGCTAAGGCTTCTATTGAACTCACCCCTTTATTCCCGCATAATGCAGAAGGGTACAAGTGCCAAGAGTGGCTCTGGTGCCGATTGGAGTTGGGTGGCCAAGATTACTCCCGTGGGCACTTCGGACCGAATGCTGGCACTTTAGACACCGACCGGCAGGTAGAACTGCAGCGAGATGCCGGTGATGTTCGTGACAGCAGCTATAGGGTCCCGTCAAGCCGGGCTAGCGTTCGTTCTCGCTTTTCGCGGTTGGCAACCATCAGGGGGCAACGCAGGGAGCGAAGTAGTGGGCCTTGCCTCTTACGTTGTCCGGTTGGGATGCAACCGGAGTTTAGCCAACGATGCCATGTCGCACTGAAGCAGGCAGCCTCATGGAGTATCGCTTCGGGAATTTATCACTTCGTAGAACGGAGGTTGGGATGTTGTTTCGAGTCAAACGGGAAGCGCTGCCGCCAAGACTGGAGCGGCGACGCCGGCAAAAGGGCGCCGAAACCCTGGCTGGCGCTTTGGCATTCATCGTATTGCTGCCATTCCTGGTAGTTACCATCGACGTTGCCTGGGGCCTGTTTGTCAAGGTCACGCTGCAGCATGCCTGTCGCGAGGCAGTTCGCTTCGCGATTACCAGCCAGACTACCGCCGATGGAGAGGGCGGCAGCTACGGTCACCTGGACTCCATCAGGGGCGTCGCTCTCAAGTACGCTGGTCCGGTTCTTCAGGGCCAAGAGGACAAGCTGACCGTGAGGTTTTATAACCCAAACACACTGGCGGAAGATGTGGGCGGCGCACGCAACCGCGGCGGGAACGTGGTGATGGTGAGCGTCGAGGGTTACGAGTACCAACCGATCATCACGATTGGCAAAATGGAGGGTTGGTCGCCATTGGAAATCAAGCCGAACGACCCCATCCTGATCACCGTGCACGCCGCTGACCGGCTGGAATCCTGCCCGATGGGCGTATGTGCGCCTCTATAGAGATAGCGTCGTCGCTTTGCCCGGACGCACTTCGGTGGAACGGTGGATCATGTTGACGAAGAGTACAACGCGGATGCTGAGGAGGCCATTGGCATGAACGGATATTTGTTGCAAACGCCCGACACAACCTCGCGGTCGGAGTTGGCTTCTGCGGTTTCGGGAATGAGGCGGAATTCCCGCCGGCGCACATCGCAGCGTGGTGGAGCCTTGGTGGAAGCGGCTCTGGTTTCGTCTTTCCTCTACGTACCCTTGCTCTTGGGACTTGTCGTGGTAGGACTGGGGACCATCAATCGCCTGCAATTGGACCAACTGGTTCGGGACGTCGGCATCATGCACGCCCGTGGCGTTGACTTCGCCGATAACACAGGGCGCGACCTGTTTGTGAAGCTCACCAAAGGCAGCGTGTTCGTTGCGGGAGGCGATCCGCCAGCCTATAACGGCACTGTCATCATTTCCACCGTGCGCTATGTTAGCGAAACTGACTGCAGCGGCTGCTCAAATGTGAATACACCAGTCGTAACCTACCGCACGGTATTAGGAGATCCAGCTCTTCACGAAAGCCGTTTTGCCAGTCCAGGTACGGTAGGCGGTGACGGCAGAGTTACTGACTGGCGCAACGATGCGTCGGCGCGGGCGCCGGGTATTCTTGGCTTTATTTCAGGTATGCAACCTGGGGATGAGGCCTTCGTCGCCGAAGGCTACATGAAGACCCCTGGCATCTCCTTCCCCACTATCAACGCTACTACTGAGGTGCAATCATGGGCGATCTTCTAGCCTCCGCCACATCCCCAGCCGGCCGCCTGGCTGGGATTTCAGGCCGACCTTCATCGCGTAGACGCCAACGGCCGAAGGAAAAGGGAATGGCGTTTGTTTGGGGAGCAGTCACCATGATGTTCCTCATTCCGCTGGTGGGCCTTGCCATTGACTCGGGTGTAGCCTTCGTCATCAAGACACGGCTCTCGATTGCCGTAGATAGTGCCTGCCTTTCCGCGGCCAGGTCTCTCAATCGCGGTCTCACTCTGGCGGCCCAGGAGTCAGCGGCTCGCGAGACCGCCCTCCGGTATTTCTATGCCAACTTCCCCACCGGCGATTGGATGACCACCGGAGAGGATCCGGTTGTGGTGATTACGGAATCTGGCGATCGGATGCGTACCGTCACTGTGAACGCCGTACGCACGGCTCCGCTATACTTCCTTCCCGTGATTGGCGAGCACTACGCGGATGTAGGCGTGATGGGACAGGCCACGCGGCGCGATTCGAACATCATCCTCGTGCTTGACCGATCCTCGTCCATCAACACCACCGGCTCCGCGTCATACTTGAGGAGCGGCGCAAAGTCCTTTGTGGATAAGTTCTCCAACGGCCGGGACAGGATGGGACTGGTGGTTTTCCACGGCGCGGTTCACCGCACCATGGAGCCTACATTCTTTTTCAAGAGCGCAAGCCCCAACATGTCGAAGCTCATCGACGAAATGGCGATTGATGGCAATACTGGAACAACCGCCGCCTTGAACCAGGCTTACGACATGCTACTGGGCTTGAATGAACCTGGTGCGTTGAATGTGCTCGTCTTCTTCACTGACGGACTGCCGAACGGGCTAGTGGGTAATTTCAACAACACCGGCTACGGGGGCAACCCCGATCTCATTAAGTCCACGTCTACATGCACCGACAAGAACGAAGACAAGATTGGCTTCCTCGCGCAACATGGCGGCGGCAAGATGACAGGCACGACGGTGGGCATTTACCAGTGGCAACACACGAATCACAAGAACGCCAACCAGACCGCCATCGGCAATCTGAATGGCTGTCAAATGGCGATCAACCTGAACAGGATGAACGACGATATCGCCAGGATGCCGCTGGCTGATTTTTTTGGAAACCGCGTAGACCAGAGCTTCAGTGGGGCGGTCCCCGTAGATCTCACGCGGCTCAACAGCCCGTACCACATCAACCAAGCCTCTATGAACTCAGCCATCGACCAAGCCCGCCGCATCCGCGCCAATGCTTCGCTCCGGCCAGTCATCTATAGCATCGGGCTTGGTGATGAATCCGCTGCCGAGCCGCCCGACCATGGCTTTATGAAGAAGCTTGCAAACGCACACGACAGCGTCACTTTCAATGATGACCAAGCACAGGGCATGTACATCTTCGTGCAAGTTGCTGACCAGGAGAGCGGCTTGCAGGAAGCTTTCCAGCGAGTAGCCGGCGAAATCATTCGGCTTTCCTTGTAGAGGAAACCTGTGTAACCTGTTTCTGGCAGTACTCTCAAGCATGCAGATTCGACTGAAGGTGAGTCCGGAATCACGGAAGGCGGCGGAGGCGCCGCCTTCCGATTTTCTGTTTCGGCGCGCCTTGATTCCGAAGCATGACCCTTTCGTTGAATACGTCTTCCCCCTTGCGCTCTACGCATTCTGCGTGATCACGCACCACAACGGAGGGCGCGATCTCTGGGACCAGTACCGGCGTCGCTTTGACGACCCGCTCACCGAAGAGACCCGCCGGGATACCGGCCGCCTGTCATTGAGCTTCCTTGGCAGTGTCTCCCTCCACCTGGCTGGCGCGCTGATGTTGATTCCCTTCTTCGATCTCATCGCGACCCTGCAACCCAACACGGCACGGATGCGTGCCCCACTGATCACGCCCATCCTGGTGAAGGTACCCACTCGTATCATCCTTCCCAAGGGAAATGGCGAAAGTGAAACTGCGAAGGACGCTGAGGGCAAGGGTAAGCGCGAAAAGCCCGATGCCGGCAGCGACTCGCGGGTGCAGTTGGCCAACCGCGGCGTGGAAGCACCAAAACCTTCGGTCAAAAAGCCCGAGCCGCAACGAGAAGCTGGCCGGCCAGACCCTACCGTCATCGCGGACCTCCAAGCCAGCGTTCGCCAACCGGAATTGCCTCCCATCCTTCTATGGACTGAGCAGAACAAGCCCAACCAGAGCCCGGAATCAGTAACCGCCACTGCAGTGAAGCGTCCCACGCCGCCGGTACCGGAAACCTCGGAGGCCCTACTCGCGATGCGGGCGAAGGCGCTGGATTTCCGCCCGAAGCTCACCTTGGACCCCGCTACCATCAAACAGTCCCAGCCCAAAGACGCCATCGAAAAGCCCTCAGCCGTGGATACGGATGGCGTGCGTCGCACGATGGAACTGCGGGGTTCAGTAGGTACTGGCGATGAGGGCGAAGAAGGTATCCGGCTAATGACCGCCAATCGCGTTAGCGGTCTCTCCCGGTTAGTGGAACTGGTGCCCTCCAGCCAACTGAACTCCATTGTTGTGGACGACGGCACTACTGGGGGAGCGATCTATTCCATGGGCAACGTCACGGTGTCGGGTATGCAGCCTAACCGTTACCTGCCTGGACGCTATGGAGGCTCTGGAGGTGGCACAGGCGGCTTTGGCGCAGGCAGTGGAGACGGCGTAGGCCGGGGCAGCCAAGGAGGCGATGACGCGGGTGCGAAAAGCAGTTTGGCGGACCTGCTAGCGGCAATGGATCTGGCGGAACCAGAACGAGCACGCACCATTATCCACGCCGAAGACGGGAACTTTGACCTGGTTGTCACCCAGACTTCACTGAGCGATGTCTTTGCCGGAGCCAAGGGCGTCCTGCGTGGCGACCGCATTGAAACCGTCTATATTCAGGTTGGCGCGTCGAAGGAGTGGATACTTCAATATTGCGAACACAACGGTGGACCTGCCCTTGAAAACGCGTCGCCGGCGGGCGTCTTCGTGATGGCGGAGTCAGCGCCGCTCTCCGCCCCATTCCCTTCCATCACGGTCCGTCCTCCCTCACCCATCATGCCCAGGGCTGCCTACGTCATGCTGCACGGGTATATAAACGCCAAGGGCGAGTTCGACCAGATGACGGTGATCGGCTCCCGATTCCGCAGCCTGTTGCCGATGCTGAAGCCCACGCTAAGCAAATGGCGCTTCCGCCCCGCGGCTCGGGATGGCAAGCCCGTGCAGGTGGAAGTCCTGCTGCTGATACCACCACTAGCGATATAAGATATCCGTTGGCGATATGAGATATTCGGTAGCAGCGTCCTGACACGCGGCTCGCTTTTGGAAAGGCCTCCCCAAAGACCCATGTACGATTCTCCACATTGGATCCAACTGCTGCTGGTCACTCTCATCATCATTATTGGCGCGGCAACAGACTTGCGCACCCGAAAGATTCCCAACTGGCTAACACTCAGCGCCGTCCCAGTAGGCCTCGCGCTGGCCTTTGTCTTCGATGGGCTTCCCGGCTTGGGCTACGCATTCGGCGCCATGATGCTGGCGCTGCTGATTTACTTCCCGCTGTATGCCTTGCGCGCGATGGGGGCAGGCGACGCAAAGCTGATGGCTGCCGTGGCCACCTTTCTGGGTCCCATGATGTGGCTGCATCTGTTCTTCGCCGCGTCCATTCTGGGCGGTCTTGTGGCTGTCCTGTTCACGGCGGCCAAGGGTGAGTTCCGCAACACGCTCGCCAAGAGCGTACAGATCCTGCGCCAGTTGGCGTACCTGCGAGCTCCATTTGCCGCTGACCCCTCCCTGGATATTCGAAGCCCAAAGAGCATGAGCCTACCCCATGGCGCCGTGATTGCCATCGCCTGGTTGGTGCTCTACGTGGCCTGGGAGCAGTTCGGCTTCCGTCTTGTCCGGCTCTAGCCGCACAGCCCAATGGAAGAATCCTTTCCGCCCACACATCATGGCAGCCCAAAGTAAAAGCTCCGCATCCACCAACCGCACCTACCGGGTACATAACGCGACCCGCCAGGTGGAGCTATGCACTCGCGCATTACTGGCTGGCGACAGTAAGTCCCGCCGGGAGGGCCTGCTCAAGCGCACCGGGTTGGACGATGGCGAGGGACTGCTGATTAGCCCCTGCGAGGCCATCCACACATTTGGCATGAAGTTTGCCATTGATGTCGTCTTCATCGACAAGAAACGACGCGTGAGGAAGGTGCTCCACGCTCTACCTCGCAACCGCATTGGCTTCTGCTTCACCGCGGAGTACGCCCTGGAACTGGCCGCGGGAACTGCCAGGGCAACCGGCACGGAACCGGGCGACGTGCTGGAGATGCATCGTCTGGACTAGCCCTGGTACCGTGTGGCGCCAGCAAGTCCGATCTCCTTACGGAAATCCGCTTGTCAGGATATTCGGGGCATTCAGGCTCAGCGGATGCCGGTATACTGAAATTTCGTATCCATGATTGCCCATCAATCCTCGTTCCGGCTGTCCACCCAGGGCAACACCGACATCATTGACATCACCCACCTGGTGGAGCAGATCGTCCGTGAAAGTGGTATCAGCTTTGGCATCACGAACGTGTCGTGCAAGGGATCCACGTTGGGTATCACTACGCTGGAGTATGAGCCCGGCGCGGTGGCCGACTTACGGCGCGTGCTTGACCAGATCGCGCCGCCCAACCAGTTCTACGCACACAACGCCCGCTGGGGTGACGAGAACGGGTACGCACACATCCGCAGTGCTCTAATGGGCACGGTGAAGGTCTTCCCCGTCTCGGATGGCTCACTTCGGCTGGGAACCTGGCAGCAGATTGTGCTTTGCGATTTTGACGACCGCCCGCGCGACCGTGAAGTCACTGTCACCACGTTAGGAGAAGTCCGCTAAAGGCAGATCAATGTCACCAACAGGCTGCCCTTGAGTGATTACTAGCCGTGATGGTTAACGATCGCGGATGTTCGCTGCAGCTCGCAACCAGCAGCGCGCCAACGGTTCAGCAGCTCGCGCGCTCTGCTTTGCTGGAGGGCAAAGACAGCGTCAGTTACTACCGTTACTGGCTTCCCCCTTTCTAGTAATCCTTGCACGGCGTGCATCACGCAAATCTCAGTTACTACGCCAAAGACAACCACGCGCTCAGGCCTCAGCTTTGCAAAGGCATCGGCAATCGAGGGCTCAGCAAACATGTTGGTGGTGCGTTTCTCCATCACCACCTGCCCTTGGAATGGGCCTTCCAGACTCTGCCCCACCGCAAGACGACGGCTTTGCTTTAGCAGGGTCTCAGGCGCTTTGGCTGAACCCAGCGTTCCGGCCACGCAGTGCGCTCGATAGGTTCCGAACTCAGCGTCATCTTCTAAATGCGCGTCGCAGGTGCTCAACACCGGAATCGCCTGCCGCTGCGCATAGGCGCTAAGCAATTCCAGTTGCGGCAGAATCTGCACAGCACCAGGAACTGATAGCGCTCCGGTGGGGTAAAGGAAGTCAATCTGCGTATCGACATCAAGAAATAACTGCTTCATGGTTGGGTTGTCCGAAGGGCCTCCCGCACGGTGCGCTGGAGTTGCTGAAGTTCATCGCTGAGTTGTACAGGATACACCTCAGGTTCTTCGCGATGATGATACTGGGCAGGCAGCCGTTTCCACTGCCGCATGGCGTAGTCCCTCACCTTGCTCACGGCGGGGAGGGGCCGCACTAGATCACCATCCAGGATGACGGGCTCCATCAGCGCGATGGCTTCCGGCGAGGCGCACTCCCAGGAGCAGCCAATCACATCCTGCCCGTCGTAGCGGAAGACCTGCTTTGACCCCGCGAGGGTCTCCTTATCTTCACTCAGCTTAACGGTGTAGCGTTTGCCGGCGGCGGTATCGAGTTCGGCAAGCTTGTAGACCATGCTCATGCCGGGCGCGTCCGGTGATGTCACCAGGTCAGTACCCACACCAAAGCTATCCACCTCAGCGCCATCCGCAATCAGTTGCGCGATCTTCCACTCATTCAAATTGCCAGTGGCCATGATCTTGCAGTCTTCCAGCCCAGCCTGGTTAAGGATACGTCTGACATCCTGAGATAGCCTGGCGAGGTCGCCGCTGTCCAGGCGAACACCCAAAACAGGCTTCCCCAACTGCACCACCTGTCTGGCACCCTCCAGCGTGTCGTAGGTATCAATCAGGTACACGGTGCCATCCTGCAGCAACTGCTGCAGCACACGAAAACTCTCGGCCTCACTGGGGAAGCTTTGCACCCAGGAATGGGCAGCCGTTCCAAACACCGGGATCCCGTAGCGCATGCCCGCAAGCGTATTGCTGGTACCCCGGCAGCCTCCCACAAAGCCTGCCCTGCCACCTAAAACGCCTGCCTCCGGTGAGAATGCCCGGCGGGTTCCAAACTCGATGACATCCCGGTTTCCGGCAGCGTACACCATACGGCTGGCCTTGGTAGCCACCATCGTCTGATAACCCACGGTTGACAGCAGATAGGTTTCCACGAGCTGCGCTTCCACAATGGGTGCGCGCACCGTCAGAATGGGCTCTCCGCTGAAGACCAGAGTACCTTCCGACACGGCAAATACATTACCCGTGAACCGGAAGTCGCGCAGATAGTCGAAGAACCGGGATGGCGCGTGTTGGAACTGTGACAAGGAACGGAGATACTCGATCTCCTCAGGCTGAAAACGCAAATCGCGAAGATACTCCACCACCTGCTGAAGTCCTGCCGCGATGGCATAGCCGCGGTTGGGCGGCAGCTTTCGCAGGCAAAGGTCAAAGGTGGCCACCTCCTGCTGCTTACCCGCCAGCAGGTAGCCGGCGCCCATGGTGAGCTCATAGAGGTCAGTAAGTAGTGCGTTCATGCGTGCGTTCGTCTTCCTCGGGCGGCCTGACCCTTACTTCCCGCCTGGCAAAGCTGCGGCATCCTAAGGAGCCACCGCACCGGCGGCTGCTTCCAATCCCTTCAGGAAGCCTTCAGGCAACCTGTAGTATCCCCCTTCGCCATCGCGCGTGGCAAAGATTGCTTCGTCGGCCTTGTGGAGGCGAACGGTTTCTTCGCGACCATCAGCCACCTGGACACGAATCGTGTGGGTTACTGCACCCGGCGAATTGCCTTCCCGATACTCAGCCGCATTTGCCCCGCGAAGTTCATCCACCAGCTTGTTGGCGGCGCTGGCATCCACCTTGCGGGAACCCAGCATCCAGTTCTCGTTAGGCTTCTCCAGTTCCAGCTTCGTGCCGCCTCCCTCATAGTGAAGCTGAAATACATCCGCAAAGCCAAAGCGAAACACGCGCAGGTCGCGAAAGTCAGCCAGCGGTTTGCGTAGGAAGTTGTCGATCTCAGCCGGCACCCGGTAGATGCCACCCACCAGCGCACTTCGTGCATAGACATCACCCGGCGTACCGCGGAGTTCCGCCGCCTCCGTCTTGGCCTCAGTACTCACACTGAGACGCGCATACAGAGGGAGGGCCAGAAAGCGGCCTTCAGGAAGGGATTCCCCATTCAACGACTCCGCATCCGTCCGCAGGGAGACCACTTGAGTGACGAATTCCGTCATCAGCCGCTGGTCAGCGAAGAAACCCTCGGGCTGGG
This sequence comes from Bryobacteraceae bacterium, assembly GCA_036821995.1. GTDB lineage: Bacteria > Acidobacteriota > Terriglobia > Bryobacterales > Bryobacteraceae > JACTMJ01. The sequence continues at coordinate 209,676 of DAISIM010000001.1, forward strand.
CGAAGGTCCAGTCCCGGCTGTCGCGCCGCCATAGCTCACGCGTACCCAACGGGCTTTCGACGCGGATACGCTGTGCACCGTATTCGCTGGCTTCCACCAAGCGCTTCTGTCGCAGCTCGCCAAGGGTCTTGTTGAGAGCATTCACCGTTGCCATCGCCAGCAGGTAGAGCGTATCCTTACCTTCCAGTTGGGAGTATCGGGCGGTGCCCGTGGGGTTCACCCCGCCTACCCGAAGCACCTGCTGCTGTTCCCCCTCACGCACTGTCAAGGTGAACATAGGCGACTGCAGGCCAAAGTCTGCAGAGTCAACCCCGGCTGCATCCAGGCTGCGCTCAGCCTCCAAAGTCCGCAGCAGGCCAATCAGGTCACCCACCATTATGGGATCAGCGGCATAGGGTTGCGGCTCAATGATGTTCCAGTTGCTGTCACCCGTGCCGCGAAGGGCGATGGCTGCTTCGCCAGGACGCTGCAGGCGCATTTCGGTAAGGTCCTTCAGACCTCCGGAGAAAACCTTGTTCTCTGAGGGCGCGGTAGGGGCGGGCGTCTGGTTGTCCTGATAAATCAGGTAGCCGATGCCGCCGCCCACCAGCGCCAGCAGGGCAAGTGCGATCCAAAGTCCGCTCTTGTTCATCACCCTACCTCCGCCGCTGCAACCACACCAAGACACCAGCCAGCACCACCAACAGGGGGATGCCCACCAACGAAACCAGGTTCACCACGCGCAATTGCACCGGACTTAGCACAATGGCGGCCTCTGACTCCGGCTTGGGGGGGATGGAGATGAGTTCCTCATCCGCCGCCAGCCAGTTGATCATGTTCACCAGAAGGTTGCGATTCTTGTACCGGGCCACGCTGCCATTAGCAGCCCAACGGCTATTGCCCAACACCACAAAGCGGCCAGGTTTGGCTGGGGAGGGCGCTCCTTCCGTAGCAGCGGTCCCACCCTCTGGGGCGGGGACGGGGGCGGGGACGGGGGCGGCGTCAGGGGCTGGCAGAGAGCCGGCGACGGCCAGAAGAAATGGACCTCGTTCCAGGCTGGATAGCTGGACTTCGCCTTCCAGTGCTTGCAGATCCTTCGCCGCGAAGGTGTCCGCTTGGGAAGAGAAGAGGGGCTGCAACGCTGCCGCTTCATCCACGGCCAGGGAACGCGCCTCAGGGAACACCGTAACGGCACCGTTCAGTGTGCTGGTGATGGGATGCCGTTCATAGCTGCCCACCACTAGGGTGAGCGGCCCCAGTAAGACTGAGTTGGCAGTGCCCGGCTGGCTGATGAGCACGTTGCTTTTCACCTCGACGCCCCAGCGCTTGGCCAACTGAATGAGGCCGCTGTTTTCCTCTGTGCGCAGTCCCTGGGCTTCGCCGGTGGGATCCAACATCAGCAATATGCTCCCGCCGTCGCGGACGTATTGCTCAATTTCAGCTACTTGAGGATCAGCGTAGTTTGACCTCGGCCCTGCTACCACCAACACGGTGCAGGAGGCATCAAGCCGGTCACCAGCCAAGGGGTTTAGTGCTGCCAACTCGTAGCTTGAGGCCTGAAGCAAGACGCTAAGATTGCTGAAGCCATCGGCCTCCCTGCTATCTAGCGCCGCCTCGCCGCTACCCTGCAGGACGCAGGCTTTACGGCCACCTTCGCGCACCAGCCGCAACAATGCCCGGGTGATCTCCTCTTCGCTCAGACTGCTGGCGCGCTCAAAGCGTTCGCCGCGCGAAAGCACAATCTCCCCCATCGCGGTAACCCCAGCGGCGCGCGCCTGCTGCGGCTGTTGGTCGATGTCCACATACTCCACGCGAATCCGGGGAGAGAGGTCGTCGTAACGCGAAAGAAGGTCTCGCGCCTGGGCGAAGTTACCAGATTGGTCAAAGTAGCGCAGTTGGATGTCTTCCTTCAGGTTGGCAGCCAACTTCGTGGTTTGGTCAGATAGCGTGTAGCGCTTGTTGGCGGTGCTATCGAGGCTCTTGTTGAAGCGGTTCGCCAGATAGTTCACGCCACCAAGCAGCAGTAGCACCACCAGCAGGTAGCCAGTGAGATAGACGCCGTAGCGGTTCTGGCGGCTTTGGCGCCAATAGGTGTCTAGGAAGGTTCCCTTTTCGTTTGCCATTAGGACCTCCACCTCAGCGATTCCAGTGATCGCACCGTGAGGAATAGCCAGAAGAACGTGAAGGTGACGAAGAAGATCACATCCTTGCTTTGGATGAGCCCGCGCGCGAAGGGTTCAAAGTGAGAGAGCAAAGACAGGTAGCTGATCCCGCGCGCCCAGGCTGCCGTATTGAAGACGCTAACGGCCTCGGCCACCCAAAGGGCAAGGCTGGCAAAGAACGTGACGGCCACCGCCAGAATCTGGTTCCGCGTTGTAGACGACAGGAAGACCCCAAGGGCGATCATCGCGCCAGCCTGCAGTAGCAGGCCGAGATAACCGGCAAGGATGGGCTGCCATTCCGGGGAGCTCATGAACAGCAGGATGGCGAAGTCAAATAGTGAGATCAGCAGCAGCGCACCGTACAGAACCATGGCTGCCAGCCACTTGCCCAGGACAATCTCCACGTCGCGGATAGGAGAGGTGAGCAGCAATTCGATGGTCCCGCTACGCTTCTCCTCGGCGAAGAGCCGCATGGTAATCATGGGGATCAGAAACAGGCTGATGGTGCTGATGGTGCCCAGCAGCGGACGCAGCAGCATCTCATGATGATCCATGGGCATGCCACCACCCATCTGCCCACTGGCCAGCGCCATGCGGATGAAGTTCTCCACGCTCACCGCGAAGAAGATGCCGAAGACCAGCGCAAACACCGCGATCAGGACGTAGGCGATGGGAGAGACAAAGTAACTGCGCAGCTCTTTACTGGCTATGGTGAGGATGTTTCTCATTGCTGCAGCTCCTGGCTGGCGCCTTCGCCGGATGCCTCATCGGGGCCATCGGCAGGATCCGGCAAACCAGGGTCTGCCGAAGAGATATCCGGCCCAGTAGCGTCGCCCCGCGTGACCTGAAGGAACACCTCTTCGAGACTGTAGGACAAGGCCTTCATCTCATACAACTGCCATCCGTTGGCAATGATTGCGGCAGCCAGCGCCGGGCGGAGGTTGGCATTGGGAAGGCTGTCCGCTTCCAGGGTCATCCGCTGGCCGCGGAGCTCCCGGAGCGTAATGTTGGACGCACCCGGAACAGCAGCCAACGCGGCGATCACCGTTTCCGCCGCGGGAGGAGCGGAATCAAAGCCAATCTCCACCATGGCTGCTTCCCCGCCCCGCAGCCGGTTACGGAGGTTCTCCACCGTGTCAGTAGCCACCAGGCGGCCCTTGTTAATGATGATGACTTCCTCGCAGGTCTGCTCCACTTCGGGAAGAATATGCGTACTGAGGATGATGGTGTGGTCGCCTGCCAGTTCGCGGATGAGGTCGCGGGTCTCCAGGATCTGCTTGGGGTCCAGGCCACTGGTAGGTTCGTCGAGGATGAGCAATTCCGGATCGTGCAGCAGTGCCTGGGCGAGGCCCACGCGCTGCCTGTACCCCTTGGAGAGCTTGGCGATCAGCTTGCCTCGAACATCCAGAACGGCGCAGCGCTTCATCGCGCGCTCAACGCGGTCCTCAACCTCCGCCTTCGCCACGCCTTTGATGGCGCCAACGAATCGCAGATACCCCTCTACGGGCATATCCGGGTAAAGCGGCGGTGTCTCCGGCAGGTACCCCACGCGGCGCTTTACTTCCATGGGGGCATCCAGCACGTCAAAGCCGGCAATCTTCACCGTGCCCCGGCTGGGAGGCAAGAAGCAGGTAAGCACCCGCATGGTGGTTGTCTTGCCAGCCCCGTTCGGACCCAGGAAGCCGACAATCCTGCCGGGTTCTACACGAAAGCTGATGTCGTCGACCGCCGTAAAGCCGCCGTATCGCTTGCTGAGGTTTTGCACGTCAATCATGGCGAGTTCCCGGTTGTGATGTGTGGGCCGTGGCGTCAGCGCAGTGGGCGCTGATACCCCTAAAAGCCGATGATTTGATATCCGCTGTCCACATAGATAATGTTGCCGGTGACTCCGCGTGAGAGGTCACTAGCGAGGAAGGCGGCCGTATCGCCTACCTCTTCCTGCGTGGTGTTCCGCCGCAGGGGCGCACGCGAGGAGACATGATCCAGGATCTTTGAGAAGTCCGCAATCGCCCGGGCGGAGGCAGTCTTGATGGGGCCGGCACTAATCCCGTTTACGCGGATTCCCTTTTCGCCTAACTCGCTGGCAAGGTAGCGCACCGTGCTCTCAAGGGCCGCCTTCGCAACCCCCATCACATTGTAATTCTGGACCGCGCGGACGGCGCCCAAATAGCTTAGGGTCATCACGCTGCCACCTTCGGTCATCAGCGGAGAAAGGGCACGTGTCGTGGAAACCAGCGAGTAAACCGAGACCTCTTGTGCCAACAGAAAGCCGTCGCGGGAGGTATTGACGAAGGGCTGGGTAAGGTCCTCGCGGTTGGCAAAGGCAATGGAGTGCACCATGCTTCCCAGCGGCTTGCCATCCTTCTGCAGTGTCTCAACCAGTTGGGCCATTTCGTCTTCTTTAGTGACGTCACATTGCAGCAGGCGGGCAGCTCCCAGTTCTTGAGCCAGATCCTCAACCGCCTTCAACTGCCGCTCACTCTGGTAAGTGAGGATTAGCTCGGCCCCCTCCCGGCGGAAGCTCTGGGCGATGCCCGCGGCAATGCTCCACCGATTGGCGAGCCCCAGGATAATGGCCCGCTGGCCCTCTAGTAAATTTGCCATAAACTCTTGAGTTTAGCGCATGGCAGCCAGCTACCCGGACCCTTCGATCGAGTTTTGGTTCACGAGCGCGTCAGCAACGCAATCTGGAAGCCATCGAATTCCCCAGTCAGCCCGCTGCAACCCTCCTCTTCTGTGCCAACATGGTTACAGGCATAAGACAAACGCGCCATGGTAGCGCGCCACTGTCGCTGTAGCTTCACCCGGTCGATTCATTCTTTCGCTGGCAGCCGGTAGCTTCTTCCGTTGTCGGCGATCGTGCCGGTAGCCAGCGTCAAGGATCCACTGGGCTCAGCCCGCTCGCAATTCATTCTTGGGGTCTTTCGTTCAGGAGGAATCGGTTATGTACCGCTACATGTATTTTTGCGTCTCGCTTTGGCTCGCCTTGTGGCCGGGCAGTCTCAGCCTGATGGGTCAAGCATCCGCGATCAACGGGCAAATCATTGGTACTGTTCTGGACGCCTCAGGCGCTGCGGTAGGCGGTGCCACTGTGCGTATTAACAATGTCAATACAGGCTTCACCCAGGAGGGCCTCACAGAATCTACGGGGCTCTATCGCTTCCCTCTTCTGCCGCTGGGAACCTACGAGGTGACGGCGGAAGCACAAGGCTTCTCGTCTGCCAAGCGGGTAAACGTTCCGGTGAATGCCGGTGCCACGGTCACCATTGACTTTGCTCTGGCCGTGAGCGCCGTCAGCACTGAGGTGATTGTCACCGATGCCGCGCCTGCGGTTGACCCAAGCCGCATTGACCTTGGCAGCACCCTCAGCAACAACGCCATCGTCAATCTACCGCTGGTATCGCGAAACCCATTCAATTTCATCCTGCAACAACCCAATGTCTCCGGACGCGGGAACACTGAGTTTGGGGTGCCGCGCAAGGTGAACGCCAACGGTTTCAATGGCCGCATCAACTACCAACTCGACGGAAGCAACAACGTGCAAAGCGACCGCGCGGGCATTCGCCTGATGCCCATCTCCAACACCTGGGTGGAGGAGGTCCAGCAGGTCAACAATGGCTTCGCTCCCGAATTCGGCAACACGGTGGGCACGGTATTCAACACGATTACGAAGTCCGGCTCAAATCGCACAACAGGCGAGGTTGGCTACATTTTCCGGCGCACTCCATTCTCTGCCGCGCCCGCGCTTCTTGCCCCAGGCCGGCCTGCCCCTGAGGTGAACGTCGATTCCCTCTTTGGAAACGCCGGCGGCAAGCTCATCCAGGACAAACTCTTCTGGTTTGGAGCGTATGAGCGTGTCAACCGCGACCTTCCCAACACGGTTTCCGTTAGCCCTGCAAGCCTCAGTGCGATTGGGCTGCCTGCCAGCTACGCCGACGCCATCCCCTTCCGCCAGCAAGTGGCCTTCTTCATGGGCAAGGTGGATTGGCAGATCAACAATGCCAACCGGCTTTCCGTGCGATACAACGGTCATCGCAACGACTCGCCCTTCAACGGAGGCGGAGGTCTCACCCTCATTGAGCGCACCTTCACCTTCGTCGATCGTTCCCACGGGGTTGCCGCGCAGCTCATCTCCGTTGTCTCGGCCCGCAGCATCAACGAGTTCCGCTTCCAGACTCCCTACCGCAGCCAACAGAACCAGACGTTTGAAGCATCAGGAACCGGCCCGGCCGTTACGATTGCGGGTGTTGCCAACTTTGGCTCTCCCACCAATGCCGGCTTCAACTACACTGAGGTCACTCCTGAAATCTCCAACAACTTCTCGCACAATCTGTCCACGCACTCGTTGAAGTTTGGTGTGAACTGGCGTACGATCCGCGATACTAAAATCGCCAGCACGTTTGCCACTTACACCTTTCCGAACATTGCTGCTTATCTGGCCGCGCGCGATGGACTCACGCCCCGGGGCTATACCAATTTCCAGCAATCCCTCGGTGAGCCCAGGATTGTCTACAACTCGCATTTCACCAGCCTGTTTGCCCAGGATTCCTGGAAGCCTCGTGCGAACCTCACCTTCACTTACGGTCTGCGCTACGACCTCTACGTCCCGCCCCAGGCCAATGCCGACTCGCCATTTGAGTTTTCGCGCAGCTTCCGCGTAGACCGCAACAACTTCGCTCCTCGCATCGGTCTCGCCTGGGGCTTGGGCAAGACGGTGCTCCGCGCAAGCGGTGGCGTGTTCTTTGACCCATTCCAAACTGACGTCTACCGTCGAGCGCTACTCAACAATGGCACGCCCCAGTTCTTCAACGTCAGTGTGGTTCCGTCCAACGCCATCGCCCCCAGTTTCCCTGATGTCTTCACCGGAGTACCTTCGCAGCTCGCTGGCGGCATCCGCGACATTAATACGGTTTCTCCTGACTTTGCCAATCTGTACTCCACCAATGCCAATGTCAGCATCAGCAGGGAGCTAGGCAGCAACCTTGGCGTAACCGCCACGTACCTTTTCACCCGAGGCAACCGCCTGCCCATCTACCGCAACATCAACCTCGGCCTTACTGGCAATACGCTTGCTGACGGTCGCCCCATCTTCGGCGGCACCCGTCCTTTCGCAGGTTTTGCCAACATCCTGTCCACGGAATCTGTGGGGCAAAGCGTCTACAACGGCCTAAACCTGACGGTAACGAAGCGCTACTCCAGTGGCTTGGAGTTCTTCGGCACCTGGACCTGGTCCCACGCCATTGACGATGCACCTGAGCAAAACAACATCGACAGTGGCGCCTTCTTGCTTTCAGACCCAACGAACCGGCGCCGCGACCGGGGACCATCGCTTTCTGACCGCCGCCACGCCTTCAATGCCAATGCCGTGTGGAGCCCCTCGCTCTCCTCAGCATCCGGATTTTGGGGCTATTTGGCGAACAACAACCGGCTGGCGATCGCCACCGTCGTGCAATCCGGCGAGGTCTTCAACGTGGGTAGCAATCGCATCCTGAACGGGGATGCCTCCACGGGCGTTGCATTCCAGCGTCCCCTCTTCCTTGGCCGCAACACCCTGCGTTCTCCCGGCACATGGGAAACCAACATTCGCTACTCGCGCGTTTTCCCCATCGGCGATCGACTCCGTCCGGAGTTCTTCGCGGAATCAACCAACATCTTCAACCGCACGAATGTGACAGCCATCAACGGTGCGGCGCAAGTGGACCTGCAAGGCGCCATCGTCACTCCGCCGTCGCAAGCCTGGACAGGCGCGCTAGACCAGCGCCTTATCCAATTCGGCCTGAAGCTCGTGTTCTGACGAGGTCAACCTCTTCAGGAATTGCTCCATTGGCGGCGCATCGGATACCCATCCGGTGCGCCGCTTCCGTTTCGCCTCCCACGATTGCTGCGATTCGTTACCCGGCTGCGCTACATTCTTGAAGAGAGTCCCTTTCGCAATATCATCCATGGCGCGCGTATCCTCCCGTTCCATATCGCAAGCGCAAGTCCCGCCGCAAGGCGCGTCCCCAAGGTTTCGGATTACTTCGTTCCGCGAATCGCACCTCGAAGAGCTGTTTGCCATCGAGGCCCAGAGTTTCGGCGAGGACAGCTATCGTGGGGAGTTCTTCAGCCGATTGTGCATGGATAATCGGGACCTGTTACTAGTGGCGATTGCGGGCACGCGTCCGCTAGGGTATGTGATGGGCGAGTGGCAGAACGGAGGGGCGGAAGTGATTTCGCTCGCGGTGCGCCCGGAATGCAGGGAGTTGGGGATCGGCCGCAAGCTACTTCAGCGGCTGCTGCTACGCATCCAGAGATCGGACGCCTCTAGGGTCACTCTCATGGTTCGCGCAGATAACCGGCCCGCCATTAATCTCTATCGCAGCATGGGCTTCCAACGTATCCGGCGCGTTCCCGCGTATTACATGGACGGTCAGGATGCCATTCGCATGCGGCTTGACTTTGCGGTGAACCCTACCGCTTCCGCTCTTCGAAGCTGACTTCCATTTTTGGCCAAGTGCCGTTGTAGAGCAGCGTCATCTGCTTTGGCTTATGGTTGCCGTTCAGCGGGAAGTAAAGCAGTCCTTCGATGGGCTCTTTTGTTTCCCCCTCTGGCAGCACCTTGGCCTTCAGCGCTTCCAGCCATGCCGTTTGCTTGTCGGACGCCTTGTCCTCGCGGATCTCCTGTTTCACCCCGGTTGCCCCGGCGGTGGGTGATCCCAATGATCCTCCGGAATTGTTGGGCGTGTCGATCCGTCTCGGACTTCCCATCGTGCCCGGTCCGCCTCCCGCCGGAGGCCCCCAAACGGGTCCGCTCTGCTGCCCCGCCACGGGTCCGGCGGAAATCATCACCTGGCTCACCACCATCGTGGAAGTGCCTGCCAGTTGTTCCGGCGCGAAGGGCTGAGACCGTTGGCCATCCTTGGCGCTCACCAGCACAAAGTCGTCGCGAAATACCCGCACTGGTTCCTTCTCGCGCAGTGGCGTCAGCTTCACCTTCACCACCACCAGGTAGCCATCCATGCTGTTGCCAATCAACCCTTCCACCTGGGCTTTATCCATTACCAGTTCGGTATCCAATTGAACGGTGGCGCTCTTCGCGCTTCCCGGGTAGGGGCCGACGAATTTGTCCTTTGCATCCGCTGTCGGCGCTGAAGCCAGCAGCAAACTCCCCATCGCCAGTGCGAGGAACCCCGCTCTCGTGAACACTGTTGCGCGCATGACGCCAGTGTAGCGGAAGCGGGATTCGGGCGAAATCGGGAATTCGAACTGGGCAAGCTCAGACATTAGGGAATTCGGTCTACTCTGTTTGCTCATATTGACGGCGCCAGTCCCTGCTTCGGTTTCTCGATCTTGCCAATCTGGCCAAAAATTGGAACGCGATCGTTCGCGAAGCGTCGTATAGTTAGAACAAAGCAGTCCAGGTTAGAGGTGTATTCTGTTCTGGACAGGGAGGCCCCTATGAAACGAAATCTAGGCATTCTCGTTCTGGCCATCGCCACCTTAGTGGCCTTGCCACTGGTAGCGCAAGAGGCAATTTCTGCCAAAGCCGGTTTGGTGAACTACTTTGAAGGCACGGTATTGCTGAACGGCGAGGAACTCGCTTACAACATCACGAAATTCCACCAAGTCCCCAGCGGCGGCGTGTTGGAAACCCCCGCGAATGGACGCGCCGAGGTGCTTTTGTCGCCTGGCGTCATGCTGTGGTTAGGCGAAAGTAGCCGCCTTCAGTTAGTTTCCGACAGGATCGATGCGGCTGAGGTGCGATTGCTGGCCGGGACTGCAGTCATTTCCAGCACTGAGTTCCCTAGCGATACCTCCGTCACCGTTCTGGTGAACGAAGAACAGGTTCGCCTCAACAAAGCGGGTGTCTATAACCTGTCGTTCTACCCCGCAAGGGTTGAAGTGCATCAGGGCCAGGCTGAAGTGCTGCGCGCGGGCGTCGAAACCCGCGTGAAGAAGGGCCGTGCTCTTTTTCTTGACCAGCCCGGCTCTGGCTTGGAGTCCCTCGATAAGAACGCGACGCCGGATCCCCTCTCGCTCTGGGCACAGACCCGCGACAACTACTTGCAAATGGCCAATGTCTCCGCAGCGCGCCAAGTCCAAACCGCGGGCGGATTCCCCTCCATGGGCAACCTTGGCATGCTGGGCGCTTACAGTGGCTTTGGTAGTTGGTTCTACAACCCTTACTTCGGAATGTACACCTTTGTGCCGTTCGGAACTGGATTCGCCAGCCCCTTTGGTGGATATTTCTGGGGTCCACGCAGCGTAATGGGTGCCTACGCCCCCTTCTTTGGCGGTGGAGGATTTGGCGGAGGAGGATTTGTTGGCGGCGGTAGCGGTCGCGGAGTGGTTGGACGCAATTCGGTGTCCCGAAGCGGCTTTAGCAACAACGCCGCTTACGGCGCATCCACTTACAGCCGTGGCGGTTCCAGCAGTGGTGATGTTTTTGCAACCTCACCCCGCGGCCGAGGCGGTTTTGGCGGTGGCATGGATGGCTTCTCCCGCGGAAGCTCTGCCGGTTCTAGCGGTGGCTACTCCCGCGGTGGCGGTGGCTATAGCGGCGGTGGTGCATCCAGCGCTCCGTCCTCTGCCGGCGGAGCGTCCATGGGCCGCGGCGGCGGCGGCGCCAGCAGCGGTGGTGGCGCCCGTGGCGGTGGCGGAGGCCGCGGCAACTAGTCCTTCCTTCCCTTATCATCAGCACCGGGCCGGCCCTCAATGCCGGCCCGGTTTCGTTTTTGCAGGACACTCGCCACTGCCTCCTGGTGAACCCGCCAACCTGTGAAACAATGCCATGCATGTCTGCCCGCTCTTCTGCGTCTCAATCATCAGCCTCATCCCCACTCACCCGTCGTAGCTGGATGTTTACCGCCGCGGCAACCGCCCTCAGCGCCGCGCTTGCTCCGCCTTGCGCATCCGCCCAGGCGCGCCGCCTACCAAATGTCCTCATCATCCTCACTGACGACCAGGGCTATGGAGACCTCAGCAGCCACGGCAATCCACAGCTTGCTACCCCCAATCTGGATCGTTTGGCCTCGGAATCCGTGGAGTTCACGCGATTCTATGTTTGTCCGGTTTGCGCCCCCACCCGCGCCAGCCTCCTCACTGGTCGTTACAACATGAAGACCGGCGTCCATGGGGTCACCGGCGGCAAGGAAACCATGGCCACCGACGAAACCACCATCGCCGAGGCTTTCCAGGCAGCGGGTTATCATACCGCCTTGGTTGGTAAGTGGCACTTGGGCGAAAGCTATCCCCATGTACCCCACGCGCAGGGCTTTGACACCTTCATCGGCATGCGCAACGGCCACTGGCTGGAGTACTTCGATAGCGAAATCGAGAAGAACGGCAAGCCCCATATCGCCAAGGGATACATCGCTGACGCGCTTACCGACGAAGCCATCGGAATCTTCCGCGAGCGCCGCAACCAGCCCGTCCTGCTCTATCTGGCCTACAACACCCCACATACGCCTTACCAGGTCCCGTACCGCTACTGGCGGCCCTTTACCGAGGGAGGGATGGATATTCCATTGGCTGCCATCTATGGGATGGTGGCCAACATCGACGAAAACGTCGGACGTCTTCTCTCTGAGCTCGAAACGCTAGGCATCGCCGAGGATACCATCGTGATCTTTCTGTGCGATAACGGCCCCAACGGGGCCCGCTTTAACGCCGGGCTCCGCGGAACCAAGGGTTCGGTTTACGAAGGCGGCGTTCGTACACCCTTCTTCTTCCGCTGGCCGGGACGAGTTGCCGCAGGCCGCAAGGTGGATACCATCGCCGCCCACATCGATGTCTACCCGACCCTTGCGGATCTATGTGGCGTATCCCGCCCTGCTGGGCTTCCCGTTGACGGCGTCAGCCTCCGCCCCTTGCTGGAGCTGGTATCCCCTACGGCTATCCAGCAAGCAGAAGCCTCCTGGCCCCAACGCGACCTGTTCACCCACCGCGAGCGCGAGGGTAAAGAGGACACCGTCTACCCTGGCGCCATTCGTACCCAGCGCTACAATCTCGTCAACGGGGAAGAGCTTTACGACATCCAGCAGGACCCCGGCGAAACCACCAACATCGCCGCCGCCCACCCGGAACTCGTGCAGGCAATGCGCCAACGCTACGAGAGCTGGTTCCGCGCGGAACTGGCTGCGCGCGGTTTCCAATCTACACCGCTTGGCGTTGGATATACCCAGGAAAACCCGGCCTTTCTCCCCGCCACCCGCGCCTCCTTCACCGGGGAGCTGCGTTTCCACGGCCGCTTCGGCTATTCGCACGATTGGATTACCGGCTGGACCGATGTCGCCGACGACGTTTCCTGGGATATCGACGTGGTCTCCAGCGGCACCTACGCGGTTACGCTCCAATACCTGTGCCCCGCCCATAGCCTGGGCGCTGAGCTGCAAGTCTCCGCGGGTGGCGCGTCTGCCAGCGCTACGATCCTTCGTCCCACTGCCACTGAGCCGCTTCCAGACCGGAACCTTGTGTTGCTGGAGCGCAACGTGATCATGCCTTGGGCCAAGATGCCGCTAGGAGAGCTCCGCTTGTCCAAGGGCCGTACCACCCTCCAGTTGAGATGCCTCACTAAGCCTGGACCCCATGTCGCTGACCTGCGAGGATTGTTTCTAGAGAGGCTCTAGCGTTTCTGCCGCTTTGCCCCCATTGAGGTGTCTCATGGCTGTTGCGCGTATCGTGTTGCTGCCCGCGCTCATGGTGCTGTTCACCTTGGCGGTCGCTGCCCAGAAAACACTGACGCTGGAGGGCCGATTCACCCCGCCCGCAATTGGCTCAATCTCACTTCACGGGGCTACTACCCCCTTCGTCGCCTCCACGCTCAGCCATAGCAACGGCAGCTTCCGCTTCCGCCGCGTGCAGCCCGGCACCTATACCCTGAACGTTTTCGTGCCCGGCCGCGGTGAGGTGCGCCGAACCGTCGTCGTCAGCCCTTCCCATGCGGATTTCCGCGGCCGTATCCAGGTTTCCATCGCCATGGACCCCGCCTCCACTGAGCGGGAAGCCGCTCTGGGCGTTTCCGTGCGCGCCCTGTCCGTTCCAGCCAAAGCCATCCGCGAGTATAGTGAGGCCCAGAAAAGTCTCGAGCGCCGCAACGTCCCAGCCGCCGAAGCCCACCTCCGCAAGGCCGTCGAGATTGCACCCAACTACGCGGAGGCCTGGAACTATCTGGGCACCATCGCCTACCAGACCCAGCGCTTCCCTGAGGCCGAACTGCTTTTTCGGCGCTCACTCGAGGCCGATCCTGATCTCTATGCGCCCCTTGTTAATCTTGGTGGCGTCCTCCTCAACCTGATGCAGTTTCAGGAAGCAGCACAGTACAATCGTCACGCCGTTCTGCGCCAACCCCAGGATGCACTCGCCCACTCCCAGCTGGGCATGACCCTCCTCCAACTCGGCCAGTTACGTGATGCTGAGCAAAGTCTCCGCGAGGCGATCCGGTTGGACCCCGCCCATTTTTCCCATCCCCAACTCCACCTCGCCGAGGTCCTTCTCCGTCAGGGCTACCGCGCTGAGACTGCCGACCTGCTGCAGCAATTCCTCCACCATCACCCTGATCACGAATCCACTGCCGCTATCCAGGCCAAGATCACAGAACTCCGGCAATAGCCACGGAAGGCCCTTCCACGAAATGCCTGCCAGGTACCTCGCGCGTCGCCTCGTCAGTTGATTCTCTACTGATTCGATCAACATGCTATAGTAAGGCCGTGGGTAACCCCTCAATCCAATCTGCCAGCTTCTCCCGCCGGCACCTCCTGCGGGCTGCTGCCTGCGCATCCGTGTTGGGGATGACCGGTTGCAGCCGCGAGGCTGGTGGTGTGATGCGGAACGTTTCTTACGACCCCACCCGCGCTTTGTTTCAGGAAGTGAATGAGCATTTCACCAGCCACTGGCTGGCACGTGGAAACGAGCCGATGCGGATTGAGCAATCTCACGGCGGATCTGGCAAGCAGGCGCGCGCGGTACTGGACGGCCTGGACGCGGATGTCGTCACGCTGGCCCTCGCCTTCGACATTGACGCCATCGCGGAACGTAGTTCCCTTCTACCGAAGGATTGGCAACAGCGCCTGCCCAACAATAGCTGCCCCTATACCTCAGTAATCGTCTTCCTTGTGCGCCAGGGCAATCCTAGGGACATTCGCGATTGGCCGGATCTCGCCCGCCCTGGGGTGTCGGTGATCACACCAAACCCAAAGACCTCAGGCGGCGCGCGCTGGAATCACCTGGCTGCCTGGGGCGCAGCCCGGCACGCAACCGGAAGCGACAGGGAGGCCCTCCGTTTTCTAGAAGCACTTTACCGGAATGCTCCCGTTCTTGATTCAGGAGCTCGCGGGGCCACCACCACCTTTGTTCAACGACACCTTGGCGATGTCCTCATCACTTGGGAAAGCGAGGCGCACCTGGCCCGGCAGGAGTTTGCCGCGGAGGGCCTGCAGGTAGTGATGCCATCGGTGACCATACACGCTGAACCCCCCGTGGCCCTGCTGGACACAGTGGCTGAACGCCGAGGCGTCCGGGCTGCCGCCGAGGCCTATCTCGAATTCCTGTACACCCCGGTATCGCAGCAGTTGATCACCCGTCACGGCTTCCGCGCCTCTACCCCACCGGTATCAAGCGCGGCCGCACCCCAGTCCACGACGATCCTGAGGATTGATGATCACTTTGGCGGTTGGCCAGCAGCCCACGCCGCCCACTTCGCGGAGGGAGCGGCCTTTGACCAGATCCACGCCGATGCCAGCTAGCCCCTCGCCCGCTCCCGTGGCATCCACCCGAAAGTCGAGGCCGCGCCGCCTCCTGCCGGGATTCGGACTCACCCTGGGATACTCCCTTTTCTGTCTCAGCCTCGTTGTGCTGCTGCCAGTAGTGGTGCTGACGTGGAAAACTGCCACCTACCCGCCTGAGGAGCTTTGGCGCGCCATCAGCAGTCCTCGCGCATTGGCCTCCTACCGGCTGACGTTGGGAACGGCATTCGCGGCCGCCGCCCTGAACGCGATATTGGGCTCGCTGGTAGCCTGGTGCCTGGTGCGATATCCCTTCCCCGGCAGGCGTCTGGTGGATTCCCTTGTTGACTTACCCTTTGCACTGCCAACGGCCATCTCAGGGATCGCCCTCACCGCAGTTTACGCTCCCACTGGTTGGCTTGGCAGTTGGCTTGAGCCGCTTGGACTACAGGTTGCCTTCACACCTCTGGGTATCACGCTCGCGCTGCTCTTTGTTGGCCTTCCATTTGTGGTGCGCTCCGTCCAGCCTGCGGTAAGTGATCTTGACCCGTCCATCGAGGAGGCTGCAGCCATCCTTGGCGCGAACCGCGCCCAAACTCTGTTTCGCGTCCTGCTACCCCAGTTGCTGCCCGCTATGCTCACCGGCTTCACCATGGCATTTGCACGTGGTTTGGGTGAGTATGGCAGCGTCATCTTTATCGCCGGCAACATGCCTATGAAGACTGAGATCCCCTCCTTGCTGATCATCACCCGGCTTGAGCAATTCGACTACGCCGGCGCCACGGCCATCGGCTCTGCCATGCTCGTCACCAGTCTCACTCTCCTGATGGCCATGAATGGCCTGCAGTGGTGGTGGACATCCCGTGGAGGACGCGCGTAATGGCCGCTCCTCTTCCTGTTTCCACTTCGACCCGGCGATACACGGAACCCCGCTGGCTGCGCGCACTGCTGCTTTCAGTAGCACTAGGATTCCTACTGCTTGTGTTGGCACTGCCGCTGGCAGCCGTTTTTCAGGAGGCCTTTCGTCAAGGCTGGCGTGTTTACCTGGACAGCTTCGTTGACCCCGCGGCACTCTCCGCCATCCGCCTCACTTTGTGGGTGACCGCTCTCACGGTCCCGGTGAATGCCCTGTTCGGTATTGCCGCCGCATGGCTAATGGCGCGCTTTTCCTTCCGCGGCAAGAGTCTCATGCTCTCTCTCATTGATCTCCCCTTCAGCATCTCTCCGGTTGTCGCGGGACTGATGCTGGTGCTGCTCTTCGGCTCCCAAAGCCTATTCGGCGGCTGGCTCCGCGAAGCCAACATACAGGTACTCTTCGCCGTCCCCGGCATCGTCCTTGCCACGCTGTTTGTTACCTTCCCGTTCGTGGCCCGCGAACTCATCCCACTGATGCAGCAGCAGGGTACAGAAGAGGAAGAAGCGGCCCTCTTGCTGGGGGCCAACGGCTGGCAAATGTTTTGGCGCGTTACGCTGCCCAATATCCGCTGGGGCTTGCTTTACGGCGTGGTGCTCTCCGCAGCCCGCGCCATGGGCGAGTTCGGTGCTGTCAGCGTCGTTAGTGGCCACATCCGCGGCGCCACCAACACCATCCCGCTGCATGTGGAAATTCTCTACAACGACTACCGTTTCTCCAGTGCCTTTGCCGTCGCCAGCCTCCTCGCCCTGCTGGCTCTGCTTTCCCTGCTGCTGAAGGCTTGGCTGGAATGGAAGATCGCCCGCGACCAGGCTGCCAGTGCCCGGGACGCGGCAGTCGCCACCATTACCGGAGGGCTCCCATGAGCATTCAGGCCCAGCATCTCCACAAGACCTTTGGTGACTTCATCGCCCTCCGCGACGTGAGCGTTGAGATTGCCACTGGCCAACTCGTGGCTCTGCTAGGCCCCTCCGGTTCTGGTAAAACCACCCTCCTGCGCATCATCGCCGGCCTGGAATCGCCTGACCCTCATCCAGACACCGCCCTCCTTATCAACGGCGAGAACCTCCACCAACAATCCGCAAACCAGCGCCGTGTCGGTTTCGTCTTCCAGCACTACGCCCTCTTCCGGCACATGACGGTGTTTGACAACATCGCCTTCGGCCTCACCGTTCGCCCCCGCCCCCTGCGGCCCTCCAAGCAGCAGATCCGCGATAAGGTGCTCGAGTTGCTGCGGCTCATCCAGCTAGAGGGCCTTGCTGGACGCTTCCCTAGCCAGCTTTCCGGCGGCCAGCGCCAGCGTGTAGCACTCGCCCGCGCACTAGCGATTGAGCCTAGTATTCTGCTGTTGGACGAGCCCTTCGGCGCACTCGACGCCAAGGTCCGGCAGGATCTCCGCCGCTGGCTGCGCCGGCTGCATGAGGACCTCCATGTCACCACCGTGCTGGTAACTCACGACCAGGAGGAAGCCCTCGAAGTGGCTGACCGCATCGTTGTCATGAACCACGCCCGCGTGGAGCAGGCTGGCACTCCCGAAGAGGTTTTCCACCACCCCGCCTCAGGCTTTGTGATGGACTTCCTGGGCCACGTAAATCTCTTTCATGGACGGATTGACGGCGAACACTCCGTCCTCGATAGCGATGCCGGGCCGGACGCCGCACGCATCTACGCCAGGCCCTTTGAACTGGATATCCACCGCCATGCGGCTGAGGCAACGGACTCATCCACCCCCAGTACGGTCAAGGCCCGCGTAGCGCGGATTCTCGTCGCCGGGCCCGCCGCAAAGGTAGAACTTTCCCGGCCGGATGGCGACCCTATTCTAGTCGAGATTCCCCATGAACGCCTGCGCGCCCTGAACCTACGCCTCGGGGACGATGTCTTCGTCAGCCTGAAGGAAGCCCGCATCTTCAGTGAGGACTATTCCATTTAACGACGGCATCCCCCTCAAGCTGGCACACCAACAAAGCCGGCAGGGACACCGTCGGAATCTCGAGGAAAGATTTGGAGGCGCGGGCCGGAATCGAACCGGCGAATAGAGGTTTTGCAGACCTCTGCCTTACCACTTGGCTACCGCGCCTAGGGGATGGCGGAAAGGACAGGATCGGGAAGAAAGGGATGGAGGCACGGGCCGGAATCGAACCGGCGTACGAGGTTTTGCAGACCTCTGCATGACCACTCTGCCACCGCGCCATCAGCGGGAAGACCCCCGCCACGGTCACCTTCCAGGTTACCGTTGCAACCAGAGCGGCGTCAATCCAACAATTTCCAGCAATTTCCAATCACTTTGCGCCTACGCGGCAGCCATCGGAAGTGTTGAATCCCAAATTCAATTGTGATAAACGTAAGCTCCATTTCAAATGAATGTTCGCTCTCCTTGCGAGGCCGCACGTGGAGGCAAGAAATGAAACAACTTCCTGGCCTGCTGGTTGCAGTGCTCCTCGCCTTGTCTGGGGCGGCACTCGCTCCAGCACAGGTAGAACAAGGAATCATTCTCGGTACGGTATCTGACCCAACTGGCGCGCGCGTCGTTGGGACAACGGTCACCTTCACCAACCTCGCAACCAATGTGTCACAATCTACCACCTCGGATGCACAAGGCGCCTTTCGTTCGATCCCGCTGCGCACGGGTCGCTATAGCATCACAGCGGAGTCCCCTGGCTTCAAGCGGACAGTCCGTTCCAGCATCACCTTGGAGATTCAGTCTGAGGTTCGCGTGGACCTGACGCTCGAACTGGGTGAAACAACTGAGCAGGTAACCATTACCGCTGACGCGGTGCTGTTGCAGACCACTGAGTCCTCTCGCGGCCAGGTGGTCGATAACAAGAAGATCGTCGACCTTCCTTTGAACGGTCGTGACTACCTTCAATTGGCACTACTGACCGCGGGCACCAACGTCCCGCCGCCCGGCGCACGGTTTGCTGGTTTCAGCGCATCAGGGTTCCGCGTCAGCCACAACAACTACCTGTTGGACGGCATGGACAACAACTCCAACCAGCAGGCTGCCCAAGGCCGCTCTCCCCAAGTCATCTCGCCCTCGGTAGACGCCATTCAGGAGTTCAAGGTGCAAACCAGCAATTACTCCGCTGAATTCGGTCGCAACGTGGGTGGGGTTGTCAACCTCGTAATCAAGTCGGGAACGAATGAATTCCATGGTGGCGCATTCGAGTTCATCCGCAATGAGGCGTTCAACGCACGGAACTTCTTCCAGCAACCTGGAACAGATATCCCGGTTTTTCGCCGCAACCAATTTGGTGCTCTACTGGGCGGACCGATTGTTCGCAACAAGACCTTTTTCTTTGTGAACTACGAAGGCACCAAGGAATATACAGCCGGGACGACGCAGCAGACGATCGCCACCCCAGCAGAGATTCGAGGTGATTTCTCGCAATCTTTCTTTAATAATGTTCCAAACCGTGTCTTTGACCCTGCTACCTACGATTCTACTAATCGGACTCGGCAGCAATTTCCAAACAACATCATTCCAAGTATGCGCATTGACCCGGTAGCTGCAACGGTAGCAGCATTTACTCCGGCGCCGAACAGAGACACCATCATTAACAACTACTTCTCGAACCCGCGAACCGACAACACCACACACAAGGGCGACCTGCGGATTGACCACACGTTCAGCGACAACGATACCATCTATGGGCGCTACAGCAAGCAGGATAGTTTTCTCGATCCTGAGTCTGGCCTCCCTGCGCCTGCTTTCGGTGGGGGAGACCCCGCGTTTCAACGCAATCAACCACAATCCTTCGTAATCAGCCACGGCCATGTCTTTTCGCCGACGATGTTCAACACTCTTAAGGTTAGTTGGAACCAGTTCACCACCAACCGTAACTCTCCGCTCGATCGGAATATGAACCGGGAGATCGGGTTGCGAGGTGCGAATGAAGAACTGAATGGCTTTGCTCGATTCAACATTACTGGCTTTGCTGGTCTCGGCGCTCCAGCCAATAATCCCCAGTTTTCTGATTCTCAAACCCGTCAGATCACCAATGATCTTCTTTGGAATGTGGGCAGACACACCCTCAAGATGGGTGGAAATTTTATGTTTATTCAGTCCCCTCATCAGCAGGCTTTCCAAGCCAACGGGGTTTTCACCTTTAATGGAAACTTCACCCGGCAAAGCTCTAACAATACCTTTGGAAATGCCTATGCTGACTTTCTTTTAGGGATTCCATTTAATTCACAACTCTCGAATGTGGCCCAGGGGAATCAGCGCCGGCGTATCCATGCCGGCTATATCCAGGACGATATCCGGGTGAACAATTCGCTCACCGTGAACGTGGGCATGCGTTACGAGTATGTCGGACCTTGGTTTGAAAAATACAACCGCTATGCCAACTTCGACATTGATGAGAATCCAGGGAATCCTCAGATCCGGCTGGCCCAACCAGGCAGCATCGCGGAGCGGTCTACCCTGAGGCCGGATTACAACAACTTTGCTCCCCGTGTCGGTTTTGCTTACCGCTTCCGGGAGCGCACTGTCATCCGCAGTGGCTATGGCATTTACTACGGAGGTGTTGACCATATTGGTGATCGCTACCTGCACGCCGCTGCGCCCTTCTTCTTCCAGTCTGGGTTCAACACAGACTCAATCAACCCGGCGATTTTGCTCCGGGAGGGTTTCCCGGAGGGTGCCACAAGCTCCAGGGTGACGAACCTTCAGACAATCTCGCAGGACCGCACCAATCGCACGCCTTACTCGCAACAGTGGAACTTCACTATCCAGCGCGAAGTTATTCAGGATCTTTCGGTTGAGATTGGTTACGTGGGAACAAAGGGAAACCGGCTGTTGCAGCGCTTTGATTCCAACGCACCCCTTCCCGGCCCAGGCAATATCAACGCCCGCCGCCCGATTACCCGGCTGGAAGTTCCTGGGTTAGACTATGTGGTCACGCCCCTGGCTGATACCTTCCGCCGGGAATTTAGCGCGAACTCCAACTATCACGGACTGCAACTTCGCGTCGAAAAGCGTATGTCCGGTGGACTCAATTTCCTTGGCTCCTACGTGTGGTCAAAATCGATCAGTGATGCCAGGGGTGGGGCGGACGCAGGCGGCACATCCCCTGTTGGCGTCCAGGATCGCAATAACTTGCGGGCAGAGCGCGCCCTTGCTGACGAGCATTTCCCGCACCGCTTCGTGCTCAGTTCAAACTACGATGTGCCGTGGGGCCGCGGGCGCAGATTCCTCAGCGATATGCCTAGATGGGCTGATTTCATCATCGGCCAGTGGGCCATGGGCGGTATCCTGACGATGACATCCGGTCGCCGGGTGAACATCAATGTCCAGGGCGATCCGCCCAACGTCGGTGGTGCGGCGTTCGCTCGTCCAAACATGGTACCCGGGCAGGATCCGATTCTGCCCAGTGACGATCGCACGTTGGATCGCTGGTTCAATACCAACGCGTTCATTCGTCAACCCAACTTTACGTTTGGCGATGCGCCAAGGAACGCCGTGCAAGCGCCCGGACTGAAGAACGTCGATTTCGCTATCTACAAGATGTTCCCCATCGACGAGAGGCGCGTCTTCCAGTTACGTGGGGAGTTCTTCAATGCCACCAACACCCCATTCTTTGGGGCACCGGGAGGAACCTTGGGGCTGGCCCAGTTCGGACTCATCAACAGCGCGGCTGACGCACGGATCGTACAGATCGCATTAAAGTTCAATTTCTAGGATAGGCAAAAGGCAAAGCGCCCGTAAGTTACCTCCAGTGGGGCTCACGGGCGCTTCCGTTCCGTCTCAAATGGCCACAAGGGCAGGCGCTTAGCCTCAACTCTTGTAGTCCGCACCGGTCAGACTGCGCTCCACGGACCGTTGCCAGTCGTGCAACTTCGCTAGCATCTCCTTCGCTCTGTCTGGATCCTTCGCTGCTAGATTCACCTTCTCTGCCTGGTCTGCCAGCAGGTCATACAATTCCGGCTCGCCCTTCGCCGGCACGTAGAGCTTAAAGCGATTGTCCATGATTGCCGCGGTGCCCCCGAAATCACTGGTGCGCGCTGTTGGGTGCTTGTGATTCCGGAACACAATGAACGGCACCTTCGACGTTGGGATGTTGCCCGTTTGAGCTTCCTCCGGTAGATATTGCTGAGGATTCTCGCGGGCCTCCCGCGCCACGTCATACACCCAGAAGCACAGCGGACTGGGGCGCTCCTGCATCACGCCATCCAGCACTGGCACCAGGCTGATGCCATCCAGGGTCCGCGCCGGCACAGGAATACCCGCCAGATCACATAGCGTGGGCAACATGTCGCTGGTTACCGCCGGTACACTGCTTCGGCGAGCCTCGGGAATGCCACCTGGCCACTCAATGACAGATGGCACTCGGATGCCACCCTCGTAATAGCTACCCTTCGCCCCGCGCAGCGGCGAATCCACGGCGTCCGGCACTGGAGTTCCGTTGTCGCTGATGAACCAGAACAGCGTGTCGTTCTCAATCCGGATCTGTCGCAGGTGATCGCGAAGGTACCCGATCGCACGGTCCATCGCGGTGATTTCCGCAAAACGCTCAGCCAATCGTTCCGGCACTTTGCCGTGATAGGGCACGATATCGTCGTCGGTGGGCGTATACGGCTCGTGCGGCGACCCAAAGCTTAACACCGTGAACGTGGATCGTTGCGAACGGGCGTTCTGTTCAATGAACCGCCCCGCCTCCCGCATTACCACCTCACTGCTCTCCCCATGGAAACGCTGCGGCATGGCACCATTGCGCGATAGACGCGGACTGTGACCAAAGAAGTTATCGTGCGATAGCCAGTCGCGAAAGCCCATCTTCCCCGGGTTAGTGGGCGCATCTGCCTTGGAAGGTCCCAGGTGCCACTTGCCGAACAAGCCGGTCACATAGCCCTTGTCGCGCATCAACTGCGGCAGCGTGATCTCTTCCGGACGAATGGACATATTGGGCGCAAAGGCCCCAAACCGGTTCGCATTGCGCCCTGTCATCACACTGCCACGCGTGGGCGTACACATGGCCGCCGCCGAGTAGAAGCGATCAAAGCGCAAGCCGTTGGCCGCCATCGCGTCCAGTGCCGGTGTCTGCAGCAGCTT
Source organism: Bryobacteraceae bacterium (assembly GCA_036821995.1). Taxonomy (GTDB): domain Bacteria; phylum Acidobacteriota; class Terriglobia; order Bryobacterales; family Bryobacteraceae; genus JACTMJ01. Next base: position 232,482 of record DAISIM010000001.1, read on the forward strand.
GTGTCCGTTGTATCCAGTCTCGTGCCAGCCAAGATCATCCGCAATACAGACGATGATGTGCTTGGGCGTCTTCCGCTGCTGGCTGAAGCCCTTGCCTGCTGTCGCAGTTGCCGCCAGTCCCATGGCAGCCTGGTGCAAAAAGGCTCTTCGCGAGGGTGTCCAGGTGCGATTGTCAGTAGCGGTGTCCATCTGTAGTCTCTCCATCCTATTCATGGTGTGGCAGCTTCAAGGTGTAGCAGTTTGTGGCGGCTATTCACTGCTCATCGGGAAATTGGGTGAACGCGGAATGGGCTCCTGCCGGGTTTGCAATTTGCCACCCTTCACCCAGACATCGCCGCGGATCTCCAGGTGCTTCACCATCCGCTGCCGCCACATCTGTAACTTGGCACCATGCGCGGGGTCACTGGAAAGATCCTGCAATTCATGGGGATCAGCGTCCAGGTCAAACAACTGCTCGTTGCCATGGAAGGCATGAAAGATGTACTTTACCTTGCCATCGGTGAGGGCTGTCCAGTTGTTCTCTTTGCTGTAACAAACCCCGTGCTCAAGGTCGAGAAACTCGCGCCATTGCGGACGCTCTTCCCGCAACAGATTCAGCATGCTTTCGCCATCCAACTTCCGGCTGGTGGGCGCACCCGCGGCATCCAGGAAGGTGGGCAGGATGTCCCTCAACTCCACCACCTGCGACAGCACCTGCCCTCGCTTGGCCGGCACCAACCCCTGCGGCCAGCGCATCGCCATCGGGATGCGGGCCGACGCCTCCCACGGATAGCTCTTCCGCCACAAGTGGTGATCCCCCGTCATATCGCCATGGTCGGATGTGAAAACAATCAGCGTTTCCTCCAGCCAACCTCGCTGCTCCAGCGTCTCCAGAATCCGTCCGATCTGTTCATCGATAAACTCGACGGACGCATAATACCCCTGCCTCGACCTGCGCACCTGCTCCGCGCCGAGGTCCCCGTGCCAGAGGTCATCGCGGTCGCTGCTGCGTGGCGCGTACTTCTCCGCCCACTTGCCCACTTTCGCCTTGGGTAGTTCAACATCCTGGTACTTTTTCCAGAACCGTTCCGGCGGGTCATACGGGCTGTGCGGCCGCGCAAATGACACCTTCAGGAAGAAGGGATTCGGCTGCTGGTAGCCCTTCAGAAAGTTGATAGCAGTCTGCGCGGTCCAAAACGTGGGATGCAGGTTTTCAGGAAGAGCGTAGGGTTTCGCCGGATAGTCGTTCCATCCGATTCCCGTGGCGTCCGGGTTCAGATGGGGTGCCTGGCTCCAGAACCACGCCCGGTAGTCGCTGCGATACTGCGGATGCTGGACGCGTCCGGATTCGTCCAGCAACACCTGGTGAAACCCGTGCAGGTTGCGTTGTGGATGATAGTGCATCTTGCCAATGCCCATCGTGTAATAGCCCGCGTCCCTCAGCGCCTGCGGCTTGGTGAACGGATACTTTTCCCCCATCGCCACCATGTGCAACATCCCGTGGTTCCAAGGCGACAAGCCAGTCAGCAGAGTGCTCCGCGCGGGCGTGCAGGTGGGCATACTGCTATATGCTCTCCGGAACCGCACGCCTTCATTGCCAATGCGGTCCATGTGCGGCGTATGGATTGCGGCGTTCCCGTCGGCGTGCGTGCAGTCCCCACGATGTTGATCGTCCATGATGAACAGGATGTTTGGCTTGCTGCTTCCACCTCGCTGGCCCTGCAAAAATGCGGGTGCCGCAGCAATGGCGGCAGCGGATTTCAATACGTTTCGGCGGTTCATCATGGCATGATCTCCCCTGCGTTGGCCCAGTATCCACAGACACACGCCGCTTGCGTTCGCTGACACGTGCTGCTTGAGTACTCCTGAGCCTATCGAGCATGGCCATCTCCACGCAACCGCACATCCCCTTGCAAATTCTGCGGCCCACCTCACATCGCCGCCTCGGCATGTAGCCGGGCGGCCCTTATCCTTCACCGCGAGGCTCCCGCTCGTGTGCCTCCGCGCCCCTGTCCAGAGTGGCGCCTTTTGCCCTATACTGCGGTAGAGCGAATCCACTAAGGAGCAGCCGTGAGCACCCCTTCCAACTTCCCTCCCCAAGGCGGTGACTTCACCCGCCAGCCAAATCCGCAGTGGGGCCAGCAACCGCCCAACCAGCAGTTCGGCCAGCAGCCGTTGCCCCCGGCAAAGAAGTCCGGTGGCGTTTGGCTTTGGGTAGTTGGCGGCTGCTTGGGTATCGTTCTCCTGGGTGGAATCGCCATTGGCACTTTGGGCTATTTCGGCGTCAAAAAGATCCAGGAAGCCACGGGACTAAATGCCGAAGACATGGAGCAGCGCCCCGCATTCGCCGCTGCCAAGCTCATTACCGCCCTTAACCCTGAAATCGAACTCGTCGAGGCCGACGAAGCAACCCAGCGCATCACCATTCGCGAAAAGTCCACCGGCAAGACCGTCTCTGTCACCCTCGACGAACTCAAGGAAGGCCGGATTCGCTTCACCGACGATAAGGGCGACGAGTTCAACGTAAGCGTCCAGGGCGAGGGCGATAATGGGTCCGTCCAGGTGGAAACCAGCGATGGCCGCCAGGTGATGAGCATCGGCGCCGGCTCCGCGGATGACCTTCCTGCTTGGGTACCCGTGCCCGAGGGCACTTTCACCAGCCGCCAGCGCATGTCCAGCAATGGAACCGAGGTCTATGGGGGAAGGCTGAGTTCCCCACTCAGCCCCGATGCCTTCGCTGACTGGTTCGATTCCGCAGCCCGCGCCAATGGGCTTACTGTTGCCAACCGAACCGTAACCAAGACTGGCGACGGCGGGTCAGTCTTCCTGCAAGCATCCCAGGACGGCGGCAAACGCACGCTTAGCGCCATCGGCAGCCAGGATTCCGACGGACAGCTCGTAGTGGTTTATTCCGCTATCGAGAAGCCCTAGCATCCCTGATTCATGCCTGCTACGCAACAGAAACGCATACTCATTTGTCCTGTTAACTCAGTCGCGGTACCATATGGTTTAAACCAGATGATCGCATCTGAAATTTGTACGGCTTGTGGATGCCAGAGAGGTGTTTGTGGAACGCTTGATAGAAATCACTGACGTCATCCTGCGCGATGCGCATCAAAGCCTTCTTGCTACCCGCGTCGGGATTGAGGATATGACCCCAGCCTGCGCGGATCTCGATGAGGCTGGCTATTGGAGTCTTGAGTGCTGGGGTGGTGCCACCTACGACGCCTGCATCCGGTATCTCAACGAAGACCCCTGGGAGCGCTTACGGACCTTCCGTAAGCTGCTGCCCAAGAGCCGTCTCCAGATGCTCCTGCGGGGACAGAACCTTCTTGGCTACCGCCATTATGAGGATGGCGTCGTTCAGCGCTTTGTGGAGAAGTGCGCCGATAACGGCATGGATGTCTTTCGCGTATTTGATGCGCTCAACGATGTCCGCAACATGGCCACGGCACTCCGCGCGGTCAAGAAGACTGGTAAACACGCTCAGGCCGCACTTTGCTACACCATTAGCCCAGAGCATACCGTTGAGGATTTCGTCCGACTTGCCGAGGAACTGGCGCACTTGGGTGCTGACTCTATCTGCATCAAGGACATGGCGGCCCTCCTGAAGCCGCAGCCGGCCTTTGACCTTGTCCAGGGGATTAAGCGGGCGTGCGGCAGCCAGATGCTGGTGCATGTCCACGTTCACGCCACCACTGGAGTCACCCTTGTCAGCCTGATGAAGGCGATTGAAGCCGGCGCCGATATCGTCGATACCTCCCTCAGCGCCCTCAGCCTCGGCTCCGGGCACAACCCCACTGAGGCTCTCGTGGAGATGTTGGAAGGCACCGGATATCGCACCCGCCTCAACATGGAGCATGTCAACAAGGCCAACGATCACTTTCTTAAGATCAGGCCGCGTTACAAGGAATTTCTGACTGCTTTCACCGGTGTGGAAACCGGCATCTTCCGAAGCCAGATTCCCGGGGGCATGCTATCCAATATGGAAAGCCAGTTGAAGCAACAGGGCGCTGGCGACAAGATGAAGGAAGTACTCGAAGAGGTACCGCGCGTTCGCAAAGATAGCGGCTATCCTCCGTTGGTAACACCCAGCAGTCAGATTGTCGGCACACAGGCCGTGTTTAACGTATTGATGGGCCGCTATAACGTTATCACCGGTGAGTTTGCTGACCTTATGCTGGGCTACTACGGAACAACCCTGGGCATCAAGGATCCAGACGTCCTTGAGAAATGCGAAGCGCATTCCAAAAAGGAACCCATCAAGACCCGTCCCGCTGATCTCCTCAAGCCCGAATGGGATGAACTTCGTGCTGAGGCCATCTCGCTGCCCGGATGTAACGGTACAGATGAGGACGTCCTCACCCTGGCAATGTTCCCCAAGATCGCGCCGAAGTTTTTCTCCACTCGCGACGAGGGCCCCAAGAGTGTCGGGAAAGACCCTGACTCCGCGCTGCCTGTTCCCGCGCCGGCAGCCGCAGCAAACCCCGCCTCTGCTCCCCTGGCGCCGCTCACCCAACCCATAACCTACAAGGTGAGCCACCGCGGCGCATATCACATGGTTACGGTGGAGCCCGCGGAAAAGCCGGCAGGGTAGCCAAGCCGCACATCACGGCTACCTAAAGGAGATCCAGATGGATGTGAGCGAACTAATCGAAACCGCCTTTCTTTCGGCCATCATCGTTCTGCCTGTACTGTTTGTATGGAGTCACCTTGCAGCCCGGCGGCAGTCAAACATGCAGCATCAGCAACTCTTGGATGCCCTTGCCGCACAACAAAAGGCAGCGCTGACTTCCATGCACTCGTTGCTGGAAGACCGTTTCCAGGCCCCGGCACCCGTCGAGACAAAGTCCGCGCCTGCCGCGAAGGTGAGCGAAGACAAGCTGATGGTGATTGCTGCGGTGCTGGCCTGCCACTTCGGCAAACGTGTAAAGGTGCGCAGTGCCCGCCGCGTGATGATAGGCGGCGGCGCAAATGTGTGGAGCCAGCAGGGGAGGGCCGCGGTGCAGGCCTCCCATAGCGGGCTCCGGTAGATCAACGGCCCCGGCAGTACCCTGGCTTCGACAGCACCTTGGAGGGATATCGTGAAGTTGAAAATCCGGATCGACGACGAAGTATACGAAGTGGATGTCGAGGTGGAAGATGACGGTGGCGCCGACGCAGTGCGCCCAAGCTACCGTCAGCTTCCCGTAGCCTCAATCCCCTTTGCGCCGGCTGTGGCCCCGGTTGCGCCTACACCCGTGACGTCCACCGGCGATAAGGTGTGCCGCAGTCCCATTGCGGGTATCGTCGTCAGGATAAACGTCCATGAAGGGCAGCAAATTAAGGTGAACGATTCCATGTTGGTTCTGGAAGCCATGAAGATGGAAACCAACATCACTGCCCCCATTGACGGGGTCGTAAAGCAAGTAAATGTGGCCGTCGGCCAAGCCGTTCAGCCCAATCAGGTTCTGGTGGAGTTCTCATAGCGCAGCGGCTCCCGATACCGGCATGGCCCGCCGCACCAAGATTCCAGCGGGCCATGCCATAAATTTCGACCTGCCTTGCGACCTTGCTGCCTAGCGTTTCCTGTCGTTCAGGAATACGTAGATCGCGGGCGCTTCAAAATTGTATGGCTTCGAGAGGATGTCCAGATCCCCGTCGCCATCCAAATCCTCCAGTCGCGACTCGTGATGGTCAAAGCCTTCGCTGATCACCAACTTCCGGAAACTTCCCTTCCCATCACCCAGTAGCATCCATGCTTTAGCCCGCGGATTCTTTCCCAAATTCATCTCCGCGCAAAAGATATCCAGGTGTCCGTCGCCGTCAAAATCCACCACGTTCAAGCTGTGGCCGTCTACCACATCCTCCAGCAGGTGCTTCGGCCTCCACGTTCCCTTTATCCACTCATACATCACCAGTGGGCCAACCCCGTCTCCTACCACCAAGAGAATCTCCGGCCGTCCACCTTCCACCAGGTCACCGGATGCCGATCGCGAAAAGTGATAGCTGGGGTCCACGGGATGCGCCAGAAAATCCCATCCGCCCCGGTGCTCAAACCAGTAGCCACCCCCGATTAAGTCCTTCTTGCCGTCACCGTTGATATCGGCGAACCACAAACCTTCATGTTCATTTGGCTTCTTCCAGCCAGGCGCGCTCCCCCGCTGCAGCATTTCGCTGTCCCCGGAATAACGATAGATGACAGTCCGCTTCCATTCCCCTTGCCCGCGTGGATCCGCCGGCGGATGCGCGACTACCAGTGCGTTCTCACCCTGGTTCCAGAACACCAGCTCGCTGCGGCCATCGCCATCCACATCCGCCCATAGTTGGTCGTGATGTTTCCTGCCGCCGCTGCTCTTGATGCCATGCCGCTTCCAGGCGGTATCTGCCTTCAGTTCCCGTCCAGGGTTCTCCCACCACCACATTTCGTTACTGCTGCCATCTCCGCCCGCAATGAAGTCCAGGTCCCCGTCGCCATCCACATCCCCAAACGTTGATCCCGCCTCAGGCCGCAGCTTACCGGACTCAATCACGATGCGTTGCCAGCCGCCACTGCGGCGTAGGAAACCTACCACCGCGGGCGATTCCGTTCGTTCCGTGATTACAAAATCCTTCACCCCGTCACCATCGATATCAAATACCGTTGCCGACGTCTGCTGCCCGCCCGTATTCGGAACTGCAATCTGCCCGGCCTTTGAACTCACCAGCCGCCAACCCTCCGCCAGGGTCTGCTGCCCTGCCGCCTGCCCTGCCAGCATGTGAAAGGCAAACGTCTGCACGGCCAGGCAGACCATCATGCCGCGACATGCCACACTAATCCACGCGCACCCGCGATGCACAGTTGCTTGCATCTTCGCCTCCAATCGGTCGATTCACGCCCGGCTGGCCGTTACCCGCGCGTCGCAGCCAATTTTACAAACTGCGTCCCGCAAGATCCAGCTTCCGGCATTCAGACCGATCGCATTGACTCCATCTGCCCAGGTACCTTTCGCTGTCTGCGCCAGGACGCTACCATGATGGGTAACGTGACGAACAAGGACATCCTGCGCACCTTCAGGCGGATCGCCGTCGTGGGCATCTCCAACGATCCAAAACGAGCCAGCAATGGGGTCGCGCGTTACATGCTTAGAAACGGCTACCAAATCGTCCCGGTAAACCCGCTCATCGCGGAGTTCGAGGGCATTCCCGCCGTACCCCACCTGGAAGCCTTTGAGGGTCCGGTGGATATCGTCAATATCTTCCGCCGCCCGGAACACGTCCCCGCCGTGGTGGAACAGGCCATCCGCATCGGCGCCAAAGTGGTCTGGATGCAGCAGGGCATCGTCCACCAGGAGGCTGCCGCCCGCGCTACCGCCGCCGGCCTGCATGTCGTCATGGATGCCTGCATCCTCCAGGAACACCTGGCCCAACGTTGGGATTAGGCGTACTTCGGTAAATTCGTCGCCTCCTGCTCACACCGCTTCCGGCGGGGGCGATACAATAAAGGACGGCGTCACGAATTTTCATCCGCACCGTTTCAATATTTTTCTGAAGCAACGCCACCGGGCGCTCGCTGTGTGCCTGCCGCCCGATCACCATAAGGAGACCAAATGGCCATCAAACGCATTGGCATTTTGACCGGCGGCGGCGACGTGCCCGGCTTGAATTCCGTCATCAAGGGTGTCGTCTACCGGGGTGGCGAGCATGACCTCGAAGTCGTGGGCATTCGCCGTGGATGGGAAGGCCTCACCCACGTCAATCTCGAGGATTTCGCCAGCACCCAGCGCTACATCCTGCCCCTAAATCGAGAGAACACCCGTACCATTGATCGCACCGGCGGCACCTTCCTTCACAGCAGCCGCACCAATCCGTCCAAGATGAAGTCAGTTCCTGACTTCCTATCGGCCGATGACTTCCCCTCGACGGAGGTTTCCAAGGGTGGCCAAACCTGGAGCGTGCGTGACCTCAGTAAGAAGGTCCTGAAGACCCTCGAGGATCTGCGGCTCGATTACCTCATTGCTATTGGTGGTGACGATACCCTCAGCTACGCCGCCCGTCTGCACGAGCTTGGATTCAAAGTCATCGCCATCCCGAAGACGATGGATAACGATGTCCGCAATACCGAATATTGCATCGGTTTCTCCACCGCCATCACTCGCGCTACCGACGCCATCACCCGCCAGCGCACCACCATCGGCAGTCACGAGCGCTTGGGCATCTTTCGCGTTTTCGGCCGCGACGCCGGCCACACTTCGCTCTACACGGCGTATGTTACCTCCATCCGTTGCTGCATTCCGGAAGTGAAGTTCGACGTAAACCGGTTGGTGGAATTACTTCTCCGCGACAAGAGCCTGAACCCCAGCAACTACGCCCTCGTCGTTCTTTCCGAAGGTGCCGAGTGGCAGGGATATGAAGTCCGCCACTATGGCGAGGCTGATGCCTATGGCCACCGTAAAAAGGCCAATGTGGGCGAGGACCTCAGCGAGTACATCAAGCGCACCACCAAGGAAGAAACCGTTGTCAGCGATCTCACCTACGATCTGCGCAGCGGTGAGCCAGACTTTGTCGATAAGATGATCGCCACCACCTTCGGCAACATGGCCATTGATGCGATCCACTCTGGCCAAAGCGGCCTCATGACCGCCATCTCCGATGGCAAGTTCGCCATGGTGCCCATCCCCGATCCCAAGCTCGGCCCCCGCGCCGTAGAGGTGGAAACCATGTACAACGTGGATCGCTTGCGCCCCAACTACGCCAACAAGATCGGCTTGCCCATCTTCCTCGTAAAGGCCTAGCTTTCGCTGGGCATCCGGGACGCCGCTTCGCAAGCGGCGTCCCCTCCCCGTCGTCCTTACCCATGATCACACCCTCTGAATCCGCCAGTTCGAACCTGCGCTTTCCCTTTCAGGAAACCGTTGAAGCCGAAGGGCACCTCATCGACTCGCAAATCCTCGAGCTCGTTTTCGACGAGGTCGTCCAATACGGCGGCCGCTTCGAAGTGGAGGATTTTCGCATCGGCCGCACCAATGAGGAACCCTCCTACCTCCGTCTCCGTGTTGCCACACCCTCGCAGGAGGCCATGCAGCGCTTGCTGCACAACTTAAGCGCCAACGGTTGCTATCCCGTTCACGGTGGCGACGCCGAGATACAACGGGTAGACCGCGACTGCTGCGCGCCGGAGGATTTTTACTCCTCAACGAACCACCGTACCCTCGTCCGCGTGAACGGGGAATGGATGGAAGTTCGCAATCAGCGCATGGATGCCCTTCTGGTAGTGAAGGATGGCGCAGTCCATGCCCGTCGCCTTCGAGACCTTCGCGCGGGCGACGACGTGGTGGTGGGCCTCCACGGCGTGCGTGTCGTCCCTGGCTCAAAGGAGCGTGACCGCCACGCTTTTGCATTCATGTCCAATGGCGTCAGTTCCGAACGGCAGGTGGAAATGGCCGTCCGCCAAACCGCCTCTCTGATGCGCCATACCCGCGAACGCGGCCAGGATGTCGTCGTCGTGGCCGGCCCCGTCGTCGTCCACACCGGCGGCGTTGAACCCGTCAGCCGCCTCATCCGCGCCGGCCTCGTGCAGGCACTTCTAGCCGGCAACGCGCTGGGCGTTCACGATATTGAAGCCGCGCTCCTCGGCACCTCTCTTGGCGTTCGACTCCGCGATGGCCGCCTGGAGGAGCATGGTCACCGCAACCACATGCGCGCCATCAATCGCATCTACCATTGCGGCGACATCCGCGGTGCGGTGGAACAGAAGGTACTCACCCGTGGCATTCTTTATGAGTGCGTCCGTGGCGGCGTTCCCTTTGTCCTTGCCGGAAGTCTGCGCGATGATGGACCCCTCCCGGATACCGTTACCGACATGAACAAGGCACAGGACCTTTACGCCGCGCACCTCCGCTCTGCCGGTATGGTTCTTTGCCTTGGCAGCATGCTGCATTCCATCGCCGTCGGCAACATGCTCCCTAGTTGGGTGAAAATCGTCTGTGTGGACATCAACCCCGCCGTTGCCACCAAAATCTCTGATCGCGGCACCGGACAACTCCTGCCCGTCATCACCGACGTGGGCCTATTTCTTGACCTTCTGGCCCGCCACATTGATGGCATCCCGGCCCGTCCGCTCGAAAACGAGCAATATCACTCCGAGGGAATGGAATGAGCACGGATTACACCCACGACCACGCTTGCAGCGGTATCCATGACCAGCTACCCGCCATTGAAACCTGGCCCAGCCAGTTCCAGAACTACGAGATTGAAACGGTCGTGCCCGAGTTCACTTCGGTTTGCCCCAAGACGGGGATGCCAGACTTCGGCAAGCTCACCATCATCTATACGCCCGGCGAGGTTTGCTTTGAGTTGAAGTCCTTTAAAATGTACATTCTCGCTTATCGCAATCTGGGGATCTTCTACGAGAACGCCGTGAATCGCATCCTGCGCGATCTGGTAGAGGCCATGAACCCTGTCAGCATCACCGTGGTGGGCGAGTTCACGCCCCGCGGTGGCATCGCTACGAAGGTTACTGCCAAGTGGCAGCGCGGCCAAAGCCAGCCCGCCTAGGCCACTGACTCCCATTCCGGTTGGAAGGATCTATCTGCCGTGCCGAAGTCGCCCCAAGAGGTAATCGCTGAGTTGGCTGCGCTCCGCCAGCGGGTCGCCCGGCAGTACCCCTCACCGGCCGCCGATAACCCCCTCCCTCTGGTGGACCTTCTCCCGCTATTTCACGCCCGCGACGCCGCTAGCGGCAAGGTAGCCGCAATCGGCAAGGTGAACCCCCGTCCGCCTGGCGCATGGAATTTTCTCATTCAGTCCGCCAAGTCGCGCGTGGCCCGCGCCCTCGGCTGGTTCGTTCGAGATCAGGTAGACTTCAACGACGCCACTGTCCGCGCCCTCACTGAAACGCTGGAGGCCTTCAATGCGATCAATCGCTCCCTGGTCGCTGCCGGACATCGCATTCAGGCTCTCGAACAGGCTGATCCACTTCTCCACGTGCGCCCTGAACTGCGCCAGGCCACCGATAATCTCAGCGCCCAAACCCGCTCCGTTGCCACGGATCTAGCCGCTGATCTTGCCGCGGCGGAAGCCCGCCTCCAGCAGCAAGCCCAACAACTCGCTCTCCAGTTCATGTCGCTGGAGTCAAAGGCTGAGTCGATGGAAGACGCCCACCACCAGCACCAGGACCGCCTGTCCTCCCTGGCTGCTTCCCTTTCCACTCTCCACGCGGAAACCGCCCAGCAGGCGCAGCGCCAGCAGCGCGAGGAAATCCGTGTTCTCAGGACGCTTGCCGACGTACAGAATGCCTTCATGCAGCGCATTGCGTTAGCGGAAACTGAGCTTCGCACCAGTCTTCAGCAAACGGCTGCGGACGCATCCCAACGCTCCTTGGCCGCTGCACAGAGCGATGCCGCCGCGCGGGACGCGCTCGCCGCCGGTCTCTCCCGGCTGGAGGCCCAGGTCCACGAAGAGGTCCGGCTGCTTCGCCAGCGCGTCGGCGTCATCCTTGCCCGCGAATCTGCCGCCGTTTCTTCGCCGGCCTCTTCGGCGGATCCCATTCTTCAAGCCGCCGCCGCCATCGCTCCCCCCGAAGGCTTCTTCGATTCCCTTCGATTCTCTGAACGCTTTCGTGGCGGAGAAACAGAAGTCCGCGAGAAACTTCGCGTTCACCTTCCGCACTTCCTCCATCAGGCTCCCGTGCTTGACCTGGGCTGCGGCCGCGGCGAGTTCGTGTCGCTGCTCCTTGAGGCCGGCGTAGATGCGCTTGGCATCGAAGCCAGCCCGGACCTTGTTCGCTTGATGCAGAACGTGCGCCTGCCCGTGGTTGAAGCGGACCTCTTCGCCCATCTGGACGCCCAGCCGCCCGCCTCCGCCGGTGGCATCTTCTGCGCGCATGTCATTGAGCACATGCCCCCTGACGCCCTCGCCCGTCTCGTTGCAGCCGCCTATCGCGTCCTTCGTCCTGGTGGATTTCTTCTCTTTGAGACACCCAATCCCGCTTGTCTTGCCATATTCGCCACTTACTTTTACCTTGACCCCACTCACGTCCGCCCCGTCCCCGCTGAGTTCGTTTCGTATCTGCTGGAAGAGGCTGGTTTTCAACAGGTTGAAGTCACCGGATTACACCCCGCTCAGGACGCCTTCCCGAGCCTGAAACCCCTCCCCGACAACTTCCGTCAACAGTTTTTCGGAAACCTCGACTACGCAATTTCCGCGCGCAAGCCGTAACTGGCCTCTGGTTTCCCGCGATTCTATTGATATCATTGAAAATTGGGCTCTTTTCTCATGCGTTCCTTCACTGTTATTTTTCTCACTCTTGTGCTGTCCACTTCGCTGTGGGCACAGTCCAGTCCGCGCACTCTTGGCTTCCATCAGGGGCAGGGTGCCCGATACGTCATTGGGCAGCCCCGCTTTGATGCGCAGGCCACGGTTCCGATTGACGCCGACGACAGCTCATTGAAGGCTTCCCGCTCAATCCTTGGCGCTGCCGGTGGTCTTGCCTACTCCAATGGCCGGCTCTTCATCGCCGAGGGCAACCGCCTCGCCGCGGAACCTGCCAACAATCGCGTTGGAGTGTATACCCTTTCCGCCTTTCTGCCGGAGCCTACCGCCAGCTTCCCTCAGGACGACCCGCGCCGCTGCCGCGTTTGCGGTGGGGAACCCGATGTCGTCCTAGGCCAACCAGACTTTGAGACCCGCGATTTCAACCTCACCCAATCCGGTCTCCGTCAGCCTACCTACGTCCACTCCGATGGTCAGCGCATCGTCGTTGCTGATACCGACAACAACCGAGTTCTTATCTGGAACTCCATTCCCACTTCCAACGGCACACCGGCTGACTTGGTCTTGGGGCAGGACAACTTCACCTCCGCGGGCACCGCACTGATTCCCGTGGCCACCAGGATGCGGGCGCCGCAAGGAGTCTGGATCCAGGGCAACCGGCTCTTTGTGGCTGACTCCCTCTTCCATCGCATTCTCATCTGGAATAATTTCCCCACGTCCAACAACCAGACCCCCGATATCGTTCTCGGCCAGCCTGACTTCAACACGACCCGCCCATCAAATCTCCTCGACGACGACATCGCCGTTTCGGCCAGCAACCTCTTGAACCCGGTAGGCGTGTCCAGCGACGGCACCCGCCTCGTCGTCTCTGACCTCGGCCACAATCGGGTTCTGATCTGGAATCAGATCCCCACATCCAACAACCAACCCGCCGATGTCGTCGTTGGACAGCCGGACCTTAGCTCTGTCGACTCGCGGTTTTCCAACAACTCCACGCGGCTTTGTGAATCGGACGGCCTAGACGTCAATAACAATCCCACCTTCCCTCCTCGTTGCGCCGCCACCCTTAGCCTGCCCCGCTTTGCTCTTTCAGACGGGGAACGCCTGTTCATCGCCGATTCCGGTAATGATCGCGTCCTGATCTTCGACAACATTCCTGTCGAGAACGCTGCCCGCGCGGATGTCATCCTCGGCCAGCCTGACGAGTTCCGCAATATCGTCTCTGACGAGACTCCTATCTTCGGTGAGAACGTCAACGAGCAATTGCGCTCCGCCGTTGACATCACCCGCACCCCCATCGGCCTTGCCACCGACGGATTTAACCTCTTCGTTTCTGACGCCTTTAACCGCCGCGTCCTGGTTTACTCCCCCGGCGACCTCAAGGTCCCCCGTACCGCAATCCGTAATGCCGCCAGCCTGGTGGTTAATGCCATCGGAACGATCGAATTCACTGGCGCCCTCAAGAAAGATGAGGAGGTAACGGTTCGCATCGGCCGTGAGGTCTTCAATTCGCTGGGCCAGCGGGTTGTTTCGGACGAAAAGGAATACAAGTTCAAGTCCCCCGACGAGAACAAGTTCGAGGAACTCATCGAAGGTCTTTTTGAAGAGATCAATAAGGACGGCGGTGATCCTCTGGTGCTGGCCACTGCCAACGTTGGCGCCAGCGCCCTCGTGCTGACGGCTCGGGAAGGCGGGGAACAGGGTGACGACATCACCCTTGCCGTTGACCGCGCTGCTGATTCGAATCTTGCTGCAACCACCAGCGGCGCAAAGCTCCGCGGCGGAAGAGACGCCGCCAAGCTAGGTGTGGGCTCCCTCATCTCCGTCTTTGGACAGCGACTGTCACAAGCAGAAGCAATCGCTGACATGTCCGGAAACACGCTTCCCCGCAGTCTGGGCGGCGTCCAACTGATCTGTGACGGACATTCAGTCCCGCTGATGTTTGTCTCTGAGGGGCAAATCAACGCCCAGATGCCCTTTGAATTCGCGGATAGCTTCAGCGCCAGTTGCTATGTACGCACGGAGTACCCTGACGGCCGTGTCGAATCCAGTGTCACCATCGCGGCCCCCCTCATCGCTCAGAATCCAGGGATCTTCTCGTTGTTCGAAGGGGAGCCCCGTCGCGCCGTTGCCTTCCATGGCTCCAGCCGTGCTTCCGCCGTGCTCTTCATGGACGGTCCGTCCAAGACTGGCGACATCATCAGGCTCACCATTGGGGAGGACCGGGTCTACGAGTATACCGTTGTCGACGCAGACATCGTCAACCTCGACGACGACACTGAAAACCGCTCGATCCCCGAGATCAATGCCACGAACCGGCGCATCCGCGATAAATTCATCGCCATTATTAATGCTGACCCGGAAGTGGAGGCCTTCCCCACCCCGTTCTTTACTCGTATCCTGCTGCTCGCCCGTCAAGAAGGGCCTGAGGTGAATGGGACCATCAAACTCGCGGTGGCTGATCCCAACGGCAACCTCATCCTCACCCTCAGCAAAGTTACCCTGGGCGGCGCCAATGTGGCTGGTGCCTTGGTTACTGACGAGAATCCCGTGGAAGCTGGCGCCCTCTTCGTCGTGTACGCTACCGGCTTGGGAGCCATCACCGGCGATGATGGCCCCCTGCTGAAGACGGGCGAGCGCTACCTGGGTACTGCTTCGCACGAAACCATTGAGCAGTTGGATTCCCTGGCTGGTGGGCGTACCGCCACCCTCATCAGCGCAGTCGCTAAACCGGGCACCTTCGGTCTCTACGAAATCACCCTGGAGGCGAACGCCAGCGTCGGCACCGATGCGCTGTCCCAGCTAACCGTCTTCCAAAGTTGGTACGTCAGCAACATCGCCGCAGTGCCTACCAAGGGTCTGCCCGAAGACGACGACGAGGAAGCCGCCGACGCCGGAAACTAACGGCGTCACCCGCAGACGGATCGTGATAGTCCGGGGGAGCGTAGAAACTTACGCCCCCCACTATCCGCGAATCCTTAGTGACGGCTTCGCAGGTCCACCGGCAATACCCGGTAGCCTTCCGCCTGCAGCGCCGCCACCGCTGACTCCTCGTCTCCTATGCCCACATAGAAGAAGGCCCCCGTCCGAGTCGTCCGGAAAATCAGCCCGCCCTCGTATTCATCCGTCTCCACGCAAAACGAAATCCCCGCCCGCGTCAGAGCCTCTTCGGCTCCCACTGCCTCCCGCAGCCTCTTCGCAATGTGCACCAGCACCACATCCTCTTCTTTGAAATACTCTGCGTCCCGACGCATCCGGCACCCTCTTTTCTAAACCCTACTCTATCGATTCTGTGAGATTTTTCCCCGGTTTCGCCACTTATACACTAGACGGTCTCCGCATGGCGAATCTTCAACCTCATCTCCCTACCCTGGTCCCCAAACGGGATCCGCAGGATACTGATTCAGCACTCTACTGGCTCGCCCTTGCCCTGGTACCTGGCCTTGGCCACCGGCGCGGCGCACGTGTCGTTGAACAGTTCGGAGATGTACGCAATGTGTTCCTCGCCTCTCGTGGCGACCTTGAAACCGCTGGCCTCAGCGGAGCCGTAGCCCAATCCATCGCCAGCGGTTGCACCTTTGAGGAGGCGGCCACTCAAGTCCAGCAGGCCGTCGAAATCGGATGCCAGATTCTCCCGCTTTCTCACCCGCTTTACCCGCACCGCTTGCGGCAGATTACCGATGCGCCCCTCGTCCTGTTTGCCCTTGGTAATACGGATCTGCTTCACGAAGTCAACGTCGCGCTTGTCGGCACCCGGCGTCCCACCGCTTATGGCAAGGCAGTCTCGTCCAAACTCGCTGCTGACCTCGCCAAAGTGGGCCTCTGCATCGTTAGCGGCATGGCCCGCGGCATCGATACCCATGCCCATCGGGGATGCCTCGATAACGGGGGCAAGACCATCGCCGTCTTCGGCTGCGGCGTTGACCACATCTACCCCGCGGAGAATCGCGACCTCGCCCGGGAAATCGGATCCAAGGGGCTCATTCTCTCGGAGTTCGCCATCGGCGCATCCCCTTACCCACAGAACTTCCCCCTGCGCAACCGCATTGTCAGCGGCATCAGCGATGCCGTTGTCGTCATCGAGGGTTCCCAATACAGCGGAAGCGCCATCACCGCCCGCTTTGCATTTGAGCAGGGTCGCGAAGTCCTGGCCGTCCCTGGAAACATCACTTCTCAGGCCAGTTGGGGTCCGAATCTCCTCATCCGGCAGGGCGCGGGGCTCGTCCTGGACGCGTCGGATATTGTGGACCGCCTGCCGAGCCAATCGCGCATCCGCCTATACAGAAACTTGCACGACAGCCCGCTATCCCCCGCCCCCGTCGCATCAGACCGGTCACCTGCTCCACCGGTCGATAGTCATCAGGCAAAGGTTCTCGCACAATTAAGGGTGGATGAAGGCATCGTCCTCGACGACATCATGGATCGCATTCCTTACCTCAGTTCGTCTGAGATCATCGCGGCCCTCTTCCAGCTTGAAATGGACGGCCTCATTCGCCAGGACGTTGGCCAACGATACCGTCGCATTTGGTAGCCGGTTGATTCCGGCCGCACAAATGAAACAGGGGGCCCGTGCATCTCACGCGCCCCCGTCTCCGTGCACTTCTCCGCATTGTCGCGGCCTGGATCCGCCACCTACGGAATCAACTTCTGCTAGGGCACCCGGATATCCGCGGATGCCGTCCCATCTCCCCAGGCAAAACCGATCCGGCCGGATTTCGGTCCAGTCGATGCCAGAGTGATCGTGAACTGCTCGGTATGTGGCATCTCCCGCTGTCCCTCGATCGCCACACGTCCCAGATCCTGTCCCTGGTCGTACTTGAAGGCCCCCCACTGCTTCGCTACCTTGTTCACAATCAGCTGTGGGCCGTCCTCTTCCGTCACCAGCATGAACAGGCTGTACTCGCCCGCCGGAATTTTCAAGCCGTTAATTTCGATGTCGCCTGCCGTCGTCAGTGTGGTGGCCTCATTCGCGCCCAATCGCCACACCTTCCCGAACGGGATCAGGTTGCCCATCAGCTGCCGCCCCTTCACAGAAGGCCGTGAATAAGCGATCTTCACTGATGTCCCACCGATGGTCGCCTCTGCCGTGGCCGCCGGGCTCACGCGTGGCTGCTGCGCCATCGCTTCAGGCGTCATCATCCACAACCCAGCGCAGCCCAACGCCAGCGCGCCCACGCCGCCAAGTGCCACCTTCATCATCCCTCGTCGATTCATGCAATCTCCTTCCATCTCCATGTGGATTCCCACACAAGTTCTCTTACGCATCTCAGCACCCTTTCGGTTCCCTTCGTTGCGTGCTATCCCGCCAAACAACTCTTCTATTTTGCCCTCAAATCTTCCTAAGGCAACAGAATCAGCTCCGTCTTCGTAATCTGGTCCATCTTGGGGAAGAACATCTCAATGTATCCGCCACCCTCCCGCACAAACTGGCTCTGGTTGATGTCTTCCTTGTAGCTGTGGAGCTTGGTAAACACATCCATTCCGCTAATCACCCGCCCAAACGGACTAAAGCCCTGTTTGTCCAACGGCCCGTTGTTCCCCAGATTCACAAACACCTGCATCGTGCGCGAGTCCTTGCCCGATGCCGCAAACGACACCGCCCCCCGCGCATTCGGCACCTTCACCGGTTCGTCCAGCAGATATTCCTGGTTCCACTTCGCCGTCTTCCGTGGACTGTTGCTGATGCCCCACTGCACCACGAACCCTGGCCTCACCCGATAAAGATAACAGCCCGCATAGTAGTCTTCCTCCAGCAGCCGAAAGAACCGTTCCGCCGCTAGCGGAGCCTGCTCCCGGTTCACTTCAATCACGAATTCGCCCTTGCTGCTGATGAACTTCGCCCGGTACTTCTCAGGAACCGGCGTCACCGCGGGAGCCACCTCTACCACCGGCGGCACCGCCTCCGCCTTCTCCTTAGGCGCCTCACTGCCGCATCCAGCCAGCATCAGCACCAACGCCATCCCGCCAACCCAAAACCCTTGCCGAAGCATCCAGCAACGCATCATGGCGGCCTGCTCCTTTCCATTGCCCGGCCGCTACTTTCCACCGGAAAGCCATGCCTGCCGCGCCTTCGCTAGAGCATATCGCAGCCCGCCCTCCTGCGCGCGATTTCATCCCCGGGTCCTCTCCCGCCGGCCGCACCAGCAACCCATCCCTTCACCAATCAACGCCAAATTCAGTCCCGCCAAATGCAGTCACCATCCATCCAGTCACGCAAAATAAATACGCGCCCGCCATCCAGGCCTGCATCCCACCAACAGACGGTACATCCGTTACCGATCTTCCCGGAGGAAACCATGTCCCAAGAAACCAGCACCTGGCCCGAACTTGCCATCGGCCTGTATGACAAGCTCACTGGCCGCGGCGCAGAGATCACCTACGATTTCGACAACTTTGAGTTATACGTCCCCAGTGGCGCCAGCGAAAACGCAACCCACGCCAAGTGGAGGATGCACGGCACTCTTCGCATTCGTACCCGCGACCAGCAGGCCGCCTAGCCCATGGAGAGCGGCGCTGCCACCACAAACCCCTTTGCGGGCATGCCTGCATTGGACCTTCACGGCCAGTTGCAAATCGTCCGCGACGCAGACAGTATCCAGCTGCGCGCGGACGGCCGCCACCTGGTTGTCGATGCCACGTCGCTGGCGATATTGCGTGAGGTCCTGCGCTCACTTCCGGCGGACACCACGGCGATCACGGACGCGCTGATTGCCCATCACGCCCTCACGCTGGAAATCCAGGTCAACGGCACCCAGATCGCCCGTCTCGGCGAGGGCGCACAACCCAATTGGTCCGGTACCCTTGCCGGCATACCCACGGCCCAACTATCCCTCGGCGGCCTCCTCCGCGCAATCCTCCGTTAGCATGCTCGCGTGGGGCCGGCGAAAGCAGCCGCGGAGGTTATGGGAACGGCCGTCGGTGCTCCGTCTAGCGTTGCGGCTGGCCCCTCACGCTACGATAGAGTTGCGTGACCCTACCTGATCCGAATCCCGCCGCCGTGCCGGAATCACTCCCGTACAAGCGCTTCACCATCGGAGCGCTTGCCGCGTGCGGTTTCACGCTTGTGATGGGACTGCTCTTCTTGCCATTGGCAGGGCTGCACTACGATGAAATCCTTTTCCTGCACCCCTTCCTTTTCGATTGGAGCCTGTTCAGGGCGCCGATCGCCCGCACCGACATCCCCCTCATGGTGATGAGCTATGTGGGAGCCTTGAAGACCTGGCTCTACTGGCCGCTGTACACGTATTTGCCCCCCTCGGTGTGGACCATTCGCTTGCCTATGCTGCTGCTGGCAACTGGCAATGTCTGGCTGATCTACCGGCTTGGCAGACGGCTCTGGGACCCCCGAGCCGGATGGTTGGCGGCCGCTCTGGCGGCTACTGACCCCACGCTGCTGCTTTCCCAGGTTTTCGACTGGGGTCCCGTAACCATCCAGGTGTTTCTTTCCCTCAGCGCGGCTCTTGCCTACCTCCGATGGCGCGACACCGGCAAGCCCACCGCCCTCGCCCTCTGCGGCCTGTGCTGCGGCCTGGCCCTCTGGAACAAGGCCATCTTCGTCTGGCTGTTGTTCGCGGTGGGTTGCGCGGCACTAATCACCTGGCCCCGGTATTGGCATCCGCGCGCGTGGATGGATACCTCCCTGCGATGCCGGTTGGCTTGGGCAGCGGGGCTGGCTGCCTTCCTACTAGGGGCAACCCCCTTTCTGGCCTACAACCTTTTGAATCGGACCGCGACGGTGGAAGAAAACGCACGCTTCGAGTCAAGCTTCCCGGCCTATAAGCTGCAAACCATGGCAGCCTCATTGGATGGCCACATCATCGGCACCAACGTGGGCCTCTTCGCGATTTGGGAAGGGTCTTGTACCGTGGGAACCTTACGCCCGGATGCCCCAGTCCCTGAGCTTGCCGGCGCGCTACGCTGGCTGCCCTGGAGCACCTGGACGCCATGGCTTTTGATGCTTTCGGTGGTGGTTGCCCTGTGGCAATGGCGAAGCAGAGGCGCGGCCACCGTTCGATTCTTGATGCTGGTTTTCTTACTTCACAGCGCCATTGCCATTTCCACCATTGGCGGAGGCAGCGGTTTGCATCACTACGCTCCGCTGCTGCCAGCTTTGTTTTTGGCCATCGGTGGGGCCTGGAGCATCGCACGGACCGTGGCTACTTTTGCGGGTCCACGCGCGGCCAGGTGGGCACCCTTGATGCTCGCGTTTGTGGCGCTGGCGAGCCCTCTGCAGGCAGCGTTGACGTTGGCTGCATGGCAGCAACGGGCCGCGCAATGCGGAGGGCGTACCATTTGGACCCACGCGACCCAGGCGCTCGCCACCCACGTGCGCGCCCATCCTGCAATGCACTTCTACGTCGTTGATTGGGGCATTGACCCGCAGATCATCTACCTTGCGGAGAAGCGCGGACACATCGCGGACCTGGGCGAGTTGAATGAGGAAGTGGCAACGGATGGACCCCGCTTTCATCGGATCGCTACCCTGTTTGCTGACGCGAACACGCGATTGGTGGGCTTTCCAAGGGACGCGGGCAGCATCGATGCGCGGTATCGGCGGTTGGAGGAGCTACTGGATTTGCACGGATACCAACTGGTGGAGACAGGGCGTATTGGGGATCCGCAAGGGCGGCAAGGATATCTGCTGTGGCGGCTGGAGCCGCTCCGCTAGCGGCGCGTTCGTGAGCAGCTTAGTCCTCTACTTCGGTGGCATACACCGGGCGCGTGCGTTGGCGGCGGTCTGGGTGGAAGGCATCGGGAGTATGGCGGACAAGCAGCGCCGGCTCCACCACCACGCTCACCACATCGAAGCGCACCCGTTCCCAGGGAATGTGGGCTCGCATCACGTACGACATCGCCGCCCGCTTGAGGTTCTCGCGCTTGTCTTTGTCCACGGCTCTCTCCACGGGCAGGTACTCTTCGCGACGGCGGGTTTTCACTTCCACGAATACGAGCGTCTCCCCTTGCCACGCAATCAGATCCACCTCGCGATGCCCGCGTGGCGTCCGCCAGTTACGCGCCACCACCGTATAGCCGCGACGCTGCAGGAAGCGATGGGCGAGGTCCTCACCCCGCGCGCCAAGTGCCTTGTCGTCCTCGAGGGCGTGGCGCTGTAATCTCTGGCGGAGAGCGTCGGCCACGGATAGCAGCATCATGATAGCCGGGGATGGCAATGGAAGACTCCAACTTCCTAAAGAGGATGTGTCGAGGGTATAGTGGGCTTGACCAGACAATCCTCTCAGAGAAAATTGTGCTACTTCGAGATTCGATACAATGACGGTTTGTGAAATTCATCCGGCTGTTGATTGTTTCGGCCAATACGAAGGGCCGTTCGATCCCCCCTACCTTTCTTCTCATTGCGCTTGCGGTAACCGCTTTTTGGGGAGTCCAGTCCTGCGCTAACCCCACTACCGCATCCTATAGTGTTCCTGCCCAATTGCCAGAAGCCGTCGCTTTGCCAGAGCCCATGCCGGCGGCGCGCATTGTGTTTGACGAAGTGGAGTCTCACGGGCAAGTTCTTCATGGGCTGCACCCTGACCACCCCAACTGGCTGGAGGGCCGTTGGATGCGTGAGGAGGCCGTCCTCGTTTTGGGTTACCAACCAGATGCGCACAAGCGCTTCGTCCTGCGTGGCTCTGTTGAGGACTACCAACTGAAGCAGGTAGGGCACTTTAGTGTGTTGGTGGAGGCGAGAGGCAAACCGCTGATTGAGCACACTTTGAAGATGCCCGGGAATTTCGAAATGTCGGCAGACATCCCCTTGGCGTGGGGCAGCGAGCCTGGACCCACGGAACTAAAGATTTCTGCTACGCCGAGTTGGACAATGCAGGGCTTGGACGAACGCTTCACCCTCACGCTGATCGAAGCACTGTTCGAGGGCGGACGATGAATCCGATGGCAGCGGTGGTGTTGGGGCCAACTCTAACCCTCCTGGCTGCCTATGGATTTGGTCGATTGATGCTTCACGTTGGTGGTGTTTGGCGGGAAAGCATGGAGCAGCGGGTTACCGCGATCACCGTGGGGCTCCCCGCTTTGACCCTGTTGATGTTTGTGCTGGCAGCGTGCCAGGCGGTTTCCGCCGTATCGTGTGCGCTGGTTTCGGCCTTGGGGGCACTTTGCGCCCTATGGCGGATTGCGCCATCGAAAGCGCCATACACGGCGATTGAGTGGAGTCCCCTCGGTTGGCTTCCAAAGATTGCGGTTGTGGTGGCAGCCGTTGGCATTCTGTGCTTCACTGCCCTTTACCTCCGTTTCGCAGCTGTTCCCGACATCGGTTTTGACAGCGCCTATTACCACTTGGGCTTCGTTCGCAGCTACTTCGAAAATGGTGGATTCGTCTATTACACAGATAACCTTTACGCAGCACTTAGCCAGGGGACGGAGCTCCTCTTCCTGCACGCCTATACCGTGGGCGCTGAATCCGCCGCATCCATGATGTCTCTCTCCTTCTTGGCCATCTCTTCCGCAATCGTCTACTGGCTGTTGGTTCGCGAAACAGGCGAACTGGCTGCAATCAGTGCGGCCCTAATGGTCTTCACGATACCTGTGCTTGGGGTTACCGCGACGCTTGCCTATGTAGATGCGGCCGTGTTTCTGGCTGCCGCGGGAACATTATGGATGCTGGAACGTTGGAGACTGGAAGGATCGGCCACATACCTTGTGTTTGCAGGCTTCCTGGCTGGCTTTGGTTACTCAGTGAAGTACACCGCATTCGTCCTGATTGTTCTTGTGGTCCTCTACGTGGCATGGTACCTCCGCCGTGATCCGCGGAAAGCATTTACCGCACTCGCCATTACTGGAATGGCAGCCTCGGTGTTGGTGTTTCCGTGGCTTATTCGGAATAGCATCGTCTACGGAAACCCCGCCGCCCCGTTCTTCAATGACTTCTTCCCAAATCCGTACTTTCTGGTGTTCGAGGAAGAGACCTACAAGGCTAAGCTCCGAACCTATGACTGGCTGCAGTCTTGGCGGCAACTGCCACGTGAGTGGTTTGTGGGCGGCACGCACCTACAGGGCATCGTGGGGTTCGGGTTTCTCGCGATGCCACTGGCCCTATTGGGACTCAGACACAAACTTGGCGCGATGGCCTGCGTGGGTGCGATCCTGTTTGCAAGCGTCTACCCCTCCAACATAGGCGTTCGATTCCTCATTCCCGTGTTGGTATTCAGCACAATCCTGTTGGCCATTGCCCTAAGGCCGTGGCCTTGGGTGATGTTCCTGATTGCGGTTGGGCATGCTATCTCCGCATGGCCGCCTGTGCTTCAGCACCTGGTGGATGAACATGCGTGGGTCCTGCGAGAGGCACCCCGATGGTCCGACGCAACATCCCCGCACGCACGACAGGCATATCTTGAGACCAATCTGGCGGAGTACCGGATGGCACAGCTGGTGGACCAGCATGCCAAAGAGCCGGGCAAAATCTTCGCCTATTCGGCAATCGCGGAGGGGTACTCAGCACGACATGTTTGCCTGGACTTCACGTCGGCGGAGTGCAAGCTCGCTGGCGAGCTTCTTCTTTCCGGAATCATTCCCGGTCGGCTGCCCGTCCGAGTGCATACGTTGAGGCTCCGCGAGACGGATGTGAAGGCGATTCGCATTCGCCTCGCTAACGACAGCAACGAGGCCCGTTGGGCGATACACGAACTTCGCCTTCATAACGGGGATTCGGAGATTCCGAGATCCGAGAATTGGCGGCTGCACAGCAGCCATGCTGCTTGGCTCCTGCCGCGTGCGTTTGACAATAGCCTTGCGTCGTCATGGTCAGCCTGGGCAAGCGCCCGGCAGGGGCAATTTGTAGAGATTCACCTTGATCGCCCTCAGGCCATTGACCGCGTCACGATGCGGGTGCCGCCAGACTGGGATTTCCCTGAATACCGGATAGAAATTCTTCCGCCTACAGGCGACTGGCAGGATATCGCCATCGAGACATCGAAGCACTACGTACAGGAGCCGCGTGCGCCAAGAGATGCTGCGCTTGCGCTGGAACGTGCGGGCTTCCGATATCTGGTGGCCTACTCCAACGATTTCCACTTCCCTTGGCTCATGCGGTTCCGTCATGCAATGGGCCTCACAATCGTGGCCAATAGCCAGGACGGCACAATTTTTCGCATTGCGCCGGCAAGCCCTTCAGAATAGAAGCTGCAATCGGCTGAGTCGCGATATGATTGTGGGTTTCCGGAGGCTGCCTATTGGCAGTGGTGCCGGGTTGAGGGTGTAGGCTTCATGCAGCGGCGGAATTTCATGATGGGCGTGGGCGGGGCGGTGGTGGCAGGGGCTGCCTGGCAGGCCAAAATGCTGGCCCAACAAAGCGGCGTACCAACCAGACATGCAGACGCGCGCGCAATTCCCTACCGGCAGGTACATCTCGATTTCCATACCAGCGAACTCATCCCTGGGGTGGGCGCGGATTTTGATGCCGAGGCCTTTGTGGCCACCCTCAAGCAGGCTCGCGTTAACTCCATCAACATCTTCGCCAAGTGCCATCACGGCTACGCCTATTACGACACCAAGATTGCCCGCCGTCACCCCACGCTGCCCGCCGGTTTGGACATGATGGGCGAGATGGTGCGCGTGCTGAACCAGGAGCGCATTGAGGTGCACGCCTACTACTCGCTGGTGTGGGATGTGCTGGTAGCGCGCGAGCACCCCGAGTGGCTGATGCTGGAATCCACCGGCCAGCCGGTACAGGACAAGTGGCCGTGGGTATGTATGAATTCGCCGTATCTTGACCAGGTAGTGCGCGAGAACGAAGAGATCCATGCCAAGTACAAGCTGAACGGGGGCTGGTACGACATCCTGAAGCAACCACCCGGCGGGTGCTTCTGCAAATGGTGTGTGGATGAGCGCAAGCGCATGGGCCTGGGCGCCAGCAAGGACGACATCTGGAAGCACAACAAGCATGTGGCCTTCAAGGTGGAAAAGGCGCTCACGGATGTTGTGCGGAAACACAACCCGCACGGCGGCACCTTCTTCAACAGCCGGCTGGTGATCGGGGTGCGCGACGAACTGCCGTACTACAGCCACATCGAAATCGAAAGCTTGCCCACCGGCGGCTGGGGCTACACGCACTTCCAGCAGCGGGTGCGCTACATGCGGACGCTGGGCAAGG
>DAISIM010000002.1:0-240550 GCA_036821995.1 Bryobacteraceae bacterium
TGCCGTTGCCGGATCCGCTGGCGCCTGAGGTCACCGAGATCCAGGATGCGTTCGATGAGGCAGTCCATGCACAGCCGGACGTGGAGCTGACCGAGACCGATCCCGTTCCCCCACTTGAGCCGGTGGATAGCGACGTCGTGCTGACGTTGTAGCTGCACGTGGCAGTTGCTGACGTCCGCCAAGCGGCGGCGTACGGCGCAATGAAATCAAGTGTTCTCGCGGCGTCAATGGTGTTCTCCACGCCCATCGGAATACCTGAGTAGTTCACACGCGGGTTCGAGAAATTTGCCACCGCAGTGCAGCCAGAGCAGCCAGCGCTATAGGCCATCACCGTGTAGAACTTTGGTGTCAACAGCTTCTGCTGATATCCCTTGGAATAGGTGTGCAGTGCCCCACTCGAACCCCCATTGTCTGGGTCGTGGTTCAGCCCCAAGTTGTGTCCTACTTCATGTGCGAAGCTCAGATGGATCCCACCGGCATAGCCCTGGTGCGTGACGTTAAAGGCCCACGGAGCAAAGTTCGCCGGCGTGTTCGTGCACATGTAGGCCATTCCCACTGTGCCGCCCGAAAACGGGTGCGACACCAACAGGCCAACCACGTCTGCTCCGTATTGATTTCGAAGCGAGTGAACCTCGTCCATCTTTCCGTCGCTAGTCTGCCGTAGCGCCGAGAGCGCCGTGCTATAACTCATGTTCGAAAGCGAGTCGTCGTAGTTCACCTCAACTGCGTTCACCAGGCGCAACTGAATGGCTGCGCTACTGTTGGAAAAGGCAGCGTTGCTCTCGGCCACAATCGTATTGATGTGCGAAAGAATACCCGCCGTGCCCCCGCGTGCGTCCCTCGCACGTACCGTATAGGCAATCAACAGATCAATCGTCTGCACAGTCCCCGACAGGTTCGCCATATCACCCACGGGCTGAAACTCTGTCGGTACTTGCAGCTTACTTCCCTTTGCAAACCGAACGAGCCCATTCTCGTCCTCGTCAGGAATCACATAGTCATCCGCGCCATCCGGGTTTCCCTGGAAGCGAACCTGACGGACCTCGCCACGGCCCGAGGGATCAACGAACACGTCGTAGAATTCCCCGTTGGCCATGCGAACGGACCCGCTCATTGCCCCTTCGTAGACAGTCAGAATGACGCGGTCCTGGGCTGTTTCCCCAACGTAACCGTAAATCACTACTCCCACCCCGTCGTGGGTTGGCTCGCGACGTTCCACGCGCAGCGGTAACTGCGTGTCCGCAAACAGATTCAGTTGCACCGTAGCCGCGCCCGGTTCCGCACCATCTTGCGCCAGTGCGCGTACCGCGCTTTTTTCCAGGCCAATCCCTCGGCTGCGTAGTACTTCTACGGGGTCCTTGTCGTTCGTTGCCAAAGCCCGGGCTTCCACAACTGGGTTTTCAACAAAAAGAACAGGCGCCTGCACGCTTGTTTGCGCGAGGCCGCATAAGCTCGCCAGGAAGGCAATCGAACTCAATGCAAGTAAATGATACGTAAAGTTCAATAAATGACGTCGCCGGGGGGTCAAATTCGGCAATTCGGCGGTTGTTTTCTCAAGCACGATGAAGCTCCAATGCAATCTGCTTCTTGGTCGCCGCTCAGCGCTCGTCTCCTCGCCCAAGAGGTTGTTCGCGCTCGCGATCTGTCTTTCATTTTGGCCAAGATCACGCTGAGTTTGCGTTCGCCAGTACTATATGTACCTAGTCCAGTTCTCTTCTGATTGGATCACTTTGCCCGTTTTCTTATCTCCCGAGCTACTAAAGTGCCCTTTCTGCGCGAATTTCGCCACTTTCTATGGCAGAAGATCCATCTTTATTGATATAACCTTACTGTTACAATTCTCAGGATCGTGAAGTTTCTTCCGCCCCGTCCTGCCCCGCTTCTCTTGCCTTGCTGCTGAATCCTCTCGCCTTTCATACAGTTAGCTGCCCAGCCCTGGGGTGTGTAACTTTGGCAGAGGGTGTGTAAACATTACTTGCAGTACGCCTATGACCCTCCCGGACGTCATCTCGGCACCCAAAAGAAGAAACAGCGAAGCAGGACTGGTTTCAAAATGCAATCTGAGGGCTTTTCTGCTGCGCCATGCCTGCTCAAAATCTCGCTTACTTCTCGACCATCTTTAAGTGCGAACATCATCTCATTAAGAATCCGACCGAACTTGCGCTCTCTGGGCCGTACACCGCTCGCGATGTGCCTGTCGATTGAGGCCCAGAACACATTCGGACGAGCAAATTGGTACCGTCTATCCCTTTTCGGATAATCCAGTGCAGAAGTTACAAATTTGAGATTTCTGATGCCCTCGTGCGAGTTCCTGGACTCTTGCCGAAAGGGTTTCCATTCCACCTTGCCGAGCCTCACTACTCGGGGTACAAGGCAGCCCGGCGTCGCCCGGGTTCCCCCACTTGCCCTTTAGAATGAGAAGATACCCGCCTGTTTTCAGGGATCTCCGCTGTCTATGGTTGTCGAACAGCACCATTTCCACGTGCCCGGCATGGATTGCCCTAACGAGTCTCGAGTGATCGGGGCGGCGCTAGAGTCCTGCCCGGGCGTGCAGCAGGTACAATTCGACCTCATCCGCCAACGGGTCACCATCGTCGCCGATGTAGCCCAAGTCTCTTCATCGTCTCTGCAAGCTGCGATTGCCAACTCAGGATTTCCGGCTCATCCCATGGACGCAGCCCCCCAGTTGCCCACCGCCGCTCACCCTGCGATGACTCATTCTCGCGAGATTCCACTTGCCGCTTTGTCCGCGATGCTCCTGCTGGCCGGAGCAATGCTGGAAGGCGACATTCCCGTTCCGCTTTGGCCCCAGCTGCATCCCGCCCGTTACCTACTAGGCTTGTCCATCCTGTTAAGCGCTCGCACCTTTCTACCCCGCGCCTGGAATGCACTCCGCCAACGGCAGGCCGACATGAATACCCTCGTCGCGTTAGCGGCAGTGGGTGCGCTTCTGCTGGGTGACTGGATGGAAGCCGCCTTGGTGACCCTGCTGTTTGCTGTCGCTCACCTCTTTGAAGCCGCCAGCGCAGCCCGCGTGCGTACCTCGATTGAGGGATTCCTATCGCTGATGCCTTCCACGGCCATCCGGTATCTTCCCGGCTGTGACGATACAGAAACCGTGCCCGCCCACCTGGTGTGCGTCCACGACCTGCTGTTGGTCCGTCCCGGCGCGCATTTGCCGGCAGACGGCGTGGTTGAGTCCGGTTCCTCTGAGCTTGACCAGTCCGTCCTCACCGGAGAGTCTCTTCCCTTGCCAGTGCATCCGGGGTCAACCGTATTCGCTGGCTCCATCAACGGGAGTGGTGCGCTCAGGATCCGGGTAAGGCGCCCTCCGTCCCACTCCCGCGCCGCCCGACTTGAGCAGGCCATTCAGCAGGCGCAGGCCTTACGCTCTCCCACTGAGCGGTGGGTGGAGCGTTTCGCCCGCGTCTACACGCCCATGGTCATTGCCACTGCAGCGGTAGTGGCCATCCTTCCCCCGTTGGCTGGGTACGACTGGCGCGAGTGGTTCTATCACTCCCTCGTGCTTCTGCTGATCGCCTGTCCTTGCGCGCTGGTAATCGCCACCCCCGTCACCATGGTTTCCGCAATCTCCGCCCTCGCCCGCTCTGGCGTCCTGCTGCGAGGCGGTGAGGCTGTCGAACGTGCGTCTCAGGTTCGTACGATTGCCTTCGACAAGACCGGGGTACTCACCCAAGGTGATCTGGAACTACGCCAGATCGCTTGGATGCCTGACATTCCTCAACTGGAATTCCTGCGACTCGCATCGGCCATCGAGATGCTCAGTGAACATCCCGCCGCCCGCGCCTTTGTTCGTTATGCCAACCGCGCGCTCCCTACCGCCAACCAACCACCTCCTGCGGCAAGTAGCTTCCATGCGCTTCCCGGACTCGGCGGCGAAGGGGTGGTAAACGAAATCCCCGTCTGGGTGGGCAGTCCCTTGCTGGCAAAGCAACGCGGAGCCTGGAGCATTCACGCGCAGCAACTGGTGGATCGCTTCTCCAGTGTGCAGGCTTCTCTAATAGCCGCAGGCTCTGGAAATCAGCTCTGGTTGGTAGCCGCGCTTGGAGATTCCCCGCGTCCCGAAGCCCACCAAGCCATCCAGGCGCTAGCCGCCAAAGGGCTCCGCCGCGTTCTGATGCTTTCAGGCGATCATCTCGCCCACTGCCAGGCAATCGCAAACCTGGTGGGGATTCCTTACTTCAAAGCCTCGCTGCTGCCGGATGAAAAACTGGCCGCGATTCGAGAATTGGAGTCTACCCTCGGCCCTGCCGCCATGGTAGGTGATGGCATGAACGACGCGCCGGCCATGGCCGCCGCCAGTTTCTCCATCGCCGCCGGATCCAAAGCCAGCGACCTCACTCTCCAGGCTGCTGACGCTGTCATCTGGGATGGCGATCTCCGCCGGATCCCCTTCTTGTTTGCTCACTGTCGCATGTCCATGTCCATCGTCAGACAGAACGTGGTGTTCGCCGTCGGCTCAAAGGCCATCTTCGCCCTTCTTGCGCTCTTGGGCCTCGCTACCCTCTGGATGGCTGTGCTCGCAGATGTCGGAGCCACCTTACTGGTGACCGCCAATGGACTACGCCTGCTGCGAACCCTTCAGCCCATGGAAATCGACACCAGTTCCGCGGAGACGGCACCCAGCACTTCCTCGTGAAACCGGTCGCATCCAAGACAGAGGTTCCGATAGGTCTTCCCTGACGCCAGTTGACTCACTGACTTTTCCAGAAAGGTCTCCACACTCCAACCGTGCGCGATACCCATGCGCTCGGGATGTCCCATTGAGATCGCTTCGTATACCGGATTGCCCACATGGCGCTGAAGAATGGCCTCCAACGGCTCACTGGCCACGTTGCCAAGCGGCAGCTTTGTCTTCAGACAGCAAGGGTAGGCACTGCCATCCGGCTCAATCGAGACTTCCGATCCCGCATTCCGGTAGTCCAGAAATCCCAATCCCCCTGACCAACGGTTGCAGAAGTTATCCTCCAGCGTCGCCACCGACAGTTCGTTCTGCAGCGCCCGTCCCCTTGGCCACAAGGGGCCGATCCACGATTCAGGAGTCGCTCCGAAGAAGTGGTAGTACTGAATGCCACGTTCACCGCCAGCGGCCATCTCCTTCGCATTCTCTGGCGATGCCTCCATCCCGCGCGCCGTGAACCATTCCATCAGTTTGTTCCGCAGACGCGCCTGTGCTTCCGGCGTGTCAATCCCTTTGTGATATGCGTCCATCCCGGCAATCGACAAGCTGCGCACTCCCAGTGCCAGCAACTCATCCAGGACCCTCTCTGTCAGGATGTCCCCAGTGGTCTGCACTAGGATGTCCACGCCTCCCTTGTCCCGGTACTTCGCCTGCAATTGCTGGATCGCTGGATACAGGACGCTCTCTCGCACTGCGTCCAACAGCACCTCGCCACCGGCCAGGATGATCCGCCCACGGCGCTCCTGCGGACGTTGATTCGCATCCAGTTGGTGCCAGTCCAGATAGGTCATCCGCTCCGGAAGGTTCCCAATCACCCGCGGCGCTGTGTCCCTGCTTTGGGCAATCACCGCTTCCAAATCACTGCCGTGGTAAGGCCGGAAGCGGTCTTCATAGCAGTGTGCGCACGTGCGGTGACACAAATAACAAAGTACGTAATAAATCGATTCCATGCCGCCCCGATCTCACCCAAAACAATCATCGCATCACCAGCGTTTTCCAAGCTTAGGTACGGTGCTGGGGTGCTCCCCTTAGCCAATTCCGTTATGGGTTTGCAGTGGTGTTCGTATTGATGCCAAGCGCGATGAATCCTGGAACATCTGGCCGATTCCTTCCCTTGCGGGGACGAGAATCAGCAGAAAATGCAACGGGATAGAGTACAGAAGGGAGTTTGAAATCAGAGCCGTTTCCGCTAGAATCGCAAACGAAAGATGCCGACATAGCAGCTTCCCGCCCGGGCGTCCATACCCAGCCTTACTTCTGCCCGGGCGGTACTTTTCGGTCTCTACGGTACCTGCACGTTTTGTTCCACTGCTGAACTTCTCTGCGTCCGCCGCCCCGATCGTCCGTAATCTACTCTTTCCATGTGGGTTTGAGATTCTTGGGACCCCCGGGCCTGCCCACGCGGCACCAGCAGTCAGCGGGTGCCACAGTAGGTTATCCCCACAAACATGAAATTATTCCCACAATCCGGCAAATTCTGCCTATGAGCACGCTCATCCACCAGCCATTCAGAATCCATTCCGCATCACTCTTCGCGCACCACGCCGCCGGTTCTACCGGCAGGGCCTGGCGGCAATAGAGTTCCATCGACACGCTATCTCATTCGAATGCCAATGAGAAGATTAACGTTCATTCAGTATTTTCAAACTCGGTTGTATTGTAACGTCCCTAACATATTTGATAGTCTGAAACCGCTATGAAACGGATCTTTTTATCTTCCGTGTTGCTTCTTCTGGTTAGTGCCGTGTTGTTTGGCCAAGATCCGCGCGGCACCATTTTAGGTCGAGTCCTTGACCCCTCGGGAGTTGCAATCCCTGGGGTGAACCTTCGGATTGCAAATGAAGACACTGGGGTGGTGTTCACCGCCAATTCCAGTCAATCCGGAGACTACCGCATACCCTACCTGCTTCCGGGCATGTACCGTGTGGAAGCGGAAATGCCGGGCTTCTCCAAGTTGGTGCGCACCGGCATTCAAGTACGCACCACCGAAACCGTTACGCTGGACCTCACGCTAGCCATTGGTGAAGTCAGCGAAGTTGTGGAAGTCACCAGTGAGACTCCGCTGCTAACGGTTTCTGACGTCAATCTGGGCCAGGTGGTAGACCAGCGCCGCATCGAAGAACTCCCGCTTTTTGCAGGCAATGCCATGGATCTGGTGCATCTGGCACCAGGCACTGTGAATGGCACAAACCTCCGCCTTCGCAAAGCCCCGTTCAACGCCGCGCCCAGCCAGTTTGGCTCCAACGGCGGTGGAAACAACACCAACGACTTCACAATTGATGGTGTCGTGAACGTCTACAGCGACGGCACCGCACCACGAGTTGCCTTCTCACCCCCCCAAACAGCAATTGGCGAATTCAAGGTGCAAACCAGTGCCTTCGACGCCTCCACTGGCTTCTCACTCGGCGCATCGGTAAACGTGACCACGAAGTCCGGCACCAATACGGTGCACGGGGAACTGCACCACTGGCTGCGCCATTCCAAACTGGATGCGCCAACCATATTCCAAAACCGCGCCGGCCAGGGGCTTCCCCTCTACCAGGACAACCGTTTTGGCGGTTCCATCGGTGGACCTTTGTTTATTCCGAAGTTTTACGATGGCCGCAACCGCACATTCTGGTTCTATGCGATTGAAGCAAACCTATTTGGCGACCCCAACGTAGGAGCACGAGTTTCCACCGTACCCACTGACGCCATGCGCCGAGGCGACCTCTCACCGCTGCTGGCGCTCAGTGCCAACAACCAGGTCTACGACCCCTTCTCTACGGCTGCTGCCCCGAACGGGCGCTTCATTCGTACTCCTATCGCCAACAACGTCATTCCCAATAGCCGGTTGGACCCCACGGCCCAGAACCTTCTGCGCGCCTGGCCAGGCCCCAACCAGCCGGGAACCGCCGACTTCCGTAACAACTTCTTCCTTGCTGGTAAAGCACTGGAAACCTACTGGACCAACATCGGCCGCGTGGATCACGTCTTCAACGAGAACCACCGCCTGTTCTTCCGCTTCCACCGCGACTTTTGGGAAGAGGATAAGAACCGCTGGTATGGATCCGACTTTGTCGATGGCATCATCCTGAACCGCGTTAACCGCGGTATCGCGCTGGACGACGTGATTGTCCTAAGCCCTACTCTGGTGCTGAACTTCCGTTACGGACTCACCCAGCAGGAATTCCCTGAGCGCCGGGTCAGCCAGGGACAGGATCTCGCGGCTCTAGGATTCTCCAGCCAAGTGGTGAATTCCGTTGACCGTGCAGTGGCTACACACCCCAGAGTGGCTGTGGCGCCGTGGTCAACAGTGAGCGGTTGGGAGTCAGGGGATGGCGTCACGGCGTCACTGATCCACAACTTCAACACCACGCTCAGCATCAACAAGTCAAAGCACAGCATCCGAGTCGGCTTCGACTGGCGCAATTTGCGTGAGAACCGCAATCGCTTCCCGCAGGCGACCTCACCGGATCTCAGTTTCAACTCCACATTCACCCGAGGACCCCTTGATACTGCCGCTCCTCCGCAGGTGGGCGGCGAAATCGCCAGCTTCCTCCTTGGTGTCCCGGCCGGGTCAATGGCGGTGGTTGCCTCCTACGCGGAACGCAACTCCATCTTTGGCTTCTATGTGCAGGACGACTTCAAGGTCTCACGGAAGCTAACGCTGAATCTTGGTTTGCGCTACGAAGTGGAAAACGCCACTACCGAGCGCTACGACCGCTCAGTCCGCAACTTTGACCAAACCGCCTCGAGCCCCATTGAGGCCCAGGCTCGCGCAAACTACGCGGCCTCCACGAACCGTGTCCCAGAGCTTCCGTTGGACAGCTTCCGAGTGCTGGGCGGCCTTAACTTTGTGGGGGTTGGCGGCAATCCTCGCGGCTACTGGAACCCGGCCCAGAACAACTTCATGCCTCGCATCGGCTTGGCATACCAGCTCAATGAGAAGACGGTGTTCCGCGCCGGCTATGGAATCTTCTTCTCACCGCTGGGCACCCTGTACACAAACACTGAACCCGCTGGCTTCACCATTTCCACTCCAATCCAGGCAACACTGGATAATGGCATCACGTTCCGGGCGAATACCGCGGATCCGTTCCCCACGGGCTTGCTTCAACCGCTTGGAGCGGCCGGTGGGCTACGCACAAACCTCGGCCAGAACGTCACTGCGTTTCCGGATTCCCGCCAGAACGCCTATGCACAACGCTGGAGCGGCGGCTTCCAGCGCACACTGCCTGCCCAGTTCCTGCTGGAAGCTACCTACGTCGGTAACCGTTCAACGCGCCTCAATGTGTTGCGCAATATGAACTACACGCCGGCGGAGTACCTCTCCACCAGCCCGACGCGAGATCAAACCACGATCAACTTCCTGGGGCAAAACTTCCCCAATCCGTTGCGTGGAACAGACCCCATCTATGGTGCCAATATCTCTCGCGCCAACCTGCTGCGGCCCTTCCCGCAGTTTGGAAACGTCATGATCCATGAGCCGGTGGGCTACGGCTGGTACCACTCCCTGCAAATGCGCCTTGAAAAGCGCTTTACAAAGAGCTACACCATGCAAGCGTCCTACACGTGGTCAAAGAACATGGCGGCCACTGAGTTCATGAATCTCCAGGATCCCACCCCGTATGAGGTGATTTCCGGTCTTGACCGCACCCATCGCATCACGGCCTCAGGCATTTGGGAGATTCCTGTAGGCCGCGGCCGCCAGTTCGGGGCGAACGCGCACCCCCTGGTGAATGGCATCTTTGGCGGCTGGCAATTGAACTCGTCCTGGCAACACCAGACCGGGTCGCCGCTGGGCTTTGGCAATGCCATTTTCAATGGCGATCTTGCCAACGTTGTGCTTCCCTCTGATGAGCGAAGTGTTGACCAATGGTTCAACCCTAACGCTGGCTTTGAGCGAAACAACGCCCTCCAGTTGGCCAGCAACCTGCGCCGGTTCCCTCTGCGCTTCAGCGGCATCCGCGGCCCCGTCCAGGATCGCCTGGATTTCGGCCTCATCAAGAACTTCCGCATCACGGAACGTTTCGTGCTGCAGTTCCGCGCGGAAACCTTCAACGCGCTGAACTTCGCGAACAAATCAAACCCGAATACCTCCGTCACCTCCGGGGCCTTCGGCACTATCACTCGCCAGGATCCTCCGCGATCCTGGCAGGGCGCCTTGAAGCTTACCTTCTAAGGTCTTGATCCTCTAGCCCCCAGGCAGCGGCTGCACGCAGCGCCGGTTCCTGGGGGCTTTTTTCTTTTCGATTTCCACCTGGTTCCCCCCATCCACTTTCGATACACTAGCTCCAGCCGGCCCGGTGCTCCGCCGGCGTGAATCCAATGCCCTTTCCATCTGCCTCTTCCGCTGTCATCGGCCTAATGGCCTTGCTCCTGCTGATTCCTATCTCCTCCGCGCAGGACGCCGCCACCGCCCGCCGCCAGCAGACCCTCGACGAACTGTTGCAGATTCTCACGCCTTCGCGCCCTCCTCATACCGGCCGCATCAACGCCATCGACAGGACCTGGGAGGATTGGCAGCGCCGCACCGGAGAACTCCCGCCCGATTTTGCCTCCATGCCTTCTCAGCCCTTCCTACCCGATCCCCTTTCCGCTGTGCCGCAGGCCAATATCCCCGCTGTCCGCGACGCAGCATCCTGGCCCGCCAAGCGCTCATGGATTGCAGCCCAGGCCCAACAGTGGCTCTACGGAAGCATCCCGCCCGCGCCCACCAACCTCACCGCAGAAACCATCTCTTCCACTCGCGATGGCGACGTCACGGTCGAACAGGTGATGCTCTCCTTCGGACCCGATCTCCGTGGCCGTCTGCTCATTGAGATCGTCACCCCGCCCGGTCCTGGCCCCTTTCCTGTCTTTCTCACCAACCACCCGCGCTGGCGCCCCTGGCTATCCACAGCGGTGCGGCGTGGCTACATTGGCGTGTTCTACTCCGCTTCTGATCCCAACTATTCCATCCGCGACTTCAGCGACGAATACATCGACGTCTATCCCCAACACGATTTCTCTGCCATGGCTCGGTGGGGTTGGGCCGGAAGCCGCGCCGTCGATTACCTGTTCACCCTTCCCAAGGTCAACAAGGCCCAAATCGGCATCACCGGCCACTCCCGCAATGGCAAGCAGGCACTCATGGCTGCAGCCTTTGATGAACGTATTGGCGCCGTCATCCTCTCCAGCGGCAACACCGGCGAGGCTACTCCCTGGCGGTTCACCCCCGACATCTACGCCAATGAAACCTTAGAGCAGATCACCGGCAACTTCCCCCATTGGTTTCACCCCCGCTTGCGCTTTTTCGCCGGTCGTGAACATCAGTTACCCATTGACCAGAACTCCATCATGAGTATGGTTGCCCCCCGCGGACTCCTCATCGCCTCAGCCTATTCAGAAGGCCAGGGAGCACCTTATGGCATTGAGCAAGGCTACCGTTCAGTCCAAAGCGTTTACCGCATGCTGGGCGCTGAAGACAGAGTGGCCCTCCACCTCCGTGCCGGTGAGCACGCCACCACGGCCGGCGACATCGAACGCTATGTTGACTTCCTCGATCATGTGTTTGCGCGCTCCGCCGCGCTGCGTCCAGAAGCCATCACCCTCGACTACCAGCACAGCCGCTGGCAGTCCCTCGCCATCCAGGCGGGTGCGGCAAACTCCTTCCACTCCATGGCCCCCGTGCGACTTCAGCCTGACCAATGGCCTGCCCAGCGCCCTCGCGCCCGCGAAGCGCTGCTTGCCCTCCTCGGCCAGGAGCCAGCCGGTGTGTCCTTCGGCCTACCCCCTTCCGGAGAGGCCTCCCGCTATCCCAGTGATGGCTGGCTGTCTGGCCTCTTCGGCCGCCCGCTGCAGGGTGAGTCCTTCACCTGGCAACCTGTCGGCTTCGGCGACGACCTCCGTGCTGACCTCTACCGCCCTGCCGGCACTCCCGCCGATGTCCGTCTCCCCGTCCTCATCTGGCTGCATCAGGATGCTCACCCCACCGGCTACTCGCGGTACTTCCGGCCCTGGCTGCAACAGGCCATCGCCAAGGGCTTCGCCATCCTCGTGTTCGATCAAATCGGCTACGGCTCCCGCATCCACGAAGCCCGCCATTTCTATCGCCGCTATCCCCGGTGGAGCCTCATGGGCAAGATGGTCGCGGACACGCGCGCAGCCGTCGATATCGCCACCCGCCTGCCCGGCCTCGATCCCCAGCGGATCGTCCTCGCCGGCTGGAGCGTGGGAGCCCGCGTCGCCATGTACACCGCCGCACTCGATCCTCGAGTTCGCGCGGTCGCCCTCCACGCCGGCTTTCGCCCGCAACGCCCCGGCAGTGATGCTCAGTCAGCAAGGGAGTTGGCCGAAACCGAAGCCCTCGCCCAATATGGCAGCCTTCAAGGACTCCTCCCCCAATGGCAAGCCTTTGAAACGCGTCCGAACGACCTACCTGTCGACGACCCCGAGGTGCTTGCGCTCCTCAGCCCGCGCCCGGTCCTTGTCATCGCCCCACAGCGCGACCGTTACGCTGCTCCCTCGGTTGTCCGCGCCGCCATCTCTCGCGTTCGCCAGGTCTACACGCGCGACCAGGCCCCGGAGGCCCTTCGCTTCGAATCACCCCTTGACTTCAACCGCTTCCCCGCCACCACCCAATCGATGCTTTTCGATTGGGTGGCAGCGGCAACCGCGGTTTCCGCCGACCCCGCCACCAGGACTCCCTGAACCGCCACCCGTGCGATTGAGGTGAGTAGCGAGGCCAGCCGGCCGCTGCCAAGCCGGCTTTACGCGAAGAACGGAACCCCTTCGACGGCGTATTTGCGCATGGCCTCCTCATTGATCTCAACGCCGATACCGGGCTTCTCCGAGAGCGTGATAAACCCGTTCTCTACCATCGGTCCCTCAAACGTGACAATTTCCTTGAACATCTGGTCCTTGTGGAAGTAGATCTGCCACTCAAGAATCATGAAGTTCGGCACCGAAGCGCAAACATGGCAAGCCGCCATCGCACCTAAGTACGATGCCACCATGTGGGGAGCGAATGGAACGTAGTACAGGTTCGCCAAGTTGGCGATACGCTGCGCTTCGCCCAGCCCGCCAGCCTTTTGAAGGTCAGGCATGATGATATCGGCGCCGCCAATCTCCAGCAGCTTTCGAAATCCATGAGCCAGGTAGATATTCTCCCCGGTGCAGATCGGCGTGCTTGTTTCCTGAGCCAGCAATCGGTAGGCTTCCACGTTTTCCGCGGGCAGAGGTTCTTCCAGCCACATGAGCTTTAGCGGCTCCATGGCCTTCGCGACAGCCAGTGCGGTGGGTAAATCGTAGCGCCCGTGCATGTCAGCGCAGATGTCCATGTTCGGGCCGACGGCTTCTCGCGCTGCATTCATCTGGTCCACCATCCGCTGCAACTCGCCAGGGCTGGCCGTCCAGTTGTAGCGGTCGTATCGTGCCGGGTCGTTCGCCTGGTCAAGGTCGAACTTCACAGCGGTGAATCCCATCCCTTTTGCTTCCAGCGCGGCCTCCGCAAACTTGGCTGGGCTCGGCAGTCTGGCCTGGTAGAGCGCCGTATCCACATAGACGCGGAGCTTGTTCCTGAATTTACCGCCCAGCAACTGGTAGACCGGCAACCCAAGCGCTTTACCCGCCAGATCCCAGAGCGCGGTCTCAACCGCGGTCAGCACCGCAACATACATGCCCGATTGTGCGCCGCCGAAAACGCCGGAGCGCCGGATATCCTCAAACAAGCGATGGGGATTCAGCGGACTTTGTCCTTGCAGCCGGCGTCCGAAGGATTTCACCAAATGATACGTACCGCCGACAGCGTCAACCGCTTCGCCACAGCCCCAGATGCCTTGATTCGTGTACACCTTCACGAATAGCCGGCTGCCTCCTCGGATGTAGCCACACTTGATCTCAGTAATCTTCAAGTCGGATGGGATCGACGATTTCGGCGCATTGCTTACCGCTTGAGCAAACGCTTCAAACGGGCGCGAAACAGCCATGCCAGCAAGCGCGGCAGCGCTGACGCCAAAGTTGGAGAGTAGCGAACGGCGTGAAGGTTGCATACGAGCCGCCTTTCCTTTGGTCAACCCTGCCAAGAACGTTGTTTGCGAACTCGCCAGATTGCAGTACATCCTATCTCAGCTACCAACCCTCGTGGCCAGGCCCTTGAAACACCCTGTAAGTCAAGAGCCAACAATCTGGCCGAAAACTCGATGCGTGTCCGCAAGCATAGCCGCTATGGCGCAAGATCCATCTATTGAGAGGCCAATGCGGAAATTCAGCACCTGCGTGCTAAGCTGCAAACAATATGTCTCTTTCCCGTCGTGAATCCATTGCCGCCCTGCTGGGCGCTGCTTCCCTGCCCTCTGCCTCTGCCCTTGCGCAGGATAACAAGGCGGGTGGCCATACGCCGTCGCGCTATTCCCTGGCAGTCTCCACGTATTCTTACTGGCACTTTGAGCCGGTAAAGTTCCCCATCGAGAAGGTGATCGACAACGCTGCCCGCATTGGATTTGAAGGCGTCGAGATTCTGCACCGCCAGATGGCGGATGAGACTCCCAGCTACTGCATGCGGCTGAAACAGATGGCCTTTGATTACGGCCTCTCGCTGCCCATGCTCTCCATCCATCAGGACTTTGTTGAGCCCGAAGCCGATGAGCGCACCCGCAACGTGGAGCACACCATTCACTGCATCGAACTCGCTGCGCGCATGGGCATTCCCGCCATCCGGCTGAACAGCGGACGTTGGGGGACAACCAAGACCTTTGATGAACTGATGACGAAGCAGGGCATTGAACCGCCGCTGCCCGGCTACACCGACGAGGATGCCTTCAAGTGGGTGGGCGAGTGCATCCAGCGTTGCATCCCGGTGGCCCAGCGCGAAGGCGTTGCGCTGTGTATTGAAAACCATTGGGGACTCACCACCTCTGTGGACAACCTCATCCGCATTTACAAGGAGGCCAATTCCCCTTGGCTGAAGATGAACGTCGACACCGGCAACTACCCCGGCGACCCTTACGAGGGCCTGCAAAAACTTGCCCCGTACGCCCACATCATCCAGGC
Source organism: Bryobacteraceae bacterium (assembly GCA_036821995.1). Taxonomy (GTDB): domain Bacteria; phylum Acidobacteriota; class Terriglobia; order Bryobacterales; family Bryobacteraceae; genus JACTMJ01. The sequence goes on from DAISIM010000002.1 coordinate 14,717, forward strand.
TAAGACCTACGAAGGCGGCGGCGTATGGTACACGCTGAATCTGGACTACAAGCGCATCGCCGGAATCCTTCGTAACGCTGGCTTTAAGGGCTGGATTTCGCTGGAAATGGAAGGCAAGGAACCCGCCGAAACTGCGGTACCCAAGGCGTACAAGACCCTGCGCGATGCCTTCACGGCATAACGCGAAGCCTGGTGAATCGGCGATCCTTATTCACCAGGCTTCGCTAGGTTTCTCAGTGTCAGGATGACGCAGGATGAATTGATAGCTCATCACCGTGAAGGCGATTCACCGGACAAATGAAAGCCGCGCTTAGAACGAGATACGCAGTCCTACGTTGGCCTGCCGGAACATCCCTGGCTGGATACCCTGCGGTGCTCGTGAGGCAATGTACATCAGGTCCGTCAGGTTCTTGACGGTGAAGTATGGCCTCAACTGGAAGCGCTCCCGCTGGATACTGTAGTCGACATTCATATTCCACAGCGTGTATCCGGGCATCTGGCCAATCGTGCCATCCAAGGATGGTGCAAGGGTTTGGTTGTTGTCGGTAAACTGAGAACCGACGTAGGCCGAATCTACCTGAAATCCGAAGCCTTGGCGGAGGCGGAAACCCACCAGGAAAGACAGCGTTTGGTTGGGAGCGTAAGGCAGTCGATTGCCTTGGAACAGCGTGTTTTGCGTGAAGCGGGCGTCCTGCAGCCACATGTGGCGAATGTCAGTAAAGAGCGTGAAGCTGCGGCCCAGTATGGCGCTCCAGTCTGTGCGCAGACTGCTTTCGAAGCCCTGGTGCAAGGTCTCACCACCATTCACAAGAGTTGTCGTGGCGCCACCGGACTCCGCTCCCGGGATAATTTGATTCTGGAAGTCCAAACGAAACCAGGTAAACTCGGCTTGCACTGCCCGGTGCCCCAGCACACGAACACCCACTTCGTAATTCCAGCTCATCTCCGAATCAAGAAGGAGTGGGACGCCTGAGGCGAGAATCGAGTCTTTGATCCGTGGCGGCGCGAAGCCCCGATGAATGCCCGCAAAGAGAGAAACGGGCTGCGCCAATTGGAATGCCACGCCAATCCCGGGAATGGCGGTGGTGACGCCATCGCCACCGCGGATGTCCACGTTGGAAGGCACCCCACCCACGCGCGTCACCAGGATGTGGCGCTCATAGTTGTAGTGCTCCAGACGCACGCCGGGGCTGATGGTGAGCCTGGGCGTAAGGCGGATGCGATCCTGGACGAAGGCGGAGAAGGCGCTACCGTATCGGTTCTCATCATCGCGAATCTGCCCGGTGCGGGCATCAAAGGCCCCACCAATGACGTTCTTATCGTTCATGCGCTCACCGATGTAACGAATCCCGGCATCAATCGCGTGGCTCACACTCCCCGTCTGCTTGAGGGTGGAAACACCGGTCTGAGCGCCAAACACATCAAAGCTGCGGTCACGGTTCAGCGTGCTGTTGCGGATGTACAGCGCACCACCGGGCACACTGGTATCCCCAAACACCCCCCAGTAGTTGCGCCCTGCTGCTGGGTTGCGGTCGAAGTCAGCCCGTGCCCAATCGCGAACAGTGGAATAGCCGAATAGTGACGAACTCACAACCGTGGTGGGGCTGAGCGCTGCTGTGTGCCCCTAGAGGCACTCACGCGCTTCACCTTCAGAAAGTCTGACGGCACCGGATTCTGATTCGGGTTGTCCAGATACATCGGCGTGGTTAAGCCCAGGTAGGTTGAGTTTGAGTTCTCGTCATAGTAGCCAGCACGTACGGTGAAGGTCTGACTGTCACTGGGCTTCAGCACAAACTTCGTTTGGAGGTCGTCTACATTGAAGAAGAAGTCGCGGAAGCCATCCCCGCGCTTGTGCAGAAAATTTACCAGCCAGCCCATGCGCTGGTCCTCCGAACTGCCGCCAATAAGACCATTGCCCGCGAAGAAGCCGCGCTGGCCGCCCTGCAAATTGAGTTCCGCCCGCGTTTGGGAAGGAGGATCCGGAGTGATGAAATTCACCACCCCACCTACCGTCTGCGGCCCGTAAAGCACCTGGCCGCTCCCTTTCACTACTTCCACTCGGTCCATGCGGTCAATGGCCGGCGAGTAGTAGGCCTCCGGTTCTCCGTAAGGAGCAATGGTGAGTGGAAGCCCATCCTCCAGCATCAGGACGGAGCGACTGCGGTCAGGGTTCAGCCCGCGCACACCAATGTTCAGGCGTAATGATACCGGGCCTGAGTTATCGTTGATCACCACGCCGGGAACCCTCCGCAACACCTCGTTTGCATCCATTGGGTGAGAGTTCTGCAGTTCCGCGCGGCTCAACACAAACAGTGATCCAGGAGTCTCCAGCAATGCCTCAGCGGATTCGCCCACTACCTCAACAGCCGCCATCGCAGCCTTGATCCGTCGCATGCGAAGTTCCGGCGTTGCCGCCCCGGTGGCGCCAGCCTCCACCAGTAGTTGCTCAGTTTCGAAATCCCGCGAACTCGCCCGAAGCGTGTAGCGCCCGGCATCCAACCCTTGAAAAGAGAATTTGCCGGATACGTCGGTACTTGCCACTCCGTTTGTTTCCATCAGCAGGACCGTGGCGCCAGCAATTACCGCCCCACGCGGGTCAGTGACCGTTCCTTCAATGGAAAAACTTCCCGCCTGGCCCCAAACATGGCACGGCGAGGCAAGAACCAGAAGCCAAAGTAGACAAATCAGCACAGTTCGAAACAACACGCGGTTTCTCCTTTGGGACATCGGGCATCCCAGTTCAATCACACTCGGGACGGATGCTCGTGTCCTGGCAAAGCAATTATTGGGGGGAGCTCAGCATCCTGCAAGTCGTTTGCAATCAAACTCAATGTTTGAGAATAACACACTCGGACTGAAAGGGTCGTAAATGAAGACGCTATCTGACACTGAAATCGAAAAGTGCCTGAATCTAGGGAGCACTAGAGCATTCGGCAGTCGGGAAAGGAGCTTAGGATTGCCTGCACGGTTGGACTCCGATAGAGAGGATGAAGTTCCCGAACCTGCTAGTGGATTGCTAGGTACGAAGTCCAGAACAGACACGCCGGCAGAGTCACAGGGCAAATTGCCCCGCGGATTCAGGAAGCCGCCGCGCTGCTGGTGAGCGCGGGCGGCTGGACTGCCATCCTCGCAGAGCTGGAATCGACCCGCTTTCGCTAGCCAGATGTGCGCGCTTACTCCCAGTTAAAGGAGAAGGGGCCCTTGGGCCGAAGCTTTTCGCGAATGATACGGTGAGCGGCGTCCTGGGGGCTTTGGATGTATTCAAAAACCGCCGCTTCAGCTAGGAGTGTTGTCTGCAGCTTCTTGACGTCAATTTCCTGGACTGGCTTATTGGCGGAGAGGGCCATGCTTGCGGCAACCCCGGCGGCGTGGCCAATGATCATGTACTGGGGCTCCATGCGGAGCGAGGAATAAGCGACATGGCTTGCAGAGAAGGGTACGGGGACTAGCAGGTTGGTGCACTCCGTGCGCTTGGGCAGCAGCATCCGGTAGGCGATCTGATACGGCGACACCGGCACCTGCATGTCGCCCTCGTTCTCAACAAATCCCTTGGCGTTTACAATGCGCTGGATGTTGTGAGAGTCGCTGTTGTAGCTGCCCATGCCGATGACATCGGGTTTCTTGAGATCGGTCTGAAGGTCCTTCTGCACCATGACGTATTCGCCCACCATACGGCGGGCTTCGCGCACGTAGAGCTGGTGGGGCCAGTGTGCGGTGTCTTCGTACTCGTCGCGGCAAAGGCCCCACTGGCGAACTTCGCGTTGCAGGGTATCGGGGACACGGGGGTCGTTGGCAAGGAAGTAGTAGTAGCCCTGCACGTAGCGGACATGGTCGTCCCAGATCTCAACGCGGCGCGCGTAGTTGGCGTCGGGGTAATCGTAATTTTTACCGATGTAGTCCGTGGAAAAGGGCCCCTGATTATTGAAGTCTGCCTTACGGTTGGGGATGGGGGCGATGAGCGTGAGCTCGTGGAAAATCTGGGGACGGCCGAGGCGCTTCCGTTCGGCTTCCAGCAGCAGCGCCAGCAATTCATAGCGGGCGGGGTTGTAACCTGCCGGCATAGGCCACGGGACCCGATTGTTGGGATCGTTGGTGGCGATGATGCGAAAGTTGTAGGCCTGGACCTTCTTGTCGCCTGTACCCGCCTTGGCGACAGGCTCTGGGGTGATTTCGGGATAGAGATCGCCGCCGGCATTGCGGGCGGGGATGTCGACGAGGAACTGATGCTTGGGCGTGCGGTCTCGCACTCCAGCGAGGCTCTCATTGTAGAGGCTGAGTGGCTCTCGGCCAACGGTGTAGGTAACGCCTGCCTGGGCCATCAGGTCGCCCTCATAGCTGCAATCCGCGAACACCCGGCCGGCAAAACGCGCACCGTTTTCCGTAGTGATGGCGCGCAGTTGGCCGCCAGACTTTTCCACGCCGGTCTTCTCTCGGAGGGCGTGCCGGAAGAGGACGGTGACGCCCTCTTCAGCGAGCATCTCGCGGAGAACGCTTTCGCCAACATGGGGTTCGTGGAACCAGGCGATGCGGCTGTTGAAGCGCTTGATGTCGTAGCGCATGCCGACACGGGCGTAAAATTCCAGGGCAAGGCCGCCGAGGACTTCGCGCCGCCCGATATCGGTGCGGGAGAGTCCGCCGGTAACCATCCCGCCCAAGTGATCGCGGGGTTCCAGCAGAAGAACCTTAAGGCCATGGCGAGCACCGGCAACAGCGGTCATCACTCCGCCAGCCGTACCGCCATACACGATGAGATCAAAGCTGGATGGGACGGCGGCGGCTGGGGGCTGGGCAGCGGCGGCCAGCGGGGCACTGCTGGTGGCGGTGGCTGCTACGGATTTGGCGAAATCGCGTCGGTTCATGGAGGATTCTCCCGTCTGTTCACTGGTGGAGGCGGCGTTGGCTAAAGCATGCGCTGCAGTTTGGTGATGGCGCTGTTCTGCGGCGATACGGCGTACTCCCAAACGGCACCCTGCTCCACCAGCGTCTGCTGGAGCTTCTTCACCTCGATCTCATGCGGAGGCCGTTGGGCCTGGATGGCCATGCTGGCGGCGATTCCGGCGGCATGGCCGATGATCATCCACTGGGGCTCCATACGCAGGGAGGCAAACGCGATGTGGGTGGCCGAGAAGGGCACGGGCACCAACAGGTTGCTGCACTGTTCGCGCTTCGGCAGCATCACGCGATAAGGGATCTGGTAAGGCGTGACGGCCACCTGGACATCGCCTTCGTTCTCCACATTACCCTGCGGGTTCACGATGCGTTGGATATTGTGGGAGTCGCTGTTATAGCTGCCCATCCCAATCCAGTCCGGCTTGGTGACTTCAGTCTGGAGGTCCTTTTGGGTGACGACGAACTCGCCCACCATGCGGCGGGCTTCGCGCACATAGAGCTGATGGGGCCAGTAGCCGGTATCTTCGTACTCATCCTTGCAGAGCCCCCAGCTTTGCACGTCCATGCGCAAGGAGGCAGGGATGCGTTCGTCGGTGGCGAGGAAGTAGTAAAGGCCCTGCTGGTAATCGATGTGGTCCTGCCAGATCCGGGCGCGTGTGGCATAGCTGCCGTCGGGGTACTCCCAGTTCTTGCCGATATAGTCTGAAGAAAAACCGCCCCGGTTGTTGATGTCGATCTTCTGGTTGGGAATGGGACGGAAAAGGGCAACTTCGTTGAAGATAGGTGCGCGGCCAAGGCGCTTCACTTCTCCCTGGACATAAAGTGCGAGCAACTCGAAGCGCGCGGGATCGTAGTTGGCGGGCTTAGGCCAGGGGATACGAAGCATCGGGTTATTGGTGGCAATGACGCGGAAGTTGTATGCCTGAGCCTTCTTGTCGCCATCGCCGGGCTTGCCCATGGGCTCCGGACTGATTTCAGGATAGAGCTTTCCGCTGGGGTCGTGGGCCTTAATGGGGGTAAGGAACTGGTGATGCTGGGTGTGTGCGCGGACACCGGCAAGGCTTTCCCCGTAGTCCGCGATGCCTTCGCGGCCGTATGTATAGGAGACCTTGGATTGGGCTATGAGGTCGCCTTCGTAGGTACAGTCAGCGAAAAGGGGTGCGGTGAAGCGAGCACCGTTCTCCATGGTGATGGAACGGATGCGCCCGCTAGAGAGTTCTACACCTGTGGTCTCGCGCAGCCGGTGCTGGTAGAAGACCTCAACCTTGGCGGCGGAAAGCATCTCGTGGAAGACGCTCTCGGCCACCCGGGGTTCGGGCATCCAGGCGATTTGCTGGAGGTGTTCCTGAACGTCGTAGCGCCTGCCGCAACGGAGATAGAACTCCAAAGCCATACCACCGATGGCTTCGCGCTTGCCGACGTCAGTGCCGGAGAGTCCGCCGGTGACCATGCCGCCTACGTGGCGGAAGGGCTCCAGCAGTGCCACGCGAAGCCCTTGGCGGGCAGCAGCGACGGCGGTAGTGACGCCGGCGGCAGTTCCCCCGTAGACGACGAAGTCATACGAGCGCTCTGGTGCCGGTGTTGCCGGGGATGGAGTCGCCGTAGTTTGCGCCACTGCGCTGGGTGCGGCGGCTAGCGGGGATGCTGCCATCCCCGCCGCCACGATCGATTGGAATTCCCGACGATTCATCGTGCTGTCCTTTGCTTCCGTTAGAACGTCAATCGAATGCCCAACTGCATGCGCCGGGCTTCCAGGGAGTTAAAGATCCGGCCAAAGTTGGCATTGGTATTGATGCCCTGCGGGTTGGGGGTGAAGGTGGTATTCGGCATATTCAGGTTCACCGTATTCAGGGCGTTGAACATCTCCCAGCGAGTCTCCAGGCGGAAGCGTTCCGCGAAGGAGAAGGTCTTGAAGAGGCTGAAGCTGACATCGGTAAGCCCGGGACCGCGTGTGGAGGGCAGCGTGAAGGGTGCATTGCCCAGGGTGAAGTTGGCCGGGTTCCGGAACGCGTCGGTATTGAACCAACGGTTGGCGGAACGCTCACCGGAAGGCAGACTGGGGTCAGCCACCAAGTCAGGGAAATTGATGCCGGTTAGGTTGTTGGCTCCGCGAACGAGCAGGGGACGTCCAGCCTGGAAGGTGCCGATGCCGTTGACTTGCCAACCGCCGAGGATGAGATCTACCGCTGTGGGCGCACCTGAGAGGAACTGGCGTCCCTTGCCGAAGGGCAGCTCATAGACGCTGCTAACAACCAGCCGCTGGGAAACGTCATCCTGGTCAACACGCTTGTCGAGAGCGCGATTGAAGCGGCCGACGCGGAAGCCCTCCAAACCAGTGGCGTTGCCGCCACCACCCACCGAGAGTGCGTCTGTGATCAGCTTGCTGCTGGTATAGCTGATGAGGGTGGAAAGACCCGCCGCAAATCGCTTCTCAATGATCGCCTGGAAGCTGTGGAAGCTGCTGCTGGCATTGGGAGCAGCGAAGGTTTGGACCGTCTGGTAATCAGGGAACGGCCGCAACAGTTGCTGCCGTTGGACGGTGGCTCCCGCGAGAGGGCCGGTTGCAATCTGTCCTCGGAAGGGGTTGGCGACCGTAGATTGCAGACCTAGACCTTCGGACCAGAAGGCAGGGTCAAGCTGATTCAGGTCGTAGTTGCCGCCGAAGAGATGGGTGCCCTTGCTTCCGGCATAGACCGCGCTGGCGACCCAGCCACCCCAAAGCGACTGCTGAACCGTGAAGTTCCAGTGTTGGACATCAGGAGTGGGGGCAACGCGGTCCTGATAACGGACGGTGAAGCCGCGGAAAGCACTCGGTCCGCCATTGGCACCCCGGGGCTGCAGCAACGAGGAGGGTCCATCACTGAAGCGGAAAGCAGAGACGATTCCTGGCGCACTGGAAGCGAAGGGAGTGTCGACCGAGAAGCCAAAGGCGTTGGTATTGTCGCCCTGAGTATGGCCGATTTCCGAGATAGTAAAGATGCGGCCATATCCCGCGCGGATGGCCGTGGTGCCCCTTCCACCTGGATTCCAGGCGAAGCCGATGCGGGGGGCGAAGTTGTTCTTGTCGAGGTTCACGAAGGTGCGGGGCTCACTGCCGACACCCTTATAGGTCATGATGCCCAGTCCGCCGGTTTCGGGGTTGGTGAGGAAGGGATCAAAGTTTGAGTGGCGGTCGTGCATTTCGGTAGGACCGAAAGAGATGTCGTAACGCAGACCGACGTTAATGGTGAAGTTGCGAGCGATGCGCCAGTCGTCCTGGACATAGGTGCCCAGCGGAAGTGCGCGGAACTGGAAGAACGGGCGGAAGCCCGCACCGCCGCTGGAGACCTCTCCCAGCAGGAAGCTGGCAAGGCCGAAGCCGTTACCGGCGGGGGAGACCGGGTTGTTGGTCATGTTGGCCGCGAAGTTGAAGTTGCCTGAGGGCTGGGAGCGGTTGATGAAGCTGAGGCGGCTCCAACGGAGGTCAAAGCCGGTCTTGATGGTGTGGTTACCGCGGATGAAGGTAAAGCTATCCACGATCTGGACATAGTTCTGCGCGCGGACGCCGGCTGAGAATGAGGGGCTGCCGATTTGCAGGAGACCGGCGATGGAGACGGGCGGGAACTGGTCCTGGGGAATGATGCTGGGGTAACCGAGCTGCTGCGGCCAGTTCTGGTCAAAGCTGGGATGTTCAAAGGGAAGCCACTGGCGGGCCACAGAGATGCGGAAGTCGTTGAGGGTGTTGGGCGTGATGACCTTGGTATAGCCCACGACAGCGGAATGGTTATCGCGCTGGTCGTTGCGTGCTGCGGGGTCAGCCGGGCCAAGGCCCCAGCCGCGATCCTCGCGGGTGTTGCGTGTGACTGAGTAACGGAAGAAGATTTGGTCGTTTTCAGTGATGCGGTGATCGACGCGGACGTTGGTGACACCCTGGTCAGAACTGGAGGGAACCAGCGCAACGAAGTTGTTCGCGAAGGTGAAGGGATCAGTGGGCGTCGCGTTGGGTAGCGGCATAAACGGCAACACGCGCGCCGCGAGAGGATCAAAGCGGGCGGTCGGAATCCGGTTGTTGGGGAAGAGGGTCCGCGAGAAGCCACCCGTGGCCAAGGGAGTGGTAGTGGCAGGATCGTAAATGGGAATCAAGCGGCCAAGGCTATCGCGGGTGTTGCTGAAGTCACCGGCGCGCTGCTCAGGAACCGCCACGCTGCCGAAGCGCGGATTTCCGGTGGAGCGCCAACGCCACTGTTCATAGCCAGCAAACCAGAAGGTACGGTTGCGACCGTCGTAGAACTTGGGGATAAAGAGAGGTCCGCCCACCGTGCCACCGAACTGGTTATAGCGCAGCACCTGCTTGATGCGGCCTGCGGCGTTGGGCTGGGTGGCAAAGGCGTTGCGTGCGTCAAGGGCGTCGTTGCGGAAGAACTCGTAGAGTGAACCCTTCAGTTCGTTGGTTCAGCTCTTGGTGACTACGTTGATTACGCCGCCGCTGGTTTGGCCGTATTCGGCCTTCAGGGCGTTGGTTTCCACCTTGAACTCTTCCACGGAGTCGGCCATGGGTACGACGGCGATTTCGTTATGGACCGGAACGCTGTTGACTGCGCCATCCAAAAAGAACTGGTTACCGTAGGCAGGTCCGCCGTTGATGCGGATCTGTGAGAAGTTCTGGTTGCTGATCTCGGCGAAACCGTCGGTGCTATCAAAGCGGGGTTGGACGCCGGCAACTACCTTTACAAGGTTGAACACGTGGCGACCGTTCAGAGGCAGTTCGGCGATGCGCTTGCTTTCCACCACGGTGCCTAGACTGGAATCCTCAGTCTGTACACGGGCGATTTCGGCGCGGACCTCAACGAGTTCGGTGACCTCGCCAACCTCCAAAGAGATGTCGAGGCGAAGCCGTTGCGCCACTTCCAGACGGATGCCTGTGCGACGAAACGCCTTGAAGCCGGGCACCGAGGCGCTTATCTCGTAGTCGCCGATGGGGAGCGCGACCATGGTGAAGCCTCCATCCTGGCTAGTGGTAGAGCGAAAGAGAAGATTCGTGCCCACGTTTCGAGCGACAACCTCGACTCCAGGAATGGAACTTCCCTGGGAATCCGTTACCGCGCCAATGATGCTGCCCTGAGGCGATTGGGCGATTGCCATCCACACCAGCCCCAGCAATCCTAAGGTGCTGAGAGCGAAACGAAGCCAACGTAAGTGGTTGTTGAGCATGTGAACCCCCTTCAATCGGACGTGTTCAGACAAAAATCTACGAGACTTGTCCAAGAATTCAACCTCAAATGAGGCTGAAAACCTTTGCTTATGGTCAGTATTAAGGTAAAATTCGGGCACCGGGCAGTTAGGTGGGGTGACTTAACGGTTAACGTCTGTTTCTTTTCATCAGGATAGATAGAGATGGCAGAATCACCTTTTACGTGGGCTGAAGCTGGAAATGACACAAAAGTTCGGGCGCACCTGGCTGAGATTACCCAGAGTTCCGCGTTTTGCCATGCGCCTCAGTTGCGAAGCTTTTTGGAGTTTCTGGTGACTGAAACTCTGGCAGGGCGCGCGGATGAGCTGAAGGAAGCCAATTTGGGACGGGATGTGTTCCGTCGGGGTCCAGGTTACGATCCGCGATCGGATGCGATTGTGCGTGTGCAGGCGTCCATTCTGCGCAAGCGGCTGGCGGCCTACTACGAGGGGGAAGGCCAGCAGTCCCCCTTGCGGATTTTGCTTCCGAAGGGGGGCTACGTCCCCAGTGTGGAGTGGAAAGACCCGGAAGCGGACAGCGCCCCAGTTGGGAAAATCAATGAAGGTTATGGGACGGAAGGCCAGGTTCCGATGACCGTGACCGTCCAACGTCCGGTGCCACCTGGCGCGATGGAGGAGAGGCCGAGCCGCCGCTGGTTGCTTGCAGCAGGGGCCTCGTTTGTGGCGGGGTCAGCAGCGACGGTAGCCGGGCTCAGTGTGTGGGAACAGGTTTCCGTCGACAGGCGGCCGGTGCTGGCCAAGACCTCGCCTTCGTTCCTGGCAAGGCAACGGAGTCCGCGAATCTGGGGCCAGTTGCTGCAACCGGATTTGCCCGTGCAACTGGCGTTTGGGTGTCCGCAGTTCTTCAATGGCTCTGGCGTGTACGTGCGGGATGTAACGGTGAACGACACGAGTGGTGAAGGCGTCCAGCGAGTGCAGCAACTCGGCCAACTGCTTGGGAAATACCTGACGCCAGTGCCCAACACATACACGGGCGTGGGTGAAATGCGGGGCATCCATCACATCACGCGCTTTCTGGCCTATGAGGGGATCGACGCTGCCTTTGAGAACGCCCAGTTGCTGACGCCGGAGTCAATCACGGGTAAGACGTTGATTCTGGTATCTTCACACCGCTTCCGCACACTGCTTGACCTGATTGCGTTGCCACGGACGATCAGGTCGAGTTACGAGCAGAGTGGGGGCTTTGTTTTGGATGAACTGGACGGCTCGAAGGAAAATGTATTCAGAAGCCGGGGTTCAGGCGGGGCTGCGGAAAGCTATGCGCTCGTGTCCTTCTGGACGCAGCCATCCACGGGAGGCAAGATCCTGCTGTTGAGTGGAATTGATTCCTGGGCCACCTATGGGGCGGCTGTTTACATAACCAGCCCGCCGCATTTGGATGAACTCGAGCGGAAGCTGGAAAGTTCGTTCCCGGATGCACAGGCGGGGGTACAGGTGCTGCTACAGGTGGAGGGCCACGACAATCAACTGACGCACGTGCGATACCACACGCACCGGTTACTGTAGGGGCAAATTCAAAATAGTCGGGCCGCGCCTGATCGATCGAGAGGCGTTTCGCTGGCTTCAGCAATCGTCATGAAGCTGTAACCCAAAAGGGGAAAGGACGAGGGGCATTTGGTGGACGGCATGGGATTCGAACCCACGACCCCCGCATTGCGAACGCGGTGCTCTCCCAACTGAGCTAGCCGCCCACACTCCTTTAGAGTACCATGGGAAGCACCCGCGACCAGTGCATGGAAACGGCCAAAATGATTCGCTGCTGACCAGCAGCCTAGGCTTGCGTCAGGTCGCCTCATCGTCTTTGGAATCGGCATTGCGCTGGGCAGCGCGACGCTCCTCCCAATAGCGCTGCATGCGCTGCGAAACCTCAAGGCGCTCTTCCTGACCCATAGACTTGCGGCCCCGGCGGCTGGGTGCGGCGACTGGCTTTTCACCGTCCCGGCCGAGCTGCAGCCCCTCCAAGGCACGAATCAGGTCGTCCACGCGTTTTCGCTCAGCCGCAAGGTGGGCCAAGACCTCATACAGATCCATCTCTACGCCCGTCCTACAATTCAAGCGTCAGCGTGCTGGGGGTGGCCAGCGATTACTAACGCATGTAGCAATAACTTACAAGCCCTACTGTATCAGAAACGGCCAGCTCCATTGCCACTGATACCCATTCGAGTAGATGGCGATGCCAATAATCCCGGCAGCAATCAATAGGAGGCCGCCAAGAGTCCAGAAGAAAACCTTCCATGGAAAACGGCGGCCTTCCTGGTGAAGGACCAGGATGTAACTGAACAAAACGCCCACGAAGAAGAGCACGATCATCGGGACAGAGAAGATCATCAAGTTGAAGACATCAGGCGTGGGAGTGATGATGGCCGCCAAGATCACGATACCGAGGATGGCATACCTCGAATTGCGCACCAGGAAACCGGGATTGACAATCCGCAGCAGGGTTAGGAAGAAGATCAGCACCGGGAGTTCGAAGACAACGGCAATGGCAAGAACGACATTGACGAAGAGATCGAAGTATTCAGTGATGGACACCAGTGGCGTGATATTGATGCCCCGGCCAATGCCCAACAGAAAGGTGAGTCCGAATCGGAATGCGATGAAGTACGCAAAGAGTCCACCGGTAATGAACAAGCCGGCGGACACAATCACAAAGGGCGCAGCCCACTTGCGCTCGCGCTTGTAGAGCCCTGGCGCAATAAAGCCCCAAACTTGCCAGAGGATCCACGGCGAAGCCAGAAAAAGTGCGGCCATCAGGGGCAACTTGATGTAGACCACATTGAAGGCCTCCATCGGCTTGATCTGGGTAAGGTTTGGAGGGTCAACGCCAAGTTCGGTAAGCGCAGCCTCGGCGGGTTGCTGCACAATTAGCCACAACTCAGGCGAGAAGATGATGGCGACGACAAAAGCCACAAGCAATCCCACGACGATGCGGATGAGGCGCGTGCGCAGTTCTTCAAGGTGCTCCATGAAGGACATGCGGAGCATGCCGTCTTCGTCAGCATCCTCATCGTCACCGTCCGTGGGGGGAGTGCCACCGGGTGGGGTGGCTGCCCCGCCGGCAGCGACGACGGACTTCGTACTGGAGTCAACGGTTGTGCTGAGATCCTTTGAGGTATCGGCGTAGCTGTCTTCGTAGTAATCGTAACGGTAGGCCTGATCGTCGGGCGGGGCCGGCTCTACGTGATAAGGGTTAACGGGGGTAACACCATCATCCTGGGGGGGATTGTCGCCCGGCTCCACCATGACGTTGCCGGAGGGCTGGGCAGATGGATACGGCGCATCGTCTTCCACCCGATTGCCATCCTCGTCATACAAGTAAGGCGGGGGCGTGTAGCCCGAGGATTCACCTGGCGGAGGCTCCTGGACCGGCTGGCTGTCAGCGGCTAGGTCCGCGTCGGGAAGCCGGCCGTCACGCTCTGGGTCAGGCAGTCCGGCATCTGGCTGGCTGGAATCCGATTCAGGGTGGTTTGGTTTCTGGTCGTCCTGCGGCATGGTAAACAGCCCTCACCTATTGGAAAACCCGCGCACGATGAAATGCAAGGTAGCAGGAAACCCCCACGCCGGGGCGCAGGAATCCCTGCCGGATGCAGCGTGATGCTTCGCCATGGGAGGCGGAACTACGCCGCGTCACTGCCGGGGTCGACAGTGCCTTGAGCTATCGTGCCTTCGGGGGCTGGCCGTTTCGCGGAGATAGAAGCGCCGGTCTTCGTTTCACCGGTGTCGCCGGAATCACTGGCCGTTGATGTATTCAAGTTGTTGGTTTCGGTTTGCGCATTGTCATCGGAGGAAGCTACGGCATCGGTGCTGGCGTCGCCACTCGTTGTGGCTGGATAGTCGCTGGCGTACGGATCGTCGTAGGGAGAATCGTAATACGAAGAGTCATGCGTATTCGTGTCGTCGTAATACGCCTTCTGGGCTTCGCGTTGCAGCGATTCTCCTTCCTCTTTAATGACACTCATTTCCCGTTCCCACGTGGCTTTCAGGTCAGTGGAAGCCTTACGGAACTGCGCAAGCGCCTTTCCCGCCTGCGAAAACAACTCCGGCAGCTTTTTAGGGCCGAAGATCAACAGAGCGAGAATGGCGATCGCCATGGTTTCTTGCCATCCAAGCGGTCCCATTCCAAGAAACCCCTCCCAGGGTTTCCATCCATCATAGCAACAGTGGGCTGGCGAACCATTCCATACACGAAAGCTTGAGGGCTGCGAAACCAGGACAGTTAGGTCTGGACGGTACCGTCAGGCAGACGCCGGACCTTCTTTCCGAGCTTCTGGGAGAGGTTGGCCATGTGTGGTCCGCAGACGGCATCGGCGCCTTTCTCGATGGGGCAATTGGGCTGCTGGCGAGTGCGGATGCAATCCAGGAAGTTCGCCATGTGCGCCTCGTAATTGCCGTCGTCCTTGATGCGCTCAACAATCTTGAGGTCCCAACCCTCGGGCCAGCCGTTCTCTTTTGCGGGAGGCTCCGCATAGATGGTGGCACCCAAGCGGTCGAGTACCATGGTGGCCTCCTCGCCAAGGAACTTGATTGACCAATCGTAGTCGTACGATGTGCGGTAGTTGAGGGTCCAGGTGGCCAGGAAGTTCGGATATTCAAAGATCGTGTCGAAGATATTGGGGGCCTCGATGCCGGGAATGCTCACATTGGAGCCGTGACTGTAGGCGGACAGGGGCGGTTCAGCACCCATCATCCACTGGACGACGTCCATGAGATGGGTACCCTGGTCAGTCATGTTGCCGCCGGAGTAGTCCCAGAAGCCGCGCCACCAGCGGAAGCGGGGAGGGACTAGCTCGCGACGGGGTGCCGGCCCCTGAAAGCGCTGCCAGTCCAGTTTGCCCTCAAGTGGCTTGGCACTAAGGGGCATGTTGAAATGCCAGTTCCAGAGAGCCTTCACCATGTGCACCCGGCCCAGCTTGCCGGAATCAATCACCTGCTTGGCCTTATGGATGAAGTCCATGCTGCGGCGTTGCATCCCGATCTGGACGATGCGATCCGTGGCGCGCACCATCTTTACCATCTCGTGACTCTGCTGGATGGTCATCGAAAGTGGCTTTTCGAGGTACATGTCCTTGCGGGCGGTAAGCGTGGCGGCGAGTGTAGGCTGGTGATGATGATCCGGGGTGCCAGATACCACGAAGTCAATGCCCGACAACTGGGTGAGCATCTCATGGTAGTCAACGAAGGTCTTTGTGCCGGCCGGGCTTTCCTTGACGGCGTTCTGCAGATGGGGCTCATACACATCGCAGAGGCCAAGGGGAACGGCTCCCAACTTCTGAAAGGCACGGCTGAGGTTGCGGCCACGGCCACCCGCCCCAATGAGAGCATAGGTGGGGCGGTCATTGGCCCCTTTGGCCGATTGCGGCAGAATGAGGGGAGCTGCCGCGGCTGACTTCAGAGCGGTTCCAATGACTTCACGCCGTTTCCATTGCATACCTGAGCCTCCGATATTTTTGATGCCGTTATTCTATCGTGTCAGGGGCAAGCTAGGGTTGGAGTCAGGAGCATGGGGTGAGGGGTTTCCTCAAGACGAGATATAGAAACTGCTGATCGACCCTTTCAGGTTTGTCTTAAGGTAGAGTAAGCGGCATAGAATCAATAAGATGGATGAATTCCACTCCGTTTGACGGTTCCCCGTGCATTCGCTAGAGTAGAATGTGTCCCGGAGTTCGTAAAGTTCCCGAAACAATCCCATCCCCGGAGGATCCATGACCCCACAACAGGTGATCAGCCTGGCCAAAGAGAAAGGTGCGGTGCAATTCGACGTCCGCTTCTCAGACATTCCTGGCCTTTGGCACCACATTTCGTACCCCATCAGCCAACTGGACGAAGGCACGTTCGAGGATGGCACAGGCATTGACGGATCCAGCATCCGCGCCTGGGCAGCGATCAATGAAAGCGACATGCTGCTGCTGCCGGACCCCACCACAGCTTTTATGGACCCGTTCACCGAGAAGCCGACGCTGGTGATGATTGGCGAAGTGGTTGACCCGATTACGCGGCAACACTACGAGCGGGATCCGCGCTGGATTGCCCGGAAGGCCGAACTGCACCTGAAGAACAGCGGCTTGGCTGACACCTGCTTCTTTGGCGCCGAAGCTGAATTCTTTGTGTTTGACAACATTCGCTTCGACCAGACCTACCAGCACGGGTTTTACTTCATCGACGCCGAGGAAGGCCGTTGGAATTCCTCGCGGGAGTTTGACAACCTGGGCTACCGGCCGCGTGTGAAGGAAGGGTACTTCCCATGTCCGCCGACTGACCACCACATGGACCTCCGGACGGAGATGGTGGAGATTATGGAAGCCTGCGGGCTGGTGGTGGAGTGCCATCACCATGAAGTAGCCACGGCGGGCCAGTGCGAGATCGACCAGAAGTTCAGCACGCTATTGAAGACCGCGGACAACATGATGCTGTACAAGTACATCGTCCGCAACACGGCCGCGCGCAATGGCAAGACGGTAACGTTTATGCCGAAGCCGATCTTCGGCGACAACGGCAGCGGCATGCACTGCCACCAGAGCCTCTGGACCGACGGGAAGCCCCTTTTCGCTGGAGACGGTTATGCGGGCCTTAGCCAAATGGCCATGTGGTACATCGGCGGCCTGTTGAAGCACGCGCGCGCACTTTCTGCCATTATTGCCCCCACCACCAACAGCTACAAGCGTCTGGTGCCGGGTTACGAGGCGCCGGTGAACCTGGCCTACTCGCGGCGGAACCGTTCGGCTGCCGTACGCATTCCGATGTACTCAGCCAGCCCGAAATCAAAGCGCGTCGAGTTCCGTCCGCCAGACCCGTCGGCAAACCCCTACCTGGCGTTTGCGGCGATGATGATGGCTGGCCTCGACGGCATTCTGAACAAGATTGATCCGGGCGAACCGCTGGATAAGGACATCTATGATCTGAGTCCGGAAGAGCTAAAGAGCGTGCCGTCAATGCCAGCTTCGCTGGACGAAGCGTTGGATTGCCTGGAAGAAGATCACGAGTTCATGCTGAAGGGCGACGTGTTCAGTTCGGAGATTATCGAGGCCTTCGTGAGCTACAAGCGGAAGGCGGAAGCCGAAGCCGTAAGGCTGCGTCCGCATCCCTACGAGTTCATGCTCTACTACGACATCTAGGTCGAAGTTGAGCTAGACGCCGCCAGAAACGCCAGGTGCCCGAAAGGCCGCCTGGCGTTTTTTGTATCTAAATGGGACTCATGACGACACCAGCAACCACAGCGAAGAGCGCCAACCTTCTGGGCTGGTGGCGCGAAGGTACGCCCGATGCGCGCAAGGCGCTGGGGGCGGCGGCGCTGGGATGGATGCTGGATTCCTTCGATGTGATGCTGTACTCGCTGGTGCTGGCAGCGCTGATGACTGACCTGCAACTGGGGAAGACCGAGGCCGGGGTGCTGGGTTCGATCACATTAGTGGCAGCGGCCGTGGGAGGATTGGCATTCGGCCACATCGCGGATCGCTTTGGACGAACCCGGGCGATGATGGGCAGCATGCTGCTATACGCCACGTTCACCGCTGCGTGCGGGCTGGCAACCAACTTCGTGCAACTTGCGGTGTTCCGGGTGTTTCTGGGTTTCGGCATGGGAGGAGAATGGGCCAGCGGGGCGGCACTAGTGTCCGAGACCTGGCCCGCGGCCCATCGAGGCAAGGCCCTCGGCCTGATGCAGAGTGCTTGGGCGGTAGGCTACGCGCTGGCGGCAGTGGTGACGGCGGTGGTGCTTCCATTGGCAGGGTGGCGCGCCGTGTTCTTTGTCGGGGTACTGCCAGCGTTTGCAACCATCTGGATCCGCCGGAACGTGAAGGAGTCAGATGCCTGGCTTGCAACCCGCGGGCAACGCCGGCCGCCACTTGCCGGGTTCGCGGAAATCCTCAGCCCCACCTTTCGCAACGTGACGTTGGCACTGACGCTGATGAACTCATTCACGCTCTTCGCCTGGTGGGGATTCAACCTATGGGTGCCGGCGTATTTGTCGTTACCGGCAGCAAGCGGGGGAGTGGGGTTGAGCGCTCAGGCGATGTCGGGCCTGGTGGTGTTCATGCAGGTGGGGATGTGGTTCGGATACATCACGTTTGGAGTGGTAAGCGACCGGGTGGGACGTAAGCCCAGCTACATCGCCTATCTGTTGATGGCCGCAGCGCTACTGGGACTGTACTCAGCAACCCGCAACGCCTGGCTGCTGCTAGCGCTAGGCCCGTTCGTGGCCTTCTTTGGCACGGGCTATTACACGGGGCTGGGCACGGTGACAGCGGAGTACTTTCCCACGCGCATAAGGGCCACTGCCCAAGGCTTCACCTACAACGTGGGGCGCATCGCCAGTGCGGTTGCCCCATTCACCGTAGGCAGCATGGCGGAGCGCGATGGCTTTGGCGTGGCGTTCCGCGTGCTGGCCGCGGCCTTCGTGGCGGCTTCAGTGTGCTGGTTGTGGATTCCGGAAACCCGCGGCCGCGAGTTGCAGTGAGGATCTGCGCCAATGGCCACAGGCCCGATACTTCGGCCGCCTCACTTTGCCGGCGCGGGGACTAATTCCTGCGCAAGCAGCCAGTCCCAGAAGCGCTGAATCCAGGTATCCGAGGGCAGACCTTTGGCACGCATGCCGAAGCCGTGGGCGCCTTTGGAATAAATGTGGAGTTCGACGGGCGCACCCACCTTCTTCCACGATTCATAGAGGCGGACACTCGTGCGCGAAGGGATGACAGTCTTGTCGTCATCAGCATGAACAAGGAACAACGGCATTGGGTTCGGCGGTGCTGTGAGGTCATCCGGCATCGCGGCGTAGATGGGGGCGGCGAAGTCGGGGCGGCTATCTCCACGACCTTCCAGCGCGACGCCGGCAGTTACCCAGCCGCCCGCTGAGAAGCCCAGGATGCCCAAGCGAGCCGGATTCACTCCAAAGCGGGTGGCGTGCTTGCGAGCAACACGCATGGCCTGGAGGCCATCCGCCACAGCGAGGGGGATGATCTCGGCGCGGCGGCGAGCCATCTCCGCGGAGTCACCGGAACGGCTATCGCCGGTACGCATCAACCGGTATTTGAGCAGAAACACAGTGACTCCACGGGCGGCTAGCCACTGGGCCACCGCCTCGCCCTCGTGCTCAATCGCAAGAATCCGAAAGCCTCCTCCAGGAGCCACCACCAGGCCAGTTCCATTCGCTTTGCCAGAAGGTGGGGCGTAAACCGTGAGGGAGGGTTGCGATACGTTGGCGATCCTGCGGATGCCATCCGTGTTGGGCTGTTCAGTCTCACCCCAACTCCAGCTTTCTGAGCCGGGCGGGGGATCGTTATAGAGCAGGATCTGGGGCTGCTGCGCGGAAGCGGCCAGCGCCAAGATGCATGCCAGTGCAATCGCCTTCATGCCCATGAGTCTAACAACTGCCCGCCGGGCAAGGACAGCCGTCTGCGCCGTCGTGAACCGGCGTGTTGTTCCCCAGACACGCAAGCTGACACAATAAAGAGCGTGCATGGCGGAAAAAGATTGAAATGGTGAGAGACGGCTGGATTTGGGCGTTCTCCCTCGTGGCGGGCGGAATCTTGTTGGGGCAACTGGTGGAACCCCGGCTGGGATTGCCTTTGTTTGTTGCCGCCTCATTCTTCCTGTTCTTCTTTCGGGATCCGAAACGGAAAATCCCCGACGGAGACGTAATAGTGTCTCCCGCAGACGGCGTGGTATCCCTGGTGCGGCAGGTAAGCGAAAGTCAGACGCGCGTATCGATCTTCCTGAGTGTGTTTGATGTCCACGTGAATCGGGCTCCGGTCGCTGGGGTGATTACGGCAGTGGACTACACCAAGGGGAAGTTCCAGAACGCGATCAAGCCGGAGGCATCCGACGAAAATGAGAGGAACCGCGTGGAGATCCGCACCGACAGCGGGGCAACCGTGATCTTTAGCCAGATTGCGGGGCTACTGGCAAGGCGGATTGTCTTCCACCCAGTGATTGGGGACCGCGTGGAGAAGGGCCAGCGAGTGGGTATGATTAAGTTCGGCTCGCGGACAGATGTCATTCTGGGTCCTGAGTGGCAGATTTTGGTGAACCCCGGAGACCAGGTATTGGGGGGATCCACCGTCCTCGCAAAGCGGAACGCCGCGGGCTTGGTGCGCGATGGCGGCGGCCATCTGAGTGGCAGAGAAGGCGAGGTGGCCAAGTGACCAAAGCGGAAACAGCCAACGGGGCGCTGGGCAAGCGATTGCGCGTGTCGCGCAAAGCGGCCTATGTACTACCCACCCTGTTCACGGCGGGCAATATCTTCCTGGGTTTTTTGGCAATCATCAAGACGATTCAAGGCGCGCTGATGGCAGCGGGCGGTGATATGGGGTCGAATCCGCACTTCGAGATTGCCGCAAAGAGCATTGGAATTGCGGTGGTACTGGATGGGCTGGATGGCCGCATCGCGCGCATGACCAATACCGTGAGCGATTTCGGCAAGGAACTGGACTCACTGGCAGACGTGATTACCTTTGGCATTGCCCCAGCGATTCTTGCCTTTGTCTGGGGCGTGCAGTTTGTGAATACCGATGGTTCCGCGATGGCCACTGAGCAGTTGCGGCAGGTAGGATACTTCGTGGTGTTCCTGTATCTGCTGTGCGGATCGGCCCGGCTGGCGCGCTTCAACGTGCAGGCGACGCCGACACCGGGCAAGGCGAAACCTGACCATCGCTTCTTCGTTGGCTTGCCGATTCCGGCCGCGGCGGGACTGGTGGCGGCGCTGGTTTACGCCGCCAGTTGCATTCCGCTCACTCAGCCGGTCTTCGCGTTGGTGTGGCTGGCGCTGGTAGGGATGATCTCACTGCTGATGGTGAGTACCTGGCGCTATGTGAGCTTCAAGGATCTGAATCTGGTACAACCGCGAAAGCCCCTGAGCCTGGTATTCTTCGGTGCGCTAATCTGGGCGATCTGGAACTACTCGCAACCTGTGTTGCTGGTGATTGCCACGGTGTACCTCTTGAGCGGGTTCGTGTTGAAGGGGGCCAGCATGGTGCGGCGGCTGCGCAAGAGCGGTAACCTAGAGCCCGAAACGCAGCAGCAGCCCAGCGTGTGAACCCGATGCAGCATTGATTATGAGCAAACCAAGCTTCGCCATTGTTGGCGGCACGACGTTGTTGGGCAAGGAGCTGCGGGAGGTCTTTGAGGCCTTACCGGCGGCGGTGGATCTGCGCCTGATTGGGGCAGAGGGGGGAGAATCCGTCGCGTTGACCACGGATGGCGACGAGCCGGTAGTGGTGAGTTCACTGGATGAGGAGAATCTCAAAGGTGCAACCGTGGTGTTGCTGGCTGGTGACCCCAAGACGTCGTACCGGGCATGGGACATGCTTGCCTTACGCAAACAACGCCCTTTCGTGGTGGACCTCAGTGGCGCGCTTGCAAAGGCCCCTAAGGCGCAGTTGCGGGCGCCGCTGGTAGAGGAGCCGGGCTTTGAGGTGCTTCGTGATGCCGTACAGATAATTGCCCATCCGGCGGCGGTGGCACTAGCCATCTTGCTGCGGAAGTTCCGCGGTGCGGAACGTCCTAGCGCCGTGCAGGCCCATGTGTTCCTGCCTGCCAGCGAACACGGCAGTGCCGGCATTGATGAACTGCATCAGCAGACGGTGAACCTGATGGGTTTCCAGCCCATGCCCAAGACAATTTTCGATGAGCAGGTGGCCTTCAACATGATGCCCGCCTGGGGCGAAGAGGCAACGGCGGGCAGCCTGCGCGCGGTGGAAGACCAGATTCGTGCGCACCTGGCAGTGATTTCATCAGAGGCGCGTGACATCCCGGTGAGCGTGCGCTGTCTGCAGGCGGGGGTATTCCATTGCCTGAGCGCATCCGTGCATCTGCAGTTTGCGCATTCGGTAGAGCCGGATGCGTTGGCTGCGCAACTAAAGGGCGACTTAGTTGACCTGTGGCATGGTGACCAGGGTGCTCCCACGCACCTGAGCGCGGTGGGCGAGACGGGCATTGTGCTGGGCGACCTGCGCGCCGATGCGGCTGCGTCCAATGGCTACTGGCTATGGATGGTGGCCGACAACCTGCGGCTGCGCGCTGCCAGCGCCATCGCCACGGCGCGGATCTGGCTGGCCTAAGCGGAACAGCATGTCCCAGGTTGTTTCGCTGGGGAAGCACACCTTTGGCTGTTGCGTTGGACTAGACTAAACAGATTGCTATGGACAACTGCACTTTGTACCTCATGGTGTTGGGGCTGCTGGTTTTCAGCGAACTGATGATTCTGCTGAACATACACCGGATCGTGAAGCCACCGGAGAATGAGATGGTGAACACGGGTGGCGAGGTGAAGCCAGGGCCCAGTCGACTACAGTTCTTGCGGATGGCCATGGGCGCATCCATTGTCATGATTGTGGCGGTTTTCCTCTTTCTGCTATCGCAGGAAGGCTGTCTGGCTTAGCTGCCGGACTCTAGTCCGCCGCCGGTTGGGGGCTCAAGGCTCTCGATATGGGCCTGTAGGGCCAGGGCATAGGCCCAGACATCCTCCGCCTGGCCATAGGTGATTCGCTTACCCACCCGGCTGATGGGTGTCAGCGTGAGTCCGGCGATGTGCAGGCAGGCTAAACCTGCCATCACCCCGTCTTCGGGCATCTCCCAATCGCCGCCCCAGCGGGCACGTAAGGTTTCGCCCAAGTAGCCACCCCACAGATAGGCAAAGCGCGCGATGGCGTTTTCATCAGGACCTTTGCGGAAGAGCTTGAGAATCCCGCGCGGGATGGCGCGGTGTTGGATTTCCAGAATGCGATCAAGATCCCGGATGCTTTCGTAGGAGCCGTCCAGCGGAATCTGAAACTGGCTTTCAGCTAGCCGAATCGCGTCGGTGGCGCAGTGGCGCATGGCTACGGTGAGATCAGGCTTAGTAACGCTGTGGTCATGCTGAGACATGGCTTCATGGTAAGGCGATGCGGATTACCGTGGGGAAGCGCCCGTGGATGAAGCCCACCGATGACGATGCGAGAGAATGGACAGCAGAAGCCTCCATGACAAAGCAGAGAGCTTGGCAGCGCGATGCAGCAATTCCAAATTAGCGACAGCGAAGTGGGCCAACGGCTTGACCATTTCCTTGCCGGGCACATGACGGCGGAAGGCGACACGGGCACCGTGAGCCGGGCCCGCATCCAGCAGTGGATTATGGCTGGGCTGGCGCGCGTAAACGGCACAGCATCAAAGCCTGCCTATCGCCTGCGGGCAGGCGATGCGGTTGAGGTGGAGCCCGCCCCGGCCCCGCCTCTTCATGCTACTCCGGAGGACATCCCCCTACAGGTGCTGTATGAGGATGCTGACCTCGCGGCCATCGACAAGCCTGCTGGAATGGTGGTGCACGCGGGGGCCGGGATTCGCGAAGGAACGTTGGTAAACGCTCTTCTGCATCGCTATGGTGGGGGACTCTCTTCGGGCTCAGCCCAGGAGAGGCCTGGCATTGTACACCGGCTGGATCGCTTCACTAGCGGCGTGATCCTGGTGGCGCGCAACGACTACTGCCACCAGCATCTGGCCGCACAGTTTGCCGGGCGAAGCATTGAGAAGCATTATCTGGCGCTGGTCCATGGAGCAGTGCGAGAACAACACGGGACCATCGACAAGCCGATTGCGCGGGACCCCGTGCATCGTGCGCGGATGAGCGCCCGGCAGCGCGCGGGGCGAAGTGCGCTTACCGAATGGACGGTACTGAGACGCTTCGCCGGCTACACTTTCCTGGACCTGCGCATTGGAACCGGGCGTACCCATCAGATTCGCGTGCACCTGGCTAGTATCGGCCATCCCGTCGTAGGAGACCGCCTGTACGGAGCACCCGCGCAACCAACAGGGATGCCAACCCCGGAACGGTATTTTCTGCACGCGCACCGGATTGCCTTCACCCATCCGCGCACTGGTGAACGTGTAGAGGTTTTGGCCCCATTGACGAACGATATACAAGCTTGGTTGGATGCTCTTGCAAGCATCTAGCCTGCCAACTTACCGCAACGGGCGCACAATCATCTCGGGCACGTTGCAACGGTCCTTCACTCGGCTGCCACAGGGACGCGGATTCAGGTTCTTGTCCAGACAAACGCGCACTTCCTGCAGGAAACGGCCAGAGCAGACCACTGCGACATTTCGGTCTGTCAAGGATGGGTTTACATCCAGTAGTGCCTTCTTGTAGACGGCCGGCTTCACGTTCAGCGTGGTCGTGGGTGTGCCGTAAGCGGGCGGTGTCTGGAAGGCATCGAAGGCGCGGCGCGTGAGTGCGAAGTAGTCCTTAGGCTGCAGCCCGCTGCAGGTTCCGTGCTTCTTCCATTCGTGCCGGATGAGCGCTTCGCTAGGCATGATGTCCATGGTGCTGTTGATCAGCTGTCGGCTGAGTGCGCCCCCGCCTCCACAATCCTGAGGCCATCCGCGCTCAAACTGCGGCCAAAGCCCATGTACGATGAAGCCGAATGAGCGTGGGCCTGCGCATTGCGCGCGATCCCGGCTGCCGGCGGGCGTGGCGCAGTGCTGCGGAGACCACGATAGCGCCAGCACGTAGTAATCGAAGCTCGCCGAGGATGCCGGCATGGCTGGTGGCAGGGTGGAGTTTGCGGACTCCTCCAGCGTGACGACCTGATCTGGCTCCGCGGCTAAGATAGCATTCGCACTGGAAGGTTGCGCCGGGCCAGCGCTGGAACAGGCGGCCATCATGCCGCATAGGGCCAGTGCAAGGATTGCCATCAGCTGGCAGCACACCCAGAAACGAAGCCGAAGAACCATACCCGTAGTGTACGATTCGCCTTGCACTGCTGGGAGCGCCACGGCATTCTCGCCTCTTGCCGTTCCCACCCATTCCTTGCAATGGCCGATACTGGTTGCATGGCGAAACCCGGCGCGGACGAAACCAAGCGATGTTTCCTGATTGCTCCTATTGGCGAGGAGGGCAGTGACACCCGCCGCCGATCTGACCAGATGCTTCGCTACATCATTGACCCGATCTTGCACGAGCTAGGCTACGCTGGTGCCACCCGGCCTGATCACATGGGGAAGCCGGGGCTGATTGTGCCCGCGGTAATTGAACGGGTGATGGATGATCCGTTGGTGATTGCCGACCTCAGTGATCGTGACCCGATCGTTTACTACCTGCTGGCTATCCGGCACATGACACGAAAGCCCATCGTGAAGATGATTGATGCCGCTCAGCCGTCACCTTTCGACGTAGCGCAAAGCCGCACGATCCGTGTAGACACCAAGGATTTGGATAGTGTGGAGTATTGCCGCCGCGAACTTCGCCAACAGATCCGCGTGGCAGAAAAGAAGCCTCAGGATTCCGACAACCCCATTACAAACTTTGTGGACCTGATGCATTTGCGGCAGAGCGCGGATCCGGAAAAGCAATACTGGGCGCAGATGTTTGAGATGATGCGCGAGATGCAGATGTCCCTGGAAGCGGCCCTGCAGCGCTTTCAGGCATTGGACGCGCTGCGTTACGGCGAGGCGCCCGCTGCCCCCGCGGTGGAACGCGCTCCACGTGAAGATGGAGAGGTCCGCGCCAAGCGCAGCCCTGAGATTGGCACCATGGACATGAGCCGCATCACCTCAATGCTTGCGGATGTGGCCCGCGATCTGCCAAAGGGCGGGCGCTAGGGGGCAGGCAGGGCAGGAGTCTTGACGGGCTTGGAGGGGTTGGCTGGCCGCTGCTCCGCCACCACGCGACGGCCAGCCTCGCCCGGGTTGGCGGGAATCGTAATGGTGATTCGCATGCCTTCGCCTTCCCGCGAATCAATGTCGAACTGGAAGCGTCCGGCGTACAGCACATTCAAACGCTGGTGGGTATTGGTAAGCCCGATCCCTTTGCCAATCAGGAGTGCGGCCGCTTCGGGAGCCATTCCCACTCCATCATCGGCGACAATTACCCGCAGACTGTCACCGTCGCGCTGCGCGGCCAGCCGCACGCAACCTCCTTCAATCTTGCTGCCCAATCCGTGACGGATGCAGTTTTCCACCAGCGGCTGCAGCAACATGCTGGGCACGCGACACTCCAGTGTATCGGGAGCAATGTCCTGCTCAACGCGTAACTTGTCGCCAAAGCGCACGCGCTCAATGGCCAGGTAATCGTCAATGAAGGAGATCTCCTCGCGCAGCGGTACAAAGTGCTCGTGGGTCTTCAGCAAGCGCCGCAGGATGTGTGACAGGCGGTAGACCACCTGCCTTGCCTGGTCAGGGTTCGTGCGGATGAGCGAGGATACTGAGTTCAGGGTATTAAACAGAAAGTGTGGATTGATCTGGCGGCTGAGCGCCTCCAGCCGCGCTTGCATCAGGAGTTGGTTCTGCTCCTTGAGCTTCGATTCGGTCCGCTGGTTGTTCCAGATTTTCAAAGGAATCGCCACCGCGAAGATCGTTGAGACGTAGGTGGCAATCAACATCCAGGCCTGCCCTGTGCCTTCCTCAGGCCGCAACACGAACAGGAAGCGGGAATCAAAGACACTTCCCAACAACTGGCGTGCGATCTCCGACACTACCAGCAGACCCAGCGCCAGCAACTGGTATGCGGCGGTGGGATAGTCGCGCTCCACAAAATAGAGGCGGTAGAGGCTGCGCTCAAAGAAGGGCGAGATCTGCCAAACTTGTTCAGAGTCAGAAGCGAGATCACGCAGCAGCGCGGAGGCGGTGGCCACGCCGGCGTAGAGGACAATCGTAAAGTACTCACCGTTCAGGACTGCTGGCAGCGCGATCAGCGGACCCGCGACAATTCCCACCAGATAGCCACCCAGCAAGCCGCTAAGGAAGCTGCCCTCCAGCCCCAGGTCAGCGGCCTGATAGCCCTTCGTGACGATGCGTACCGTGACGCTGGCGCCGAAGACGAGAGACAAGCAGGCGGCAAGGATGAGCCGCTCACGGTAGCTGCGTTCCTCGCGTAGGATTGACCGGGAAAAAAAGCGCACGCGAATGAGGAAACTGGCAATCGCCGCCGCTACACCGATTTTGATAAGCAGCGTTACCAGCAATGGATTCGGCATGTCGCTATGGGCATCATTATAAGATGAAAGAGTGCAGTACCCACGTTTGGGCACTGCCGCCTGTTCCCATCTAACCCATGGCCGTTACCGTAAAGCTCATCGCTAAAGCGCGATTACCCAGCCAGTTTGGCGACTTCCAGATTCATGGCATTGAGGCCGACGTCGATGGGCAGCGCGAAGAACTGGTGGCCGTGTGCATGGGCGAGTTAACCACAGGCGCCCCACCGTTAGTCCGCATCCACTCTCAGTGCCTTACGGGCGATGTTTTTCACAGCCTGCGCTGCGACTGCCGGGCGCAACTGGAGATGGCTTTGCGCGCGGTGGCCGATGAGGGCAGGGGTCTGGTGATCTACGAACAGAAGGAAGGCCGTGGCATCGGACTGGTAAACAAGATTCGCGCCTATGAACTGCAGGACCACGGCGCTGACACCGTCGAGGCCAACGAATTGCTGGGCTTCAAGGCGGACCTGCGGGATTACTCCGTTCACGCGCACATCCTGCGGCTGTTCAAGCTGGAAGCCGTGCGCCTGCTGTCAAACAATCCGGAAAAGATCGCAGCGCTTGAGAATGCTGGCATACGCGTGGTAGAGCGCGTGCCCATTATCGTGGGCCCTCTGGAAACAACCGCCTTCTACATGCAAACCAAACGCGAGAAGATGGGGCACCTCTTGTAGCAGGCGGCGCATCCGGCAGGCTACAGGTAGCATCCAGGCAAGTTCGGCGCAGCTTCAGCCAGCCAAACGATAATGAAGCTTTGGCGCGACAGAAGGAAGGGCGAACGTGGAGCCTTGGCAGGAACTGAACTTCATTTGGCAGCAGGTTCTGGACGTGGCCTGGCTGCGCAACCTCGCCGTATCTTCCGTTGTCGTGCTGGTGATTCTTGGGTTGCGCGGCCTGGTAACTCGGCTGGTGGTGCGGCACCTGCACTCAGCAGAGGAGCGCCAACGTTGGCTGACCGGTTCGCGCAACACCATGGTGATTTTGCTGGTGCTGTCCCTGCTTGCAGTGTGGGCGAACGCGATCCAGTCTTTCATCATTTCTGTCATTGCGCTGGCGGCAGCGTTCGTGATTGCCACCAAGGAACTGCTGCTTTGCCTCACCGGCTCCCTGTTGCGCGCGGTAAGCGGCGCCTTTTCGCTGGGTGACCGGATTCATTGGGGTACCGTGCACGGTGACGTGATCGATATCTCTCTGTTCACCACAACATTGCTGGAGGTTGGCCCGGCTCCTAGCTTCCACATGCCTACCGGGCGAACCATAGTGGTACCCAACGCGAGGATGCTGGATACCCCGGTCTATAGCGAGTCGAAGAGCGGAAGGTACGTGGTGCATACAATCTGTATCCCGCTCACCCTCCAGGACGACCTCGAACGAGCGCAACACGTCGCGTTGGATGCCATCCAGGAAGTGTGCGGGGACATCCTGGAGCCGGCAAGGGAGTGGATGGAAAGCCTTGAGCATACCCACAACTTCATCCACACCCCGTCAGCTACACCACGCGTGTATCTGCACCTGCCAGAGCCCAACCGGGTTGATCTGCTGCTGCGCTTCCCTTCCCCTTTGCGGCGTCAGGGCCGGCTGGAGCAGGCTATCCTGCGACGATTCCTGCGCGCCTACCATGGGGCAAAGAATCCGCTAAGTGTAAACGCCAACCCCACAGAGATCATTTAGGGAGCACAGGCAGCTGGGGCGAACAACCCGGCTCGCCCGAGTTAACCGCCCGCCATGGCCCAACTGCTGGGTCTACAGCGCTTCCTCACCGCGATCGTCGTTGCGAACACGGATGGCCTCTGTCACTTCGTAGACGAAGATCTTCCCATCGCCAATCTTGCCTGTCCGAGCTGCCGCGCCGATAGATTGCACCACCTCTTCCAGGCGCGTGTCCGCCACAACCAGTTCGAGCTTTACCTTCGGCAGCAGATCTACCTGATACTCCTGCCCGCGGTAAACCTCTTTGTGTCCCTTCTGGCGGCCGTGACCACGGACCTCGGTAATCGTCATGCCAGTGATGCCGATGTTCTTCAGTGCTTCCTTCACTTCTTCCATCTTGAAGGGCTGCAATATGGCTTCAATCTTTTTCATGATGCGCGTCCTTCCTAGGCCTCGAGGTTGTATCCTTCTTCTCCATGCAGGTTCACGTCCAGGCCGTCAATCTCCTGCTCAGACGTCACCCGTAGCCCGACAGTCATGTCGCAGATCTTCAGGATGATGAGGGTGCCCACAATCGCCAACCCCCATGCGAGCAGTGAACCTAAAATCTGATTCACCACCTGCCCGCCGTTTCCATCCAGCAAACCGGCCGCTTCCGGAAGACCGCTATTGACTGCGTTGGAGGCGAATACGCCAGTAAGGATGGCACCTAGCGTGCCACCCGCGCCGTGAATGCCGAAGGCATCCAACGAGTCGTCATAGCCGAACATGGCCTTCACCTTCACCACCATGAAATAGCAGAACGCGCCGCCCACAAAGCCCATCACCATGGACGACGCCGGGGACACAAAGCCCGCCGCGGGCGTGATTACCACCAACCCGGCCACCGCCCCGGAGATTGCGCCCAACATGCTGGGCTTGCCTATCTGCAGCCATTCCATCAACAACCATCCAAGGGTGGCCGTGGCTGCTCCCAACTGCGTAGCCAGGAAGGCGCTGGAGGCGCCTGCACCGGCGCTTAACGCACTGCCAGCATTAAAGCCAAACCAGCCCACCCATAGCAGGCATGCCCCAATCGTGCTGATGACCAGATTGTGCGGCTTCATGGGCTCAGAGCCATACCCAAGCCGCTTTCCCAAATACAGTGCACACACCAGTGCCGATACGCCAGACGTTATGTGCACCACGGTACCGCCGGCGAAGTCATAGCAGGGCAGCGCGCCTCCCGTGAACGCATTCAGCATGCCACCATCGCCCCACACCATGTGGGCCATCGGGTAGTAAATCAGAAACGACCACAGTGTCATGAACAGCAGCATCGCACTGAACTTCATGCGCTCAGCGAAAGCTCCAGAGATCAACGCCGGCGTAATGATGGCGAACATCATCTGGAACAGCATGAAGGTCTGGTGAGGGACAGTGCCGGCATAGCCGCTAGGCTCAGCACCCACTCCACTCAGCATGAAGTACTCAAGACTGCCGATGACCGGACTGCCCTTCCCAAAGGCTAGGCTGTAGCCCACCACGGCCCACAACACCGTGGCCCACGCCATCATCACGAAGCTGTGCATCATGGTGCTCAGCACGTTCTTGCGCCGCACAAGGCCCCCATAGAATAGGGCCAAGCCTGGCCCTGTCATCAACAGCACCAATGCCGTGCAAACTAACAGCCAGGCGTTATCGCCACTGCTCTGCGCCTGGGCCACAGCCGCTTTCAGCGCCTCCAGTTCACTCGCTTCCGCTTGTGCAAACAATGGCGTGGCCAACACCGGGGCCAGTCCAAGCCTGAAACCTCTCAGCATGGGGAACTCCTTGGAATTAGGTGATTGCTGCCGGCCGCGACAGAGCAGCCATTGGAGAGTGCGCGCGTACGAGGCGCAAGTTTCTAACTATCATGCGCAGGAAAAGCCGTTATGCGGAACTGAAGAATTTTTATCGAGCCGATATTGTTTTTGAGTTGGACAAACATGTTAGCAGATTGTAACCTGTCAACCAGAGTGACTGGTTAGCCAAAGGCGACCCCAGCGGCTCAATCCGGATTGCCGCTCACCAGCGGACTGGGACCTGGATCAAGCCGCAATAAGCCGAGGGCAACCCCGACAGACGGCAGATGCTCCGATTGCTGCAAAGTTGCAGCACCGCGTAGTCTGTCAGCAGAACTTGAGGCCTGAAAGTCGCCTCCCTATCCCACCACGCCAGTACAACGTCTGTGCTAGCCCCCCTCGCGCGATCATCTCGCGCGCCTTCTTGACATCCATTGCGTTCCCGAAAGGTATTCTCATGACGAAATCTCTGCGCATGCTCGCGGCAATCCTGTCTCTATCTCGCCGAAACCGCTGTTTCGCGACGATGGCGATTGCTGCTTCCCTGTTGATGAGCACCTCCGCATTTGCCCAGCAGGCACCTGAGGAATCAAAAGCTTCTTACACAGTGTCCTTGAATCAGGACACCTTCTTTGGCTTTTACCCAATCGCGACTGGAGCCTATAAGGCAAACGATAAGGTGGATTACACGTTTTATGGCATCTTCTGGACAACACCCTCCTTCGGCACAGGCGGAGGCGGCGGACTCTGGACGGAGTTCGGTGGTGGCGTGAATTTCAAGACCTTCGATGGAAAGTTGCAGTTCAACCCGCAACTGGGCATCTTGAACGGCAAACTGCTTTCGGCAGGAGACTTTGCCATGGCGTTGGAAGGTTATGTGCCCAACATCACGGTGAACCTCAACACGGAGAAGACTGAAGGCCAGTTCTACCTCGGCAGCTATCTGGCCGGACGCAAAGGTGAGCGGCTGAATACGGAAACACAGCGGCTTGAGAAGGTGCCCGTACAGAACAACTTTCTGCACTGGTGGGCCAATGGTGGCTACAAGGTTTCCAAGGTTGTCTCCGCCGGGGTCCACTATGAAGCGCTTGGTTTTTACCCAAGCGGCACCGGCCGTCCCCCATCAGCGGATCTGTATCGCTGGCTTGGACCCTACGTGCAGGCCAAGCTTTCTGACAGTTTCTCAATCCGCTTCACTGCGGGAGCAAACGTAATGGACCGGCCAAGCACGGATGGCAACGGATCGTTCTACAAGATGAGCGCAAGCTACAGCTTCTAGTTGATTGCTTGCCGTCATCCCATACCCGACTCGGCAAGGCAACAAAACCAAAGGGCCGGCAGCCCGCATTCGTCATGGGCTGCCGGCCCGTTATGATTGCCGAAACGTCGCGAACATCCGCGAACCACGAACGGCGACCAAGGAAGATCTGGGTTCCAGGGCTCGTTTACAGTACCGTCACTTCCTGAGTGCGAGCAAAGTAAATGCTGCCCGCGCGGTCAATATTGTTGCGCGTCACTACAAAGGGCTTCTGCTCATAGGCGGTAACGGATTCCAGCACTCGCAAAATATCGCCCGGATAGCAGGCTCGTAACTCCCCAGTGCCGGAGTGCTCACATAAATCGCGCAGATAGTTCGGCGCATCCTCGTCATAAGGAATGCCCTTCGCCTCAAGGATGCGCATGAAAATCTCATCGAATACCTGCGGCTGCACCGGCTCAGCATAAATCTTGTTTTGAATACGACGCAGGAAGGCATCGTCCGCGAGATCAGTGGGGTCAAGGTTGG
The DNA here is from genome assembly GCA_036821995.1 of Bryobacteraceae bacterium. Taxonomy (GTDB): domain Bacteria; phylum Acidobacteriota; class Terriglobia; order Bryobacterales; family Bryobacteraceae; genus JACTMJ01. The sequence goes on from DAISIM010000002.1 coordinate 47,032, forward strand.
TGGAGAAAATCACCATCATCTCAAAGGGCACCTGGAACTTCATGCCATACGTGAGACTAAGGTAGTCCACCTTCCTGTCTAGCGGAACAATCCAGCGGTTCAGCAAGTAGGTGGGCGAAATGATCTGCCGCCCGAAGTCATCAATGGCGAAAATTCCATTGTTGGCCTTCAACTGTACCGGTGCTGCGTAAACTCTCGACGCCATGTCGAGCTTCAACTCCAGCATGCTTGGCTCAAGTTCGCCGCCAACCACGATGTACGGGCGACGGCAAACCACCCAGCGTTGGTCCATCCGCGGCTCATCATATTCAATCTTCTGATGAAGTGCGGGATCATAAACCACAATGATCTGGTTGTCCACCTCAATGGCGTACGGCACCACCACTGCGTCGCCATAAACACGGAAGAGCCGCTCCATCATGCTTGTCTTGCCATTGCCGCTGGGTCCGTAAAGGAAGATGGAGGATTGCGACACCACGGCGGGCCCTAACTGGTCAAGCATTTCATCAGTGATCACCAGGTCAGACAGCACTTCCTTCAGTTTGTCGCGATTCACCTTCACCTTGGCCTGCTGCTTGCGCACGGCTTGTTGGTAAACGTTCAGCGAAACTGGTGCAGGGCCTGCATACTGGCAAATCAGAAAGCGGTCCTGTGCGAAGTTCCGGCCGGCGGTGGTAAGCGTGAAGACGTAGTCGTCGCCGTTCATACCGGTGACTTCCACATACTGCAACTTCCTTAGCTGCTGGAAAAGCGGATACAGCACGCCTGGCATTAGCTTGAGCTTTGCGCCCAATTCTCCCAGACTCACGGTTCCATCCAACGCCGTCCGCCGCACCATCAAGTCGATCAGCAGACCCTCGGGGATGTCCAACCGCGATAGCTCCATTGGCGCGGCCGGGAGATATGTCGGCTTGCGTGGTGAAATGCCTTCCATGCGGCTAGTTTCTCACGAAACCGGGCGTTTGCAGTCTGGAATTCTTGCCACAGGGCGCCTGCATCTCGTTCAGACATCGCAATCTGCCCGGTTGATGACGCAAGAGCGCGATCCGCCGGACAGAATAGGCGCATCCCGATTGCAGCCTGGCGATTCTCACCTTTCACATTGCTGCTTTCCCCGACCATCCTGTATACTGAAACATGTGGTCCTTGTTGGCCGCTTCCGGGTCCCCATCGTCTAGCCCGGCCTAGGACACCGCCCTTTCACGGCGATAACGCGGGTTCGAATCCCGCTGGGGACGCCATCTTCTTCTCCTTCGCGTTGTTCTCTACTCCCTCTCAATATTGCATCCCGTTCGCTGTGCGCCCCATTCGGGAATTCTTGCGGTTCACCGTGTGCGATCCCATTCAGGATTTTTTTCGCCTGCACAGTGCGTTGGAATGCGCATTTTCTGATAGAACCAACTGTATGGCAGAGACGAAGTATCGCAACCGTCGCGCGCACCTGCTTGAGAACGACAAGCTTGCCGCGGTGATCACTGTGGAAGGTGGCCACATCGCCGCCCTCACTTGCAAGGCTACCGGCGTCAACCCCCTGTGGACGCCACCATGGCCATCCATGGAACCCTCGGCCTGGGATCCTGCCCGCAACCCGCTGTATGGCAACGACTCTGAGAGCCGCTTGCTGGCGGGAATCCTGGGTCATAATCTCTGTCTGGACATTTTTGGTCCGCCCTCTGAGGATGAGTACGCCGCTGGGCTTGGCGCCCACGGCGAGGCCAGCGTTGCCGGGTATGCGGTGGAGGAAGTGCGCCATGGCATCGTGCTGCGCGCCACCTTTCCCATTGCGCAACTGCACTTTGAGCGCCGCCTGGAACTGCCGGTTGATTCAGACACACTGCTCATCACGGAGACGGTCACCAACCTCAGCGCTGCTGACCGCCCTATCGGCTGGACGCAGCACGTCACGCTTGGCGCACCCTTTGTTGAGCCAGGGAAGACCGTATTCCAATGCAACGCCACTCGCAGCAAGGTGATTGAGTTCGACTTCACCGGCGGGAAAGGCTACATGCAGGTAGGCACCGATTTCGATTGGCCGCTGGTACCAAACCAAGCTGGCGGCGTTACCGACATGCGCACCTACGTGAACTTGCCGGTATCGGCTGCGTTCTCCACGCACCTGATGGACCCCAGCCAGGAAATTGCCTGGTTCACCGCGTGGCATCCAGAACTGAAGGTGGCATGCGGATATCGCTGGAAGCGGAGCGATTTCCCTTGGCTAGGGATCTGGGAAGAAAACCGGTCGCGCGACCACTCGCCCTGGAGCGGGCAGGCCATCACGCGCGGGATGGAGTTTGGGGTTTCCCCGTTCCCGGAGACGCGCCGAAAGATGATTGACCGCAATGGCCTTTTCGGCGTTCCCGGCTTTCGATGGATCCCAGCCAAACAGAGTGTCCGGGTGACCTACGAAGCTTGGTGCCGCCCGTCTGCGGCGGCGCCTTCCGAGGGCTAACCCTTGGAAAGTCATCGGGCATTGCCAACAGCCCGCGCTGCGGCGCGGTAACAGTGGAGGCAACGAGCACTTAGCGCAGGATGTCCAGTTCCACCCGGTGCGGGATCAGGCCTGCTTCGTAGCCCAGATTCAACAGTAATTGTGCCGCTTTCGGCACTTCCTCGCCACAATCCACGGTGTGATGATTGACGTACATACCCACGAACTTGTCCGCTAGGGCGGGGTCCATGTCGCGGGCGAACTGCATGGCATAGTTCAGCGCTTCGTCGCGGTGGTCAAGGGCATGCTGGATGCTCTCGCGCATCATGCGAACGCACTCGCTCTTCACATCATCCGGCAGATCCCGCCGCAACCCGTTGGCCCCAAGCGGAAGCGGCAGAGAGTATTTTGCACGCCACCACTTACCCAAGTCCAGAATGTTGGCAAGTCCCAAGTCCCCGTAGGTGAGTTGCCCTTCGTGAATGACCAGCCCCAGATCGACCGTCTTCGACGCCACAGCGTCCAGGATCTGGTCAAACGGCATCACCACTTCCTCGAAATCCGGCTCGTAGAGCTTCAACGCCAGATAAGAGGTTGTCATCTTGCCCGGTACTGCAATGCGCTTCCCCTTCACCTCACTTGGAGGGATCGGTCGGGTAGCCGCCAGGATGGGACCGTAGCCGTCGCCAACGCTGGAACCGCTGGCCATAATCTGATAGCGGTCCGCGACGTACGGATATGCGTGATAGGAAATCGCCGTCAGCTCATATTCCCCTTGCAGAGCCTTCTGGTTTAGCGTCTGGATGTCCGACAGTACATGCCGGAAGTTGGCGATCTGCGAGCGCACTTTGCGTGTCGCCAGAGCGTAGAACATAAAGGCATCGTCAGAGTCAGGCGAGTGTGCGCACACAATTTCCCGAACGGACGCTCCGCTTGCTGGGGTCGAAGTAGTCATAGCAATTGATTGGGTGGATCTGTTCCAAGAATAGCAGACGCCTACCAGTCTCCTTGACGCAATTAAAGCGATGGAGCCCCACCAATTGCGCTCCATTTTCCTCGCGGGAATCGGCCTCGGTTTGGCTCAGTAGCTCGAAAGTTCGCGCAAATCGTAGCCAAATGCCCCAGAAATTCCGGTTTAACAGAAACTTGCACACTTTCACTGCAATCGGAATCTGTCCATAATAGAGAGAGCGCCTTGTGTTCCGTGTGAGACAAGGTGCACCCCTGGGAATTCCTTCGCATCACCATGCAGTCCGCCTGGATCAATCGAAGCGTCGTTGCGATGTTTGTGTGCACCTGTGCTCTGGCGACGGTTACCGCTTTCAGCAGCAGCGCAGCCCAGGGGTTGGAGGTTCCTGCATGGGCGCGATTTGGGCCATCGGCGCATCGGCGTCTGGCCGAACTGGTTTCGTTGCTTTCGCTGGTAACCTTGGTGCTGACATGGAAGTTGCGAGGAAACCCTCTGCAAAGGCGACTTTGCGTAGGGATCGCCTCAGGCGTTATGGTGCTGGCAGGCTTGGGAGTTTCTGCCTCCGTGGTGGGTCCATCAAGCGGGCTGAGTGTGGTGCAATCATCGCTGCTACACTTTGTGTTCGCCGCAATGGCGGTTCTTGGATTTGTGGCCCGGCGTCACGTGGATGAGCCCTCGGAATGGGTGGAGGACGAGTTTCGGCCTTCGCTTCGGTTGATGGCGTGGGTGCCGGCAGTGCTGATTGCCGGTCAGATTGTGTTGGGCTCTGCCTACCGGCATGGGCTTACGGGCGTGATCCCCCACCTGATTGGGGCCTTCGTCGTGGCGGGCTTTCTTGCTTTGGCAGGATTGTTGGTGGTAACCACCTACCCAAAGCATCGTCCACTGCGTCAGCCGGCGTTCGCGCTGGTGTGGATGATGCTGGCACAAGTGATTCTGGGGGTGGTGGCCCTGAGTTATCGAGCTCAGGCCGGCAACCCCGGGGCAGCAGGCAATCCTCACCTAGTGCTCTTCACGATCAGTCATATCGTCTTGGGTTCTGTGACACTTGCTGCCTGCGTCTGGCTGGCTATGACCATTCGCAAGCATGTCGCCGATGCGGCCGGGGCTCCCGCTGCATCCATGAATGAGGGAGCTGCCTAGGACGGGACACCTTCCCATCCGGCCGCCCTTGGAGCCATAGATTCGTTCACCAGGATGCACATGCGCGACTACATCGCACTCACAAAGCCCCGCATAACCTGGCTCATCCTAATGAGCACGGGAATTGGCTTCTTCTTTGGCGTGTCTGGCAATTGGCAGTGGGCCACCCTGCTCCACACAATTCTTGGCACGGGACTCATTGCCTCGGGGACGGCAGCCCTCAACCAGTGGATGGAGCGCCGCGCTGACGCCCACATGAAGCGCACCCGCAACCGACCCCTGGTTACTGGAGTCATCCCTCCGGCAGGCGCCTTCTGGTTTGCTGTCGCCTTATCAATCGCTGGCTATTTGCAGCTAGCCCTGGGCGCAAACTGGCTTACGGCAAACTTGGGTCTTTTCACCCTGGCCAGCTACCTGTTTCTCTACACGCCACTGAAGCAGAAGACCTGGTGGGCTACCACCATCGGAGCTTTCCCCGGAGCCATGCCACCACTCATCGGTTTTGCGGCATCCCAGGGAGAGCTAACGGCGCAGGCTTGGGCGCTGTACGCAATTCTGTTTTTGTGGCAGTTTCCGCACTTCTATGCAATTGCCTGGATGTACCGGGAGGATTATGCGCGCGCGGGAATGCAGATGCTTCCCGTGGTTGACCCGAAAGGGGCGCGTACCGCCCGTCACATTCTGGTTACCTCGGCTTTGCTGCTGCCGGTGAGTCTGCTTCCCAGCTTTCTTTCGATGACTGGGATGTTGTACTTGACAGGTGCTACCGTACTTGGCGTGATGTACGCTTGGGCAGGTATCCGCGTGGCGCGGGAACGTACGGTTCTGCGCGCCCGTAAAGTGCTTCTGGCGAGCGTGGCATATCTGCCGTTGCTTTATTTGCTGATGCTTGTGGACAGGCCAGCCCTTTGATTGTTGATGCGGAGAACCTAGGCTTTCGGTATCCGGCCCCCAGAATGCGGGGCAACGGAACTCGTGTTGCCATTAGGGCCGCCCTGAATGGCGTCACATTCAGCATCGAAGCGCCCCGCCTGATTGCCCTGCTGGGGCCCAATGGTTCAGGAAAATCTACGCTTTTCCGAATCCTTTCCGCAGTCCTTGCGCCCCAAACCGGTCGCGCCTCCATCTGCGGCGCAGACGTAAAAACCAACCCTCTCGCCGTGCGTGGCGCCATTGGTGTCGTGTTCCAGGAGTCCACCCTCGACCGTAGACTCACGCTCCGAGAAAATCTTTCCTTCGCGGGCAGGCTCTATGGACTCCATGGAAACCAGCTTTCCGGGCGCATCCAGCACGCAACATCGCAGATGGACCTTTCCAGCCGGCTTGACCATGAGGTACGCACGCTCTCCGGCGGACTGCGCCGCCGCGTTGAAATCGCCCGCTGCCTCCTCCACCAACCACGCTTCCTGCTGCTTGACGAGCCTTCCGCTGGTTTGGACCCATTGGCCCGGCGCGAACTCTGGCAGTATCTGCGCCGCCTTCAGGCCACGGATGGCGTAGCGGTTTTTGTGTCTACCCATTTTCTGGATGAAGCGTCCCAGTGCGACCGGCTGCTGATCCTCCACGAGGGCCGGATTGCCTCGGAAGGCGCTCCGGCCATCCTTTGTGAGCAACTTGGTGGCGAGGTGGTGGAGATTGTTTCGGATCGCGCCACCGAAATGGGTGAGTTGTTAGCCCCGCGCGCGGGTTTCCACGTCTCGGTGGTGGAGGACGTGGTCCGCGTGGAGTGCCCAAACGGCCCCGCTCTGATTGCGTCGCTATCCGCTTCCCATGCGGAGTGGATACGCGAGATGCGGGTGCATCGGCCCTCACTTGCTGACGTCTATTTTCATGCCACGGGGGTCCTGTTCCGGCCATGAGCGGTTTCTGGCTGCCTGCGAGTGCGCTGTTCCAGCGTGACCTCTTGCGCTTCTGGCGCGAGCGTTCTCGCGTGGTTGGGTTTGCCCTTACTCCCGTAGTCTTTTGGCTGCTTGTGGGCTCCGGCTACAGCAACTTCGCACGGTTCCTTCCCGGTGCACTCGTATTGACAGTGATGTTTTCTGCCATCTTCTCGGCCATGTCGCTGATAGAGGACCGTAAGGAAGGATTCCTGCTGTGCGTGCTGGCATCTCCCGCCCCGAGACTCTCTATTGTTGCGGGGAAAGTAGCGGCCGGATCTCTCTTTGCCGTTGCACAGGCGATGATTTTTGTGGTGCTCGCCACCTTGGGAGGATCGCTCTATCCCGCAGCGCAATTGCCCACCCTCGCGCTGAATAGCCTGTTGATCGCGATTTCGTTTACCGCCAGTGGACTCCTCATCGCTTGGTTGGTGGCTTCGCCCCAAGGCTTCCACGCCGTAATCAACCTCATCTTCATGCCGCTTTGGATGATTTCCGGGGCAATTTTCGGTCTTGGGGAAGCACAGCGCTGGCTGCGCTATGTCATGCTGGCTAACCCCGTCACCTACGCCCACGACGCGATCGCACGCGGCTTGGGGCTTCCCCTGCCACCCTCGCACCCCATTGCGGCCTGGGTTCCGTGGGTAGTTCTGCTTGCTGCTGCTGGCGCCACCGTTACGGTCGCCGCCATGGTGGTCGGCCGGCAATCGGAAAGGAACCTCGCATGAGACTGCTTGTCGCCTGCTGCCTGATTTTTGGCGGACTCATTCTGCTGAGTTCCTGCAATCAGAATCCCCCCGTGGAGCGCCTTCCCGTTCTAGGCCAGGTGGAGGACTTCACGCTTACCAACCAGAACGGCCAACCTTACGGGATGGCTGATCTGCGGGGACGAATCTGGGTAGCAGACTTCTTCTTCAGCAATTGTCCCGGCCCCTGCCCGCGTATGAGCACCCTGATGGGCGACATCCAACGATTAACCAGCGATATAGACGAGTTACGTATCGTGTCCATCACGGTTGACCCTGAACGGGATACCCCGGATGCCATAAAGGCGTACGGGAAACGCTATGGCGCCATCGATGGCCGTTGGTATTTCCTCACCGGCCCACAGCCGATACTGCACCGCCTGGCGAGTAAGGATTTCAACCTCTTTGATGTCGACGGTAGCCTCCAGCACAGTACCCGCTTCGCTCTCATTGACCGTCAGGGGCAGGTGCGTGGCTTCTACAGCACGGGTGAGAACGGCAGCTACGCCCGCATCCCTGAGGATGCGCGCCGCCTGCTTGCTGAGTAGGCCGAATGACCCTACATCGCAAGGCCAGCGATTGGCGGTAATCCGCAGGATGCGCAGGACCAACCGGAAATTCCCCTATCTGGCACTGCGCTGGTTACACTGAAGGTTGACTGGTCCCATTGGTTGCCCCCGAATAGGCGGTGGCCGTGACCATATCCCCATAGGAGAGCTCCGTTTCGATGATTCCCCGCTACACCCGCCCTGCGATGGGCAACGTTTGGAGTGACGAAAGCAAGTACCGCTGCTGGTTGGATGTTGAGCTTGCCGCCACTGAGGTACTTGCCGAGATGGGCATCGTCCCCGGCGAGGCAGCGGTGAATCTCCGGCGCTATGCGGCCATCAATGTGGAACGGATACTTGAGATTGAAGCGGATGTAAAGCATGACGTCATCGCCTTTACTACTTCCGTAGCAGAGATAATGACAGCCGCTGGCGCCGGAGAACATTCCCGCTGGCTCCACTATGGTTTAACTTCGAATGATGTAGTAGACACAGCCCAATCCCTACAGATCCAACGTGCCAACGAGATCCTGGTGGAGGGCTTGGTGAACCTGTTGGAAGTGTTGCGCGCTCGGGCCTTCGAGTTTCAGGATACCCTGCAGATCGGCCGTACCCATGGCATCCATGCCGAGCCCATCACCTTCGGGCTGAAGATCGCATTGTGGTACGACGAGGCGCAACGTAACCTCAACCGATTGCAGACTGCAGCAGCGGAGATGGCCGTGGGCAAGCTCTCCGGTGCTGTGGGCACTTTCGGACACTTAAGCCCAGAAGCTGAGGAGCGCATTTGCCATAAGCTCGGACTCGCGCCTGCCCCCATCTGCTCGCAGGTGATCTCCCGGGATCGTCACGCCCACTATGTCTCAACCTTGGCCCTTTGCGCCGCCCTTTGCGAGAAAATTGCTTTGGAAGTGAGGCACTTACAAAGAACAGAGGTGCGCGAAGCCGAGGAAAGTTTTGGCGTCAAACAAAAGGGCAGTTCCGCCATGCCGCATAAGAAAAACCCGGTCACCAGCGAACAGGTCTGCGGCTTGGCCCGTGTGATTCGCAGCAACGCACAGGCTGCCTTCGAGAATATCGCTCTGTGGCACGAACGAGACATCTCTCACTCCTCCGTTGAGCGTGTGATTTTGCCGGACTCCACCATCCTGACGGACTACCTCTTGCACAAGACCGCAAACCTGGTTCGCGACCTCGTGGTGTTTCCAGAGCGGATGCGCCACAACCTGGAAAGCACCAAGGGCTTGGTGTTCTCTGGGCAGCTACTTCTGGACCTTGCGGAGGCTGGAATGTTGCGCGAGGAGGCTTACCACCTGGTGCAGAGACACGCGCTGCAGGCATGGCGCGATGATACGGATTTCCAGGCTGCCATTAGATCTGATGCTAAAGTACTAAAACTTTTGACCAATGAACAGTTAGACGCTGCCTTCTCTCCCCGCCGGCAACTACAGAATCTGAAAATAATCTTTTCAAGGGTATTTCAAAATCAAAAAATTGAAGCATAATCAAGAAGTAGACCGATGGCATTGGCATTCCGTACCCGTTGTGGCCGATCGTGCTCAGGGGTCGTTGATGCTGCCGTGCCCTGGATCTACACGTATTGGTAGGAACTAGCAACCACTCTTCTACGTACAGTCCAGAAGAGTGTATACCCAGGATGGCCCGAAGTACTAGTACCGGAGGCCGCCTTGCAGAACCATTAAGGTCAAGAATGATCCACCACGAAATCCCAATTTTTTCTGTCAATTCCACTGCCCAAGGGTTGGCGCGGGTCCTGTTGATCGACGCCGACGCCGCCAGCCGCATGACGATGCGGACGGTCCTGAACGCGGGTGGATACGCCGTTGAACAAGCAACTACAACTATAGAGGCGATGGAGCTTCTCGATTCTCAGGAATTTGAGTTAGTCCTTTGCAATACCCTTTCGGCTCCGGCTCAGATTGATGAGGCGGTGTTGTCTTACGCCAGATTTCAGCCTTACGAGCCGGCAACGGCGGTGCTCACTTCCATCCAGTGTGCCACCGGTGACTGTGACCACTTAGCTCCCCCCCAAGCATCCACCTGCCACAGATTGCTGGTGGAGCCCCAGAACTTGCCGGATTTGTTAGAGGAGATTGCTGACCTCGTGGCCGAGCGCGCAGTGATGCGCCTAGAACGCGAGTTGGCGGCCTAGATTTCTTTGCCTCGTTCAAGCATGGTCGTGGAGGAGAGGATCGTCCCAGATCAACTCCTCCACCAGATTCTCAAATGCATCCAGAGCGCCCGCGAAGAAGTGATCTTTCGCTTCCACCCAAAAGAGGCTCTTGGGTTCTGGCAACTCCTCCACCAGTCCCGTTAGCTGATCTACAGGTCCAAACTCATCTCGCGTGCTTTGGATGAAGATCTTTTCCCGCCGGCATCCGTGCAACTCCTCCAGGTCAGGCCAGCGTGTAGGGTAACCTACTGCAATCAAACGAGCTGGTGTAATCTCCGGCTGGCATCCTAGTTTCAGTATCACCCTGGACCCGAACGAAAAGCCGGCCAAGCTATAGCCCAGATGCGGATACCTGCTGCGTAGGAACTCAAGCGCCGCAGTCGCATCTAGCACTTCGCCCTCCCCATGCGCGTAGCTCCCCTCACTCAAGTTTACGCCGCGGAAGTTGAACCGCAGCACCACCGCGCCGGTCTTCCTTAATCCACGGGCTAACCGGTACACCACCTTGTTGTGCATGGTGCCACCATGCTGTGGATGGGGATGGCACACCACCACGGCATGCACCGGATTGCCGGCCGCGGGCTCCTCCAGCAGAGCCTCAAGACGACCCGCCGGTCCAGGAATCATGAGCGTTTCGATTTTTCTCGACATTAGTAAGACTTTACTCCATCAACCCAGTGGGAGGCTGCGCTACCGATAGCCAATCCGGGAGGCATGATGACTACCAAGCCGCTTGTCCAGACCGCGCCGTCCCAGGCCAGTTACTTGCGCTGCCCAACCCAAGTACTTGAAACCATCCCCTAGCCGAGCGTATCGGTACATAGTAAGCTGGAAAAGATAGGGGGATCGCCATGCTTCGTGCGCTGCTACTAACTATTGTCGTCCTGGCGCTCACCACGTTTACTGCCGCACAGGGCAATACGAAGGATGTTTACCAACGGGATACGGGTCCGGGATTCTTCAAGAAGCTGCCCGAGGTCAACCCCAAGGATGTCCCCTCTCGAGAGCTATCGGGCATCATCCGCGACCACCATGGCGACCCGCTAAAGGGTGCCATCGTAACCATCACCAATCTGAAGACCAAGTCTGCGAAGTCCTTCGTCACTAAGGATGACGGCCGCTACCGGTTCGACCTTCTGGTGAAGGCCGACGACTATGAGGTAAAGGCGCGCTTCCAGGGACGGGATACTGACTCGAAGACGCTATCCACCTATGACCCACGAGACAAGCCAGTGCTGAACCTTCAGTTTGAAAAGGCACCGCCGAAGGAAAAGACAGAATCCGCCGCAGCGAAGCCCAGCGGGAGCCAGTAGGCCAACGACGCCCAGCCCCATGCTCTGTGCACTGGGCTACGCCGGAAGTCTCGCTAGCAACCTGTCTACTTCCCGCGGAACAGCTTTGGAACAAAAACTGCAAGATTACGGCGCCACACCAGCCAGGTATGGGCACCTGTAGTTTCCACGAACTCGTGCGTGACCTGTTTTTCCTTCAGCCAACCAGCGAACTGGCGATTGATACCAATCAGCCGGTCGTCTACACCGCAGGCGATCCAGAGTACATCGAACTGCTTGTTCAGGCCCTCACCCACATTGGGGAACATCGGCGCGAAGTCGGGCGGCAATCCCCCGAAAGAAAACGCGCCCACATAGCGGAAGCGATCTGGGTAATTCAGCGCCGTGTATAGCGTCTCGGCTCCCCCCATTGACAACCCAGCCAGGGCACGTCCGGCTGCATCCCTGCGCACCCGATACGATGATTCCACCTGCGGCATCACTTCATCCAGCAGCGTAGTACGAAACCTGTCGAAGTTCTTGCGAAACAACTGGGGATCGCGGAATGCCTGCGCCACGTTCTGGATCACCTCCATCGTGCCGTAGCCCAGTGGCATCACCACCACCATCGGTCTGGCTTTGCCTTCGGCAATCAAGTTGTCGAGGATCACATGAGCCTGTCCTACCTGGGTCCAACCCCTGGCGTCGTCGCTGTAGCCGTGCAACAGGTACAGCACGGGATACGCTTCCGGCGCATTGGCGCGATACCCGGGCGGCGTGTAGACAAAATAGTCCCGCGAATCTCCCGCCGCAGTTGAGCGGTAGAAGTGCCGGTGCACAGCGCCCCGCGGCACAGTTCTTTCCTCCCATGGCAAACCGGCATCGCTGGGGACATGCACCATGCTTGTCGTGTTCAGCAGGTTAGGCTTCATTACGGGATTGCCGGGGTCAAGCAAACCTACGCCGTCCGCCAGGAAAGAATAGCCATACATATCCGGGTCCAGCGGCTGGGTGGTAAGGGTCCACATGCCATCCTCAGCCTTCTGCATGGGCTGCCTGGCGCTTCCCTCCATCGAGAGCACCACCTCCTTTGCGTTGGGTGCCTTGAACCGGAATGTGACCCGTTTGTCTGGGTGCACTTCCGGGCTCTCAATGGGCGCCGTGAACTGCGCGGCGGCGGTTAGCGCCGCCAATAACATTCCGGCCACAATTCGCAATCCCTGCATCTTCCCTCCATGTCTCGCGCGCACTGTTGGGCACGTTCTGCGGTTCAGTGTATCGAAAGTTCCGCGGAACCACGTCGGCGCGACTCCACGGCACCTCTCCACCTGACGCACTCTCACTTCACGCATCACGCCCACCCCAAAAACAAAGAAACCGGGCAGCGACGGCCTAAGCCGCCAATGCCCGGTTTCGGTTCCGACGTCAGCCTGCTGCTACTTCACCTTCTCATCGCGTTCCACTTTGCCGTCGCGCACGAACACGACTCGGTGGGCGTGCATCGCGATGTCCATTTCGTGGGTAACCAGCACGATTGTATTTCCAGCGGAATGCAAGCGGTCGAACAACGCCATGATTTCCACGCCGGTAGCCGAATCCAGGTTGCCCGTCGGCTCGTCCGCAAGTAGGATGGAGGGGTTGTTCACTAGGGCGCGGGCGATAGCGACGCGCTGGCGCTGCCCGCCAGACAGTTCATTGGGCTTATGGTCCATGCGCTTGGCCAAGTCGACGGCAAGCAAGGACTGCTTGGCACGTTCCTGCCTGGTAGCTGCATCAACCCCCGCATAAATGAGGGGCAATTCCACGTTGTGCAGCGCCGTGGCGCGCGCCAGCAGATTGAAGGTTTGGAAGACGAACCCGATTTCCTTGTTACGAATCCGTGCCAACTCATCGTCGGACATTGAACTCACCAAGTGGCCATTAATGAAGTACTCGCCTTTGCTGGGCGTGTCCAGGCAGCCGATCAGGTTCATCAACGTTGACTTCCCTGAGCCCGATGGCCCCATGATCGCCACATATTCACCGCGCTGGATCTCCAGATCGATGCCCGACACTGCATGGATCTCCTGGTCCCCCATGACGTAGGTCTTCCAGAGATCGTAGGTGCGGATGACAATTCCATCCCGCGTTAGCTGTGCGCCGCGCGCGGCGGGCGACTCCAAGGTTTGCGGCATCGGTTACTCTCCCTCAATTAATCGTAGGCCAGTTTTCATGAGCCATTCGTGGCTACGCTTCACTTCGCCTAGGCTCCGTCACCTTGCCCAGGTTTCTTGTTGTCCACTTCCACACGGGTATCGTTGCGAAGGGTACGCAGTGACCGATAGGGCCCGGTGATCACTTCATCCCCTTCCTTCAGGCCGGATACCACTTCTATTTCGGTAGTGCCGGTGACGCCGGTCACCACCTCCACAAAGCTTGCCTTGCCATCCTTCACCACGAACACGCCTTGCAATTCCTTCTTCAGTTCCGCTGCCTGTTGCGGGTCAGCCGGCGGCTTGTCTTCCTTGTCGCCCTCCCGCTTCAGGAGATCGCCCTTGGTACGGGAGGAAAGCGCCTGCAGCGGAAGCGCCAGCACCTTTTCCTTCCGGGCGGTGACGATCTTCACCGTGCACGATAAGCCCGGACGGATAGTGCCCGGAGGTTCATCCATGGCCACCACTACCTTGAAGTCCTTGGCTTCGTCACTGGAAATCTGTGACTGCGAGGAGGCAAGCCCGCTCGAGCGCAGGATCGCTGTGTTGCCGATCTCGATCACTTTGCCCTTGAATGTCCGGTCAGGGAATGCCTCAATGGTGATGTCGGCTGTCTGCCCCAACTGCACGTTGATGATGTCCGTCTCGTCTACCTTCACTTCGGCGGTAATGACAGACATGTCGGCGATCGTCATAATCAGGCTTGCGGCTGAGTTCTGGATACCGGGCACCACAATCTCGCCCACCTTGACGGGAAGATTGGTGACCATTCCATCCAGCGGAGAGATGGCGTAGGTTCGTTCCACCAGATCCTGAATGCGAGTTACCTCGGCCTTGGCCACAGTGATCCTGCGCTGCGAAGCCGACAAAGACGCGGCGGCCTGCTTCTGCTGAGCTTGCGCCCGGGACAGCGCGGCTTCGGCTTCCTTCACCGATGCCAGCGCCACGTCATAGGCTGACTTGCGAGCGTCGTACTCCTGCTTGCTCACCAGTTTCGCCTCAAATAGCTGCTTGGTGCGGTCGAAATCCTGGCGAGCCTGTTCCAACTGCGCTTGCGTTCGCCCGACGGTGGCCTCAGCGCTCTCCATACTGTCCGATGCTGCCCGTACAGCGGCTTCCTGCGCAGCTGCTTCGGCTTCTGTACTGCGCGCGCTGGCCTCCTGGGCGGTAAGTTGCGCCCTTGGCTGTACCGATTCCAGTTTGGCCAGGATTTGGCCCCGGTTTACCCGCTCACCCTCTTTCACTAGCAATTCCGTGATGCGGCCCTGGGCGTTAGCGCCAATGTTGATGTAGTTCAACGGCCGGATCTCTCCAGTAGCGGTCACTTGGGACACTACATCCTGAGTGGCGATGCGGGCAGTTTGCACCTTCTCCGCCTTGCCTTGCCGGTACTTGATTCCTCCATAAATGGCGCCGCCTACTACTGCGGCCAATACGATACCAATTGCAATTTTCCACTTCGCGCTCAAGTTAGTATGCTCCTGTGGATCTGTACGGGTACTTGTACGAAATCTTCGCCGGAATTGTTCCTTGCTGGCGGAATAAGTTTAGTCGGCACCCAGACTAGTGAAGACGGCGAGCAATCGCTGAAATTACGCAAGCACCAAAAATCAAGCCGGCTATGGCAGGCCAACCGCGCCTGCCGACAGAGGACAACTGGTCTAGGCTACTACTCAGTCAAAAATCGAATCGAATCAGGACGGGTTTGGGCACAAGCAATGGAGCCCGTCACCCCGCTGGTGAGCATCGCGCAGGCATTATCCGTGGCCTGCCGCTGGGCGGCTTCTCGGGAAGCTCCCTGGGCGATGCGGCACACGGTGCCACCCTCAAAAGTCATACATACTTCAACGCGGTGTTCGCGCAGGCCCATAGAGCTCCAAACCACGAGGCCCAACACCGCAACCAGCAACAACACACCCAACAAGACAGGCTTTTTCATCCCTGGGCATCCCCAAAGAACGAGGCAATCCGTCGGAACTTGTCTTGCCTGTGGGCAATTAACCGATCCGCGGGCCAACCAGCGAACGAAAGTAAGGTCTCTCTCAGGTGATCGCGCAAGGCTGCGGCGGCCGCATCCCAATCTGTGTGTGCTCCGTCTCCCGGCTCAGGGATCACCCTGTCAATCAACTGCAGTTGCTGCAACTCAGGCGCGGTAACCCGCAAGGCTTCCGCGGCCAATTCCGCTTTCTTTGCGTCGCGATAAATAATAGCCGCGCAGCTTTCCGGAGAAATCACGCTGTAGGTTGCATTCTCGAGCATTGAGTTGTCGTTGCCCACGCCGATTGCCAGCGCACCGCCACTGCCACCTTCGCCAATCACCACGGTGAGTACCGGTGACGCCAGACGGGCCATTTCGCGTAAATTCACTGCTATGGCCTCAGCTTGGCCGCGTTCCTCGGCATCCATGCCCGGATACGCACCGGGCGTATCAATCAGGCAGATGATCGGCAATCCATAGCGCGAGGCCAACTTCATCACGCGTAAAGCCTTGCGGTAGCCTTCGGGCTTTGGCATGCCGAAGTTCCTATGCAGTTTTTGCTTCGTGTCACGACCCTTCTGCTGGCCCACAACGGCCACCGGGCGTCCTTCGAAATCCGCCAGTCCCGCCACCAGGGCGGCATCGTCGCCAAAAGCGCGGTCCCCATGCAGTTCCTCGAAACCGTCAAAAACCCGCGTGATGTAATCGAGGCTATGCGGCCGTTTGGGATGGCGGGCCAGTTGTACCCGTTGCCAGGTGGGGCTGCCAGCTGCCGATTGAAAGGTCTCAGTTTCCAAAGATGGTGGACCACTCACGATGTCAGCGGGGAGGTCGCTCCCAATGGTCATCTCGGGACCTTGGGCGGATTCCTCAGACTGCGGCATGGGCGAAGCGCTACTCATTGAACGATCGACCCTTATTGTCCCACAGTCCCGCGGAGATTCTCGCGTCTTGCGCTTACCGCCTCTCGCCGGCAGTGCGGCAAATCCACCTGCCACCCTTGCCCTCTCCCCTTACTCCGGTTCGTCCGGCGCTTTCACTCCGGTGGCTGCCGCCATATCCACATACTGCCGCTTGCGGTTCATGTCAAAGATCACCACCAGCAGCGTAAGGAACGCAAGGCCCGCCAGCGCGATGAAGCTGATCAGCGTGTTCGCAGTCCGAATGGGCGCGAAGGCATGTTCGGTGTCCTGCGCCACCAGCACCAACCAGCCCATATTCCGGAAGTCCTTTTTCAGCCCAGTATCGGCCACGGCTACAACGTGTTTTGATCCCCCAGGGAACGCTGCCACCGTGTAACCCTTCGTGACGCCTTCCTGGGTTCGCAGCAATTCACTCACCGCGTCGAAGTCCGGACTCTTCAGGTTCATCGAAAGCGTGGTGTTGGGAGCACTGATGATCACGCCATCATCCTTCACCAGCGATATCCTGGCGGTGGGACCCATGGCGGCGCGTTTGACGATCCTCGATAGTTCCGAGACATCTACCAGAGCGTCCAGCGTGCCAATAAAGCGCTCTGATTCCGGCTCGATAATCGGCACGCCGATGCCGATGTAGTTTGCCCGAGTCACGTCGTCGTACAAGACATCCGTGATGTTAATCGCACCGCGTCCTTCGCCATAAATCGCCTGCCAGAACTCCTCATCCGCCTGATAATAGTCGAGGGTTTTGTGGCTGGCTGCAATCACGCCCCCCCGCTCGTCCGTAATCGAAATCCGCAGATACCGCGAATCCAGGCGAATCACATTTCGTAGACTCTCCGAAACTTCATTGCTGATGATCTGCTTCACCAGCGCTGCCCCTGCTGGCTGGTTCCAGATTCCCTCAGTTTCCTGCACCATCTTCTCGAACGCGGCTTGCGACATCCCCCGATAGCGCGCATTCGATTGCTCTGCCAGACGCCGCACGTCCAACGCAGCGGCCATCATTGCCGACTGCGTCACGCGGTCATGAATGAACGAGGAAATCTCGTATGCATTCGATTCCGCAATCGTACGGAAGTTGCCGCCGATGCTCTCCTGCATCCGGGCATCCGCTTGGGTAATTGTGTAGAACCCATAGATGCTGACGGGCACAATAATCACCATCAGCAAGAAAAGTACTCGGGTATACGGGATCTTCGGTTCGTACGCTCGCTCGGGTGACATGCTGGGCCTCCTTCCGCTCAGGATGGCGGGCACCTCGCTATGTGGCGGCTATCTCTGGACATGCGCCGACGAAATGTCCGCGGGGGAGCGGGCTGGCAAGACCGCCGACAATCCGGCGCGCGGGGCATGGCTCCCCGGCCCCAGAATACTCCTCCTGGTTGCGGAATAACAGCCAAATCGGATGATGACGTACGTAATTTGCGATTTTGGGCCAACAACTTCAAACTGGGGATGCTCCCGCCTCAGTTAGCGGCGGGATGGCTCTAGGAGGTGCTGGGGTAGCGGATCGGTGGAGAGCGCACCCAGGAACGCCAGCAGGTCCTGTTTCTCCTGGGCCGACAGCCCCAGGGGCAGGATACGGTAATCCTTATTCTCAGCAATCTCGCCGCCCCGGTCGTAGAAGTCCACGACCTCGGCAAGGGTAGCGATTGAGCCATCGTGCATGTAGGGGGCGGTACGGGCAACGTTGATCAGCGAAGGCGTCTTGAACAGCCGCCAGTCTTCGCGGCGCATCGTCGACTCAAATCGCCCGCCGTCCTGGGCCCCCTTTCCCGCACCGGCACCAACGCTCAGGAACTCTTCCGTCGTGAGGTGGAGTCCGTTATGGCAAAGGTGGCAGCGCGCCGTACCGAAGAAAAGGACCCGCCCGCGCTCAGCCTCGTCAGGCAGCGGCTGTTTGCGTAGCAGCCAGCGGTGGTAGGGTGAGGGGGAAACCAGCGCCCGCTCATAGGTGGCAATGGCCTGAGTGATGTGCTCAAAGCTGGGGGCGGCTTCTCCAAAGTGTTGCTGGAAGACCTGCCGGTAACGCGGATTCGCCGCCACCTTGGCTACGGCTTCCTCCTGGGTAAGTGCCATTTCAGATGGATGCGTTAGCGGTCCGGTAGCCTGCTGCTCAAGGGTATCGGCGCGGCCGTCCCAGAAGAATCGTCGGCCGTAGGCGCGATTGATTAGTGAGGGCGCGTTGCGGGCTCCACGGGCATCGCCTACCCCCAAGGACACCGGCCGCGGATCCGCAAAGGCATGCTCCGGGCGATGGCACGACGCACAGGCAACCTTCCCATCAGCCGAAAGGGCAGTGTCAAAGAACAAATCCCTCCCGAGTTCCACCACCTCAGGGCTGAATGCATTGGCCCCACGAGGTACAGGCAGGATGGAAGCGTCTCCGAACGCCAACACCGCGCATAGCAACGCTGCTACTAAGGGCAGCAATAATCTGGCTCTACTCATGGTCGTGCGCGTGGTTATGGGGCTTTGCGGCACCGCCGGACGCCGGGGTAGCGGCAGAGGGAAACACGTAAACCTCTTTCCCTGCACGGTTCAGCCAAATGTACTTGCCGTCCCGGTGAACCTGGGCGGCATCGCCATCGAAGGGCGGTGCCTTTTCATAGGTGGGCTGCACCACCCATTGCCCCCGTGTGTCGATGTAGCCAAACTTCCCGTTCGCCTTCACCGCCGCCAAGCCGGAGGAGAATCGCTCCGCCTGCTCAAATTGCGCCGGAATCACGAGCTCACCCTCACGATTGATGTAGCCGAAGCGCTGCCCCACCTTCACCGCACTGAAGCCATCCCAGAAGGCGTAGGCAAAATCAAAGGTGGCCGGGATCACCATCTTGCCAGCCGTATCAATAAAGCCATACTTGTCTTTGATCCGCACAGCGGCCAAACCCTCGCGAAAGCCAAAGGTGTTATCGTACTGCGGCGAGATTACTACCTTCCCCTCGCCGTCGATGTAGCCATACTTGCCCCCTTCCCGGATGAAGAGACGGGTGGGGTAGATGTCGGCGGCGGCCAGCGGCAGCAGGCACAGAAGGAGGAGGAGTGGAGTGATGAAGGGGCGCATAGAGTTGATATTCGATACTTAGAGATCAGTGTAATAAGAGGTCGGCCAGCAAATCCACTTGCAGGGAAGTGCTGGCCGATGGATGCAATCGCACTGGTGGACGGCTAGAACACCAGCCGCAACGATAGCTGCACTGACCTTGGCCCGCCCACCTGGAATAGTGGATTCAGTCCGCCGGAACTCCCACCCGAGCCCAGAAAGCGTCCAAACGAACTGCGGGCAACGCCGAACAGCGGATTTGCGGGAACGGTGAGCGATGCCGGCGGCAAGCCGAAGTTCGGCGTGTTGGTGATGTTAAAGAGGTCACCGCGGAATTCCAGCCGGCTGGAATCCGTGATCGTGAAGTTCCGCCGAATGGAAAGGTCCAACTGGCGTACGGTGAAGCCACGAATGGAGTTCCGGCCAAGGGTGCCCTGGATACCCGGTCGCGGGATGGCAAACGCGGCGGCATTCAAGCGGCGGCCTCCGGCCACATTCGCATCGTCTAGCCAGACATCTCCGCCAAGATAGTCCACGCGCCGGCTGGAGGCAAAGTTCAGATCGTCAACCTGCGGGGCAATCACGGTAAGCGGCAGGCCAGAGCGAATGCGCCCCACCCCATCCAGCGCCCAGCCGCCTAGTAGCGCCTTCGCTACGCCAGAGCGCGGGGAGGCAATCTCCCAACTGATCGCGGCCGAAAGCAGATGCGGCGTGTCAAAGTCGCTCAGGCCGCGCTCCTGCCGCAGGTTGTAGGGAATCCCCGGAATGCCCTCAACGGGCAGCAGTCCGGTAACCTCATCGCTGGAGTTATCAATGGACTTTGACCACGTATAAGCGGCCATCGCTTGTACGCCCTTGGACATGCGCCGCTGATACGAGGTCTGCAGAGAATGATAGTTGGAATCTCCCGCATTCCGGTTCAGGAACACAGTCGCGTTGGGGTGGAAGACCTCCGGGTTAATGACAGGGCGGATGGTTGAAATTACGGAGGCGCGATTTCGCAGCAGATCATTGCGCAATAGGCGCAAGCTGCGCGAGCCCACATAGCCCACGGTGATGCTCTGGTCGCGTCCCAAGCCTTTCTCGGCGCTGAAGTTCCAGTGCCAGGTGGCGGGAAGGTAGATATTGGGGTCCACCACCCGGAATGTGGCGTTGTAGGGCGGGTTCGCATTGAACGGTGCAGGCACAATCAGGGCAGGGTCCACGGGCCATTGCTGGCCGGGAAGTGCGGTATTGCTATTGAACGGGAAGCCGGTGTAGCCACCCAGCGCCTGGCCGTTTCCGACGTCATAGAACAGGCCGGCGCCGGTGCGGATTACCAGGTCAGACCCCGCCAGCGGAGACCACGCAATGCCCACCCGCGGGGCGATGTTTGCCCGACGGGTGCGGTACATCCGTGTGCCCGGCGGCGCCAGATCCGTCCCCAAGAGGTTGTTCGTGTCAGCCAGCGTATAGGGCAGCCGGTCGCCTCTGGGGGCAGGGTTCACCTCCCAGCGCGCGCCCATGGTGAGCGTCAGCTTGGGGTGAATACGCCAAGTGTCGTCCACAAACGCGCTGAAGTTGTGAATGCGGAAGTCCGTTACCGGGGCTAGCGCCTGTGCGCTCACATTTACCCGGCCCGTTTCCAGCAAGTCAATGATGCCAATGCCGCCCGTGCGTGTAGTGAAGTTGTAGCTGACACCGAGTTCGCGGAACTCCGCGATGGGCATCAACAGACGCCAGTCAAAGCCGAACTTCACCGTGTGCGCGCCCGCCACCACTGAGAAGGTTTCCAGGAGGTTGAATTGGCGCTGCGAATTCCCAATGCTGCGTCCCTGGGTGAGGGATAGCGTATTGGGAAAGGCCACCAACTGCAGTGACACTGAGGTGCGGTCTCTGGGCAGATTGCTGGGGAAGATCAGGCTGTCAGGGGGCAGGATGGCGCCATCAATCTCCTCCGCCTCAAAGTTGAAGCGTCCCTGTGATCGCGAGTAGTTCATCCGCAAGTCGCTCACCAACCGGGGACTGATGCTCCAGGTCTTGCCGCCAGTAAAGAACCGGTTGTCGATCCGGAAGCTGTTGAACTGATTGGCGAAGACCCGGCTGCGTTGACTGGAGGGCGTATTGGCGAAGCGGAAGAAGAGGTGTACGTTGTCGGATAGGTTCTGGTCAACGCGGCCACTCAGCTTGTTGAATTCGTTGGGGTTTGAAAAGGTGTAGGTATAACGGCCCAGCCGCGGGTCCTGCACATCGCCCGGCAGCAGCGGCGCATTCGGCAGAGGAAAGGCGCGCAGCACGTCGGCTACGGCTCCGGTTGCCTGGGCGCGCGCCTCAGCGCTGGGCACCAGCAGATTGCGAACGGTGGGCTGGGGTTGCAGCAGGCGCAACCCTTCGTAGTTCGCGAAAAAGAAAGTGCGATTGCGGCCATCGTAGAACTTCGGAAGAAACACCGGACCGCTGATGGCGCCGCCAAAATTGTTGCTGCGCAAAGCCGGACGCGGTTGCGCGATTTCGTTGGCGAACCAGTCGTTGGCGTCCAGCTTTTCGTTGCGGAAGTAGTGGTAGAGAGCGCCGTGCAATTCATTGGTGCCGCTGCGGGTGGTCATCTGGATCTGGCCGCCTGGGCTGCGTCCGAATTCACTGCTGTAGCTGGAGGTCTGAACGCGGAATTCCTGGAGTTCCTCCAGGCTTACCAGGCTGTTGGTGCCGCCCTGCAGTGTGAAGGCGGGGATGGACCCTGATGCCTGCTGGGCGTAGGTGGCAATGGGGCTGGCCACGAAGTTGGCACTCACTCCATCCACCATGAATACGTTGGCGTTGGTGCGCTGGCCGTTGACAGTGAACTGTCCTGGATTGCTGAGGTTGCTCCGTGCCATTGACACGCCCGGGGTGAGTTCCAGAAGGGTCTGGAAGGTGCGCCCGTTCAGGGGCATGTTCTGTACAAACTCGCCGTCGAATACCGTGGAGACGGCTGCCGTGTCGCGCTCCACCAGTTCAAAACGGCTTTCCACCACGATACGCTCAGCGCGTTCGCCCACCGCCAGGGTGAAATCCTGCCGCACGCGTCCCGCCGTGGGCAGGCGCACCGGCCGTGCGATGGTCTTGAAGCCGTCGGCCGCCACAGTGAGTTCATACTCGTCAGCGGGCAGGGCAGCAAACACATAGCTGCCATCCTGGCTGCTGCGCACGCTGAGGCTGAAATTGGTTGATTTCCGGTTAGCCTGCAGGTCCGCCCCTGGAACGGCGGCCCCGCTGGAATCCAACACACGTCCAGATAGCGCGGCAGTCTGTCCCAAGGATTCGGCTGGGCAGACAAGCATCGCCACCGCAAATGCCGCGAACAACAGAACGGCGCGACTAACCCCGTAAGAGAGCCTGAAAAATGTATCCGACAGATAGGTAATCATAAAAGGTTCAATCAATAATGATAATCGATGATCGTTTATTAGGCAAGGTGCAATCGTTCCGTACCCGAGTTCGAAGTCCGGCCTGGCGCGATCGCAAAGGGTCGTGCAAAGAAGGCGAAGTGCTCGGGAATGAATTGCCCGGGGATAGGGCAGCAGAGACTACTGACACTCAGCAGTAAGGGCGAATGCATCGAGGAGAATGGCGACGGTTGCCCCACCAAGTCGCTAAGAAAACCGACATCGCCATCGGCATGCACCACGATGGATTGCGTTCATCAGTGATTCACTTCCCATGGGAGATCCCGGGGGCTAGGGACTCTTCTGCTCAGGGTTATCCAGCCGTATCTCCAGCGTGGTCCCATACATGTTCCGCGCCCACCAGCCCACGTCTTGCCGGCGTGGCTCATGGAAGTAGTGAAAGTCCCAGGAGGTACGCGCGTTGAAACGGTAACGCAGCCCACCCTGCAGGCGAATGCTACGCCAAGCATTGCGGTACCAGAAGACCTCAATATTGCTGTATGGCGCTACACGCGAGCGCGACTCCCAGCCGAAACGGTGCCGTACCCGATAGTAGGCCAGCCCTCTCGGCGCGTAGAATCGCTCCGCCAAGTGCCGCCCGGCCCATGCACCCTTCCAATTTGCGATGCGATGTTCCACTCCTCCAAACACACGATTCCAACCTTCCCAATCGCTTGACTTCTCCTCTTCTTCGGCGAAGTAGTATCCCGCAATTGTCGTCACACGAGGCGACAACCGGACGCCCAGCAGCGCACCAGCCCGCCCCTGGTAGAGTCCCTGGCTGGTAGGGCGGGTCCGATAGCGGCTGTGCAGCGTCAGCTCCACTCGCGGATTGATTCTCCAGGGCATATTCAAGACGTGCTGCGTTTCCGGCTGGGCGTACGCGGGCATGTTGCATCCGGCTAGTAGAACTAAGGAAAGCAATTGGGCAGAAAGGAGAAGTCGGATGGTCACGGCTGAGTTGTCGCGATGAACAGTTGTCATCGAAATGTAACATACTCTGGCGTCTGTCTGACTCGGTGGCCAGCTCGCCGGGACCCATCGATCTCCATGGGTCTCTGGATCACCTTCGGTGTATTCCTCACTTCGTCGCGACCCGACCGGAGCTTCGGGGATCCAATAGGCAGTGGAAACCCGCTAACAAAGGTAGGTACCATACCCGCTGCAGCGGAAGAAGGGGTGCATCGGTGATCCATAACCTGAGCAATTCGTCCATCCGTGGAGTGTGTCTCGCAATGATGCTGTTGCTGGCCTGCTCCGTAGCGCCGGGCCAGAAGATGACACTGCTCGAATTGCGTGAGGTCGTTGGCCGTATGGTGCGGCTTAACGTACCGGACGCTCAGGCCGCCGCTCGGATTAGGCGTCTTCAACCCACCCAGCAGGTAACGGATGATCTTGCTGCCGAGGCCCAGAGTTGGGGCGCGGGTCCGCTTGCTTTGCGCGAACTACGGAATCTAGCCTCCAAGTCCGCCTCCAAGCCCGTCAACCTGCATCCGCTTCCCTCAGTCCAGGGCCGTCCTGGGGAATTTCCGATTCAGGATGGCGAAGCGGCAGTCATCCTGGAATCCATCCGGCTGTATGCGGAAGAGTACGGCCAATCCATCCCCAACTTCCTTTGTTACCGCAATACAACCTTCCTGAAAGACAAGACTGGGACGGGCCGCTGGGATCCACACCTTACGCTGAAAGAGCGCCTGGTGCACCTAGAGGATGGAGACCACCACGAAATCGTAGCCGTCGACGGTGAGGAAGTGGATGGAGAAGTGATGATTTTCCACGGTGGCATCACCGTCAGTGGCGAGTTCGGCAACATCGTCAAGCGGATCTTCCAGGAGAGTACGCAGGCCCAGTTCTCATGGATTGGTGATTTCCAGGAAGCCGGCGAGCGCCGCGTGGCCATCGCCTTCCGTGTCGCGCTCCCCAATTCCTCTATCGAGATGTCCTTCGGCCGCAAGAAGGCAAAAGCTGGCTATCGCGGCGAACTCACCGCCTCCGCCGACACCGGCAGAATCTATCGCCTGCGTCTGTCTCTGGAAGACCTCGAGACTGGCTTCCCCTATCGTGGGGCATCCTGGGACATCCACTACGCTGAGGTGACCGTGGAGGGCCAGGACCTCCTGCTGCCCGTCCGCGCCATTACGGAAGCCTATGAATCTGCGGGTTTCCGGCGCAACGAGGCCACCTATACCGACTACCAGAAGTACAGCGCTGACTCCGTCATCCAATTTGGCGACGTCGCTCACCCGTCCGGCGATATCCCTGCCGGCACGGATTCCAATAACGATTAGTGCGCCGGGACGCGGGCACACGGGGATTCTTCGGCATGATGCATTGACAAGCTGTCTCCTTAGCCGTAAACTTAACGGTGTTAGATCACCTAACTCTGATCCAGAACAAAGCCTTCCGTCAGCGTTCCCTCACCATGGGCATTCACGAACGACGTAATCGCGAAAAGCAGCTTCTCCGCCAGGAGATCCTTGACGCTGCGCGGGAGATGTTTGTCCGTGAGGGCTATGAGGGCGTGTCCATGCGCAAGATCGCCGACAGGATCGAGTACTCGCCCACCACCATCTACCACTACTTCCGCGACAAGACGGACCTGCTTTCACAGATTATTCTGGAGAGCTTTTCAAAGCTCAACTACCAATTGGCCAACGTCTTGGGGGACAACACTCAGTGCCCCCGTGATTGCCTGCGACGCGGCATGGCAACTTATGTCGAGTTTGCCCTGGCGCACCCCAGTCATTACTACATTACATTTATGTTCCGTCAGACGAAGGATTGCCCTGCCGCCCTGGATGAGGAGGCGCAGCAGTTGGGCATGAAGTGTTTCGATTACCTCCGTCAGGCTGTGAAGCGGGCGATGGACGCCGGCGAGATTGATTGCTGTGACCTCGAAACTGCCAGCCAGGCCATCTGGGCTGGCCTCCACGGAGTTTCGTCACTGCTAATTAGCCTCGAGGGGGGGTTTCCCTTTGTGGAACGCGACAAGCTAATCACACACACCCTGGAGATGATGTTGCGTGGCGCCGGCATGAAGCCCGATTTCATCAAGGAGCAGAGTATGGCCACCGCCAGTTAGCGCCTCTCTTTTTTCATCACATGTTAACACCGTTAAAATCTCCATCGATGTTCTCAACTGGAGCATCGTTCACCCATATCGAACCCGATTCTGCTGGTTCGTCAATTCAGAACAGCCAAAGTCACGTACCGCGTGCAATCAATGCATAGAGCCCCTTGGAGAATCCCGATGTCATCCTTCCACCCTAGAAAACTCGCTGGACTATCCCGCGGCCAGGCAGTGTTCGCTGTCCTGGCTGTCCTCGCCCTTGCCACTACCGCGCTGGTTTGGATTGGGACAGCTCGCACAACCACGGTCGAGGCCACAACAGAGAGCGAAGCCCTCCCCGTGGAAAGCCTCCGCCTGAAACAACTCCCCACCTTCGACGTAATCACACGCTATACCGGTGCGGTGGAGGCGGGACGCTCCGCGCAACTCGCCTTTGAGCGTTCGGGCCGCCTGGTGCGCGTCCTGGTAAAGGAAGGCGCCTGGGTAATGGAGGGCCAGGTGTTGGCGCAACTGGACCTTGCTGAACTGGATGTGCAGCGCCTGCAGGCCGAAAGTCAGCTTGCCCAGGCAGAAGCGCTTGAGCGGGAGTTTTCGGCAGGGCCTCGCCGAGAGGTAATAGCTGGCGTTCGTGCGCAGGTGAACGAAGCCCAGGAGCAGTTGCGCCTGCTGGAGATGCAATTGCAGCGCCGCATGGACCTGCTTCGCCGCGAAGCAATCTCCCACGAGGAGTTCGACACCTTCGCCACCCAGGTCACCGCCCAGGCCGCACGTGTCGAATCCATCCGCCAGCGCCTTGGCGAGTTGGAGGCAGGCACGCGTATTGAGCAGTTAGACGCACAGCGCGCAGCCGTCGCGCTTGCTCGCGCCAGGGTCCAGGAACTGCGCATCCTTATCGGCAAAAGCACCCTGCGGGCACCCTTCGCTGGCCGCATCGCCCGCCGTAATCTGGATGAGGGTGCCTATGTGAACCCGGGCACTCCGGTGCTGGACCTGCTGGAATCCGGCGCGCTGGAGATCCGCGTCGGGCTGCCGGCGGATCAACTTTCTGCCGCGCATCCCGGCCAGGACTATCCCATCGTCATCCTAGGCGAGCGTTACCCCGCGCGACTGCAGCGCATTCTTCCTGAACTGGACGCCGTCACTCGCATTGTCCCCGTCCTGCTGGAAATGCCCGCCGCCGCCAGAGACGCTGCCCTCCCTGGCATGCTGGCACAGCTTGAGCTGCCTCGCGCCCTGCAGGGACCTGGCTATCGCGTGCCTTTGGCCGCCCTCACTCGGGCAGACCGTGGACTCTGGGCCTGCTTCGCCATCGTCTCCAGTCCTTCCCCCGGAGCACCCCGCCGCGTGGAACGCCGCGAGGTGGAGATCCTGCATTCAGATGGTGACCTCGCATATGTCCGCGGCCTCATCACCGAGGGCGAGGAGATCGTCGCTGGTGGCGTCAACCGCGTTACCGATGGCCAGCGCGTGCTGGTAGTGAAGGAGATTTAGGGCAATGACCAACCTTTTCTACCGCAACCCCCGGCTGCTAATCCTCACCATTGTTCTGGCCTCCGTCGCCGGCCTTCTTAGCATGGTGACACTGCCCCGACTGGAGGACCCCCGCCTGGTCAAGCGCAACGCGCTTGTGCTCACCAGCTTCCCCGGCGCATCGGCTGACCGCGTCGAATCCCTGGTCACCAAGAAAATCGAGGATCAGTTGCGTCAGGTGGAAGCCATCAAGTTCATTGATTCTACCTCCCGCGCCAACATTTCCGTTGTGCAGGTGGAACTCCACGAGCACCTCACGGAAGTGCAGGTTGAGCAGCAGTGGTCACGCATCCGCGACAAAGTGGGTGACGCAAAGCCAGACTTCCCCGATGGCGTCGGGGAACCGGAACTAAACCTCGAAGACACCGAGGTGGATGCCTTTACGATGGTGGTGGGCCTGGTATGGGAACCCGCTGAGGCAGGAATTGTTCAGCCGGAAATAGTCCCCTACGCCGTGCTCCGCCGAAAGGCGGAGATTCTACAAGACCGGCTGCGAAATCTCTCCGGCACCAAGCAGGTGGAACTCTATGGCAATCCCGGCGAGGAACTTTCTGTCGCGGTAGACGCGGGCAAACTGGCCAACCTCAACATCAGCGCCCAGGATATCGCCGCCGTCCTCAGCGCCAGCGATTCCAAGCAGGCGGCCGGACGGATGCGCGGGGAGCGCAGCGACCTGCAGATTGAAGTCGCAGGCCGCTTTGAGACTCTCGACCGCATTCGCGAAATTCCCGTGCGGGTGGGCGCCACCGGCCAAAGCTTGCGCCTGGGCGACCTTGCCGAAGTCCGCAAGACCATCGCCAGCCCGCCAGCCGAACTGGCATTCCTCAGCGGGAAACCAGCCGTGGTCGTGGCCGCCCGCATGGACGGCGCACAGCGCATTGATACATGGCGCGCTAAGGTGGGCGATGTCCTCAGCTCCTTTCAAGAAGAGCTCCCCGCCACCGTCCGCCTGCAAACCCTTTTTGACCAAAGCATATACGTTGAGCGCCGTCTGGTGGGCCTGTTCTGGAACTTGCTCCTCAGTACGGCCCTGGTGATTGCCGTAACTATCTGGCTGATGGGCATCCGTTCCGCGTTGGTGGTGGGACTGGCGCTGCCGCTCACCTCTTTGATGGTGCTGGCCGCCATGAACTTCTTCGGCCTTCCGTTACACCAGATGTCCGTCACCGGCCTCATCATCGCCTTGGGATTGATGATTGACAACGCCATCATCGTCGTCGATGAGGTCCGCCACCATCTGTCCGTTGGGCTGCCCGCCGCTGAGGCCGTTGCCCGTACCGTTCGTTACTTGGCCGTGCCGCTGCTGGGCAGCACGCTCACCACGATGTTCTCCTTCGCCCCGATAGCCCTGATGCCCGGCGGCGCGGGTGAGTTTGTGGGCCCCATCGCGCTTAGCGTGATCTTCGCGCTGGGGAGTTCGCTTGTACTGGCGCTCACCGTCGTCCCTGCTTTGATGGCCTTCGCCGAGGAGCGATTCGACGTCCTCGACCGGCTGCCTGCAGGCTGGCTGCGCGATGGCTATCGCAACGACGCCCTGGCCGCACGCTATCAGCACTTTCTGGGCTGGTCCATGGCCCGCCCTGCGTTGACGATGGCTATCTCCGCCGCGCTTCCCTTTGCGGGTTTCTTGATGGCCACTCGCTTAAGCGAGCAGTTCTTCCCCCCTGCTGAGCGCGAGCAATTTCAGATCCAAATGATGCTACCCAACGAGGCCTCCCTACGCCTCACCGCCGAAACCACCCAGCGTGCCCGCGACCTTCTGATGCAGGATCCTGACGTGCTGGACGTCCACTGGTTCGCAGGCAAGAACGCCCCGAAGTTCTACTACAACATGCTTGCTGGCGATAACGACTCGTCCTTCTATGCACAGGCAATGGTGGAGTTGCATTCCGGCGATAACTACTTCGACACCATCAACCGCCTGCAGATGCGCATGGATAGCGCGTTTCCCGGTAGCCAGATGATCGCCCGCCAGTTGGAGCAGGGGCCACCCTTCGCTGCTCCGGTTGAGATGTATCTTTACGGCGCAGACCTGCAGCAGTTGCACTCCTACGGGGAGCAGCTACGGTCAATTCTGGCATCGGTTCCTGGCGTCACGCACACCCGCACGTCGTTGCAGGAGGGCCTGCCAAAGCTTAGCTTTCAGGCAAACGATACCGAACTGCGTCTGGCTGGATTATCTCCAACGGAGGTTGCCACACAACTGCAGACGGGCCTGGAAGGCAGCATTGGCGGCTCGCTTCTGGAAGCCACTGAGCAGCTTCCCGTTCGGGTGCGCGTCTCCGCGGAAGACCGCGCCTCCGTGGGAGCCGTTGGCGGCCTGCACTTCGTTACCCAGGCTGGGGGCGTCGTGCGCATGGCTCCCGCATCCGCGCTGGGCGAGTTCCATTTGCTGCCCGTAACGGCAGCCATCACCCGTCGCGACGGCCTACGCGTGAATAAGGTCCGCGGCTATCTGCAGGCTGGCTTGCTGCCCTCTCAGGTTCTGGCGGAATACGAACGCCGCATTGCCGCCGCCGGTCTGCAACTGCCCCAGGGCCTCCGCATGGAAGTGGGTGGCGAGTCCAAGGAGCGCAACGACGCCGTCGGCAATCTCCTCTCCAGTATCGGCATCCTGGTGGTGTTGATGGTGGGCACCCTAGTGCTATCCCTGGGTTCGTTCCGTTTAATGGCGCTCATTTTCATGATTGCGGGCCTTTCTGCCGGCACGGGATTCGTTGGTCTCTGGCTTTTCGGCTATCCCTTCGGCTTCACGGCCATCGTGGGCATTATGGGACTGATCGGGCTAGCCATCAATACGGCCATCATCGTCATTACGGGCATTGGCGAGGATGCCGCAGCCCGCGCGGGCAACTCCGAAGCCATTCGCCGCGTGGTGATGCGCAATACCCGCCACATTCTGGCCACTACGGTCACCACCATCATCGGCTTCCTGCCGCTTCTGGTTGCGGGAGGCGGCTTCTGGCCGCCCATGGCCATCGCCATCTGCGGGGGCGTACTCGGCGGGATGCTGCTGGGCCTGCTCTTCGCGCCAGCAGCCTACATGTTGCTGGCCCAATGGCGGCGTACTCCCGCGCAAGACACCACGGTAGCCCTTGCCGCCGATGCCCAAACCTAACCGGACCCGCTATTGCACAGATAAGGAAACATCACTATGCATCGCATCACCCGTATGCTCCTGCCCTTCGTGTGCCTGCTGGCCGCGCATCCATTGGCCGCCCAAAAGCCAATGCCGCTTTCGCTCCGCGATGCGGTCGCCCTCGCCCATCGTCAGAACCCCGACGTCCAGATGGCCAACCTCGCCATCATGGAGGCCGGCGGAGGCCTCAGCCAGGTCCGCTCGCAGCTACTACCACAGGTGGGCGCTCAGGCCATTCAACGGCGCCAGACACTCAACCTCCGCGGCATCGGCCTGAACTTCCCTGGCGTTCCGTCGCTCGTGGGTCCCTTCAGTGCCTTTGACGCCCGGCCCACGCTGTCCCAAACCCTCCTGGATGTGAGCGCCTGGAAGGCCGTCGAGGCAGCAAGGGCGAGGGTACACCAGGCGGAAGCCGGCAGTGAGGCCGTCCGCCAAGCTACGGCCCTCAGCGTCATCTCGGTGTACCTGCAGGCCGTGGAAATTGATAGCCGCATTGCCGCCAGCCGGTCCCGTCTTGGCAGCGCGCAGGCAGTGGAGCAGCAGGTGCGCAGCCGCTATGAAGCCGGGGCCGCGTCCAAGCTTGATCTCTCCCGGGCCGTACTTCAGGTGCAGAACGAACTCGCCTTTCTTCGCCGTGCTGAAGGGCTTCGCGCTTCCACCCTGCAGGGACTGTTGCGTCTGGTAGGGCAGCAGGAGAACGCCCAGGTACAACTCACTCACCCTCTGCCCGGTGATGCGGTCCCCTTGCCTGAACTCACCGCGGCGGAACGTCAGGCCCTCGACACGAACCCTGAACTGCGCAGCCTTCGCATGGCCGCTTCCGCCGCCCGCGCTGACAGCAGCCAGGCTAAACTGCAGCGCCTCCCGCGCATCCGCTTCCTTGCCGATTACGGCGCCAATGGGCAAGTCCCTTCAGCAAGCCTCGGCACCTACCAGTACGCCGGCCAGGTGGATTTCCCCATCTTCACCAGCGGACGCATCCGCGGAGAGATCCAGTCCGCCACCGCCCGCCAACGCAGCGTAGAGGAAAGCCTGCGCGGAGGCCAGATAAAGATCCTTAGCGAACTGCGCGGTGCGCACGCTGAGTGCCTTGCCGCTGCCGACGCCGCTGCGGCTGCCGCTGTCGCTGTCGACGCCGCCCGCGAGAATCTTGACCTGTCCCGCGCCCGATATGAGGCGGGCATCGCAGATAGCGTCAGCGTCCTGCAGGCGCAGGCTACCCTCGCAGATATCGAAAACCTCCAGATTGGCGCCGTCATTGAGAGGGAAATCGCACGTGCCCGCGTGCTGTTCGCGGCTGGGGACGTCATGCCCTTCGTGCAGTAGCCTGACCCGTTCCAGCCGCCATGGACGCGCTTTACGCGCTTTGCCCGGAAATCTGCCGGTGGCTGCACGCCATCTGCCGGTTCCGCCTGGCAACAAGAGACCAGGACCCTTACTTTGGAGACAGGATGATGCCATCAACCACAAGACTCGACTTCGCCTGCTTCCGGGCGCTTACCTCCTGGGCCACGCTTGCTCTGCTGGTGGCCGCCATCGTCGCCCTCAGCATCCGCTAGCACTGCTGGCGCAACGCCCCACGGCGGCAATGAGTTACGTCCATGCGACACTGAAGGCTAACCGCCCGGCCCCTTCGTCATGTTGAACGATTACCTTAGGCGTATCCTCACCGCACGCGTTTACGACGTCGCCCACGAAACTCCGCTGGAGCCTGCAGCTAACCTTTCCGCCCGTTACCAGAACCACATTCTGTTGAAGCGCGAAGACCTCCAGCCGGTGTTCTCTTTCAAGCTCCGCGGAGCCTACAACAAGATGGTCCAGCTTAACCCTGAGGCGCTTCGTCTGGGCGTGATCGCCGCCTCCGCCGGAAATCATGCACAGGGCGTCGCACTGGCCGCCGCCACCCTGGGATGCCGGGCACTCATCGTGATGCCCGTCACCACCCCACGCATCAAGGTGAGGGCCGTAGAAGCCCGTGGCGCTGAGGTGCTATTGCACGGAGAATCCTACGACGAAGCCTACGCCCACGCCACCCACCTTGCCAGCATTGAAGGCCTCACTTTCATCCATCCTTACGACGACCCTGACGTCATCGCCGGCCAGGGGACTATCGGCATGGAGATCCAGCGCCAGCATCCCGCACCCATCCATGCCGTTTTTGTTGCCGTGGGCGGCGGTGGACTCATCAGCGGCATCGCCGTATACCTGAAGGCGCTGCATCCTGAAATCCGCATCATTGGCGTAGAGCCGCAGGACGCCAACGCAATGGCGCTTTCGCTTCAGCAGGGCCGGCGGGTGCGCCTCGATACCGTTGGCCTGTTTGCCGACGGCGTGGCCGTGAAGCAGGTGGGCGAGGAACCCTTCCGCCTTTGCCGTGAACTCGTCGATGAGGTCATCCTCGTCAGCACCGACGAGATCTGCGCCGCCATCAAGGATGTGTTCGAGGATACCCGGTCCATCCTGGAACCTTCCGGCGCATTGCCTATCGCGGGCATGAAGCGCTACCTGGAACGCGAGGACATCCGCAACCAGGCCCTGGTAGCCGTTGCCTGCGGAGCGAATATGAACTTCGATCGGCTGCGCTTCGTAGCTGAACGGGCTGAGCTGGGAGAGCAGCGCGAAGCCCTCTTCGCCGCCACCATTCCTGAGCAGCCCGGCAGCTTTCGCCGCTTCTGCTCAGTGATTGGCTCCCGGCAGGTCACAGAGTTCAACTACCGCTATGCTCACCCCAGCGAGGCCCGCGTCTTCGTCGGCGTTGAGGTACGCAACCGCGACGAGTACGCCGGCTTACTGGATCGCCTCCGCGCGGAGTTCCCGCAGGTGGTGGACTTCAGCGAGAACGAGATGGCCAAGCTTCACGTGCGCCACATGGTGGGCGGGCGCGCTCCCATTCTTTCCAACGAAATGAGCCTGGCCAACGAACGGCTATACCGCTTTGAGTTTCCAGAACGTCCAGGCGCGCTCATGCGTTTTCTTGAGCACATGTCCAGCAGCTGGAACATCAGCCTCTTCCACTACCGCAACCACGGCTCCGACGCTGGCCGCGTACTCGCCGGCATCCAGGTGCCACCGGAGGACGATGCCGCATTCGCGCACTTCCTGTCTGGTCTTGGTTACACCTACTGGGAGGAAACCAGGAACCCTGCCTACGAGTTGTTTCTGCGCTAGAGTGCGCGATCACGCCAACGCTGCAGCAGCTACCGTTCTGCGTGGATGAGTTCCGGTGAGGCCTGGAAGTAAGCAATCGTCTCACGCAAGCCATCCCGCAGCGCCACCTTCGGTTCCCAGCCAAGCAGTCGACGTGCCTTGGTGATGTCTGGCTGGCGCCGCTTGGGGTCGTCCTCAGGCAGAGGGTGATACTCAATGCTGGAAACCGTCCCGGTGAGTTCCTGGATGTACTCAGCGAACTCCCGCATGGTGAGTTCGTGAGGATTGCCCAGGTTTACCGGATAACTTTCGTCGGAGTGCAGCAGGCGGATGAGCCCGTCTACCAGGTCGCTGACATAGCAGAAGCTGCGCGTTTGGGTACCGTCGCCGAAAACAGTGATAGGCGCACTCCGCAGGGCCTGGTCAAGAAACGCCGGGACTACGCGGCCATCGTTCAGCTTCATGCGCGGGCCGTAGGTGTTGAAGATGCGCGCGATGCGCGTCCGCAGCCCGTAGCGCCGGTGGTAAGCCATTGTGATGGCTTCCGCGAAGCGCTTGCTCTCGTCATAGCAGGACCGTGGCCCCACCGGATTTACATTGCCCCAGTAATTCTCCGTCTGCGGATGCTCAGCCGGGTCTCCGTAGCACTCCGATGTGGACGTCAGCAGGAATGCAGCATTGTGCGCCAGTGCAAACTCCAACATGTTCCGCGTGCCCGCTGAACCCACCAGCAGCGTCTCAATCGGGTGGTCCAGATAGTCCTTCGGGCTTGCCGGGGAGGCAAGATGCAACACAGCCTCAAATGCCCCATCCAGCTCGAATGGCTGCGATACATCCTGGTGGCAAAAGGTAAACTCAGAAACTCCCTGCAAGTGCGCGATATTCCGCAGACTGCCGCTTAAGAAATTATCCAGGCCGGTGACCTGATGACCTTCAGCAAGTAGGCGGTCAATCAAATGCGAGGCAATGAAGCCTGCGGCTCCGCTCAACAGTATGCGCAAAGATCCCCCTCAACCATCGCTGTTCGTATTCTCGTTGGGGCAACTGCATATTGTTTGCATCATTCACCTGCCCAACCCGTTCATTATACCCGGAAGCCCGTCAGCACCCCTCTGACGGTGTGAGGGCGTGTCGATCATTCCAACCCAAATGCGTTCACCTACCGTCGCATCCGAACGGCGCAAGTGGCAGGTTAGCGAAGTACGGCTACCAAGAGAAAGGGGCTGCCCGCAAGCAGCCCCTTTTTCTTCTCCATGCGCCTTTCTTCTAGAAGTAGAGCTTCAAGGCGAACTGGATCTGACGGGCAGGGAACGCGGCGGTAACGCGTCCGAAGGCCGTGGAGCTCACATTGCTGTTTGGCGCCGCGAAGTTGGTCTGGTTGAACAGGTTGAAGAACTCACTGCGGAACTCCACTCGCGAACCTTCGCGCGGCAGCAGGAATTGCTTGTAGAGGCCGAAGTCGCTCTGGTAGAACGGCTCCATCCGGCCAATGTTGCGCCCTGCATTGCCGAAGGGACGGGTAACGTCGGTTGGCTCTGAAATGTTGCCGCGCAGGAACCAGTTGAACGGATCGTAGCTGTTGTCCTGGACCGGCCCGGAAACATTCGGCCGGTGCCTGCAGCCTGAACAAACCTGGAAGGCAGCGATCGGGCTGTAGGTGAGGTTAATGGGGAAGCCGCTGCGCACCGTGCTGATGAGCGTGGTCCGCCATCCGCCCAGGAACGCATTCACCACTGGGTTCCAGTCGCTGCCCCACTTGCGGCCGCGACCGAAGGGCATCTCGTAGATCAGCGAGGTAACGTTGTTGTGAGGAATGTCATAGCTGGACAATCCGCGCTCGCTGGCGAGGTCATAGAAGTTCACGCGGGAGTTGTCTCCGTTGTAGGTCTCCAGGTGACCCGCCGCATTGTCAATAGCCTTTGACCACGTATACGAGTTCAGGAAGTACAGCCCATTGCTGTAGCGCTTCTCCACCTTCAACTGCAGGCCGTGGTAGAAGGTGTTGCCACCGGCAAACGCTGATTGGATGAAGGCGAAGTCCCGGAAGGGGCGCCGCGAATCCAGGTTCAGATTCTGTCCCGGCAGGTTAGGCTGCGCCTGGTTGAAATCACCCAGGATCAGCTGGTTCACGCCCCGGTTGCCGACATAGCCCACATCCAGAAGGAAGTTGTTGCCCAAATCGCGCTGGATGGTAAGGTGCCAGTTCTGTACATAGGGCGAGGGCGTGTCCACAGGGATGTAGTTCACGCGGGTGGTCCGAGTGTTGTACAACGAAGGGTCATTGAAGCCAGCCGGGAAACCGTCCTGCGTCCGTTGAAAGCAGGTCAGGAATGCCTGACCACTGCCGCAGATCGGTTGTACTGACGAGCCGGTGGCTGCCGCAGGAGCAATCTGGTTACGGTTCACGGCAAACACAAAGGGTCCAGTGAAGCCTAGGATGTTCTCGCCGCCCATCCGGTTGAAGTGCACATAGCTGATGCCATACGCGCTCCGGATGACCGTCTTTGAGTTCAGCGTATACGCCAATCCAAGGCGCGGGCCCCAGTTGTTGCGGTCCGGCCGGATGGTGGAGCGGTCCTGTACGCTACCATCCCTGGCGAAGAAGAGCGATGCTGTCGTCGGGTCAAAGTTCCCCAGTTGGTTATTGGCCTCCCACTGCGGAGTAGCGTACTCGTAGCGCACACCTAGGTTCAGTGTCAGGTTGCGGTTTACCTTCCAGTCATCCTGGACATAGAAGAAGTTCATCCGCTGCCGGTAGTCCAGCACGGCGAAGTTGCTCTTTGCGTAAGCACTCTGCGCGCCAACCAGGAAGTCGGCCATATTGGCCACAGGGTTGAACGCCGTGGCAAGACCGGGTACCGCGCTGAAGCGGCCGTTGTAGCTGGACTGCCCGTAGACCGGCGCCAGGTCGTTAATCTCCGTATTGATCGCCTGATACTCCCAGCCCATCTTGATAGTATGCGCACCCGCTATTTTTGAGTAATTCACACGCGGGTTGTAGACCTTCGGCCATTGGAACTGCGGGTTGGAGCTTTGGCGTCCAAGTCCGGTGAAGCCAGTGATGTTCTGGGTATTCAAACCACCACCGATGCGATCGTCGCGCTCAATACCGCGAATGCCGTACGTGTCTTCGATGTGAGGCTCCGCGAAGTTCACCGGCACCTTGCCCGCTTCGGTTATCGTATGGCCGAAGCGCACCTCCAGCAGTGAGGTAGGCGTCAACGTGTACGTCGCTCCCACAGCAAGGGCGTAGTTGCGTGCGTACGTGTTTCCGTTTCCGTTGCCTCCTGAAGAACCCGGGAGTGGTGCTGGGTCGTTCTGGTCAAGTTCCCGCCAGCTGTAGCGGAAGAACGACGTGAACTTCTCGTTCCAGAACTGGTCCACCTTGAAGTTCCACTTGTTGTCAGGCACCACAAACGTGCCCACGTTTTCAAAGTTGGTGCCCACGCCCAGCGCGCCAATGCCGGGGCGGTTCGGCAGGGGAAGGTCCTGCAGCACGCGGCGTGCGAAGGCCGTCTGTTGCGAGACCGGCACCTGGCCGTTGACGTAAGGGATCCCGTCATATGGGTTGCGCAGGTTCACGCCCGCGAAATTACCCTCGCGCATCGCCTGCGTCGGTACGTCGGCAAAGAAGAGATTGGCCTGGCGTTGGCGCTGGCCTTCGTAGTCGGCAAAGAAAAACAGGCGGTTCTTCACAATAGCGCCGCCACCCGAAATGCCGAACTGGTTCTGCTTGAGGTCCGGTTTCTCGCCCGTCTGCGGCTTGAAAAAGCCCGTGGCATTTAGCGCGCGGTTGCGCAGGAAGTGCCAGGCGGTGAAGTGGAAATCATTGGTTCCGCTGCGGTAGGCAGCGTTGATCACAGCGCCGCCAGCGCGCCCATACTCCGCTGAGAAGTTGTTGGTGATTACTCGGAACTCGCCCACCGCATCGGGAGAAAGCTGCACCACCTGGTTGGAAAACCCCTGGTTGGATGTGCCGTATGCGTTGTTCTCCACACCGTCCAGCGCGAAGTTGTTGTAGGAACTCCGCAGCCCGTTCACGTGATAACTGGCGTCGCGGGCGCCGCCCAGCGTGGTGCCGCGCAGGGCACGCACCGTACCCGGAGTTAGCAGCGTCAGGTCCGCATAGGCCCGGCCATTCAGCGGTAGGTCTTGCGCCTGCTGACTGCCGATTACGGTGCCGCGCGAAGACGTGTCCATCTCCACCAATGCCGCGGCTTCGCTTACGGTAACCACCTCGGTGACCTCGCCCACCTGAAGTTGCAGCGCGACACGCTGTCGCGATCCAACCGTTACATCAAATACGCCTGACAGGCCCTTCTTAAAGCCGGCAATTTCCGCCGACACCGTGTAGCTGCCAGGGCGTACGTTCAAGAATTCGTACACGCCGTTGTTGTTCGTCAGTGTCGTCACCACCACGCCGGTACGCTCGTTCGTCAGCGTCACGTTGGCGGCCGATACCACCGCGCCGGATGAATCCGTGATGGTTCCCAGCACCGCCGCCGCATCAAACTGCGCAAACAATGCGTTCGGCAGTAGAAGCGAGATGCTGGCAATCCACACAAGAAGGAAATTTCTCATTTGGCTCCCCTGAAGTCGATTCGGGCAAAACTAGCCCGTCTACTAGGGAACCAAAGCAAAGTTACAGCAAGATGCTTAATCCATAAACAATCGATTACAGATTCTGCGTTGCCTTCGTAGATGGCTGAAAACAAGGACTATTGAGATTATCGATGAGGGTCCTCACCGCTTTGCGCGTAAACGATGTTAGGGACGTTTACATCCCGGCTGAGCTACGGCGCCTGGCCCGAATTCCCGCCTTGCCTAGCTCTCGTTCAACATCCTGGATACTTAGCCGAGAGGCATCGAAGTCCACAACCAGCCCGTCGAGCTGCGGGGTTACTTGCACCCTGCTTAGTCCGTAGACAGCGCCAACCCGCGAAAGATTGGCCATCAGGCGCTCGTCCAGCGGTGCCAGCAGTTCGAATTGCAACGTTACCTTGGTCATTTCCAGTACCTAGGATACTCAATCCTGGGACAGATCCTTCCACTCCCCGATCGACTTCTCTCGGATCCGCGGATCTTCCAGAGCAAGTCCACACTGGCGAAACATGCCCAACAGCAGAGTGGCATCAGCATTGCTGAGGTTCAGCCGCCTGATCAGCAACCGCACTTTGCGGTCAAGGGACATGGCGACCCTTCGCTTCGCGTAGCCCGTCTCTTGAAGCACTGAAAACCACTGCGCGTGCAAGCGGTCCAGCAATGCCTGCGGCGCGCGAATCAGCTGGCGCCGATCGGGAACCGCCTCCCCTTCCCGTTCGCGAACAAGTTCATAAAGGCAAACCGCCACGGCTTGGCCCAGATTCATTGAGTCGTGCGCAGGCCTCGTTGGAATATGCACTAACTGGTGGCAGTGGCTGATGTCGCCACGCGATAGACCGTGTTTTTCCGACCCAAACACCAGGGCCACGCGGCCCTGCGTTGCCGCTTGGCGGATATCCTTGCCTGCTCGCTCAAGACGCTGCATCGGGGCAGCTACTTCACGGGCCTCAAGCCCCGTGGCACCCGCTACCCATCCGCAGTCCGTCAAGGCTTCACCTAACGATGGGTGGCACGTGGCCTCTTGCAGAACCTCACCCGCATTCACTCCCGAACGCGCCTCCCGGAAAGCGACATCGTAGGCATTCACCAGTCGCAGATCCCGGAAGCCGAAATTGCTCATGGCACGTGCTGCCGCACCAATGTTCAATGGGTTTCGCGGGGAAACCAGAACCACGCATAGCGGGATGGGTTCCTGGTACAAGGCAACCTAGTGTGACAACTAACCGTAGGCGGGCCAGGATGGCATGCCCAGCCCAGATGCGATCAACAGTTTCCAGATGGCCTAGCGGTTGAAGTAGTCCGCGTTCTCCTTGGCGAAGCTATCCCACTGCGTTGGCAGGTCGTCCAGGGCGAAGATGGCGGATACCGGGCAAACCGGTACGCAAGCACCACAGTCGATACACTCTACCGGGTCAATGTACAACATCTTTGCTTCTTCAAAGGTGCTCTCATCCTTGCGCGGATGGATGCAATCCACCGGGCAGGCGTCCACGCACGCGGTATCCTTGGTGCCAATGCACGGTTCGGCAATCACGTAAGCCATATCAATACCTCTCCATCAAACCTCGAAGCAGTTTATCCAGCCCGGTACCGGCCCTTTCAGCCCTGTAGTGGCCGTTGTGCGCCGTCTTGCGGCGAATCAAACCCTCATGCGGCCAGCGTATAGTGCGCCCGGCGTCCACCCATCGCGTCGCCATCTTCCTTCACCCGGCCGGTAACCAGCCAGGCGCGATGGCATCCGATCAAATCTCCCGGAATCTATCATCGTACCCCATCCGCTGCCGTCTGCTTTAGTAGCACTTCCACATGAGCCGCGGCTGCTTTGGCCGGCGCATAGTCTGGCTCAATCTCGTTGGCCTTCTGAAAACAATGGTATGCTAACTCCCAGCGCGCCAGTGCGGCATGAGCTCGCCCCAGGTTAAACCATGGGTAGTGATAGCTGGCGTAACGCGGGCTGGCCGTCGCCTTCTCCAGCCAGCAGATTGACTCCTCGTACCGCTCCATCTCAATCAGATAGGCCCCGATGTCGTTGTACGGATTGCCCAGGGTAGGGTCAATGAGAATCGCGTTCTTGCACTCCCCAATGGCCTCCTCCAGCTTCCCCTGAAACCGGTACACCCAACCTAGAAAGGTACAGGCTTCCGCCGTTGGCAAAGTAACGATGGATTGCCTGTAGAGCGTCACCGCATCGTCCAGCCGGCCGTTCATGTGGCACGCATAGGCCTTGTAAAATAAGTGCTTCGCGGTGAGGCTACGACAATCGTCTTCCACTTCGGGCCATATCATGTGATCTTTGGATGCCCGCACCGCGGCAAGAGTCGCAACGACGTTGAAGGCTTGGCGAAGGAATTACCACGCATCTTCGCGCGGCGGCCAACCTGTACATCGGAGACCAAGCTGTGATAGGAAGGAAGGGCGGCGAGGTGCACCCAGGTCCTGACTACTTCTTGGCCCTGCGTCCCCCCGCAGAACCGCACTGAAACCGAAGGGATAAATGATGGACCGCCGGAAATTCCTGTTTTCTTCGCTCGCAGCCGCCGCCGCTTCGGTGGCTCCCCAATTCTCTCCGGCACAGACATCCCGTTCCGGCAAGCCGCGCAATGTGATCTTTATCCTCACCGACGACCACCGCTACGACGCGATGGGCTTCCTGAAGGCCCAAACTTGGTTGGAAACTCCCCAGATGGACCGTCTCGCGCGCGAAGGAGCCCACCTCCAGAACGCCTTTGTTACCACCGCGCTGTGCAGCCCTAGCCGCGCCAGTATCCTCACCGGCTACTACGCCCACAAGCACCGCATCGTCGACAACAACACCGCGATCCCCAAGGGAACTTCGTTCTTCCCCTCCAGTTTGCAGACGGCCGGCTACAAGACCGGATTTTTCGGTAAGTGGCACATGGGAAACGAGGGCGACAACCCCCAGCCGGGCTTTGACGAATGGGTAAGCTTCATGGGCCAGGGCACTTACCTTCCTAGCCCCAATGGCCTTAATGTGAACGGCAGGAAAGTGCCCCAGAAGGGCTACATCACCGACGAGATCACTGACTATGCTCTTAACTGGCTGGGCACCTTGCCGGCGAACCAGCCCTACTTCATGTACCTCTCCCACAAGGCCGTCCACGCTGACTTTGTTCCTGCTGAGCGACACAAGGGCAAGTACAAGGACGCGAAGTTCAAGTTGCCGCTCACCATGGCCAAAGAAGGCGAGTTCGCCCAAGGCCGGCCCATGTGGGTGCAGAACCAGCGCAACTCGTGGCACGGGGTTGACTACCCCTACCACACCGCGCTGGACATCGAAGAGTACTTCAAGCGCTACGCGGAATCGCTCCTGGCAGTGGACGAAAGCATCGGCCGCGTGTTGGATGCTCTCAAGCAGCGCGGCGAACTGGATTCCACCCTTGTCATTTACATGGGCGACAACGGTTTTGCCTTTGGCGAACACGGCCTCATCGACAAACGCACGGCCTATGAAGAATCCATGCGCGTTCCTATGCTGGCACGCTGCCCTGACCTTTTCCAGGGTGGCCGCGTGGTGAAGGAGATGGTGGCTAACATCGACATCATGCCCACCGTGCTGGACGCCGCTGGGGTGAAGGCACCGGATGGCCTCCACGGCGGCAGCATGATCCCGCTTCTCCAAGGCAACCGGCCCGCCAACTGGCGCAATGACCTGCTCTACGAATACTACTGGGAGCGCAACTTCCCCCAAACCCCAACCGTGCACGCCTTGCGTGAGGACCGCTACAAGTTCATCCGCACCCAGGGCATTTGGGATATCGAAGAGTTGTACGATCTGCAGGAAGACCCGCTGGAGGGCAAGAACCTCATCTTCAGCGGGCAGCACCAGGACACCATCAAGCGCATGCGCAGCAAGCTCTTTGACATTCTGGAAGAAACCGGCGGCATGCAAATCCCCATGCAGCGAGACGGCGGCGGCCAAGGCAACAAACGTCACCCCAATCGTGGCGATGCGGCCCCCTTCCCTTCGGAACTCATCGGTAAGCCCTGAGCTTCCTCCAGACTGCATTGGATATCGGGCGAGAGCGGCGAATGTCCGCCGTCCTCGCCTATCGCGAATCCGGTGTCATCCCTGGTTGCGATAAGCTCATGGCGAGGCAACCTGATGAGAACTTCGGCTGGATTGTCCGTGATTTTGTGGCTTGCGCTGGCACTCGCCAGCACCCCCACAAGCGCCGCCACCAAGCTGCTGGTGACGGTAGTTGACCAAAACACGATGACCACGGTGACGGATCTCAAGCCGTCCGACCTCATGGTCCAGGATGGCAAGCGGGTGCGTGCTGTTGAGACCGTAGAGCGGGTCGAGGGCCTTCTGGATTTGGCCCTGCTGGTTGATGCCAGCGTCGTCGGCGAGATGGTGCAGCCCGCCGCGGCCGACATCATTCAGCAGATTGGAGAGAAGGACCAGATGTCCATCGTGGCCTTCGATAGTTCCGCTACCCTGGTGCAGGACTTCACCTCCAGTAAGCAGTTGCTGCTTGGCTCACTGGAGCAAATCAAGTACGGCAATACGCCGCGCATTCTGGACGCGGTCTTCGCTACCATTGACGGAGCGTTTGCGAACACGGGCTTCCGGCGCATCGTCATCCTCATTACCGCTGGTCTTGAAGGCGGCAGCCGCACGCCGGAGTCGCGGGTCTACCGCGCCGCTAGCCGCAATCAGGTGACGGTGTACTCGCTCTTCGTGGGAGGTTGGCGCGGCATGTTCCGCGACCTTGCGGAGAAGACCGGCGGCGCGGCACTCAACCTGCAGGATATGCGCAAGCGCACTCAGAAGGGACCCGGTGAGCTGGTTTTTGACCTCATTCGCAACCAATATGCAGTGACGATTGCAGGCGACTTCTCCCTAGGTGAAAAGGCCAGGCTTCAGATGAAGCGCCCGGGCAAGTATGCCGTCAGCTTCCTGGAACTGGAGTAGCCAGCGAACTCCCGGAAATGCAAAACGGGCGGCAGTCCATCAGGACAAAGCCGCCCGCCAAACCAGGAACCTGCGCCTGCTGTTATTCGCCGCCACCAGTGGCGCCGCGCGTGCGTTGCACCTTCGGCGTGGCCAGGTAGCCCACGATGCGGTCCTTCTGCACGTTGTTCACAACCAGTTCGTAAGGCTGCCGGGCGGCAAGCGTGTAAAACTGGATAGGCTCATTCAGCGTTCGATCCTTCTTCTCTACCTTTTTGTCGTCGGCAATCACTTCAATCGTGAACCGGTTCCGCTTGGTGTCGGTCCGGGTGAGACGAACAAGGATGTCGCCCACCCTGGCCGGTTCCTTGGCGCGGCGCACATCAAATTCGAAGTAATTGCGATCACCCAAGGCCTTCAGTTGGTTTAACTCATCGGCATTGGTGGCAATCAACCCGCTCATCACTCCCATGTCGCCCATCGCCTTTTTCAGGGCCACATTAAGGGCGCTGTCGGCATCGACAAGGTCCTTGCGGAAGGTTTCTACCTGCTGTTCCACCTGTTGCACGTTCTCGGTGGCTGAGCGGTTCACTTCCTCCACGCGGGACGCGATGATCTTCTGCTGCTCCTGCTGCTTGCGCTGCTCGTCGGCCAGTTGCTTGCTCAGCGCTTCAGCGCGCTGCACGGCCTCTGACTTCGCGCGGCCTACGGCCTGCGTGGCTTCCTGCTGGGCGGCTTGCAACTGCTCCTGCAGATTCTCCACACGCTTGCGCGATGCGGCATTGGTGACGTTCACCGTCTCCTTCAGTTGCACCACTTCATCGGCGAGCCCCTGCTGGACCATGGCAAGGTCGGTCTTCATTTTGTCTATCTGCAGAAACAGATACACATTGGCGGCAATCAAGGCGATCACCGCTCCAAGAAGAATCGGCACCAAGAGCGCGGAACCACGTTGTGGGTTGGATCTGCGAGACCACATCAAATTGTGAGACCGAGTCGAGCTATCCACGGCATTTTCTCCTCTATCGCTGTCGTGCGTATCCTGATTCTGCCACAATTCGGCGAATAGGACACAGTTACGTGAAGTCGGATGCACTTCGCTAGCCAATCGAGTACACGCGAAATATGCAGCAGGTACTGGTCACTGCGTTTCACCCTCTCCGAAGTCTAGCCGCTCCTGGATGGGTGAACCCGGCTCAAAGC
Organism: Bryobacteraceae bacterium; assembly: GCA_036821995.1. GTDB lineage: Bacteria > Acidobacteriota > Terriglobia > Bryobacterales > Bryobacteraceae > JACTMJ01. The sequence goes on from DAISIM010000002.1 coordinate 91,355, forward strand.
AGGATCGGCAGCGCGCCTCATACATCCCAAGCGCACCCACCATAATCAACTCGCCATCCGGCGCCAGCCGTTGGGTATGCTTCGCGGGCGCACCGCACCTCATACAAACCGCCAGCGTCTTCGTGATGTATTCGGCTCGCGCCAGCAGTTCAGGTATGGGCGGAAAAGGGCGGCCAAGATAGTCTGTATCGAGGCCTGCGAGGATCACCTGCTTGCCGCTATCCGCAAGCTTTTCAGCAACTTCCACCACACCTTCGCCCAGCAGATTCGCCTCGTCGATCCCCACAACCTGGCTGCGCCAGTCAAGTTGCTGTAGGATGCCGGCAGCGCTATCCACCGTCAGGGAAGGCATCCGCAGGGACGAGTGCGATACGATCTCCTCCGCGGAGTAGCGGTTGTCGATGGCTGGCTTGAAAACCTGCACGCGCTTTCGCGCGATCTGCGCCCGGCGCAGGCGGCGCATCAGTTCCTCACTCTTACCGGAGAACATCGGCCCGCAGATCACTTCCAGCCAGCCCGTATTCCAAAAGGGAATTTCCACGATTCCTCAGCACGGCCGGATTGTCGCCGGAAAAACCGGCACCAACCGGAAAATTTTACATCTGTCAACGATACAAAAAATGCGGGAGCCTCAGGGGCGCTCCCGCATCACAGTAGTTTCGAGGGTAACCGAACAAAATCTAACCGGGTATTTGATTAGATGGTCTTGAGGCCAAGTTTGGCGTACCAAGGCTTGGCTGAACCAATGGCGGCATTCACGGCGTTGATGTTTACAATGCCTTCCGTATTGAGCCACTCTTCCAGGGCCGCGGCACCCTTCTGGCCATACACGGGGATGCCTTCCTTCCAGGTGGCACGACCGCAGAGGATGCCAGAGTAATCTGTGCCTGCCTCAGTGGCCATATTCAACTGCTCGACGAAAATGTCGTTGTCCACGCCTGCGCTCAGGTAAATGAAGGGTTTCGTCGCCACTTCGGCGGCGGCGCGGAAGTAGCCCATAGCCTCTTCCATCGAGTATGCCTTTTCGCCCTTGAAAGCTTTGCTGCCTTCCGTGTAAATCGCATTGATGGGCACTTCCACCTTCAGTACATCCACCATGTACTGGGGCTTGGAAAACTCCTTCATGCTGCCAATTACCAGTTCCGGCTTCATCTTAGCGAAGCCCAAGCTCTTCTCACTATGCTCTCCGGTGGCATCGTAGGCGATGAATTCCAGGAAGAATGGAATTTCGTGGGTCTCGCATTCAGCGCCAATCCGCTCAACGAACGCGTGCTTGATTTCGTTAACTTCCGGCTTGTCGTTCGGGGTGTAGTAGATGAGGATCTTTACCGCATCGCCACCCATGTCGACAATCCGCTTCACTGAGACGTCCGGAAGCAAATCAGGCAGCCGGCCCGGTTGGGTGTTGTCATAGCCGCTCTTCTCGTAGGCCAGCAAGAGCCCGCAGTTCTTGTCGCGCGCAGCCGCGGCGGGAAGACCGAATTCAGGATCCAGAAGAATTGCGCTGGCATGCGGGGTCAATACCTTCGACACGCAAACCTTGAATTCCTCCATTTGCTCCTGCGTAACGTCCTTGGAATCAACGCCCTTGGCCGCCGCAATTGATTTCTGCAGGCTGCCGCGCTGATCCATCGCTGCCGCTGCAATCACACCCTTCTCATTGGAGAGGGCCTTCATCCGTTTGATCTTGCCTTCAGATAAGCTCATGCTTTCGTCCACGCTCCTGGGGAAATTTAACTTCCTAGTATAGCAAGCACCCGGGGATTACGGATGCGCACGTCTCAATCGCGCCAGTCCACATCGCACACGTCTCCCTCGATCAGTTCCGCCCGGCATAACGTGCTGGGCGTCACTTGCGTCAGCCAAAACCGCTGGAAATGCAGAGCGCGGCGGTGGACGCTAACGCCGGAAATCAATCCGGATCCGCTCCCGCCCGGAGTTCCCATTGATATCCACGCGGTCCAGTCGGTTCGTGTTGGAATAATCCACACGCATCACGCCATCCACTGCACCCTCACTGGAGTTATCCAAGTCCACTTCAAAGAAGCCGTTGCCTGACTCCCGCACATTGCCCTGGAACTCCACCGTGCGGTTCGCCGTGGTGAAGATGCGTACCGTGGCCCGGGTACCGTTCACCCGCACATCCGTCCGATTCACCTGCAGATTGTCGCGGCCACCCCAGGCTACCGTACCCCGGCCAGTGCTATTCAACGCTGCGGGAGGCGCCTGATTTCCCCAGCCGGAACCGGTTCCCCAGCCGCCGCCCTGGTTGTTGCTGCTGTTCCAACCTTGGTCGCCTCCGCTACCCCATCCGCTACCCGTATTGCCCGCTCCGCCTGTGTTGCCCGTTCCCCCTGTGTTCGGACGGCCCGGACGTGGCGGGCGGTTTCCACCAGAAGCGCCACTACCCCAACTCCCACCGCTGGAACCGCCACTCTCTGAAGACCCAGCAAGATCCCACTTAATCCGCACGTGATAGCGGCCATCGCCCCCTTGCGGGTCCCTTACGTTAAACACCGCACGCATGCCGTTTCGCCGACTTGGCTCCTCAATCAGTTCAGCCCGGCCGCGCCCGTCACGCTGCTCCCAACGGAGGTTGTTCACCCGCCCGACTGGCAGGGGAAAGTTGCACTCGGAACCCACATCCTGCGGATCCCGCCCAGACAGAGTCCGCGTCTCCACTCTATTCCCGCGCAACGCAAACTCCACTTCGTCATCCACGCGTAGCCGGATATCACACTGGCCTTCCCCGCGTGGCACATCCGTGCGGGTCATCTTCTTCACCGTAAAATTCACATTCGCCATGGCCGGAATCCCCAGGCCCAGAAACACACCAAGTCCAGCCACAGCCATCGCGATTCTCCGCGGCGCAATTCGTCTTGCCATAAGCATTCTCGCGCTCCTCCTTTAGTCAAGGGTTGTTCGGCTGCAGATTTCCTGGCGCGGCAGCCTCGCGCATGGCACTCGCTCAACCTGAGGGGCGACAGCTCCATGCTCGCTGGGGGGACTCCCGCTCACTTGCCACCCGCAGGATATCATGGAACCTTAACTGGCTATCCTCTGCTGGCAGTCAATCTGGCAGCGCTTTCCCCAGCAGCGGAGGCTGAACTTCGCGGACCCTTACACGTGCAGATCTCCGCTACCATCATTGCCCTCAACGAGGAGCGTAACATCGCCCGCGCCATTGAGAGCCTGCGCTGTTGCGACGAAATCCTCGTCGTCGATAGCGGCTCCTCTGATCGTACCTGCGACATTGCCCGCCTTCATGGCGCACGGGTCGTGGAAGCCCCCTGGCTAGGCTACTCCGCCCAGAAGAATCAGGCCGCCTCCCTCGCCTCCCACGATTGGATCCTTTCCATCGACGCCGACGAAGCCCTCAGTGAAGCCCTCGAAGGCGAAATCTGGAAGCTGAAGAAGCAAGGCCCGCAGCACGACGCCTACGAGTTCGCACGCCTCGCCCAATATCTCGGCCGCTGGATTCTTCATTCCGGCTGGCACCCTGACCGTAAGCCACGCCTCTATCATCGCGAAAGGGCGCGCTGGGAAGGACAGTTCGTCCACGAAAGCCTTATCGTCCAGGGCAGCATCGGTCGTCTTGAGGGCAATCTCCTGCACTTCACTTGCGACTCGCTCACTGAGCACGTCAAGACCATGAACTCGTACACCACCCTCGCCGCCCAGGAACTCGTCTCTCAGGGCCGCCGCATCACTTGGACCCGCCTGCTGATGGATCCCCCCCTCACCTTCCTGCGCTCCTTCGTGTTCAAGAGCGGCTTTCGTGATGGGTTGGAGGGCTTTATCATTGCCTACATGGCCGCCACCTACACCTTCCTGAAATATGCCAAGGCACGGATGATGGGTGGGCGGCAGTAACCATTCCCATGGACCTGCTCCAACCACTGCCAGATGCCACCATCGCCGCAACCTCCCTTAGCTGCCGTCGAATTCTCCACATTGACCGCGGCCGCGAAATGCGAGGCGGCCAGCACCAGGCACTGCTTCTAATGAAGGGCCTTCAGGTGAGCGGTATTGACCAGGTTCTGCTAGCCCGCCCAAATGCGCCGCTGGCCGAAGCCGCCGCCAATTCCGGCATCCCTACCTTCGACACCAGCTACCGCACCCTGCGGCGCTTTCGCGGTTGGGCCCACCTCACCCATGCGCACGACGCGGACGCTCATCTTCGAGCCCTACTGGCCGACTGTCATCCATTGGTGGTCGCCCGCCGTGTGGCCTTCCCTATCGCTACCGGGCTACTCTCCCGCTGGAAATACCGCAAGGGAGACCGCTACATTGCGGTGTCACGGCACGTCTCCGGCATCCTCACCAACTACGGAATCCCCCCATTCAAGGTCCGCACTGTCTACGATGGCGTTCCCGCGCTACCGCCCCCCGTTCAACGCCGCGATATCGTGGCGCTGCTGAGCGGCGACGACGGCAAGTGCAACTCGCTCATCCGCGAAGCTGCTGCTCTGGGCGGTTTCGAGGTAATCTTCGCCCGGGACCTCCCCAACGCCTTTCTGTACGCCCGGCTATTCATCTATCTCTCGCGGGCTGAGGGCTTTGGCTCCGCCGCGGCCCTTGCCTTCAGCGCCGGCATCCCCGTGGTGGCCTCTCAGATCCCTGCGCTGGAGGAGATTTTCGACGGCGTTCAGGCCGGCGCTCTCGTAGAGAACAACCCCGCTGCCATTTCCGCGGCCGTCCTGCGCCTCATCTCCGATGACACGCTGGCGCTCGCCTGCGGCCACGCCGCCCGCGCGCAGCTTGCTCCCCGGTTTACTATCGAAAAGATGGTTTCTGGGACAATCGCGGTCTATGAGGAGCTATGGTGACTTTTGAACCCTGGATGGCTGCCCTGCTGGGCCTGATGGTTGGGAGTTTCCTGAACGTCTGCATCTATCGGCTACCGCAAGAGCTTAGCCTCTTCCGGCCCGCGCGCAGCTTCTGCCCCGGCTGCAACAACACTGTTGCCTGGTTCGACAACATTCCCGTTCTCAGCTACCTGCTACTGCGTGGCCGCTGCCGGCATTGTCAGGCGCGCATCCCCCTGCGCTATCCAGCCGTCGAGTTGCTCACCGGCATCCTCTTCTTTTGTGTCGCCTCGTTGGGCCTGCCGGGCGTGTACACCGCCAAGCTATTGGTATTCATGGCGATACTGGTTACCTTATTGTTCACTGACCTGGAAGAACGATTCCTTCCTGATCTCTTCACCTTAGGCGGCACCTTGGTTGGCCTGGGCTTTGCATGGTTAGCGCCCATGCAACTGGGGGCGGTGATATTCTTCTACCGCGCCCGATGGGGGGAATCCGCAGCCAGCTTCGGCGAAGCGCTGCTTGCCTCGCTCTTCCTCAGCGGCCTGCTCTACTTACTGGGGGAACTGTATTACTGGATCCGTAAACGGGAAGGGCTGGGCCTGGGCGACGTCAAAATGGTAGCGACTCTTGGCGCATTCCTTGGCCTTCAAGGCGCGCTGTTCTCACTGGCCGCGGCCAGTCTGCTAGGCTGTGTTGCAGGCCTTGCCTATATGGTCTGGAACAAGAAGGACTTCGCCAACTACGAGTTGCCCCTAGGCACCTTCCTGGCCATTGCCGGCATCGGGCTCACCTTTTATCTGCTGCCTTCGATTGCGCCCCGCTGACGGCTGCAAGCGCCTGCACCCCGCTTGGATGCAGCACTGTCCGCGCGGTCACCCGGTTCTCGCCGGTCCACCCAGGTGCCCTGTTCGATAGGAGTTCATCGCGCGTCAACGCCGCCTTCATGAGCCCCTTTGCGCTGTGCGTCCTGCTGCGGGTAAGCATGTGATAGATCTCATGCGCCGCCACCCTCGCGACCGCTACTCCCTGCTGCCTCGCCTCCGCGGGCTGACAGTCCCCGGAAGCCGCAATCCCCAGAAATCCCCGAAGCGCGCCAAGGTCCACGGCACCAAACGGCGTCACATCCCTGCCACTTGCGTGGGTCCAGGCTAACGCCGCCCGGGGCAGTTCTCGTACCGCCTCACGCTCCCGCACAACCCCTAAGTGGTCCAACATTCGCAACAGGACAATCCTCCCGGAGAAAGTCTGGCGGGTAGCCTCCTCTATATCCACGAACCGGAAGCACACCCCCAAGTCTGTCAGCAATTCTCCCAACTCCAGGTGGTAGCTCTCTACCAGCGCACCTGGCGTATCTGCCCCCGGCCACACTGTAACCACCACCACCTTCTGGACGCACGATGCCTCCATCGCTCCTTGTACAGGCGCAGCCGCCAACCGGTCACCGGCCCGTCCCATGCAGGCTGCCGCCAGGATTGCCAGACAACATATCCGTAACGCGTTCATCGTCCAGCCTCCTTTCCCGCGACCCTGCCTTCCATCCCTGCGTCCCCGGGGCCGTGTGGGCACACTCAGTATGGAAGAGTTACGATTCAGTTACAACTCCTTTTCGTACGCTTGACAAGTTCCCTCTAGCGCGCTGTGCATTTTCCCTTCGAATCCTACGGTCGTGGAGGAGGACTGCCTTGGCATTCACCCTATGGTTCCCATGCTTCGCTCGCGCAAGCCCCACGATCGCCGCACCCGCGTCTTCGCCCGTGGCCGACAGTCAAGGCAATAATTACGGCGTCAGTCCACTAGAGCCAATCTGTTATCCTGAGATCACTCAGGCTGGTCGCACAGGATGTGCGCGCCTGGGCCTTGTTGGCGGGATTCACCAATGCGGAACACACGAGCCACCCTCGAAGAACGCGGCATCCGTCTCACCAAACAGCGGAAAATTCTGCTTGAGATCATTGACCAGTCTGGCGCCCACCTCGACGCCGAACGGCTCTATCAACTGGCCAAGGAACGCGACCCCAAACTCAATCGCGTCACCGTGTACCGCACCCTCAAGCTGCTGAAGGAAAGCGGACTCGTCGACGAGCTCGACCTCATGCATTACGCGGGTGATCAGCACTACTACGAAACCCGTATGAAGCAGGAGCACGCACATGTGATCTGCCTCAAGTGCGGTCGCGTTGAGGAGTATTTCGGGGAGCCGCTGCGCGCCCTCCGGCTCCAGATCCAGGAGTCGTTAGGCTTTGAGATTGTTGCTGCCCGCACCGAAGTAGGCGGCTACTGCTCCCACTGTCAGGCCTTGCGCAGTTCAGATCAAGACAGCGCCACACTCACCGACAGCGGCGCAGTCACTGCCAGCGCTACGGTCCCTGCCGGTAACGCAGCGCAAAGCTCCACCTCTGCCCACGCGGATTAGCCAGCCCTTCATCGCCGCATCCCTGCGAAACCTGTCGCGAAGTGCAGTGTCGCGCCACCCATCCCGGGGATTCGTTACAATCGGGGAACCCCATGGACCACCGGCCGCCCACCAACCCGCATGTTTCGGTGATGGCGTCGCCGCCGCCGCCGCCCGTAGTTTCCCTTGAGGTCGTCCACCCCTCAGGCAAACGAACTCGCGCGCAACTCGGCTCTTTCCCCTTTCGTCTTGGCCGCCAATCGGACAACCACCTGCAGTTGCGCGATAGCCGCATTTCCCGAAATCATGCGGAGATCCGCTACCACCTGGGAGCCTTCGTGCTGCATGACCTGAACAGCAGCCACGGCACCTTCGTCAACGGCCACCGCGTCACACAAGCCACCCTCCAGCATGGAGACCTTGTCGACTTTGGCTTCGACGATTCCTACCGCCTTCAATTCCAGATGGAGGGCCACGAGATCAGCCGCATCCTTGACCGCTTGGAGCCCGGCCCATCCGGCGACACCCGCGAGACCGCCGGCCTCAGCAAGCTCACCGTGCTACTGGAAGTTGCGCGCACCCTGCAGAGTTCCCTTGGCGTGGATGAAGTACTCACCTCGGTGGTGGATGCCGCCCTCTCGGTCACCAGCAGCGAACGCGGCTTCCTGCTGCTGGCCGACGGCGAGGGCCTTGCCGTAAAGGTCGCCCGCACCCGCGACGGGCGCAACCTCAGTTCAGAAGAACTCAGCGTCCCCACCAGCGTCATTCTCAAGGAGCTTCGCCAGCGCCGCGAACTCCTTACCATGACCTTTGACCCCGCAATGGAGGGCTTTGACCCTCAGCAGACCATAGCGGCTCTCGAGCTACGTACCGTGATCTGCATCCCCCTTATCCGCATGCGCGCTGGCGGTCCGCCAAAGGACACCATCGCCGCTGCATCGCTGCACGAAACCACAGGAGTCCTTTACCTTGACTCCCGCGAGTTGGGCAGCCGCCTCACCTTGGCTGATCGCGAGTTGCTGCAAACCCTCGCCCTTGAGGCCTCCAACGTCCTCGAGAACACGCGCCTCCTGGCCGACGAACAGCGCAACCGCAAGATTCAGGAAGAGTTGGAAATCGCCCGCTCCATCCAGCAGAGCCTGCTTCCCCGATCATTGCCGCAAACCGGCTGGTTCCGTGCCTCCGGCATTTCCATCCCCTCGCAGAACGTGGCTGGCGATTACTTCGACGTCCGCCGCATCCGTGAGGATCGCTTCGTCAACATCATCGTGGACGTGTCCGGCAAAGGAGTCAGTTCCGCCCTCCTGGCCAGCCTCCTCCAAGGCATCTTCATTGCCGCCTCCACTGAGCCGCCAGACCTTCCCGCCCTCATGAGCCGCACCAACGAGTTTCTCGTTGAGCGCACCGAAGGTGAGAAGTACGCCACTATGTTCTACTGCATCCTCCAGAGTGATGGCGCACTCTATTGGACAAACGCCGGCCATTGTCCCGGTATCCTCATTCGTCCCGGCCAGCCCTACGAGTTGTTGCGCCCCACCAGTATGCCCATCGGAATGATGACCGAGGCGGAATTCGAAGTCCGCCAGACGCAACTCCGCCCCGGCGACAAGCTCTGCCTTTACTCCGACGGCCTCTCGGAAGCCCACCTGCCGCCTAGTGAGCGTGGTGTATTCCACTTCTACGGCGAGGATCGTATTCAGGACATCATCCGCCGCCACGAAAACACCAGCGCTCGCCACATCCAGGACGCCCTCCTCCAGGATGTCCAGGACTTCCTCGGCGGGGCGGAACAAACCGATGACGTCACGCTCCTAGTCATCGACTACGCCGGGTAGCACCCGATCCCTGAACAACCGCCTGCCCGTCACTCCCGCCCGAAACCCCGGAAATGCGATCTGCAATTACGCTCCACAACGGGTTCGCCTGGCGGAGCGGATACAGTTCCGCATACCGGCGGTGCAGGTTGCCGGCAGTAGCCGCATCCCAATACCAGCCGGGTGGCGCGCTGCTGCCTAGTTCGTAGTCCATCCCCTCCCAATCATCCTCGCGGAAGCTGTAGAACAACCAGTGCCAGCCCTGGGTATCAAATTCCCGCAACAGGTCCGCCAGGTACATTGCAGCCCCAAGGCATTTCCGCCCGCATCCAAACTCCCCAATCACCATGCGCGTGGGTGGAACGCGATTGTCGCTCATCCATTGGCGAACTGGCTTCAGGAAGCCACGTACCCACTCCGCGTCCATCTGCAAGGTAGCCCCGGTTTCCTCAATGCGGATGGGGCCTGGATAACGCATGGCGCCCCGGTGGATACGCCACGTGGTGAATCCCCATGGCTCATACATATGCACGGAGTACAGCACGTTGAGGTCAGGCAGAGTTTTCATTGCCTCGATTGCCCAGGGAGTCGCGTACAGGCCGGTTTCCACCATCAGGGGAACTGTTGCATCCACCGCCCGGATTCCCTCTACCAATTCCCGATAGAACGCGTTTAGATCCCCAGGCGTTCCAATGACACTGCGCTGCCATTCGGAATAGTTCCCCTTCCAGAAACTCGGCTTGCCAAGGTCCACCTCAGGCGCCGGTTCATTCAGCAGGTCATACGCGGCAATCGCCGGGTGACCCTTCAGCGTGCGCGCCAGATCCTGCCAGAAGCGGACTGCCTGCTTCCAGTAGTCCCGGTCCTGCCACAACCGAGCATCACGACGGCCCCCGTTCTTCTGCCTCCAACGAGCACCGGGCAACGTGAGGGGCACCAGCACCACACCGATGCCGCGCGCGGCAAACCCATCCAGCACGGCAAGCAAGGATTTCAGATGGGAAGCGACCAATTGCTTGTAGAGGTCAGCGGACCCCAGAAGATAATCCCTCGGCCCCCATTTTTCATAAGCGAGGCGAACCACCTGGATGCGCGCCGCTTGAGTTGCATCCATCCATGGAACCGTCACCCGGCGGTTGAAACAGTTGGCACCAACACGCTGCGCATCCCACCCCTGGATGGCATCCGCCCTTAGCCCCTGCACCGCCAGGGAGCCAGCCAAAAACTCGCGGCGTCTCATTCCCTCCATGCTACGCACCCGGGCTGGTGCCTGTCGAACGGCCCCCGCGTCACAGTGCTTTCGGCACCCACCGCAAGTTCCCGCCCATCTCTGGATTGAGTTGCGGTTGGAAGACCTGCCGCCACACGCGCCATCGCCGGACATCAGGCACCGTTCCGCCACAGGAGAGCGTAGAATAAGGGCGCGGAGGAGCCGTCAGGGGATGACGGCGATGGGGGGGCGATCCGAGATCGAAATGCAGATTACGGAGACAAGCCCATGCATGCGAAATTCGTTCGAAGTTTGCGCCAGTGCCATGTGATACTCGCCGCGCTCGTTCTAATCGCCGGTGCGCTACAGGCGGAAGTTCCGCCCACCGTGAAAATTGAAAAGCACGGCAATGGTTACCGTTTGCTGCGCGACGGCCAACCCTACTTCATCAAAGGTGCGGGCGGTAGCCAGAAACTCGATATTCTAGCCGCCGCCGGTGGGAACTCCATCCGCACCTGGAACGTGGATCCCGCCGTTCTCGATCAGGCCCATGCAAAAGGGCTTACGGTGCTGATGGGCCTGCGCATCGGCCTCCCCCGTCACGGCTTTGACTACAACAACCAGGAATCCGTCGCCAAGCAGCGGGAAGCCATCCGCCAGTCCGTCTTGACGCTCAAGGACCATCCCGCACTGCTCATGTGGGGTCTCGGCAACGAGGTGGAACTCGGCGTGAAACCCGAAGACCGCCCACGCCTCTGGTCTGCCCTCGAAGACCTCGCCAGGATGGTGAAGCAGATCGATCCGAATCACCCCGTCGTGATTGTGCTTGCAGGACTCGGCGGTGGAAAGCTGGCTGAGTTACACAAGTATTGCCCCAGTATGGATGTGCTGGGCATCAACGCCTACGGCGGTATGCTCAACGTGCCGGAGACCTTGGCCAAAGAGGGATGGTCCAAGCCCTACGCGGTTACTGAGTTCGGTCCGCGCGGTCACTGGGAAGTAGCCAAGACGCCATGGGGACTGCCCATTGAGGACAACAGCACCCAGAAGGCTGACTTCTATCTGAAGGCCTACCAGCACACCGTTGCCGGGCAGCCACAGAGCCTCGGTTCCTACGTTTTTCTTTGGGGCCAAAAGCAGGAGAAGACCCACACCTGGTACGGCATGTTCCTTCCGGAAGGCAACCGCACTGCCTCCGTGGATGCACTGTCCTTCGCATGGACCGGAAAGTGGCCAACAGACCGTTGCCCGCGCATCGGACCACAAGCGGTCAAACTCGCTACCTTCGATACCAAGCGCGATGACAGCACTCGTATCTTCTCCCCCGGCACAATGCTTCTAGCCACCGTGGATGTATCCGATCCCGAAGGGCAAACGCTAACCATCCGCTGGGACCTGCGTCGCGATGTCTCTGACGCACCCCAGACGGGAGGCGACCGCGAGCAGCCAACGCCACCGATCCCAGGCACGGTACCAGACTCTAACGGGAAGCAGGCAACTCTCATGCTGCCATCCGCCCCTGGGAACTACCGCGTCTTCGTCTATGCCTTTGACCCTGCGGGAAACGCCGCTACTGCCAATGTACCCATCGTGGTGAAGCAGTAGTGCCCGTTCAAAGGCGCCCTGCCCACTGGGACTATCTGGCGGCAAGGACATCCCAAAACCCGGCAATGACGTGCCGCAGCTAGTGACTTGCCCCAAGTACAACGCCAGGTGTGCAACTCCGTCGAGCACATACGCCCCAGAAAACATCGCCTTCCGCCGCCGCTACTCTTCGCAAGTGCCGTACCAGACAAAGGGAGCGGCGGGCTTGGGCGATCCTCGACTTGGGCCACCCAAAACCAAGCGCGATTCCGGAGCCAGGTTCCGTTTCGCCGCCGGGAACCGGACTCCCCGGCTTCATCGCCATTTACCTCAACCTCCCGGCTCGCTCCTGCCTTTCGCTCCCTGTTCTTGTCAAACTGCGCCTCTCTGGCAGGAGTCTCCACAAGGGTTCCCGCGCCCTTCCCCTCCTGGTGTCCCTGGTCCCGCTTGTGAAAATCTGTTGTCCATGATTCTCTTCCGCCGCCTCCTGCTGCTGTGCGCTACGGCGTTGCCGCCGTTATTGACTCTGCCTGCCCAGCCTGTGATGGAGAAACTCGGCCGTGGCCTGGTGGCCGTGCGCATAGACGACGCACAAGTGTATGTCGGATGGCGGCTGCTCGCCACAGACACGGCATCACTCGCCTTCAACCTCTACCGCGGCACCAGAGGAGCCCCCGCTGTGAAACTGAATGCGATTCCGCTTACCACGACGACCGACTTCGTCGACAAGACTGCGGAACTCACGCAGGCGAACACCTACTTCGTTCGCCCCGTGGAGGGCGGCAACGAACTCGAGGCCAGCAAACCCTTTGTGCTGCCTGCCAACGCGCCCGTTCGCCAATACCTGGAGATTCCCCTACAGCCCCCGCCGCCCGCTACGCTGCGCGACGGCAGCACCGCATCGTATACCGCCAACGACGCCTCTACGGCTGACCTCGACGGCGACGGGGAGTATGAGATCGTGCTCAAGTGGGAGGCCGCGGGGAAGGATTCAGCCAGCGCCGGCTACAGCGGCGAGACCTTACTTGACGCCTATAAGTTGGATGGCACGCGGCTGTGGCGCATCAACCTGGGCAGGAACATCCGCAGCGGCGCGCACTACACGCAGTTCATCGTCTATGACCTGGACGGCAATGGCCGCGCCGAACTTGCCGTGAAGACTGCGGACGGCACGGTGGATGGTACGGGCAAGGTAATCGGCGACGCCAGCAAGGATTGGGTGACCACCGAGGGCCGTCTGCTGGGCAAGATCGTGGACGGCCCGGAATACTTCAGTATCTTCGACGGGTTGACGGGCGCGGAACTCGCCACCACCAGCTACGTGCCGGACCGCGGCGCGGGCAGCCGCTCCTGGGGAGGCGTAGGCGGCAGTTGTGGCGCGGATGACAACGCGAATCGCATGGACCGTTTCCTGGCCGGCGTCGCCTATCTCGACGGGCGCCTGCCCAGCGTCCTGATGGCGCGCGGCTACTATGGCCGTTCGGTGATTGCCGCCTGGGACTGGCGTGACGGCAAGCTGACGCAGCGCTGGGTGTTCGACAGTGCGGCTGAGCCCGGCCTGGCCCACTTTTCCGGCCAGGGCAACCACAGCCTCTCCACCGCCGACGTCGATGGCGACGGCAGGCACGAAGTGATCTACGGCGCGATGGTGGTGGACGACAACGGCAAGGGCCTTTTCTCCACCGGCTTCCGCCATGGCGACGCCTTGCACGTGGGAGCCTTCGTGCCCGGACGCCCCGGCGTACAGGTCTTCGGCATCCATGAGAACGAACGCCCCGGCTGCCCGAAGTCGCCCGGCATGGCTCTCTTCGATGGGAAAGACGGCGACATCCTTTTCCACACCACGCTGGGCGAGGATGTGGGCCGGGGTCTCGCCGCCGATATTGACCCTCGACACCCCGGCGCTGAGTTCTGGGGCGGCACGACACAGCATGGCCCACGCCCCCTACTAAACGCGAAAGGCGAGGTCATTGGACCGGCACCCGCTACCATGAACTTCGCCGTCTGGTGGGATGCTGACCCGCTGCGCGAACTGCTCGACCAGAACTGGATCGCCAAATGGGACTACGAGCAAGGCACCCTTACCCGATTGCTCACCGCCGAGGGCGCAACCTGGAACAACGGTTCTAAAGCCACGCCGGCGCTCAGTGCGGACATGCTGGGAGACTGGCGCGAAGAGGTCATCTGGCGAACGCCCGACAACCGCTTTCTGCGCCTCTACACGACAACCATTCCAGCCACGAACCGCATGCCCACCCTGATGCACGACCCCCAATACCGCGAAGCTATCGCCTGGCAGAACACCGGCTACAACCAGCCGCCGCACCCGAGCTTCGCCATCGGGCCGAACTGAAGAGTGGCGTCTTACTCGTCCAGGATGTCTGCCGGTCCAAAACGGGGAGTGTCGACTGGAACCTGGAAAACCGGAAATCTGTTGCGGACACCCATCGGTGTTCGAGCAGCGACTCCACCTCTCGCCTATGGCTCGACAATCAACTCATTCCGGATCCGGAAGTTCGAGTAGGGCGTGCGGTTCAGCAGACCCCGGAGCACGGTCTCGGCGTGCTCGCGGTCGAAGCGGGTTCGGGTGCAGCCGTTCAGCAGCACATGCCGGTTCCCGGGGGCCTCATAGATCTCGGCCCAGGCTTCGACGGCGTTGTCGCGCAGTTGTGCGGCCAGCGATTCGTTGATTTTGCGTTCGCGTTCGGCAAGCAACTGCTGTCCCATGCCATCCACTTCCGCGGACAGCCGGGGCGCAACGCCGGCCGGGGCGGGGTTTTCGGTGACGGCGGTCAGCGGAAGGCGCGAGGTAAAAAACACCAGCCGTTGCTCGCCATCTTCTTTGCTGACGGCGAAGGCACGAGTGACGCGGTAGCCCGGTTCGGTGAGGCGTTTGATCTCTTCCTCCAGCAGTTCGGCGCGCGCCACCCGCACAGACATGCCGCGCGGAGAACGCAATTGTGCGCGCATGGCGCAGCCCGGCACGATATTGAACAGAGCACGGTCCCCCGCAGACTCCGGCAGCACCATCAGGTCGAAGCCCCTGTTAGTGATGGTGCTTTTGGGATCCTCCGCCACGCAGTAGACGTCGCCGTCGGTCCACGCATCGGCACCCGCGATGGTGCCTCGGCCACAGGGACCGCCCCACGGTCCATCGTCCAGGTCAAGCGCCGGAGCAGGCCCTGACGCCCCGGCGGGCTTCAGCATCGCGATATCCAGCACGTTGCCGCGAAATCTTGCAATCTGCACCCGGAAGCCCGCGGCGGCGCGCGTATTCAGGCGCTCCTCCTGCCGCGATCTCTGATTCGGTGCATCGCTCTCCCAGACGAACTCGGCGGGCAGGGCTGCGGGCTCGCCTAGTTCGAGGAGCGCGGAATCCAGCGTTATCGGCACGACGCGCTGCAACCGCAATCGCAGCTCCTGATCGGCCAGCATCTGATGATCCCAACCTTTTCTGCGGGCAGTGCGGAGCACGCGGTAATCCACCGGTGCGCCACCCGCAACGCGCTCAAACGCAGCGTGAAAGTAGTCTCCCTCCCAAGCCGTCACCGTCAGCCGGAAGCCCTCGCGGCCATACGCGGCGACGATTTCCTCCACACCTAGCGGACCGCGGGCGTGAAGAAAGCGGTATTCCCGCACGGGTGCCGGCCGGCCAACGGCGCGGTGCATCACGACGAACACATGCCCGCCGTGGTCCACCTGCCCGGCCACATAGGGTTTGCGGACCAGCAACCGGTCGACGATCGCACCCTGGCCGCCGAGAATGGCGCCTACTTCGTAACCTAGAGCAGCCAGACGGTTTACGTTCCGGGTGAGGCTCTCTTCCACATCCCTTTCGAAATCGAGCGAAGTGGTTGCCACCACCACACGATGTTCGAACACGGGGTCGGCTTCTTGCGCCAGGACCATCCCCGTCCAGGTAAGCAGAAGGGCCGCCATCAGACCCAGCTGGGGCCACCATCGCAGAGCATTCCGGGTTCGTACCAACCGTTGCCTCCCTCAAGCGTGCCGCTGCGGCCGCACCGCCAATTGCCAGAGTATAGCTGAACTGGGAGTGGCGCTTCCGGCAAGCTGTGCGTACCCGTCGGAAGACCGGAATCGTCGACGCTATCTGGCGGCATGCGGGTTTGCCTACGGCCAATCGGGATTGAACTCAAGGGTCTCCCCCTGGCGCGCGGTCAGGGTGGGGGCGGAGTCCCATCGCTGCTGCGCGAGGGCATCGAGGTCGCCGTACTCGAATTCCTGGTTGGTGAAGAGGAACAGCTTGTGGGGACCGGGGGCAACCGAGGCGATTTGGAAATCCCCATTCGGGCTGCAATGCGCCTGGCGCAGGTTGGGGTTGGAACCGCTGCGGTCCTGGGCGGGGTACAGGTGGAGGAGGCACACCGTTCCCTCTACTTCGTCGGGCACTTTGACGCTTCCCTTGATGGTGGCGCCGCCATCGCGCAGTGCGACGCGCATCGCCACGTCGGCGGCCCCGGCCTCGATGGTGGCTGCGCCTTGTAGCAGGTCCTGCCCGGCGAGACTGGCTTCGCTAACATACCAGCCGGAAGGGGAGCCGTGAACCCCGAAGCGGTAGGTTCCGGGACGGAGTTGCTGCATGGTGAACGGCCCGCTCTTCGAAACGGGGGCCTGGGCGCCGGACTGGAATGGAAGCACCGGCGACCCGTCCGCTACGTTGGGCGACAGCGTAAGAGACACCGGCCGAATGCCAGGACCCTGGATTCGTTCAAATACCCGGCCTGCCTGCCCTACCGAAGTAGTTGGCGGCGGGATCGCGGGCATGGTGATGGTGCCGCTGACGCGGATGGGTTCCTGCAGTTGCAGGACCACCCCCTGCGCCGGACCGCCGCCCAGATTGACCGTAGTTTGCGCAAACAGGACCTGCGGGGGAGTGGTTGCCGGGACCGGCCGATTCGCGGAGAGGATGTATTCGCCCGGCGGCAGGGGCTGGGACTCGAAGCGCCCGTCTTCGCGGACGCGGGCGTGGTTGGAGTCCGATGGCCAAGGGTCGCGACGACTCGCGCGCAGGATGCTGACTCCGAGCTGGGACGCCATCGTGCCGTCCGGATTGCGGACCACGCCCGATATGGGATAGGCCTGCACTGAGGGAAAGACGATATCCACACCATATCGCTCTTCCCCGGCGGCAATGCTGACCACAACGGCCTCGTCGACACCAAGTCCGGACGGATGATACGCGGAAGCAAGGTGTGCGCCGCGGCTGGCAGGGGCGTCCGGGTTGGAACGGTCCTCCACATTCATCATGTAGGAAGAGTGCTGGCGCTGCGCGCGGACCAGGTAGTGTCCGGCCGAGAGACCACCGAGGCGGAACTGGCCCTGGTCATCCGTATTGGTGCCAGCCCCCGACGCATTTCGACGCCCGCGGGAGGCATCGGGGGTCACCGCAAGAACCGCAATGTTGGCGCGCTCCACCGGGAAGCCGTCCTCATCACGCACGGTCCCCGCTATAACCCCGGTGCGAATGAGGCGGACTTCGATGGCTCCGCCGCGAACTAGCCGGGCACCGGTAGCGAGCAGTTCCACCGTGCGGCGCTCATGCGGTTCGCCGCTTTGCTCAGTGCTCAGAAAGCCCGGTGCGCGCGCATTCAGCAGGTAGCGGCCCAGCGCGAGATTGTGGATGCGGAAACTGCCGTCGCTCTGGATGCGGCCACCGTAGGAGTGGGACGGGCCGGCGGACTGCACCATCGGGGTGGCCACCACCCAGCCTTGGGTGACCGGAGTCCCAGAATCGCGGGTGACGACGCGCCCGGCGATCACCCCATCTGCCGCGCCAGACTGGGCCGAAGCGCCAACCGGCGGGAAAAGAAGGGTTATGGCGAGCAGCCACAGCACCACAAATGGGGCAGGCGCGGACGGACTGTGGGCACGGCGAGGCATTAGGTCAGGTTTAAAGCCCATTTGTTGCCAGAAGTTCCATTCTATGGCAACCGCATGACGCCGTACCGCGCCATTCGCCGGTGGTGCCTCGACAATGGCCGATTTTGGGAAAGGATCCCGCGGTCTTGTGCGTATTGGAGTCTCGATAGCCAATGAACCAACGGAGACACAGAACCGGCCGGGAGGCTTGCGCTTGGGCCTCGTGCTTTCGCATCGTGGCTAAGTGCCTTCGTGAGGGTTCCGGAGAGTTTCGGGGACATGAGTTGCGAGGACATGAGCCTCGAGGACATAGCATTTGGATTGGCCCCACCGGCGAGACAAGGATCTTGCAGTGAACGGGGAGTTGTCCCGCATATTGGTGTCTCAAGCTTGGGGTCCAGTCCATCAAGCTGTCCCTGATACTCGAGAGTTCTGTGTCTCAAGGGAAGGGTGCAGTCTAGAATTGAGCCCTCGATTCCGGGGCGATGGCGAAGGGATGGAGAAGTTTCGCCTGCTTAACTCTTTTACCCTTCCAGTGGTTGCGAAGCGGGCTGTGGGTTTGCGCGAGGCGCCTGGAGAAGGGCCCCGATTGAGGGAACACATCTGTTTGGAAACACCACTCTTGCCTAGAACTGGGGGCCCATGAAGAGCGGGGGTGACGGAATCACTTTGACATTCGATATCGATAAGCGATATCGTTATCGCATGAGTAAGCCAGCAGAACTCCTTCAGGGCACGCTCGACCTTCTCATCCTCCGCACGCTTGAACTTCGGCCGCTGCATGGCGTCGGAATTGCTGACCGTCTTGAGCAGGTGACGCACGGCGTCTTTGTAGTGGGTCCCGGGTCGCTGTTCCCAGCGCTCCATCGGCTTGCGGATCGTGGCTGGATTGAAGGCGAATGGGGCGAGCTTGAGAGTGGCCGTCGCGCTAAGTTTTACGCCATCACACCAGCTGGCCGCAAACATCTCGCCGGGGAGAAGCGTAAGTGGACTCGGGTATCCATCGCCGTGAATCAAGTGCTGGCGGAGGAATCGTGAACCTGAAACGCATTTACCAACGACTCCGCAACCGGCAGCGCGAGGAGGCAGATCTCACCGAGGAAGTGCAGTGCTTTTACGAAGCCATGAAGGATCGTCGTGTCGATGGCGGCCTCACCCGTGAGGAGGCTCACCGCGCAACCTGGGCCGAGTACGGTCAGCCCGCACGCACGATTGAGGAGGTCCGCGATGCTCGCGTGGAGACCCTGCTGGTGACCGCAATCCGTGACTTGCGTTTCGCTTTCCGTCTGCTGCGCAAGAATCCGGGTTTCGCCTCCGTGGCAATCCTATCCCTGGCGTTGGGCATTGGGGCCAACACGGCAATCTATAGCTTCATGGAGTCGATTCTATTGCGCTCCCTGCCAGTAGCCAATCCTGAGTCGCTAGTGGTCTTCAATTGGCAGAGCCGTCTGCCGCAGGACGCCGACAAGAGGTTTGTCCATGTCGTACACAAGCTCGACGGTCGCTTCTGGCCGGGCGACAGGGGCGTCATCGTAACCGGAATATTCCCGTATGGCGCATTCGAGATGCTTCGCGAGGAGAACCCTTACTTCTCTTCGCTTTTCGGATACTCTCACGGACGCGAGCGCAGCTTGGTGGCCCGAGGCGAGGCAAGGAGCGCCAGCGCGGAGTACGTCAGTGGCGAGTACTTTCGCGGCCTCGGCGTGCCGGCGGCCTCCGGTCGCCTGCTAGAGCCGGAGGATGATGAGCCTGGCGCTCATCCGGTGGCGGTCCTTAGCTTTGCGACAAGCCAACAGCGCTTCGGAGGTCCGTCGCACGCTATTGGACAATCCATTCTTGTCGACAACCTGCAATTTACCGTGGTGGGCGTGACGCCATCAGAATTCTTCGGCGTCGACCCGGCTAAAACGCCGGACGTCTATCTTCCCTTACATTCGAACGCGCTTATCGACAGAGCCGGCACGGAGGGCATGTATACCGACAACAACTACTACTGGATCGAGATCATGGGACGCCTGCGCACTGGTGTCAGCATGGCCCAGGCCCAGGCAGCGCTGGCTCCGCGTTTCCATGACTGGGTTTCCGCCACCGCGACCACCGATGGGGAGCGCGCCAAACTGCCCGAGTTAAATTTGAACTCCGGCGCGGCCGGCCTAGGGAGCTTGCGCCGCCAGTACTCCAAGCCCCTATTCGTATTGCTGGCGATGGTTGGTTTGATCCTCGCGATTACGTGCGCGAACATCGCCAATCTGCTGCTGGCCCGGGCCTCTGCGCGCCGGCGCGAAATGGCTGTCCGGCTAAGCCTGGGAGCGGGACGGTTCCGCATTGTGCGACAGTTGCTCACCGAAAGTGTCGTGTTGGCATCGTTTGGCGGAATTCTGGGGATCGCATTTGCGCTATGGGGAATGCGCTGGCTGAGCTTCTTGTTCTCCAACGGAGACGATAACTTCGCGCTGCAAGCGGAACTAAACTGGAGCGTACTTGGCATGACGGCGGCGCTCTCGGTGGTCTGCGGCCTTCTGTTTGGCTTGGCTCCGGCGATCCAATCAACACGTCCCGCTGTCATTCCCGAATTGAAAGATGGCCGTGGAGGAGGATCACATTCCGTCATGCAGCGGGTTCTGGTGGTGGGCCAGATCGCGGCCGCGTTTCTGATCCTGGTAGCTGCTGGCCTATTCGTCCAGACACTCGACAAACTGCACGCCGTACAACTGGGTTATGCCCGTGACAACATCCTACTGTTTACGTTGAATGCGCGTCAGGCTGGACATCATCACCCGGAGATTGCCACGTTTTACGCGAACCTGCGCAATCGATTCGAAACGATTCCAGGAGTGATAAGTGCCACACTTTCGCATTCCTCCATCATCAACGCAGGCCACGCGGGAGAAACCTACCGGGGGGCAATGAAGATTGGCAATGCGACCGTGGACAACGCTAGCGTCCTGACGGCGGGACCGCGTTTCCTCGCCACAATGCAGATTCCCATCCTGGCGGGGCGTGAGATCGACGACCGCGACCAGTTAGGCTCCACAGCGGTTGCGATTATCAGCGAGCGGCTCGCGCGGACCTACTTCGAGAACGAGAATCCCCTGGGAAGGCGTATTACCTTCGTCGACGAAAATCGCGATTTCGAGATCGTAGGCGTATCGGCGAATGTGCAGTACGGTCGACTCAAGGGGGAGAGCCCAATGGTCGTATTCGTGCCTGCCAGCCAGATCTCGATCGACCGGGTGACCTTTGCGTTGCGTACCGCAGGGGATCCATTGAGCTATGTCAGGGTTGTCCAGGAGGTCGTGCGGGAAGCAGATCCCCGTATGCCCGTCACCAACGTGGTAACCCAGGCCGCGGAAATCGACCGGACCATCAGCCGCGAAATCACATTCGCGAAGCTATGCACTGGATTCGCAGTGCTCGCCCTGCTGATCGCGTGCGTAGGGCTGTACGGCACCATGTCCTACAGCGTTGAACGAGAGGTCCGCGAGATTGGAATCCGGATGGCCCTGGGCGCGCATCGCGGTTTCGTGGTTTGGATGGTCATGCGCCGCGTCCTGCTGTTGGCGTCGGTGGGGCTTGCCGTCAGCGTTCCCGCATCGTTGTTAGCCTTCAGGCTGGTGAAATCACTTCTTTACGAAACCCAGCCGAATGATCCGGCAACCCTGGCGCTGGCAGCGGTCATCCTTATTATTTCCGCGATTCTCGCTGGCTACCTGCCGGCACGGCGCGCATCCCGCATCGATCCGCTGGTGGCTCTGCGATATGAGTGACCGGTGAAAAGAGGAACAGCCCAGAAGGTATTGCTCCCGGCGAGGCGTTCAGAGTCGTCTGGGCGATATTCGAAGTTTGGTGAAGAACCTTCAGACTATCCAGAGCCACGAATCTGGCGAGGGGCCTTCTACTAGATGATGCACAGTTGACGGTAGTTCTGTCGCAGCAACCAAACGTGCCGCGCATAGCCTTTCCAAAGCCATATAAGCGAAGTAGGATTCTCACTGCCACCGAAGCAGTTGCTTCTGAGCCCACGATTCGAGCCAATGATGGACGAGTGGAGTTGGGGATGGGCTCGCATGTTAATCTTGGGAGACATGGCCCGGAGGGAGGATCCCACGGGCCTTTTCCGGGATCTAACATTCAGTGAAAGACTTTCAAATTCCGTTTGAACGCTTTGTGCTGCCGAATGGCTTGCGCGTGGTGTTGTCGCGAGATTCCTCTGTACCGGTGGTGGCCGTCTACCTGTTGTTTGACGTGGGCAGCCGCGTGGAAGTGGAAGGCAAGACCGGCTTCGCGCACCTGTTTGAGCACATGATGTTCCAAGGCTCAGAGAACGCGCCGAAGGGGATGCACTTTCAATGGATTGAGAGCAATGGCGGGACCATGAACGGGTCAACGCACTGGGACTATACCGATTACTTCGAGGTGCTGCCGTCAACGCAACTGGCGCTGGGATTGTGGCTGGAAGCAGACCGCATGCGTGGCTTGGCAGTCACCCAGGAAAACCTCGACAACCAGCGCGATGCCGTGAAGCAGGAGCGGCTAATGAGCTTCGACAACCAGCCCTACGCGACTGCCCTGTTGGAGCGCTGGCCGGAGTTGGCTTACCGCAACTGGCAGAACAGCCACTCACTGATCGGAAGTTTTGAGGATCTGGATGCGGCCAGCGTGGATGACGTCCATGACTTCTTCCGCACCTACTACGCGCCGAACAACGCCGTGCTGACCATCTCCGGCGACTTCGATCCCGCCCAGGCCCGGCAACTGGTGGAAGACTACTTCGGCGACATCCCCGCGCAGCCGCAGCCGGCGCGACGGCCATTGAGCGAGCCGGAACAGACCGAGGGTTGCTGGCAGACTGTGGAGGACCCTTTGGCACAGGTGCCGGCTCTGGTGTTGGGATATCCCGGGCCGCCACGGCGCAGTGATGACTATTTCACGCTGGTGCTGCTGGACATGGTGCTGACGGCGGGGGAGAGCTGCCGGGTGTTCCAGAGCCTGGTGAAAGAAAAGCAGAGCGTGATTCAGTTTGAGGCGGCGCTGGGCTGGCCGTTTGCGTCCAGTGTGGATTACCGCGATCCAGGCCGTTATTCACTGTTCCTCCTGCACAACCCTGCGTGTTCCCCAGCGGAATTGCTGGCGCAGGTAGAGGCGGAGTTCGACCGGTTAGCTCGCGATGGCGTGACCGAAGACGAGATGCGGCGGGCGAGGGCGATGCTGCGGTCAAGCCGTGTCGCGCAGATGCAGAGTTGTTTGAGCCGGGGAATGACGCTGGGGCGATACGAGCTGTTTGACGGGAATCCCGGCTTGGTGAATGAAGACTTACATCGTTTGCTGCGGGTAGAGGCGCACGAGATTCAGGAGTTGGCTGGCAGGTTGTTTCGCCGTGAGCAGCAAGCGGCGATGGAAGTGCGCCCGGCCGCGATGGCAGCCGAAGGGAGTGAAGCCTAATGGCCACCATCGATCGCCGCATACCGCCCATTGCGCCCTCGCTGCCGGTGGTGCGCATCCCACGGTTTGAGGAGTACGCACTGAGTAATGGCATGGCCGTGGTGCTACTGCGAGACACCCGCTTTCCATCCGTGAGTATGCGACTGGGACTGGCAGGGGGGAACCGGGTTGACCCTCCACACCGGACCGGCGTCGCCGAAACCCTCTGCAGCATGCTCAACGACGGCACGCGCCAGAGGAGCGCACGCGAGCTTGCGGACGCGACCGCGTTACTGGGCGCCAACCTCCACTTCTCCGCTTCGGACGATTTCTTTGTCGGCTCCGGCGGCGTCCTGGAAGACAACCTCGAGCCCTTCCTCGCCCTCTTCGCG
Source organism: Bryobacteraceae bacterium (assembly GCA_036821995.1). Classification (GTDB taxonomy): domain Bacteria; phylum Acidobacteriota; class Terriglobia; order Bryobacterales; family Bryobacteraceae; genus JACTMJ01. The sequence continues at coordinate 114,859 of DAISIM010000002.1, forward strand.
GAGTGCCTGCTGGAAAGCGTCTACCCCGAAGAAGAACTCGCGCTGCACAAGCAGAACCGCATCCAGGAACTGATGGTGGAACGCTCTGAGGCCGGCTACTGGGCCGACGCGAAACTCTACCAGCAGATCTTCGGCCAACATCCCTACGCCGTCACCAGCCCGGAGCCCGAACACATCCTGGCCCTCGAACGGCAGGACCTCACCTCCATGTGGGCCAGCCGCCTTGGCCCGCGCGAAGCCGTCCTGGTGCTGGTGGGCGACCTGCCTCCCAGCGACGTCGTCCTGACGCTGCTGGAACGCTACTTCGGCGCCTGGCGTAACGAAACCTCCCCCGCCGCCACCGGCATCGCCAGCAATGGCAGCCAGCCCGCCGTGACGCTCATCCACCGTCCCGGCTCGGTGCAGGCTGAGGTCCGTTTAGGGCGGCCCGCCATCGCCCGCAATCATCCCGATTACTTCCCGCTCACGGTCCTGAACACGCTCCTCGGTGGTGGCGCCAGCTCCCGCCTCTTCATGGAAATCCGCGAAAAGCAGGGCCTTGCCTATCACGTCTCCAGTTCCATGATGGCCCTCCTCGAAAGCGGCATGCTGTCGCTCTCCACGCAGGTCTCCATGGACCGCGTCGGCGACGCCATCCGCGGCCTGCACCACGAAATGAGCCGTTTGGAAGCTGAGCCCATCCCAGCCGAAGAACTGCAAAGTATTCGCAACTATTTGAACGGCACCTTCGTCCTCAGGTTGGAGAGCCACCCTTCGCTAGCCAACCAGATTTCCGCCATCAAGCTCCTAGGCTTGGGCAACGACTACCTGGAACGCTACGTCGAACGGGTAGCCGCGGTCACCCTAGAGGAGCTACGCGCAACCGCCGCCCGCTACTTCCGCCCCGAAGACTACAGCGTCGTGGTCGTCGGTGACGCCGCCGCCCTTCAGGCGCAACTAAGCGAGTTCGGCGAGGTGAAACTCGAAAACGCCGAGTAGAATAAGCAATTAGTTTCACCTACTATATCTGTCACTGCATGCTCTTTTTCTCTGGAGGTTTCCCTTCTTTATAACTCACTCTACTTCTAGCTTTTTGCGCTTAGATATCAAGTACCTCATCCCAGCAGCGATCGCCCTAGTTTGGCTTTCCGTTCTCCTCTACTATCTTGTTAACCGCCCAATGTGGCTCGACGAGCTCATCCATGCCTACGTCGCGTCCACCCCGCTACCCAACCTGCTGGATGAAGTAGCAAAGAATCCAGGGGCGACCCCCGTTACATACGCACCTCAGATATTTCTTTTCTCTCTATTTGGCAACTCTGTCCTAGTTGGCAGGCTGCTCTCGCTCTTCGCGCTGCTGGGCAGTGTTTTGGTTCTCTGGCGTATATTGAGGGTCCATGGATATAACAATGCAATCGCTGGCGTTAGTCTGTTTGTCGCTCTGCCACTTGTTTCCCGGTATGCTATTGAACTACGCCCCTATTCACTCCTCCTTTTTTTGTCTCTCATTCTACACTATCTATACATAAAGCTTCATCGCACTTATTCAGCAACACTGTTCGCGGCTTATCTTTTCACCAGTCTTCTTGCCGTATTCACCCTGCCGCTTGCACTGGCTATTCCGTTAAGCCACCTGATTTTCGCACTATCCCTTCCCCTGATAAGTGGTAACCCAAGTCCCCAGTCACCAAGCCCCAAGCTCGCTGCCCCACTTCTCGCGATCATCGTTCCCGTACTCTTTCTTGTTCCTTGGCACACCTACGCTTCCGCGAATTGGCAAACAACAATCCAGGAAATCGGGGCTACGGACCAACTCGACATTAAGATCCTCTTCCTTTTGGCCAGAGAGATCACCGGCGCAGGCTATCTTGGCTTTTTCTTGTTGCTTTTTCTGGCACTACTAGCTTTAAAAGCTCCATCACTTCAGCTTGCAGACAAAATATTCTGGACCTCTGGGCTCCTCGTCCCGATCGCGTTCGCAGCTTTTGTGGATGCGCTTTTCGGGTACTTCTTTGCAATCCGCCAAGTTATCACATCATTGGCTCCCCTTTGCGTGCTTGCAGGCACAGGCCTTGTGGCCATGCAGATACAGCGACCAAGACGTGCGATGGCGCTAGGTCTACTCATTGTTTCACTACACGCTATCTATTCCTTCAACTGGCTATCTAACAAGAAAGAAGATTGGGGAGCAGCTGCTGTTGAAGCCCTCACTATGACCGCAAATGGCGGATGCGTCATACTTATTCCATATAGCACTGTCCCATATTCCACATTCATTCACGCCGATCTTCCGACGCGTCTTTGTGATATTGAGGCGCCACCGGAAAGATACAGCCGCTTGGTCTTCATTGACTCAAACTATGGCGAAACCGAGCCAGCAGTCATTTCCCTTCTGAAACTTGCCAAGAAGCAGTTTCACCCGCACGCTGAACGACGAGTCGGTAGGTTCCGCATTCTAACTTTTGACCGCAACTAATGCTTAACGGAAGCCACCAGAAGCGTGCATCGAGGCGGTCATCTGACAAGCCACCGTTCCCTGTACCAAACCGCCATTTCAGGCCCGCGCGTCAGGCTCGGAGATGCGACGATCTGGCATGCTCCCCGGAAGGCCTGAGTGTTGTACTATTAAACGGTGCGAAGTGCGGGTGGTGCACGAGCTAGGTTCGATACCCAGTCACGCAACGCATCAACAAGCGAGCTGAGTACGCAATTTGATGGGTAGAATCGGTTGCTGGGATGATGAGGATGGCAAAACCGCGAGGAAGAGCGAACCGGGGCTGCACGTTGAACTTCGAGGCGGAGGCAGGGGTTCTGCGGAAACCGCAAGGCAACTGCCCACTATGAGAGCGAAACAGATACCTGACAAATCCCCGACGCAACCGGGAAGCGGGTAGAAAGGGAGCCGAGAGAACAGAGGTACCGCCCGCAAGGCACTATGCGCAAGAGGCGCTGAGGCATTTGGCAGAAGCTTCGCTAGGCCGCCATGACCCGATAGCGCGGAAAGAGTCCAGGCTACACAGGCGATACTGTTCTTGGAAGGCAACCTCCCCAGCATGCTACGGCGACTGTAGTTGGTACATCCGCTCAGCGCCCACTACCCGAACTGAGACGCTAACTGAACGGTCACCACTTACTTCTGTGATAGTACTTATATCCAGAAGTCCCTGAGGAATTCCTTGCAAGAATAGTCGCTTGCTGTCGAAAGTCCTAACAGCTACGACACCATAAGTACCCTGCCTAAGCAGGTCGAGAGAAAACGCACCATCATTACCGACAAGTCCCACAACGACTTCACCGACAGATGACCCTGCGCCTATTCGATACGCCAAAACATAGCCCGGTAAGCTATATACATCATTTTCCTCACTCTCCATCTTATCCGCCACAGTTCCAGACAACTTCAAGCCACCTTGCGCAATCTCAACTCTAAGGTGGCTCTCCGAAAATACTTCTACTTCATTACCTTCTATCATTTTCTCACCAAAGCGCACTTTCTTGACATAGTAACCCGTCGGTGGCTGTAAACTGACCTTATAACGACCAGGTGTACAATCCAATAGTATTTCTGTTTTCTCAAACCTTACCTGGCCCACATACGACGCGCGCACACCAAGACCAATCGCAGTAAGCGCAACATTTACCTCAGCGTCAGTTGGTGGGGCAACGCCATCACCCGTAACATCCAGTCTTACTGGGACTCCTCGCGGCACATGTAGATCAAATCCAAAGATGTCCCGATCAGACACCTCAAGTTGACGAGTCCCTGTCCCCAGGGTACCATCTCGTCCTGCAGCGAAGGTCAAATCATAGATTCCCGGAGCTAAGCCCCGAAGGGAGTACCCACCGTCAACTTGAATCTGGTTACCAGAGACGACTAAAGACGTAGGCTCTTCACCTGCTGCCCACAGTTGAATTGCACTATACTCAGAAACTCCATCTTGACATAATAGCCGACCAGATACGTTGAAAGTAGCATCTCGCCTAATCGTCAGGTGAATACCTGCCACATTGTCACCCTCCTGAACTCGCAGAATTTGGCTGTCGGTCGGCGACGTGGTAGATGGAAAGTATGTTGTAACATCCTTACGCGAATCCTCTGCAGCTGATGATATATTACCGTTGTTTGGTCTAGGCCCACTCTTAAACCTGACAATGTATGAGCCTTGGTGGAGGTTCGAGAGACGATATTCACCAAGGTCGTTTATCCACGAGCTCGTCGCAACCCGATACGCTCGACCTTGCGCTGTTTCTGTTACCATGAGTGCTTCAACGATACCGTAGTCGAGAAGCTCACCATCCAGGTCTGCAACGGTTCCCGAAATGACTGCGGGGCGCGACATTGAGATACGGAATGCACTAATGGTACCACTTCGAATACTTATGGGAGCAGGAAGCTGCTGAGATGCCACTGAACCGATAGCGGCTCCAAGGTAACCCTTGCGTGCTGCAGTAATTCCATACGTGCCTGTCAAAACGCCCGCGATCTCGAATTCGCCATTAGAATTTGTTAGCGTTGTCCGCGCCGATATTCCTTGATCGTCACCTTTTTCAAGCGATTCGGTGGCATTAAGTAGCAGTTCAGCCGGCACGAGTGAAACTAGCGCGCGCCTGATGGGAGTACCGCTAGATTTCTCAACTACTGTTCCCTTTACTGTTATCGAACTGGATTGCTGTGCTGATATGCTTACTGCGGCCAGCAAGGTCGAGCACAACAACTTCGCTACATATCGACGCATTACATTCATCACTTCCTGCGACCTCCTTTGGTCGCTCGTTCGGCTAATCTTGGCCATTTACACAGACCACTCAAATCTTGATGAAGTCTGGAACCAACGATCAAATAACCGGACTGATTTTGAGACACCATGCGACTCCCTCAAAAGCAGGCACCGATAGGTAGATGTGGATTGGTCTCAAGTAGTGTCTACAGCGGTTCGCAGGGACTAGCTTGCAGCGCCTTACAGATTGCTAGCGGCGACATTATGTTCGCCGCCAGCAAATACTGCGTCACTAGACCTGTGTCGCCATATCCCTCTCAACAACCTTGGCAGTGCGATTTTAGGGATGCCCGACGTTCTTCAGTTGAGGGAAAGGTGCAGGCAGCATGGCCTACTGGCAAGGGTAACCGTGCAAGTTGCCACGCATGATTACTTGGTAATAGCGCCGTTGGCTGGAACTGCCGTACGTAACGTTCCCCCAACCCGATCCTGAGGGAACATCCATTATGGAACAGGTCCTACTATTGTGTGTTCCCGGTTGCACCGAAAGAGTCCAGAGCTTCCCGACAACACCTATCGCCACGACCCACCCGAGGGTTGAGGCGGTGTTGGTTGCTTGGCTGTAATTGTCTCCGCCAGAATGCTGAATCTGAACTGGCCACTTTCCTAGTCCTATGCCAAAAGTATGCACACCGCCAACCACACACACGAAGTTTTGGTAGTCCTTGCAGAGGTTTTCTGGGTGAGAGTTATCTGTCCCTCCGCCACTGTATGGGCCTGTCCACCCTGACGTTGTAAACCACGGATCGTGTGCTAAGCACGTTAGGCTTAACATCAGAATCAAAGTTGCCAGCTTAACAAATAGTACTCTCATCGGTCCTATTCCTTTCGTTTCACGTTGCAGGTAATCAAGGTCGGCAAGTCATGCCTGTTGCTCGATGGAACCCGAGGCTTTGGATAGATCTGCCGAAGGAGATTGGTGTCACACGTTATTGTGTGTAACCTGTCGGTACTTCCGTTGATCTGGTTTGTCAATGGATTTGCTTGCATGCCACTGTTTTTTAACAGTTGTTACGTGTTGATACGCTGATGTTCGTCTTGATTCGGTCTGCGTTTCATGCATCTCGTTGTTGTTTCATGCATCTCGTTGTTGTTGTCTTGCGTTGTGCAAGGCGGTTTCGTGGCGCAGGAGCTTGCTGCTCAGATTGCTATGCCAGCCCTCGTGGGCGACCGCAACCCAAATGCGTTAGCTCGGTTTCCTGCTTGGCGACTGTTTGTGCACTGCGGTTGCGGTGGATTTGCGCAGCGAAGGGTGGGACTTTTCCGATCCACAATTGAGATACAGTGGTGCATCTGCAGTGGCATGCTGGAAGCAACGTTGGCCGCCGATCCGTGGCCGTGAGCAACAGCGGTGGGTCTTTCGTGTGGTGAGGTGCCAATCAAGTGCGCGCTGGAAGAATGGGATGTCTTGCTTGGTTCGACGGATAGCGTGAGGTTTAGGCACTCCTCATCAAGAGTTGCACCTCGATCCTAGCCTCGCTTACCTCTTTCGTGTAACGGCGCTTCGGCAGTGCGCGTAGCACTGGTGAATGGGTACTGGTCATCGTCGTGTCATCCCCGCAAGCGGTTCGCCGCAACTTCACTGTCTCTTGTTGCTGGCTTCTTGTTTCCTCACCTTCATCGCCGCCGCGCCCGCCCAGCAGGTAGAGGTGGGCGGCATGGTTGGCTGGAGCCCCAACGCGCCTTTCCAACCCAGGAGCGTGACTGCCACCAGTTCCCTCATTTTTCGATTGCCCTATGAGTCGTCAAGCAGCACCTGGTTCGGTGGACCCACCATCGCCGTGCGGATCCAACCACGCCTTTACCTCAGCCTGGACGCGCTCGCTAAGCCGCTGTCGCTGGACCTCATCAACCCGGATTTCAACGGAAACCTCGTCCAACGCAGTTCCGATGCCATCTTCACGATGCAATTCCCCGTGCTGGCCCGGCACCACTTCACCACGGGCGCCGTGCAACCCTTTGTGGAAGGGGGCCCGTCCTTCCGCCTGGGCGACCGGGGATCTCTGTCGCAGCCTTCCGCCTACGGGTTCACCGCCGGAGCCGGGCTGCGATTTAGTAGCAGAGGCGTGGCCATCATGCCGAGAGTGCGCTACACCCGATGGGCCGCGGACCCGACGAATGCCTTCGTTCGCACCCGGCAGGATCAAGTGGAGATCATGGTCGCAGTGACTGACCACGGCCAGCAGGATACCAAGCCGCTGGGCAAACGCGTCTCCATCGGCGCCACCGTCGGCAGCTACCTGGGCGACCAAGGCAGGTCCAACACGACTGAGTTCGCCAACCCGCTCGGGCCAGGAACCTTCTCTAATCGCTTCGATTTCTCCCCCCGCCCCTTCTTCTTCGGCCCGGTGGTACAGGTGGAACTCACCCCGCGCCTTTCGGTGGAAGGCCACGTGTTGCTACGCCGCTACCGGTGGGATCTCAGCGCCGACCTGAGAGACGCCTCCGGCGGACTCCTCCAGTCGCCATCCAGCCGTGTTGGCCCGTACACCCGCGTGGAGGTGCCCCTGTTGGGCCGCTACCGCTTCGGCGCCGGTGCCGTGCAGCCCTTTGTCATGGCGGGTGCCTCGTTCCGCGAAGGGCGCCGCCACAACTATGGCCAAGGCTCTCGCTTCGGTTTCACCACCGGTGGCGGCGTAGAGATCCCGTGGAAGGCACTGCGCTTCGCTCCGCAACTGCGCTACACCCGCTGGGGCGAAGGGCCTTTCCCAACACTCTTCAATCCGTTGCCACGAAACGAAGTGTCGGTGCTGTTTAGCACGACCTTCTAGTGTGGCGCCGGCCGCGCTGACCGTGCGCTTGCACCGGTCGGCCGCTGACCTTCAGCGTGCCCGCCCCGGCCCCTCCGCCGCCGCGTCGCATGCCTGCTGACAGCGCAACAAGTAGCGTTGCTCCACCGGATGCGACGCCAGTTCGATGGCCCGTGCGTAAACCGCGCTGGCATCCGAGTAGCGCTGCAAGCGGCGCAGGATGCCCGCTTTGGCCGCAGGCAGCAGGTGATACCCGGCCAGCGATCCCGCGTCCTCAATGCGCTGGATCCACTCCAACGCCGCTTCCATCCGTGTGGCGAAACCCAACGCCACGGCGGCGTTCAGTTCCACCACCGGTGTTGGGGTCCAGGTGAGCAAGGCGCGATACAGCGCAGCGATCTGCGGCCAGTCCGTCGCGGCAGCCGTGGGCGCGGCCGCATGCAGCGCGGCAATCGCGGCTTGGGTCTGGTAGGGGCCGGGACTGCGCAACGCCAGCGCCGCGTCCAGCATCTGCTGGCCTTCGCGAATCTGCGCGCGATCCCATCGGCTGCGGTCCTGCTCATCCAATGTCACCAGTTCCAGGTCGGGTGTCAGTCGCGCAGCGCGTCGTGAGTCAGTAAACAACATCAGCGCCAGCAGGCCGCGCGCTTCCGCTGAGTTGGCCAGCAGTTGCACTGTCACCCGCGCCAAGCGAATGGCCTCCCGCGCCAGGTCAGGCCGCAGGTACGACGGCCCATCCGTGGACGCATAGCCCTCATTGAAGATCAGGTAGAGCACGGCCAGTACCGCGCTGGTGCGTCGCGGGAGCTGTTCCAACGCCGGCACCTCATAGGGGATGGCCTCCTCCCGGATGCGACGTTTGGCGCGCACCAGCCGCTGGGCCGTGGTGCTCTCCGGTTCCACGAAGGCCCGGGCAATCTCGCGCGTCGACAGTCCCACCAGCGTCTTCAGCGCCAGCGCGCACTGCGCCGCCGGGGTCAAAGCGGGATGGCAGCAGGTGAACAGCAACCGCAACCGGTCGTCCTCAATCGGCGGCGCATCCAGCACTTCCACCGGCGGAACCGCCAGCGATTCCGGCAACGCACTGCCCGGTCGTTGCCGCAGACGATCCAGCACCTGCCGCCGCGCCACTGTATTCAGCCAAGCCCCTGGATTACCGGGAATGCCATCCCGCTGCCACGCCACCAGGGCCTTGGCGCAAGCCTCCTGCAAGGCGTCCTCCGCCACGTCGAAGTCGCCCGCCAAACGGATGAGGCCGGCGAGAATGCGCCGGCCATCCGTGCGGAACACTTCGTCAATGATGCGCCCAAGAACCATCGCCGTTCCCTAAGCGCCCATGCCCAGCGGTCGCACCTCCACCGCCGCGTCATGCGTGCAGCCGGGCATCTTCGCGGCCCATGCCAGCGCCACTTCCAGTGATTCGGCTTCTATGATGTAGTAGCCGCCCAACTGCTCCCTCGTTTCCGCGAACGGCCCATCCACCGTCCGTGCCACGCCGTGCTCAAAGCGCACCGTACCCGCCTCGTTGGTGGGCTTCAGTTCCGCGCCGCCCACGTACATGCCCGCATCGCGGAGTTCCTGCTCGTAGGCCATGTGCGCCCGGTAGATACGCTCCATGTCTTCCTGGCTCATGGTGGTCCAATCGGTTTCCACGCCGTAGATCAGCAAAATGTATTTCATGGTTTGATTCTCCAACTTTCCTTCGGTCTGGTTCGTCACGTCCGAGGGGAGAGGCCCCCTGGACATTTCATTGACGACCGAGACTTGTGGAATTCGACGAGGCAGGTACGATAATTTCTGCCGGTTCGCGATTCAGGTGCCAGAGCGCTAAGAAACTCGGCGGCCGTGCGTTTAATTACCATGGTAGTGATGGCTCGAACACTCTCGTTTCTTTTTGTGGCTGCGGCCTTGCTGCTGGTGAGCGGGTGTTCACGAAAGACAGCTATGTTTGACCTTCAGAACCCGACTGCATCCGTTGATCTGCATTCCTATGCGCAGCCCACGGAGTGGAAGACCCACCACATCCATCTCGATGTAGACGTGGACTTCCAGCGTAAGGTACTGCGCGGAACAGCAAGGCTGCATGTGGACCGGCCCGCGGGTGCGACGGGCGGAGCGCTGGTGCTGGATACTCGCGACCTGAAGATTGAGCTGGCGGAGTACATGCTGGGCGACGAGGGAGCGAACTGGCAACCAGCACCCTTCACGCTGGGCCAGACGGATGCGATCCTTGGCACACCGCTGCGGCTGGAGATTCCGGCTGAGGCACGAATGGTGCGCATCCGCTACGAGACCACACCCGGTGCAGCGGCGCTGCAGTGGCTGGAACCAGCGCAGACTGCGGGCAAGAAGCAGCCCTTCCTCTTCTCACAGTCGCAAGCGATCCAGGCACGAAGTTGGATTCCGCTGCAGGATTCGCCGGGAATACGGGCAGGCTACTCCGCCAACATCCGTGTGCCGAAGCCGCTGGTGGCAGTGATGAGCGCGGCGATGGAAGGTCCTGCGGATGAAGAGAATCGTGAGAGGGATGCGGCGGAAGAGCCGGTTCCCGCCGATGTGACTGAGTACCGCTTCCTGCAGCAGCGCAAGATTCCGTCGTACCTGATTGCGCTGGCGGTGGGCGACCTGGGGTTTGTGAATATTGATCCGGAAGTGCGCAAGCAACCTGACGTGGATGCGGACGAGGAGACGGGACGGAAGAAGCGCATCCATGGGCGAACGGGCATCTACGCGGAACCCTCGATGCTAGACGTTGCGGCTCGGGAGTTTGAAGATACCGAGAGCATGATCCAGATGGTGGAGAAGCGCTTCGGCCGTTACCGCTGGGGCCGCTATGACCTGCTGATCCTTCCTCCCAGCTTTCCCTTCGGCGGGATGGAGAATCCGTCACTCACCTTCGCCACGCCAACCGTGATTGCAGGGGACAAGAGCCTGGTGGCGCTGGTGGCGCATGAACTGGCACACTCCTGGAGTGGAAATCTGGTGACCAATGCAACCTGGCGGGACTTCTGGCTGAATGAGGGATTTACAGTGTATCTGGAGCGGCGGATCCTGGAAGACCTTTACGGCACGGAGCGGGCTGACCTGGAAGCCGTGCTGGCCTACAACGAGTTGCTGGAGGAAATGGCGTCGTTACCGGCGCGCGATCAGGTGTTGTACGTAGACCTGGCAGGGCGAGATCCGGATGAGGGCTTCACCGGCGTGCCGTATGAAAAGGGCGCACTGTTTCTAACGGCAATCGAGAAGGCCGTGGGGCGAGAGGTATTCGATGCGTTCCTGCGCGACTATTTCTTTCACCATGCCTTTGAGAGCATCACCACGCCGGAGTTCTTGAGCTTCCTGGATACCCAGTTAGTGCGCGTGATTCCGGGTTTGGAAGCGAAGGTGCCCGTGATGGAGTGGCTGACGCAGCCCGGTTTGCCGGTTGGGCATCCAGTGCCGCAATCGACACTGCTGGAAAGCGTGAATGCCGAAGCGGCAGCCTACGCCAAGGGTGCTAAGCCGGCACGGACAGTACCATTCAGCACCTGGAGCAGCCTGCAGCAGTTGCGCTTTCTTCGGGCGTTGCCGAAGGACCTGGGCACTGCGAGGATGCAGGCGCTGGATGAGGCCTTCCGATTAACCGCCACGGGGAATGCCGAAGTGCTTAGCCAGTGGCTACTGATGGCGGCGAGAAACGGCTATAGCCCGGCAAACGCCCGAATGGAGCGGTTTCTGGTGGAGGTAGGCCGGCGGAAATTCCTGAAGCCGCTTTACGAGGAACTAGTGAAGTCTCCAGAAGGAAGGGTGCGCGCAAAGGCAATCTACGCAAAAGCGAGGGCTGGTTATCACCCCATGGCGTCGGCCACAGTGGATAGCATTCTGGCGGAGGCTTCGACACCATAGAGACATGAGGACGATTCGTGAATGCAATCCTCGCGGGCAAAGGTCCATAGCAAGAACCCGCGGCAGCGTGGTTTGGAAGCTGGCTCTCGTGATCCTGCTGCTGTTGATTATTGCAGGCGCGGCTTGAGACGCAACCAGGTCTTGGGGCAGAGAATTCTATCGCGTTGACGGGCTCACCGGGCTGGTTGGAGATGGACGTGGCACAACCGGGCGGATCTCCACTTTGCGAAGGAACATTTCCGCGCCCTCGGACTGGATCTGGATCTTGCCAGCGGTGTGAGAAGCGCGATAGCCGTAGTTCACCACGGTGCCGTTTAGGATGCAGGTAATGGTGTCGCCGTCGGCAATTACTTCGTGCACGTTCCATTCACCCACGGGCTTCTCTACATCCTGGGGCCCGCGAAAGTTAATCTCGTCTTTCCATTCGGGGTCACGTCCCCACCAGTTGAAACGGCCACTGTTGCGGGTGAGGGTTTCACCACCAGTCTGCCAGTAGGTTTCCTTGCCAATCGTGCGGACCTCGGTAGTGAGGGAAGGTTTGTTCACGCCACCCACAAGGATGATGTCGCCGGTGCCGCCCTCAATGATTTGAGACTCAATGGACTCAAGCCACGTAGGATTGCCCACACCGTCTTCCCCTACGGCATGCACCAGGATGCCGCCATCACGCGCTTTGGTTTCGCGGGGTGGCCAAGCCTTTGCGCCCCAGCGCCATTCGACGATGAGGTGGTAATCGCGGTAGGTATCCTTGGTAGTGACGCCTCCCCAGTCTTCGCCGGAAATTCGCAGTTGGCCGTCAGCAACGCTGAACACTTTGTTGGGGTCCTGATACTTGTGATTGCGAAGCCAGGTATACCAGCCATCCAGATTGCGTCCATTGAATAGTTGAATGGGCGCGGCAGGCGAGATGGCAGTGGTGGGCGTGGGAGACTTCGTACAAGCGGCCAGAAATGCAAGCAGGATGGTGATCAACAAGAATTGCCTGCACTTGCGGGAACAGTGAACACGGGGCATGTCTTGATTGTCCGCACAGACAAACGATTGAGCAAGAGCATGCCTGATTTTGTCGTGTGGGTGGTCTGTCAATCGCGGTGTCTCACTTCGCCACTACGCGGTCATTGTGGTGCAGTATTGCGTTGAAGAGCATGTTGAACTCGCCCTGGTTCTGCCAGCGATAGCAGGGGTTGGTGGCAAAGAGGATGACGCGGCCCTGGCCCGCAGGCACATCCAGGATGGCGGGCTTGCCCTTGATTTCATTGCCTCCGCGGAGGTAGCCGCTGATAGCCTCGGCACCATACTCCGCCAGAGTCCAGGCGTCCTTGTATTTGTCGGGGAGGCCAAGCACGGGGCCGTTGGCATAGCGAATGGCGAGCTTGCCTTCCGGATAGCCATAAAAGAGCGGGTGGCGCTTCTGTTTGAGCTCGATTTCAATGATGGGACCGGGGCCATAAAAGGCGCTGGAGGTGGCGCGGGCTGAGACATCACGGGTGATGCCGAACTCCGCCGGGAAGTTCGATGCTGCTGCGAGGGTGATCAAGGTGCCGCCCTGCTGAACGAAGTGCTGAAACTCGAGTGCGCCTTCCAGACCCATGCCGCCGCTGATGTCGTCGCTGGCGCCATACATCCCGAAGGTCTTTTCGAGGCCGCCTGCCTTATAGGCGAGTGGGACCTTGCCCGGGGCAATGTCGAAGACAAGGGCTTTGGCGGAGCCGCTCTGGTTGGGGATGAGGATGACGTCGAACTGCGCACGGAGGTTGCCCTGGCGCACGTGGTCCTTGAAGATCAACTGGTAGGGCACTTCAAAATGGTCAAGCGCGTGGCGAATCCAGCCCACTTGCTGGGTGCTGCCCCAACTGCTGTAGACAGCAAGGCGAGGAAGGTCAACGGCGTGCACGGGCACCTGAGGCATCGCGGCAATGGCGAAGGCGCGCAAGCCCAGCGCTTCCACGGCGGCGCTTGCCTGCGAAGTGTTGGCCAAAAGCAACGTACCCGCGGGCAACTTCTGGCCAGCGGCTTCAAAGGCGTCCTCAGCGGCTTGTACATCCTGGTTCTTCATTCGCCAACGGAAGGTCACCAAAGCCTGTGCGCCATTGTGCACCACAGCCAACACAGAACCCTGCCCCTGCACTGAACCGCGGACGGTGACCGTTTCCACGGCCTCGGCCGGGACTGTCAGGAGGGACTTGTCAGTGATCTCATGCACCGTGGCATGGGCGGAAAGGCCCATCGTCCAGCCGGTGTCGTCATAGGTGCGCAGTGTGGTGTCCGGATAGGTTTGCTTTTCAAGCAGGCTCTTGGCAAGGCGGCCATAAGGCTGATTGCGCTTGATGACGTAGCTGCCGGCAGGGTACTGCACGTCTTTCAACTTCCACGGTGCAGTGAGGCGGCCCACTTCGATTGCTTGCATGCGGAGGGTGTTGACGATCCAGGCGACTCGCGTCTCATCGGGCTGGCCGCTGGGAATCAGCCAGCCATAGGGCGCTTCGTGTTCCCCGGCGGCGATGGCGTTCTTTGACTTGCGATAGAAATTCTCCACCAGAGTACGTGGATGAGCGGAAGCCAACTCCAACGCTGCCAGCACAGCCGTCTGCATGTAGTTGATGTTGTTGCGGAGGCTCCATTCCACCTCCTTATAGGCGGGCAGAGGCCGGTACCATTGGCGCTTCGATGCGCTGAAGCGGTCTCCATCACCGATGTCCACTTTGCGCTTCATGGTATTGGCGCCCCCGTTGCCGTAGGTTTCATACATGCGCAGCAGGCCATTGTGATTGCTGGCCATGAAACCCAGGTAGGCTACGCTATACATGTCCACGAAAGCGTGGGTCCACACGCCGGGCATCCCGAAACTGGTGAGTTTGGCGAGTTCAAAGTTGGCAAACCAGGGGAGTTCGCCGTAGAGCACGGGGTCAAGATTCGGATTGTGCGGAGGTTGTCCGCTGAAGGTATAGAGGAACGGTACGCTCTCGTGCAGGTCATGGATGACGGGTGGCTTCCAGTGTAAGTAGGCCTTCAGCCAAGTGCGCATCACCACCTGCGAATAGTGGAGGTCACGGTTGTTGTCATGGTAGATGTACTTGCCCCAGTAGGGCGGGCCAGGCAGCCGGTCGTCTTCGGATTCCTCGTGGATCTTGTAGCGGTGATACCACTCCACGTAGCGGTCAAGGCCATCGGGCTCCAGGGCCGGGGTGATCATCACGATGAGGTTCTGTCGGATGGCATCATACGGTGCGCCATTGGCGGCCACCAGGCGGTAGGCAAGTTCCATCACCATCTCAGGTGGGCCGGTTTCGCTGGAGTGCAGGCCCGCGGTGATGTGGTAGATGGGCTTGGCGCGGGTAAGGACCTCAGCGGCTTCGGCATCGCTGAGCGTGCGCGGGTCAGCCAGCCGCTGGAGATAGCCGCGGTAGGTCTCAATCTGGTCAAGCGTGATGGTGTCCGCGATGAGGACGCTCCACAGCGGGCGACCTTCATCAGAGACGCCGGACTCAACGATCCTCACGCGAGGAGAGGCTGCAGCGAGCGCTTCGAAATAGCTGCGGATTTCGGTACTGCTGTGCAATCGCTTTGGCGAGCCAATGTGGCTGCCCAGGACCTGCTTTGGGGTTGGAATGCCGGTGGATAGCGGAAGGTGATCCACCATGGGCGAAAGGAATTCAGGCTTGGTGGTCCACTCGCGGACAGACTTGGCGAAATCGTCATCGTGACTTTGGGCGACGGCGACGAGGGCGAGGACAAGCAGCAGCGGGGCAAGACGGCGCATGGGCGTATTGTGGCACGGACGATAGGTGGCCAGGAAACAGGCGCCCGGCTGCGCGCCTAGCGGTACTTATCGCGGACGGCACGGATGGCTTGGCGAGCCTCTTCCTGGGCGCTGCGATTACGCTCAGCTTCGCGCTTGTCGTGCAGCTGCTTGCCCTTAGCCACGCAAATTTCCACCTTCACCCTGCCGTTCTTCAAGTAGAGCTTGGTGGGGATGAGGGCGAGGCCTTTCTCGCGGGTAGTAACCAACAGTTTTGCGATCTCGGCGCGGTGCAGCAACAGTTTGCGGTCGCGCCCCGGCATGTGGTTCATGATGTTGCCGTGGCTGTACTCGCTGATGTGTGCGTTCACTAGCCAAGCCTCACCGTTGAGTACCTTGGCATAGGCTTCGCGCAACTGTACCTTGCCGGCGCGGGCGGCCTTCACCTCAGTGCCGGTGAGCGCGAGGCCAGCCTCGTAGTTCTCCAGCAGGTGGTAGTCGTGTCGCGCCTTGCGGTTCTCGCTAAGGATCTTGATGGAGCTCTTCTGGTCAGCCACGGTGTTGGTGAGGATTTGTCTATCGTCCGGGTCCGCGACGGAGAACGCAGCACACGCTGCAATAGCCACGTTGGACCCACAAAGCCTTGAAACGCGGCCGCCAGGCACTGACGAAAGTTTCCCTGCACGGGTAGCTGTGGCGCAGCGTCAAACTAATCGGACGAAAAGGCTTCCCCTGTCTCTTCCTTAGGTTAGCACGAGGCGGGGAATGCCGGACGGCGCGCCGCATGCTTAACACTAGATATTTCAACCACTTAGCCTGCTGGATGAGTCTTCTGTCATTACTGCTGGCAGGGGCCGTTTCGCTGGAGGCGCGCACGCGCAAGGGCGACCGCTTCTACAAGGATGCGCGGGCCGCGGAGACCCGACGCGAATATCTGAAGGCCTACGAGCTTTACCGGCAGGCAATGGATGAAGACCCCGGTGATGCCCGCTATCAGCTTGCTTTCGAACGGAGCCGATACCGCGCCGCGCAGGAGGAGTTGAAGCAGGGCCAGCAACTGCGGCGGGAGCGCCAATACCCTGCGGCAATCGCAGCACTAGAACGCTCACTGGAACTGGACCCCTCACTGGATATCGCGCGCCAGGAGATGAAGGAGATCCAGGAGGTATTGGAGAAGGTCAAGGCGCAGGAGGAAAAGGGCGAGGGAGCCAGTACTGAGCCACTGAAGACCGATGAGGAACTGGCCGAGGATCGCCGTCAACAGGTGCTTGCGAGCCTGCAGGGTCCACCGGAGGTGAAGCCCATTTCGCGCAAGCCATTGAACCTGGTGATCAACAACCAGACACCCAAGGTGATCTTTGAGACGATTGGCAAGCTGGCCGGGGTGAACGTGCTGTTCGACCCTGCCTTCCTGCAGGCGGCGGGCACGACGAGGCGTGACGTGCAACTGGTGAACGCCTCGTTGGAGCAGGCGCTTGAATACGCCTGCCTGCTGACGAAGGCGTTCTGGAAGCCAGTAACGGAGAACGCCATCTTCATCGCCGCTGACGACCCCAACAAGCGCCGCGAGTACACAGATTGGGTAGTGAAGGTGTTCTACCTGCGCAACGTGAACGGGGCGCAGGAGTTGACGGAAGTCGCGAACAACATCCGGCAGGTGACCAACTCCCGTTTCCTGTTTCCGGTGCCGTCGCAGAACGCCCTGGTGGTACGGGCGGAGAAGGATCAGGTACTGCTGATTGAAAAGCTGGTGAACGACCTGGACAAGCCGAAGCCTGAGGTGGTGGTAGACCTGATGGTGTTTGAGGCTAGCCGGAACAAGACGCGCAATCTGGTAGCGAGCCTGGTGAGCGGCGGCCAGAACGGATTGAGCCTGCCGGTGGGCTTCTCGCCGCGGAGTTCTCTGGCAATCCCTGGGGGCACTTCCACTGAGAATGGTTCCGCGGGCACATCAACGAATATCCGGCTAGGGAACATCACACGCCTGTCGACAAACGATTTCGCGGTAAGCCTGCCAGGAGCGGTGTTCACTGCGCTGATGTCAGATTCCGACACGCGCCTGGTGCAGAATCCGCAATTGCGTGCGCTGGACGGGCTGGAAGCGTCGCTGAGCGTTGGCAGTCAGGTACCAATCGCACAGGGCGCCTTCAGCTCTGGCATTGGCGGCGGGGCAGGCGGATTGCCCTTCGCCAACACCCAGTTCAATTTCCAGCAGGTGGGTACGCAATTGAAGATGACACCACGCGTAATGGGCGAGGACGATGTGTACCTGAAACTGAGCATCGTGATCTCCAGCGTGCTGGAGCGCATCGACGTAGGCGGCGTGCAGCAACCGGTGATTGGCAACCGGGAGGTGACCCACGAAGTGCGTCTGCGCGCCGGCGAGATTAACCTGATTGGCGGCTTGCTTTCCACTGACGATTCGCGCAGCTTGTCGGGAACGGCGGGACTGGCGAACATCCCCATTCTGGGACGGCTGTTCAGCGGAGAGACGGTGACACGGCGCGACCAGGACGTATTTATCGCGTTGGTACCGCGGATCATCCGCAAGTTTGAGGTGAATGCGGAGAACTCCCGGATGATCGCGGCGGGCACTGATCAGATCATCAAGTTGAACTACTCTGCATCTGGCGAAGCTGCCCAAGCGGAAGTGGAAGGCAGTAGCGAGCCCGAGCCGACAGTGGCGCCGGGGCCAGGGCTGCTGGCGCCCGTCGTGACCCAGCCCGCGCAGCCAGAGGTGATGGGACCGGGTGCTGCGCCGCCAGCACCGCCGGCGCAGCCGGACGGTACGCCACAGGCCAGCTTTGGGCGGGGGTCCAGCGCGCGCGACGGCCGAGCGGCAGTCCCCAGTACGGGACGAGGAGCGGCCCCGAATATGGTGGCGGGCCAGAATGTGGGGCTTCCGGAAATTGCTCGCATGGCTGGAGCCGGGGGCCGGGGTGCGACACCCGGGGGTACGCCACAAGCGCGGTTCAGTCCGCCGGGGCTGGTGGTGCAGACGAGCAGCTTGTTCTCACTTGCGCTGGATACACAAGGCTTCAGTGATCTGAAGGATTGCAGTTTCCAGGTCACCTATCCGGCCGCGGTACTGCGGCTGAAGGAAGTACGCGGGGGGTCGCTGCTGACCGCGCAGGGCGAACGCTACAAGCTGGAAGTGAAACCGGCTGAGGACGGAGCAAGTGTTGTCACCATCCAGTTGATTGAGGGCCAGGAAGCGGTTTCAGGGAATGGGTCGCTGGTGGTGTTTCAGTTCGAGGCGCTGGGCCCGGGCGCGGCCGCGGTGCAACTGGAGGACTTCAACCCGCGAAACGTGGAGGGGGTATCGATTGTGCAGTCAGCCCCTTCGGCGAGTATCCGGGTGCAGTAGGAAGTCCGGAAGGGCGTTGGGATGACAGGGCACCTGCACAATGTGAGTCCACATCCGCAATTGAGCACATGCGGCACTGCTGCCTTGCGCCGCCACAGGCAGCGCGGGCTGACGCTGGTGGAATTGATTGTGGCATTCACGATCCTTAGCCTGCTGGCGGCAATGGCAGTTCCGCTGGCACGTTACCGGGTGCAACGCGAAAAGGAGCGGCAGCTGAGGCAGGCATTGCTGGAAATGCGCACGGCCATTGACCGCTTCAAGGATATGGCGGACCAAGGCACCCTGGGCCGCATTGAACAAGAGACGTATGGCTATCCGGAGAGCCTGGAGCAACTGGTGGAGGGGATCGAGTTGCCGGATAAGACCAAGTTGCGTTTTTTGCGGAGGGTTCCCGTTGACCCGATGACCCGCAGCCGCGACTGGGGCATGCGCAGCATGCAGGACGACCCCACATCGCTAAGTTGGGGGGGGCAAAATCTGTTTGACGTGTATACCAAGTCCTACGACCGCGCGCCCGATGGCACGCCCTATTCTGAATGGTGACGCGATGACGCCTTTGTATCCACGTACGGCACAGCGGCGGGGCCGCCGCGGATTCACTCTAATTGAACTGCTGATTGTGATGACGGTGCTTACCATCATCATCTCGATGGCGGTACCCATCTACCAGCGCACCGTACTGCGCGCCAATGAGGCCGTGCTGAAGCAGAACCTCTTCACCATGCGCACGGTGCTGGACGAGTACACCTACGACAAGCAGCGCGCACCGCAATCCTTGCAGGACCTGGTGAACGAGGGATACCTGCGTGCAATTCCCGTTGACCCCATCGTGGGCACTCGGACCGATTGGGTGATCGTGTTTGAGGACGCAGTGGCGGCTGTCGACCAGACCTCTCCCGGCATCTTCGACGTGAAGAGCAGTTCGAAGAATGAAAGCCTGGAAGGTACGCCCTACAACGAGTGGTAGCCTTCCACTACTGGGCGGGCAGCATATTGCGGATGGCCGCAATGCGCCAGAGGTTGCCTTCGCGAACGCAAACAAAAGTGCTCCACATGCGCCGCGCGGGACGGTTGGCATCACCGGCAATCTCATAGCGGGCGTTGGCGATGGCCACGCTATCGCGAAGGAAAGTTACGGTTTCCACGGTGATCGTACGGTTGCCCGGGTTGTTGCGCGAGCTGGCCAGCATGCCCTTCACCAGTGCGGCGCGGCCCCTTCGCCATTCGCCGGAGGAGACCAGTTGGTCAGCCTCCGCGGTGAACAGGCTATCCAGCGCGGCAACATCCTCGCCCTCGCGAGCCGCTGAGTAGCGGTCAACCAAAGCCTTCACGGCATCGGTTTCGGGAACTACCTGGGAGTACGACGCCAACGAAAGCAACAGTAGGAAAGCAGCGGTTCTCAGCATGGGAAACTCTCCGGCTTTCAGTCTACGTTGGAACGCGCCCGGCTGGAGGACGGCCTTACCGCCGGCTTGAAATGCAGACTGTATCACTTGCCGATGCAGAAAGTGTTGAAGATTCGATTCAGGATGTCATCCGCCGTGGTGAGGCCTGTGAGTTCGTCAAGGGCGGTGAGGCATGTGTAGCAATCAATCAGCAGCATCTCATGGGGCAGGCAGGATTGCTCTGCCTCCATGCCATTTGCCAGTGCATCCGCGGCTTGCCGTAGCAGGTTCGCCTGACGCGCGTTGGTGATAAGGCTTTGCTGAGGGGCAATGCCGTCTTCCGGTGCAAGCGTGCTGAGGATAGTGCTACGTAGCGCATCCATGCCGGCGTGGGTGGTGGCGGATACCTCAAGTAAGGGACATGGGGGCTGCACCTGGTGGGGCAGATCGCACTTGTTGCCTACCACCAGGTGAATGCCCGCATTCCGCGCCCGGTGGAGTAATTGAAGATCTTCCGGGGTCAATGGCTGCGAAAGGTCCAGCACCACTAGCGTGAGATCCGCGTCGGCCATAGCGGCGTAGCTACGCTCAATACCAAGGCTTTCCACCAGGTCCGCGGCATCGCGGATGCCAGCGGTATCCATCAGCCGTACGGGTAGCCCACCAATGGCCGTGCGTTCACTGACGAGGTCGCGCGTGGTGCCGGGAATATCAGTGACAATCGCTCGCTCCTGCTGCAGCAACGCATTGAAGAGGCTACTTTTGCCTACATTAGGGCGTCCAACGATAGCCAACTGGAAGCCTTCCTGCACCATGCGACCGTAAGCGTAGGAATCCGCCAGGCGGCGCAACGCGGAATGAGGACCAGCCAGTGCGGGAAGGATGACGCTGGGGCCGGGGATGTCAATTTCGCTGGTGGCGTCTTCAGCGAAATCAATGCCTGCCTCCAGTTGGGCGATGAGGGCCAGTAACTGCTCCTTGATGGGACGAAGCTGGCGGGCAAGGCTGCCGTCGGCCTGCTGGCAAGCGATCTTGGCCTGATAAAGAGTGGCGGATTCGATGAGGTCGCGGACGGCCTCGGCTCGAGGAAGGTCAATGCGGCCATTGGCGAAGGCGCGCAGCGTGAACTCGCCGGGTCCCGCAAGGCGCGCACCGGCAGCAAGTGCAGCCTCCATGCAGAAGCGGAGCACCACGGGAGAGCCATGACAGGCGACCTCCACCACGTGGTCGGCGGTGTAGGAATGCGGCGCGGGAAACCAGGTAAGTAGCACCTGGTCAACGATGGCTCCGTCAGTGTCGAGCAAGGCCGCCAAGGTGGCGTGACGTGGTCTCCAAGGTGGAGGCAGCGGATTGCCGGTGAGCCTGGCGACGATTTGTGGGGCTTCCGGCCCGGACAAACGGACGACGCCGAGACCGCTCCGTCCGGGAGGAGTAGCCAGCGCTACGATGGTGTCGCGCAGATTCACGTGAGGGCTTGCATCGCGGAACTAGCGCCGGGGTCCGCGCCGGGGAGGACGTCCCCCGTCCCTGCCGCCATCGCGACCGCCTTCTCGTCCGCCGTCACGACGCGGTGGGCGTCCACTGTCACCTCGGGGACCGCTGCTGCCTTCCGGACGGCCTCCGCGCGGGGCGAAGGGTCCAGGTGGTGGTGGTGGCACTTCCGGGGTCTTCATGGCTGCGGGATAGATCACGGCATAGCGGCCATGCGGGCTGGAGGCGCTTTCTGACCTTACGTCTGTGCGGTCTCGCAAGGCGATATGCAGCACACGCCGTTCGCGGCTGTTCAGCGGGTTGAATGCGAATGGCTGGTTGGTGTCGACGACGCGGTCTGCCGCGGTAAGGGCGCTCAGCCGCAGTTCGCGCATGCGCAGCAGGCGGCGTCCGTTGCAATCAAATGCGATCCGGGAATGGTGGTCGCTAGGGATGCGAAGCATTTCCAGCGTTAGCAATTCCAGCGCCAGAAGTAGTTCACCCTTGTTGGCCAGGAGCAGGTCAATGTCCTCGCCAAAGAAGTCCACCATCAGGTCAGGACGGTCGAAATCCGGGTCGTAGCGCTTTGGCCTCTCCACGGTGAAGTCAATATCGAGCTTGGCAGCTTCCAGGACAGTGTCCAGGAATTCGTCGATCCGTTCGCCGTGGTCTTCCTCGGTGTACAGGGGGGTATTCGTGTTGGTTTCCGGTGAGTCTGGCATGGGCAGGTTTTTCCTGGGTTCTTGCTGTGCGGTGGGCGCTACTTCCGCCGCTTGGTTGATTTGCTCTCCACAACTACGGGTACCAGCGCGCTGCTGTCAGTGAACTTGTTAATGAACAGTTGCTGCACGATGCCCACCAGGTTGCTGGTAAGCCAATATAATACCAGTCCGCTAGAGGCCCACCAGAAGATCACTCCGAACACCAGCGGCATGGTGTTCATCATCATCTTCTGGGTGGGATCAGTAGATGGGCTAGGCGTAAGCTTCTGCATGAAGATCTGCGACACCACCATGGTGAGAGGCAGTATGCGGATCGCAAAGGATTCCGGGCGGGAGAGGTCATCCACCCAAAGCCAGTTGGCCCCACGCAGTTCGATGGCCACGCTTAGCACCTGGTAAAAAGCAAAGAAGAAGGGAATCTGCAGCAGCATGGGGACGCAGCCCGCGGCCGGATTCACGTTGTTCTTCTGGTACAGCTCCATCACTTCCTGGTTTTGCTGCTGCTTGCGGGGGTCGCGCAGGCTGATGCCCTTGTACCGGTCGTTGATGGCCTGGATTTGCGGCTGCAGCGCCTGCATCTTCTTCATGCTCTTCATGCTGGTGATCTTCAGCGGCAGCATGACGAAGTTGATGGCGATGGTGAGCACGATAATGGCCCAGCCGAAGTTGTGCAGGTGATTGTCGGTAAGCCAGTTCAGAGAGAAGAACAGGGGTTCCGCGATAAAGAAGAACCAGCCGAAATCCACCAGACTGCTCAACTTAGGGTGGACGCTCTTCAGAATGTCAATATTCTTGGGGCCCAGGAAGAGGCCAAACTCGTTGACGCCAGCGCCGCCGATCGCCATGCCCACATAGCGCGACTCGGCTTCATCGCCATTGTAGGGAACGGAATCCGACACCACCTCAAACTCAATGGTGGCCCGTTCAGTGGGCAAGAAAATCGCGGCGAAGTATTTGTCCTGGAGGCCGGCAAAATCGTACACACCCGGCAGGGGGAGTGGAGCATCCTCCGCATCGCCGGCCATGCGTGTTTCCAGCTTGCCGCGAGGTTGGTCATAGAACGCGGCGCTTTGGAAATCCTGCCGGCTGTCGACGCTTGAATCGCCGAAGCCGCCGCGCCAAAGCAATTGGTGGGGCAACGCTGTTTGTCCGCTGAGGACTTCCGTGCGAATGGTCCCCCGGTAGCTGTTGCCTTCCACTTCAACAATCTTGCGGAACGTCCAGCCTTGGTCGGCCAGGACGAACTCAATGCGGCGGCCGTCTTCGCTGACGGTAGCCTGGTAGAGATCCTGATTGGGATTGATCGGCGGCTTCTGCCCCCGGACCTGGAGGGAAAAGGGTTCGCCCACCTTGCCAAATGCCGCCTGATTCACAAGTTCCAGCGGGTTGCCGTCAGTGCTCTTGTGCTCCTTCAGGGTCCAACTGCGAACCACAGCACCCCGGTTGCTGAAGACCACCTTCACGAGCGGGGTTTCCAGGACGTAGGTTTCCTCCGCTTCTGCGCGGCGCACCTCCTGCGAGGCTGGAGCAGCGGCGGCGATGACTGGCTTGGACGGCTCCGCCACTGGCTTGGCGGCAGCAGGTGCTTTAGTGGCATCCTCAGCGGGAGCGCTTTCCGCTGTGGCGGCAGTCTCCGGACCAGGTGTAGCCTCTGGAGGCGGGCCAAACATCCGGAAAAGATACTGGCTTCCGATCAGCACAAGGCCCATGAGGATGAGCGCCAGCAGCATGCGCCGCTCCACAGAGATCTCGCCAGGCGGCTTACCTGGAGTGCGGTTGGGGGATTGCCCGGATGGGAATTCTGGCATCAGTAATCTCGACTATCCATGGGAGGTATGGGTTGAGGCGCCGTGGCGACCGGAGGCGCTAGGGCCGTTGGGCGGACGCGGCACCGGGTCAAGTCCGCCTTGGCAAAATGGCTGGCAGCGGGCTAGGCGCTTCAGGCCCAGCCAGACGCCTTTGGGCGCACCATGCAACTCCACCGCCTCCCGCATGTACTCAGAGCACGTGGGATGAAAACGGCAGGCGCTGGGCAGCAAGGGGGACAAAAAGCGTTTGTATCCAACCAGCGTCATGAGGATGAGGCGGCGCATCGGTCAAGTACCTCTACCACTTCCGCAATCAAGTCAGCGAAGGAAGCCTCAGCGGCAACCCGCCGTGGATTAAATACGACGCTCCATCCAATGGGTAACCGATCAAAGGAAACACGCACCGCCTCGCGCACCCGACGACGGATCCGGTTCCGCTGGTTCGCCTTGCCCAAGGCCCGTGGGGTGGTAAAGCCAACCCGGGTGGGCTCATGGTCACCTCGATTGAGGCAAAACACCGCAAAACAACGCCGTGTCTGCTTACGGCCAGTGTCGTAAACCAGCCGGAATTCTTTGCGCTTTCTGATTCTGCGGTCTTTGCCGAAAGACGCGTCCTTGCCGGATGTTGACGTCAAGGCGTTCGCTTTGGCTTAGTTAGTGCGAACGCTGCACGGCGCGTTCATCACTGACAGTGAGCTTCCAACGGCCTCGAGCGCGCCGGCGTGCCAGCACTGCTCGTCCGTTCTTGGTTGCCATGCGTGCGCGAAACCCGTGGGTTTTGGCGCGCTTGCGGTTATTGGGCTGAAATGTCCGTTTCGGCATTCTATCCTCGCTGGAGCCGGCTTGAACGCCGGGATCGACTCATTGTGCAGTTGGGCTCCCGCGTGAGAAGAAATCCGCAGGGCGACAGACTTACAGTTTATCGCGTTTTGCGAAAGGGGGCAAAACACGACGTAAGTCCGCCAATTCGCGCATCCCTCCGCTGCCGCGTTGCGTACCATAGAAGGATACGATGCCAAACCTTCGCATGTGCTCGCATTGCCGGGCCTTTGTAGATCCCAAAGAGAAGAACTGCCCCTATTGCGGCAACCCGATGGATGCTCGTCCGAAGAGACTGGACGGGGGCAGCGACGAACGCGTGGCGGGCTTTGTCTTGAGTTCCCGTCTGGTAAGCAGCAGCCTGATGTTGGTGAACTTCGGGTTCTTTGTCCTGTGCATGGTGCTGGCCGCGCGCCTGGGCGCTGGTATGAGCCTGTTCAGTTTCCCGGGCGAGGTGCTGGATCTCCTGGGGGCCAAGAACGGCGGACGCATCCTGATGCAGGGCGAGTGGTGGCGATTGGTGGCAGCGGGGATGCTTCACGGCGGCATTATCCACATCGGCTTTAATACCTGGGTGTTGATGGATGTCGGCCCGATGGTGGAGGAATTTTACGGGGGCTACCGAACGCTGTTGATTTACGTTATCGGATCGATCGCCGGGTTCCTGGCCAGCCTGTGGTGGAAGCCGCTGGTGCCGTCGGTGGGAGCCTCAGCCGGGATTTTCGCACTCATTGGGGCGATGATCGCCTACGGTTACCGCTACAAGACGCCCTTGGGCGGCGCCATTCGGACTCATTTCATCCGTTGGGCCATCTACATGGTACTCATCGGGCTGATTGTGCCGTTGATCGACAATGCAGCCCATTTGGGGGGCTTGGCTGGCGGCTTCGTGGTGGCTTGGGTAACCGGCACCAAGCCGCTGATCGAGGATTGGCGCGAGCATTTTGTGAAAGCTGCCTTTTACCTTACATGCGGCGTGGTTGCATACACGTTCTACCAGATTTTCCTAAGACTGGCGCAATAGCGCGTGAAGAACATTCAGGTGCATCTGACCAGCGCAACCTGTTGGCGATGAGAGCGTTGTCCCCTGGAACAAGCGGCAGATTATCCCGAACTCCGTAGACCCAGGCGGCGCCTCTACCGCAAATCATATATTAAAGTATTTTAATTCTCGTTCCGGGACCGGTTGCGCACTTTACTAGATCGAAATAGTGTTGCAGGCCATTTACAATGGAGAAAGCAGGACTAATCCGAAACATCAGGGGTCAATAGTTCCCATTCCGGTCAGTCCGATCTGATTGCTCTTTGAGAGGAAAGATATGCGACACATTACCATGTGCTTGCTCCTGGCCCTCGCCGCGCTCACCGCATCCGCACAGATCACGGGCGACCTCGTGGTCCGCGTATCTGACGGATCGGGAGCCATAGTGCCAGCAGCTTAGGTTAGCGTCAAGAATATAGCGAGTGGGGCCGTCCGTAACCTGGAAACGGACAGTGGGGGTTCCATTCGAGTTGCCCAGCTTGCCAGCGGATCGTACGAAGTCCGTGTGGAAGCTTCGGGTTTTGCCACGGCAGTAACCACGGCCACCGTCAACACAGGTGCAGTGTTTGATGTGCCCGTAGTGTTAGAGGTACGGGGCACCGTCGAAG
This sequence comes from Bryobacteraceae bacterium, assembly GCA_036821995.1. GTDB lineage: Bacteria > Acidobacteriota > Terriglobia > Bryobacterales > Bryobacteraceae > JACTMJ01. The sequence goes on from DAISIM010000002.1 coordinate 141,211, forward strand.
AGGTGATCGTGACGGACGCGCCGCCACTGCTCACCACGTCCACTTCCCAACTCCAAACGACTACCGAAGCGAAGAACATTATCGATCTTCCGTTGGCGGGAAGCCCGTTGACAATCGCGGGCACCACTCCGGGAGTCACGCCGGTCACGCCGCGCAACCCATTCCTGGGCTTGGGCAGTTACAACTCCAATGGTGGTCGGGGCCGAGCCAACAACATCACGTTGGACAACGCGGTTGCTACTGACGTGTCAACCACGGGTGGCGCGGGACTGGGCACAGTGCCCATCGACGCCATTAAGGAAGTCAATGTCATTTCCAACAACTTCAGCGCGGAATACGGCCGCAATGCCAGCTCGCAATTGCAGATTCTCACCAAGAGCGGCAGCAACGAATTCCATGGCCGTTTGTTCCACTTTTTCCGAAACAGCGCATTGAATAGCCGCGACTATTTTGACCGCACTGGTGAGGCAGCCCCCTTGAAGAACAACCAATGGGGAGCCATGGCCGGTGGAGCCATCGTGAAGAACAAGCTGTTTTACTTTGGCACCTACGAACAGCAGAAGATTCGCGGCTTGGGTGGGACACGCACTGCGAACGTTCCTACGGCTGCGCAGGTAGCCAGCGCAACCAGCCAGACCTCGGTGCAATTGCTGCAGCTGTTGCAGGTGCCGACCTCAGATTCGGGCACGGTTTCCAATGCCGCTCCGTTGGCCTCAAACTCGATTGCCTACTCAGGCAAGGTCGATTGGAACCTCGGAGAGAAAGATACCATTTTCGGCCGCTATGGCTATCAGGACAGTGACAGCCAAAGCGCTGGGCTGACCTTCATTTCATCCAACCTGCCCACGAACGGGGCTTCGTCCACAAGCCGGCCGCAAAACGCCACCGCCTCCTGGACGCGCACATTCAGCCCCACGTTTGTGAACACCTTCCTGGCTGCCTTCGGCCGCAGTAATCCGAACTTCACTCCGCTGGCAGATTTTGGTGGACCGGCCATCAACTTCCAGGATGGCACCTCCGCCTTTGGCCTCTGGTCGGGTATCCCGCAGGGCCGCACGCAGAACACCTTTGAGTACCGCAATGACTCCACGTGGGCGCTTTCCAACCACACGGTGAAGTTCGGATACTCCTTCAACCGTGTACAGGCCAACAGCGTCTTCGATGCCAACGTTCGTGGAAGCTATACCTTCCCGACATTGGCATCGTTCCTGGCCGGACAGCCTGCACAGTATTCGCAGCGCTTTGGCGGTTCCATCCGCGGCAATCGCGTTTCGAATCACTTCGCGTACGTACAGGATGACTGGAAGGTCACCCGCAACCTGACGCTGAACCTGGGTTTGCGTCTGGAAGTAGCCGGTGGGGCTACCGAAGTGAACGGGTTGCTGTCAAACCTCAATCTTGGAGGGACCGCAGCTTTGGGTGGAGCAGGAACTGGCGCTTTAGGCTCCATTGACGTGAACATCCCGGCCTTCAATACTCTTTACAACTGGGCGCCTCGCGTTGGTTTCGCCTGGAAGCCAGAGGCATCTGGATTCGTGGTCCGTGGCGGTTATGGCATGGCCTACGACTTCATCTTCCTAAACCCCATCACTAACCTTCGTTTTGCTCCGCCCTACATGTACCAATTCGCCACTGCGACGGTATCCGGAGCGGACAACTACGACGACATGGTAGCGGGCACGACGGATTTCCAACGCGTTGGCGCTGCCACTGTAGGCACCTTCGGGACCACCGTGCGTAACTTTGGTTCGTTCAGTCCTGTGGACCAGGGCCTGCGCGCACCACAGACTCACCAGTGGAACTTAACGGTGGAACGCACAGTGTTTCGGAACTTCGTTGCGCGCGCGTCTTACGTTGGCACGAAGACCAACTTCCTGCAGAGGTCGCGTCCCATCAACCTCATTCGGCCTGGACTGTTCACTCCCGCGCAGAGCACTGCGGACGAACAGGCGATGTTGGCTTCCGGATCCGCCCTTGCCACCTTCCGCAGCTTGACCGGAGCCCGCTCCGCCTCCGCCACAAGCCGCATGGATCCCCGATTCACCACGGTGACAATGGTAGACTCTTCGGCTAACTCCAACTACCATGGCTTGCAGTTATGGCTGGAGCGCCGGTTCGCCAATGGCTACGGTGTGGGGGCTTCCTACACGTGGTCGAAGTCTATCGACGACATCTCGGATGCCCTTGGTGTGTTGGCGACGGATGGACCTGGCCAGCAGGACCCGAACAACAACCGTGATAACCGCGCGGTGTCGGCATTTGACGTGCCTCATCGATTGGTGATCAACCATAACTGGGAGATTCCCTTTTTCCGCACCTCCAGCAATGCGTTCCTGAGACAGGCGCTGGGTGGATGGCAGTTCACTGGTATTCAGCAGTTCCAGTCCGGCTTCCCGATCAACTTCGCCACCGGACCGCGCACTGGCTTCGCGGCCATCTCAGATCCGCTGATCCTGGGGGGCAACGGGGCACAGCGCCCGAACCTGGTGGGGCCACTGAACGTGGCGTTCTCACCTGATCCTGGCGGTGGAGCCAGCAACCCGAACAAGGTCACTAACTCTGGTCTTGCTCAGCCGCTGCTTGGCAACTTTGGCAATTTGGGCCGCAATGTAGCCCGGTTGAATGGTCTCACTCTATTTGACTGGACCCTCGCTAAGGACTTCACCGTCACCGAAGCGATGAGGCTGAACTTCCAGGCGCAGATGTACAACGTGTTTAACAACACGCAGTTCAGCCGCCCTGGCGTGAGGCTAAGCGCACCCTCTAACTTTGGCTACTATCAGGACACCGACACCAACACCCGCAACTTCACGCTGGCGTTGCGTCTCATCTGGTAGTTAATCCCAATTCCCCGGCTTGTACCGGGTACAACCAAGCGAAAGGGGAGCCCTCGGGCTTCCCTTTCGCATTTATGAGAGTAGGCGCGGTCGGCGCCGGAACGAATGTCCCTGTTGCTCACAACCCGGCATCGCCCACGCGAGTATGATGGGATGGCGATGATAGACCGGCGGCGATTCCTGAGGGCTACTTCCATGGCGGGCGGCGTGGGATTGGTTGCGCAGCAAGTTGCGATTGCGCAACAGCCGCAGGGGTCTGGCGCGATTGCGTCCCCGCGGGTGGAGCGGCCTAACGTTCTGCTGATCCTCACTGACCAGCAAACGCACAACGCGATGTCGTGCGCCGCTAACCCCTGGCTGAGGACTCCAGCGATGGATTCGCTGGCAGCCAGAGGCGTTCGCTTGTCTGCTGCTTATTGCACTTACCCGGTGTGCTCCCCGTCCCGCGGCACTATCTTCACTGGCCGGATGCCGCACGAAAATGGAGTGCGATTGAACGGGCAGGCGGTGAAACAGGGCATCGCCAAAATGGGCGAAATCTTTCGCGCGGCGGGCTACGAAACGGCTTACGGCGGCAAGTGGCACCTGCCGCGCAGCTTCGGCGGCGTTACTGGATTCCAGGAAGTGATCGGCGGGAGCGGGATGGGAGCGCGTATGGACCAACCCCTTGCCGCAGCCAGCGCCGAGTGGTTGCGCAAGGCCCCGAAACAGCCCTTCCTCTACGTGGCCTCGTTCATGAACCCCCACGATATCTGCGACTGGATCCGACGCCATCCGGGTTCGCGCACGCACGCAGATCCTGACCGTTTCCCGCCCGCTCCGGCGAACATGGCGGTGGATCCGTTAGAACCCGAGGCCATCCAGTTTCACCGGCGCGCCGGCTACGACCTGATGTCCCAGGGGATCGGGATTGCTTCGTCGTGGCGAAGGGACGATGTCCGGCATTACCTGCACGACTACTACCGTATGGTTGAGGGCGTTGACCGCTGCGTAGGCCAAGTGCTGACAGCGCTTGAGGAAAGTGGATTGCGGCAGAATACGATCGTCGCATTCCTCTCTGACCACGGCGAAGGACTGGGTGGGCACCTGTGGGCGCAGAAAGCATCATTCTACGAGGAATCCGCGCGGGTGCCCCTGATCCTGGCCGGGCCGGGTATCCGCCAAGGGCATACAGACTTTGTTTCGCTGGCATCACTGGCGGATCTTGTCCCCACGTTCTGTGATTACGCGGGAATTGCAGTTCCAACTGGCCTATGCGGCGTGAGTCTTCGGCCTGCCCTGGAGGGCAAGCCGCTTGAGCGCACTTTCGTCGCGGGGGAGTTGCTGTACCAAGACAATACCCGCGAAGGCCGCATGATCCGCACGGCCCGACACAAGTACGTCGTCTTCAACCACGGGGCCCGTCCGGAGCAACTGTTTGACCTCGACACTGACCCAGGTGAAGTCCTGAACCTGGCAACCCGAGAGGAAGCCCACCAGGAGCTTATCCGGCACCGCGCCCTGCTGCGCGCCTGGATTCGCCAGACCAGTGACGACTTCGTGATGCCCCCGCAAACGCAGGGCTAGACAGACACCCGCTTCAGGTAGCGCGGCGCATTCTGGTAGGGGCCACGCACTCCAGTTGCGATCTCGTACATGGTCTCGTGGCTAGCGATGGCCGCGTTGCCAATCTCCGGGTAGGGCCGATTGCAGATATCCAGGAAGCCAATGTTGTAATTTTCGCCGTCATAGCGCCCCAGGGCTGATTGGTCATACATGGTAAACCAGTGGACGCCTACGCAGTTGGGGTTTGCCATCGCGTCTTCAGCGTAGATTCGATAGGCGCGGCCGCGGTCTTCCTGCGTGGCCACCCGGCCCAATCCCGAAGCCGGAAGGCCTACATCCAGCGCGCCGAAATGCCATTCGCCAATCAGGGTTGGCATATTTAACTGCCGCTGGATCTCTTCCGCGAAATTGGCGGGCACTTTCTGCTGGTAACAGTTGATGCTGTACACGTCGAAGTATTTCATGCCTGCCACTGCCCACTGCGGGGGCACTCCGGCCCAGCGCATCCCCAGGTTCATGTGGTTGGAATCTACGCGCTTGCAAGCGGCCGAAAGCTCACGGAAATAGTGCTCCACCATGGCACTGCTGAATTCCTGCAGGTCCTTGAGCGCATCAGGAGTGAATCGCTGTCGCCAGGCACCACTGGCGAGTTGCTCCAAAGTTACCGGCATCCGCCAAGCGCTGGCCAAGGTCTTGGAGTCCCCATACTTCTTGCCCATGCGCCGGGCCAGTTCACTGCGCGAAGCACAACTGCTCGTGGCATACATCATGCCCACGGCGGGCAACTCCGATGAGAATCCCCAAGTGGGTTCATTCATCAGGAAGTAGCCAAGAAATGCAGGGTCGTCACGGGTGCTTCCTAATGCATCGGCATAGTCAGCGGCGTCGTCTGGGAACTGGGGGGCGAAGACATCGGGAAAATCGCGGTAGATGCGGGAGATGCGCTTCGGATTGAAGTTTAGGGGCCGGACATAGGGAAACTCAGCACGGGCTGCGAAATCCCATTCGCTCCAATTGCCAACCGTATTGAAACGCAGGCGCTTCATCTCGCTGAGGGCCACGCTGGCCCAATTCTCGCGCCAAGTCTTGGGCCCAAAGGCACGGATGCAGTTGGCCGCGAGGTAGTTTAGACCGTGACGTCCTTCGTCCCAGGCATCAGCGAAGAGTCCTTCGCGCGGGGGCACCCAAGACAGTGCACGTTCCAGTCCGCCAATGGCTGCGGTGGTATCGACGCGCACGCAGTCGAGACCGGTTGACCAGAATGCAAATCCGTCAGGGTCATTCAGCCACCAACGCTTGCCGTCATGGTGCTTACCAAAAAATCGCGTGCCTTCCACAAGACGGCGCTGCTTCCATCCGCCCCATCGAGTAAAGCGTTGGGGCCATTGCTGAGTTGTCACAGCCTTCAGCTGTTCGCGAAGTCGCGCGGTGCACGCTTCGACATCCTTGGTTTTGCCGGACCACTCATGTAATCGGCTTTGGCCGAGTTCATCTACCAGCGGACCTTTGGGGAGGTGCAGTTCTTCGAGTAGCGGTGGTTCTGCGGCACTGATTGCGATCGGACTCATCCGCCAACGGGCCACGCTATCCGCCTTCACGTCGATGGTGAAAGTGATGCGATCGACACGGGCTGGGTCGACGCGATCTCCGGAGCAAAGCGGCTTCAGCCAGGCCCCTTCGCGCTCGTAACGCCAACGATTGTTGGCAAGCGCCTCCAGCGGCATGCGCATGCGGAAGCTGCACTGGTTCAATCCCCCGAACTGGTAGCGAAAAACGCGTTGGCTGTCTGCTTCGTGGAAGGCAAGTCGCCATGCAACGATATGGATACCATCAAGCAGGAAATCCGCACTTAGCCACTGGCTGGCGGCAAGAGTGCCCGGCTCAATACGGAACTCAAGGCCATCCCCGGCACTATCGCCTTCATACCAGACGCCCGGGAATGGGCTGGGGCCCTCCGTGATCCGCAGGGCGCCGACGGGTTTCCCTTCTCCAAGAGTTGGGCCGTCCTGCGCATTTGCCGAGGGCAACCAAGTAGATCCAGCCACTAAAGTTGCGCCCGCAACCAAGGCGTCACGGCGACGTAGTCCAGCAGACTGTGGGGGGAACAATTCGGATAACGGCATGGTGCTTCCTTGGTATCAAGCCCAGCGGGCGAGAGCAAGGGCAATGGGTCTCAGATACACTACAGGCATGTCACGACGAGGACTGGCGCGATGGGTGCTGGTGGGGATCCTTGGTTTCCTGGGTACATCATGCTCTCGACTTTACTACGCTTCCATGGAGAAGCTGGGCAGGGAGAAACGGGACATTCTGGTTGGGCGGGTCAAAGGGGTCAAGCAGGAACAGGAGAAGACCAAAGAGCAGTTCAAAAGCACACTGGAAGCCTTCCAGGAAGTAACCGGCTTTAAGGGCGGTGATCTGGAGAAGGTGTACACGAAACTAAGTGGGGAGTTGGAGGACGCAGAATCCAGAGCTGCCAAGCTGAATGATCGCGTGGACTCAGTGGAGAAGGTGGCCAAGGATTTGTTCCGGGAGTGGGAGCAAGAGCTTGAGTTAATCCAGACCGCTGCCCTCAGGCGCGAGAGCAAGGCTCTGTTGGTGGACACACGGGCGCGCTATACCGCGCTGTTGAAAAAAATGAGAGCTGCTGAGAAACGGATGGAGCCTGTGCTGGCCGCGTTTCGGGATCAAGTACTGTTTCTGAAGCACAACCTGAATGCGCGCGCGATTCAATCCCTCAAGGAAACCTCGGTGCAGATTGACGATGACGTGGGCCGTCTGGTGAAGGATCTGGAAGCCTCCATCCAGGAAGCGGACACATTTATTGTGTCCATGGCGAGCTAACGGGCTATCGCGAACTTGCTTGGGTGTCGCGCGAACTTGGGAGGGGTTCCTGAAAGGATGGGGGAAATGAAACTGACTCAGCTCCTGTACAACGTTGGCCTTGCGATGGTGACGATATGCAGCGGACTGCTGGTTGGCTGTGGAAGTCCAGCGGAGAACGCGGGAGCGCCCGCGGGTACGGAAGGGGCATCGATGGAAAGCAGTGCGGGTCAGAACTGGGCAAAGTCTTTTTCCTATGGCGCAAGAAGGTATGAGGAGCCCAGGACGTTGGAAGAACTACAGGCAATCATCCGGCAGAGTGACCGCCTGAAGCCGCTTGGCTCGCGCCATTCTTTCAGCAAGGTGGCGGATACGGAAGGAACACTCGTATCGATGCAGCACTTCGCGGAGATTGGCGAGGTAGACCCCAAGTTGATGACCGTCACCGTGGGCGGTGGGGTGAGGTACGGAGACCTATGCCAGCGACTGGACGCCCAGGGCTATGCGCTTCATAATCTGGCATCGCTGCCGCATATTTCAATCGCAGGAGCTATCTCCACGGGAACGCATGGATCAGGGTCAGGCAATGGAAATCTGACGACCGCAGTGGAAGCGCTGGAACTGGTGACGCCCATGGGTGATGTGCGGCACTTTTCGCGGAACCAACAATCCGGGACATTTGATGGGGTGGTAGTGGGACTGGGCGCGCTTGGCTTCATCACGAAGGTTACCCTGCGGGTGCAGCCTCGTTTCGAAATGCGGCAGTACGTCTTCGAAGATTTGCCGCTGGCTTCGCTGCAGCAGCACTTCGACGCGGTAATGGATGCGGCATACAGCGTGAGCCTGTTCACCACGTGGGGAACAGGGGGCATTGAAGAAGTATGGGTGAAGTCACGCACGGACTCAGCCAAACCCTTCGACGCAACACCACTATTCTTTGGGGCCAAGGCGGCAGCGAAGGACCTGCATCCCATTCGTGCCTTGTCTCCTGAACACTGCACACCGCAATTGGGGGTGGCCGGACCGTGGCATGAAAGGCTACCGCACTTCAAGATGGGCTTCACACCGTCGAGCGGGGAGGAACTTCAATCGGAGTTCTTCGTGGCCAGGAAGGATGCGCTACCCGCGTTGAATGCAATCTTCGCGCTGCATGAGAAAGTAGCGCCTGTACTGCAGATTTCAGAGGTCCGGGCCGTTAAGGGGGATGATCTGTGGCTGAGCCCCGCATCCGGCAGGGATTCCATCGCGATCCACTTCACCTGGAAAAAGGATGAGGCTGGCGTGTTAGCAGTGCTTCCGTTCGTGGAGGCCGCGTTGAGGCCTTATGGCGCTCGACCGCACTGGGGCAAGGTGTTCACCGTAGCGCCAGAGGATTTGCAGGGGCGGTACCCGAAGTTGGAGGCGTTCCGCGCGCTACGCCGCGAATTGGATCCCGAGGGGAAACTGCGCAATCCATTTGTCGACGCCATCGTCGGCAACTGAACCCACACAGAACGGGCAGGCATGCCCCGCGCCCTGTGTAGGTTCAGGATCCAGCCTATTGTGTGCTGCCCACAGCCAATGCTTGGGCGGTATCCACATATTGCTGGAAGCGCGTCACTTTGCCATCCCGCAGCCACCAGATGTGCGCGTGCTGCGCGTCCAAATCCTTGCCCGTCGTCCGATGCTTACCCTTGTAACGGCCCAGAGCTACCACGACCTCGCCGGCATCGAGAACACTTTCGGTGACGACGCAGAAGGCTTCCCAATCTGTCATGATGCGCATGAAGACACCCTCCAGCACTGCCTGTGGACCGATGTAGGGGTTGCGGTCAGCGTATGGAAAGCTCTCCGCCTCGTTCCATTCAATACCTGGGTCCATACCGCCCAGGACCGCTGGCACGTCGCCCTTGGCGAAAGCATCGTAGAGCCCGCGAATCAGGTCAACATTCTGTTGTGACATCCCATCTCCCCTCTGTGAAATCGATCCTGCGAAGCTTCCCTCCGGACCGTCCGCTAGGGCGTGCTTCCCTCTGGCAGTGCTGGCATTGCGCCCCGAACTGCAGCGCCAGTATATACTCCACAGCATGATGACAAGGGTGCTCTGCATTGTCGCGATGCTACTGTGCGCCGTGCTTACGGCGGCGGCACAGGATCCGCTCCGCTATAAGGCCCAGCGCGCGGCGGAGCCAATCCGGGTGGATGGCAAGCTCGATGACCCGGCGTGGCACGCGGCAGCCTGGACCCCTTACTTCGTTGACATCGAAGGCGATGCCAAGCCACAGCCCCGCTTCCGTACACGCGTGAAGATGCTATGGGATGACAAGTACTTCTACGTCGCCGCAGAGATGGAGGAGCCACATGTATGGGCCACCCTCACGCAGCACGATGCGGTAATCTTCCACGATAACGACTTCGAGGTTTTCCTGAATCCATCGGGGGATGGGCTGAACTATTTCGAGTTCGAGATCAATGCCCTCAATACTGGTTGGGACCTGTTTCTTGCCAAGCCTTACAAGCAGAAGGGTCGCGCGGACAATAGCTGGGAAATACCCGGGCTGCAGTCCGCGGTGCATGTGGATGGCACCCTAAATGATCCTCGGGATACGGACCGTGGCTGGACTGTGGAACTTGCCTTTCCTTGGGCGGCCTTTGCCCTGCGTGCCCCGGTTAAACCGCCGAAGCCCGGCGATGAGTGGCGGGTGAATTTCTCAAGGGTGCAATGGCGGGTAGACGTAGTGGACGGCAAGTACGTGAAGACTCCCGGACTGAAGGAGGATAACTGGGTGTGGTCCCCGCAAGGACTCATTGATATGCACGTGCCGGAGAAGTGGGGATACGTCCGATTTGTGAAGGAACAACCGTAGTCTCCTACAGTCCCGGCCAGCCCAGCATCAGCCCTGTCAAGCGCCAACAGACATACGACAACAGGGCAAACTCAGCGAAACGCAATGTCTTCTGCGCGAGGCCTGTAAGCACATCCACACGCAGGAACACCACGCAAAACAGGTACAGGAACACCGGCCACGTATCCAGGGTTCCCGGGAAGCCCCTGTAGTAGAACATCAGCACCAATGTGTAGCCCATCGGCAAATTGCTGGTAACGTGATCGCCCAGCCGCACAGCAATGATGGCAAAGGTAAGCAACATCATCACAAACGTGAGGATGTCAAAAATGGGCAACGTTGCAAGGTTCATTCCAATCAGCTTCCACTCGTCACCTTAGCATGCGTGGCAGCCGTCCCTTCACAAGCCACTTCTGGAACGCGTTGCGCTGCGTGCAGCAAGGCCACTGGAAACTCCGTGAACATGGCAGAGGCGGGAAGCACCGAGCTTTTGGATGCGCTCAAGGTCTCACCGCACAGCACGCTAGTCCATGTATCCGGGGCATCCGCTGGCAAGTGGACTACCGTATCTTTCCAAAGCTCTGCCGTGCTGAGCGACGTTTGCACGGGGAGCAGAGCGGCCACATGAATCGGCACCGCGCCAAGCATCCATTGGTTCCCCTCGACCCTTGCGAATGCGAAGAGGTTTCGCGCGCGCGGGCCTTCCACGCGCAAGGGCACATAACTACCCCGTGCGAAGAGAGCTGCATGGTCACGGCGGAACTCAAGCATCCTGAAGGTTAGGTAGAGCTTGATGCGGCCATCGCGCCAATGGCTACGCAGGCTTTCCAGCAATGCCTTGCGGTCTTCAGCCTCCGCATGCTTCAACTCCTCCAGCAAATGTTGGCGGTACTTGAAGTCCACCGGACGGCGATTGTCTGGGTCCACCAAAGTAAAGGTCCACAGTTCGGTTCCTTGATAGAAATCCGGAACACCCGGCGCCGTCCCCTTCAACAACGTTTGCGACAGAGCATTCAGCGCACCGAAATACTCCACACGCAGGTGTAGCTTCAGGAAGTCGTCACGAAAGCCCAGGCCACGCTGCGGGTGCAGCAACGCATCGGCGAAGCCCAACAGCGCTGCTTCGTGGGCATCATTGGGCCGTATCCAACTGGTATGCTCCTTGCCCTCACGCGCACACTTGCGCAGGTACTGAAGAAAGCGTTCGCGGAAGTCGGGAATCTCCTCTTCATGCAGTGGCCAGGCCCCCAGCAAGCTCTGGTAGACCAATACTTCCTGGGAGGGTGTGGGAATCTCAATGCCGTCCACACGTGTTCGCTTGGTGGCGTTCATGGTCATCCACCGGGTGACTGCCGCCTGATAGTCTCCAGCGATCTCAGTCATCACGTTGATTCGGGCGCGCACGTCTTCACCGCGCTTCGTATCGTGAGTGGACGTGCAATTCATCGTGTCCGGCCAATCACGCCGCCGCTGTTCACAAAAGCGGTGAAGGCTTGGGGCGTCGTGCGGTTGCCGGTTGCGAAGCGGGTCACTACCAACCTCGTTCAGCGACAGCAGTGCATTGTAGGTGTAAAAGGCGGTGTCTTCCAGGCCCTTGGCCATCACCGGGCCGCTGAACTGCTGCCATCGCATCACCACATCCAGCCACTTACGCCGGTGTTGCCTGGCATAGTAGGGCGGCTCCAGCAACAGCACCCGCCGCAGAAACTGGAAGGCGTCGTCGCTCACCTCGTCACGGCTGGTGCGGCTGCGCGCCAGTGACAATGTGGCTTCAATGAGGTCGCGATCCCGTTGGTCAATTTGAAAGCTGCGCAGGTAGCTGCGATACACCGGCAGGCAAGCGGTGACCTCCACCAGAATGTGTCTGATTTCCGATAAGGGGATGTCGCGCGCCCGGCGATCCTGAGCGGCCAGTTCTCCCAGGTAGTTGCCAATTACATGGATCTCGTTCGCAAAGAGAGATCGCATCACCATCTTGTTGCGGCTGTAACAGATCTCAGAGAATGGCATGTCAGATCCCGCCAGGGCATTGTAGTGACGCACCATTTGCGTAAGCCCCGATGGATGAATAAACAGCCCATTCAGAGCATTCAGAAAGTCATATCCGGTAGTGCCGGCAAGAGGCCACGCGGGCAACTGCTCATCGCGGCTTAGCACTTTCTCTGCCAGCACATAGAACTGCTGCTGGTCACTTTCCTTTCCATCACCAAGTAAGGCCCCCTGCAGCCGGCGCAGATAGCCGAGTGGGTCATGCAGGCCATCTATGTGGTCGATCCGCACACCCGCCACTTTGCCCTCGCGCATCAGCTTGATCACTTCCTGATGGCTGATGGCAAATACTTCGGGCACCTCCACGCGGACGCCCACCAGGTCGTTGATGTCAAAGAAGCGCCGATAGTTGATCTCCTCGGCGGCAATCCGCCAGTGGGCGATGCGGTAGACCTGGGCGGAGAGGATCTCGTCCAAGTGGTCAAAGCTGCGCGAATCTTGAGGATCTCCGCTCAATTCCCAAAGTACATCATCTAATGCGCGCTTATAGGCTGGCGCTGAGAGGTAAAGCTCCCATAGCAAAGCCTTTGATTCCAACACCAGCTGCCTGCGTTCCGTCCGCGTCGAGGCTGACTCCTCATTGCGGTCCCGCAGCGCTTCAAGAATCGCAACGGCCCGGGTGAACTGGTCTTGTTGCGCGGGGTGGGGTAAGGTTTCCTTGAGAGCCGCGAACGAGGGACGCAGAATATAGAGATATGACTTCGGGGCCAGTGGCAATCGGTGCTCAAAGTAGCGGGCAAAGAAGCCATTCTCGTCGTACTTCAGTACAATCTCCCGGCGGGTTAGCGCGTTACCGTAGAGGTCCCCCAGGATAGGCAGCAGAATTCGATTCTGCTGCAGATAAGCCGCCTTTGAGGCAGCCGGCGCCCAATCGATATCGAAGAAATCCGCGAATACCGACGCGCGCCCGTTCTCAAGGACATCCTGCCAGAATGGGTTCTCCACGCTGGCCGCCATGTGATTCGGCACAATATCCAGCAGCATCTCCATCTGATACTGCTTGAGCCGATTCACCAGATGCTCAAACTCCTCCTCAGTGCCAAGCTCAGAGTTAATGCGCCCGGCATCGGCTACGTCATACCCATGCGAGCTTCCGCGCCGCGCCTTTGATCGAGGTGACGCGTAGAGGTCTGTGATGCCCAGTTCCCTGAGATAGGGCACCAGATCGTAGGCATCAGCAAAACGAAAGGTCGGGCTGAACTGGATGCGATACGTACTGCCCGGTTTGCGGTAGGTGGTGATTGGTTCTTGTTCCATTGGCTTCATCTGGTTTCGCTGTTGATATGGCGCAAGTGAGCCAATCCAGGGGATGGCACAATGCTCTCCCATATGCAGACCTCATACGGGCCAAGGGAGACAGGCACCCCCGGTGTGGTTGTCATCTCGTTCTGAACCCTGCTAACGCTAGCCAGGATGGTGCGCCACCGTCCTTCCTCAAATGGAAAGCTTACTTCCGCAAGCCGGTCCGCAAGGTGAAATGCCACCACGCAGATGGCGCCCGCCCGCTGACGCAGAACCCAGATGATGCTGGTGACCGGGTCCCATTCCACACGCATCCCGTCGCGGCTTCCGGGCTGGAAACAGGGGTTCTGCTTGCGCAGGGCAATGACGGCCTGATACCAGTGAAGGAGCTCCATATTGGGTTCCTGCTCTCGGAGTTCGGGCTCCAGTTTGGCGGAAAGAAACGTGGCCTCCGCCTGGGGATCTGGCGGCTCGCCTTCCCATGCAAATGCCGCGAACTCGCGCTTCCGTCCCTCGCGCACCGCCTTTATCAACCCGGGGTCCCCATGGTGCACGAAGTAAGGGAACGGCGCCTGCTCGTTGTATTCCTCTCCCATGAAAAGCAAGGGGATGTAGGGCGACAGCAGAACAAAGGCCGCAGCTAGCTTCAATGCGGGCAAGGAGACGCTGTGTCCCAAACGATCGCCCCGCATCCGGTTTCCCACTTGGTCATGGTTTTGGCAGCAGACGACGAACTTCCGCGGGGAAAGGTCACTGGCATCGTTGCCATGGTTGCGCTTGCGGTAGGCCGAATACTGGCCACTGTAGATGAAGCCCTCGTGTAATCCCTTTGCCAGTTGGCTTGGCTCCGGGTAGTCAACGAAGTAGCCTCGTTGTTCGCCGGTAAGGGTCCTTCGTAGGGCGTGATGGATGTCGTCGTTCCACTGCGCATCCAAACCAAAGCCCCCCTGCGCAGCGGGCCGAATCCAGCGCGAATCGTTCGCCGCCGTCTCGGCAATCGTGTAGATGCGGCGGTTCAATAACTCCCCTCGCTGGCGCACTGCCGTGGCAAGTTCCTCCAGGATGTGCCGCGCCGACATGTCATGAATGGTGTCCGTGGCATCCAGCCGCAGCGCATCGATTCGGAACTGCGTAACCCAGTACAGCGCGTTCTGTACAAAGTAGTGCCTGACTGGCGCAGATTCCTCGCCATCAAAATTGACAGCCTCACCCCAAGGCGTTCGATAACGAGTGGTGAAGTAGGGGCCAAAGTCCCGCAGGTAGTTGCCCTCAGGTCCCAAGTGGTTATAAACGACATCCAGAATCACTGCCAGACCATGTAGGTGACAGGCGTCCACAAAGCGCTTCATGCCCAGCGGTCCGCCATAGCTGTGTTGGACGGCGAATGGAAACACGCCATCGTATCCCCAATTGCGCTCGCCGGGAAAGGCTGCCACCGGCATCAGTTCGACTGCCGTGACCCCTAGTTCAAGCAGATAGGGGATCCGCGCGATGGCTGCGTCGAAGGTGCCTTCTGGCGTGAAGACGCCCACATGCAACTCGTAGATGATGTAATCCCGTAAGGGAATCCCACGCCACTCAGTGGCTTGCCATGGGTATTGCGGATCCACATACGCTGAAGCCGCGTGTACACCATTGGGCTGCCATTGGGAGGCGGGGTCTGGCCGTTCCACCTTGCCATCCAGCAGGTAGCTGTACCGGATTCCGCCGCTGACACCTTCCACGACGGCCTCAAAGTAACCATCTCCGGTGCCGCTCATGGTTATTGCCGCTTCCACGGGCTCGTGCAGGCGCAGGATGACCTCCTTTCGGCGTGGCGCCCAGACGCAGAAGCGCACCCCGCCGCCCTCCTGCGGAATTGCCCCCAAGTCTCTGGGAGTCTGTGTGTGTGAATGCAATTGGTTGGCGTTCATCATGCTGTTGGCGAAGCCGGAAGACCCGCCTATAGAGTTCCCGCAAGGACTACCAAACTTTCAGTTTGTGCCAATAGAGAGGAGTCCTGGGCTGCGAGAGCTGTTTCAATTCCCACAATTTCGAAGAATTAGGCTAAACTAAATTAGGCATGCCTAAAGATCCGCTTCCCAGTTCGGAATCCGTGGACGATTACTTGAAGGCGATCTACGAGATCGGCGGTGATCAGCGCAGGGCCAGTACCACGGAGATCGCCAGACGGCTGGGCGTTGCAGCCGCTTCGGTTACGGGGATGTTGCGGAAACTATCGGCGCAATCCCCGGCGTTGGTGCGATACGAGAAGCATCGGGGCGTGGAACTCACTGCGGACGGGGAGAGACGCGCAATCGAGGTGATCCGGCACCACCGGTTGCTGGAGTGCTTCCTGCACGACGCGCTGGGCTATGAGTGGCACGAAGTGCACGCCGAAGCGGAGCGACTGGAACACTTCATCTCAGAGGATTTCGAGGAACGTGTGGCAGCCCGTCTGGGGGATCCGCAGTACGATCCTCACGGCCACCCGATCCCACGCAAAGACGGTAGCATCCCGACCTGCGAGGACAGGCCCCTGTCCGGTGTAGATGCTGGAGTTGCCGTACGCATCAGCCGCGTTTCGGATGAGGACCCCGCCGCGCTGCGCCTGCTGGCCTCGCATGGTGTCCGACCCAACGTCGTGCTGCATGTGGTGGAGCAGCGACAGCAGGGCAGCGGGGTTGTTCTGCGTCACTCGCAGAGGGAGCCCTTCCGCGTAAGCGCCTCAGTGGCCGCGGGCATCGCCGTGGAGGTACTCACAAAGGAAGGTCGATCAGCCGCTGAGAAACGAAAAGGGTCTTCGCGATGAAGTATGTGGTCCTGATAGGCCTTCTGATTGCTGCTTGGGTGCTTTACCGGCTATTGGCACATCCTTCTATGCCCGCGGGGCGGTGGATGGGCCGAAGACGACATCGGCGTGAGCGCGCACTATGGGAAGACGCCTTAAGGCAAATTCTGCTGATGGAGCAAGAGGGCCTTGCCGCCAGTGAAGTAGCTCTGGCAGGCGCGATGAATCAGCCACGAAAGACAGTGCGCACCGTTCTGCTTCAAATGGCAGACCACGACTTGCTGCAGCCCGATGTGCCCGTCTCGGGAGGCGCCGATGGAGTTCGACTCACCCCATCCGGTGAGCGTTGGGCCATGCACATCCTGCGGGCGCACCGGCTATGGGAGAGCTATCTCGCCGACGAGGCACGTCTGCCTATGGAGCGGCTACACGACCAGGCAGAGCAAGCGGAACACCACCTTTCGGAACGAGATCTGGAAGCGCTGGACGCCCATCTTGGGTATCCGCAAGAGGATCCGCATGGGGACCCCATTCCTAGCGCCCAAGGCGTGTTGCCTCGGGCACGTGGCGAGGCGCTGAACCAGTGGGATGGGGCCAACGAAGTCCGCGTGGTGCATGTGGAGGATGAACCTGCTGAGTTGCTGCAACAGTTACTGGCACAGGGTATTCGCCCCGGTGCTCATTTGCGTTTGGTGGCCACACGGCCGGGAGCGTTGGAAGTGGAAGTGGATGGGCAGTCCTCCGTATTGCCTCAGGAACTGCTCGCCAACATTGAGGTAGAAGCGGAACTGCCAGCTTGGGCCAACGACCCGGAAGTAAAGAAGCTTTCACAGCTTGAGACCGGCGAACGGGCTGAGGTGGTGGCGTTGTCCGAGGCAATTCGCGGATTCAGCCGCCGCCGCTTGATGGACTTTGGCGTCACTCGAGGTGCGCAAGTCCAGCCGGTTCTGGACAACCCCTTCGGTGACCCTCGCGCCTATCGCGTGCGTGGAGCCACCATCGGAATTCGAAACGAGCAGGCGGATCAGATTTGGATTCGCGCATCCAGTGAGCCGAGTGCACCATCACCGGGCACGGGGCGTCTTGAAGCCACCGGTAAGCATCCGCCTGCGGAGACGCAACGATGACGCTTAAGGCATCACACCCATCACCTCCACCGGGCCACGACTGCGGCTCCTGCTCATCGCGTCAGGAGTTAGAGCAGATGGGCATTCGCCTTGATAGTTGGGATCATGTCGTGGCCTTAGCCGGTAATCCGAATACCGGCAAGAGCTCTGTCTTCAATGCCCTTACCGGGCTAAAGCAGCACGTGGGCAATTGGCCCGGCAAGACGGTAACCCGCGCCGAGGGCGGCTTCCGATTCAACGGCCAGCGCTACAAACTGGTGGATCTTCCCGGCACGTATTCGCTGCTTTCGGCCAGCAAGGACGAAGAGATCAGCCGCGACTTCATCCTCTTCGGCAAACCCGATTGCATCATTGTGGTGGCGGACGCCACGGCCCTTGAACGGAATCTGAATCTCGCCTTGCAGGTGATGGAAATCACGCATCGGGTCGTCTTGTGCGTGAACCTCCTGGATGAAGCTAAGCGCAAAGGGATCGCCGTAGACCTGCGCAGCCTCGGGCGTGACCTCGGGGTCCCTTGCGTAGGTACCATCGCACGCACCGGCGAGGGCTTAGGGGATCTTATGCGAACGGTGGCCGCAGTCATTGAGGGCGAGATCGTCACAAAGCCTGTTCGCACGCAAGCACCGCCGGAAGTGGAGGCGGCGCTCGACGAACTGGTAGCCATGATTGAGGGAATCGCCCCTGGTTTGCCCAATGCCCGATGGGTAGCTTACCGTCTGCTGGACGGCGACATGCGTATCCGCCAGTCGCTCCTCAATGGAGACCTGGCCCGCCTGGCAGGCAACCAGCAGACAGCGCCCGTAGCCGCCACGCCAGGGCTGATCTCCATCCAGGGGGCGCAGTAAAGGTATGGGCTTCTTCAATCAGGAGGGGATCTCTCAATGACTCCTCCCAACCCGCCATTTCTACCGCCAGCCAACCGCGAAGATGTCTCGGATGGGTTGCCCGGGCAAGCCCCGGACCACACACGCTGGCAGCGCGCTGAAGCCTTACTCTCTCGTGCCGACGCATTGCGCCGCGGCTTCCAGGTGGGCTTTCGTGACCAGGTAGTCGAAAGCATTTACACGCAAGCTCAGACCATTGCAGCGCGGTCTGTGAAGCGTGATGGCGCCGCCCGCTGGGACCTTGACCAGCGCGTTGACCGCATCGTTACATCTCCGGTATGGGGACTGCCCATCATGGGGGCCATGCTTGCCGTGGTCTTCTGGATTACCATCTCCGGCGCAAACTACTTTTCGGAATTGCTCTTTAGCGCTCTGTTCCGGCTAGAGTCAGCTGGTGTGGCTTTGTTTCAGTGGCTGAATGCCCCTTGGTGGCTAACCGGCTTTGTTTGGAACGGAGTCTACCGCGGCCTCGCGTGGGTAGTGAGCGTAATGCTGCCACCCATGGCGATCTTCTTTCCGCTGTTCACGATTCTGGAAGATCTGGGCTATCTGCCCCGCGTGGCATTCAATTTAGATTGGATCTTCCGCCGCGCCGGCGCGCATGGCAAACAGTCCCTCACGATGGCCATGGGATTCGGTTGCAACGCCGCAGGCGTCATCGCCACCCGCATCATCGACTCTCCGCGGGAACGACTGATTGCCATCCTCACCAACAACTTTGTTCCCTGCAACGGTCGCTGGCCCACCCTCATCATGTTGGCTACGTTGTTTGTCGCGGCGCAGTTTCCGCCCATGGTGGCATCGCTAGCCGCGGCCGGCGCACTGTTGCTGGTGGTGATGCTTGGCGTACTGGTTACCCTTGCGGTGTCGGCTGTGCTTACCCGCACCTGGCTAAAGGGGGCGGCTTCCGCATTCACGCTCGAACTGCCGCCCTACCGGCGTCCCAGCATTTTGCGGATTCTTTACACCAGCCTTATGGACCGCACTCTGTTCGTGCTTTATCGCGCGATGTGGACGGCTGCTCCCGCCGGCGCGCTCATCTGGATTCTGGCCAATGTAAAGCTGGGCGATGAGAATCTCGCCACACTGGCCGCCCGGTTCCTGGATCCGCTGGGACGCGCCATCGGGCTGGATGGCGCAGTCATCCTTGCGTATATCATTGCCATTCCCGCTAACGAAATCGTGGTCCCCACGCTGATGATGATCTATGCAAAGAGCAGCATGATGATGGACGACGGGGGATATGAGGCCATCCGTGCGCTGCTGGTTGACCAGAATGGCTGGACCACCCTCACCGCAGTCAGCCTGATGCTATTCTCATTGCTGCACAACCCCTGCGGCACCACCATTCTCACTATGTGGAAAGAAACCGGGAGCTTGCGGTGGACTCTCTTGGGCGCGCTGATGCCCCTAGCCATCGCCTTCCTGGTTTGCTTCGCCGTCGCCACCGTGGCGCGCCTGTTGGGTGCGGCTGGCTAGACACCGCTACCGCTACTGTGATTGCCGCGGTCCTGGCAGCATCGGGCCAACGGGATAACCCTCCCCCAGCGCACGCGCCAGCAGCGACTGGGTCATCGGTTGATAGCCCCAGTAGTCTCCCCGGTGTTCCCGCCGGTAGTTCACGAATAGGCCCACCCTCGCTACGGTGCGATACCACAGTGAGCTCATCAGCCAACCATGGTTACGAAACTCCTGCTGCTCCGCCACCGCTTTCGTGCCCTTCTGGATCTGCACGAAAATCCAGCCCAGGTTTACCGTCTCCCGCAACTCCCCCTCCGCGCGACGCCACTCTCCAGACACTTTGTCGATCCAGACAATGCCCTCCGTGTGGGCAAAAATCTTGCCGTAGCGGCTACTTGGGCGGTAGTCGCGCCGCGGATTGGCACGCAGTTTGAAACAGAGCCTTCCCTTTACCGATTCCTCTCCAGCCAGGGTGAACTCAAAGGCGCGCGGAATCTCTTGCACTGCCTCCTGATACTCATTTTGTTTGCGGTCAAACGCATCCACGCGCTCACGACGCTCCCGTGCAGACTCTGCCTTGCGGATCTCCACCACGCGGCTCAAGAAATTCTGACTGGCCCTGATCATCGTCGCGCTTTGCGGCGTGCCATCCTCCTCCAGCAGAATTCGCTGCGGCGTACCCTCAATCCATAGGACGTCGTGCACCTTGTCTTTACTGCGTCGCGGCTTCCACGCACCATCCAGGTCGTGGTTCACCACACGCTCACGGTATGCCAGTTCCTTTTCCCGCGCTGCGTTCGCTTTCTGAAGTTGCACCGCGCGCTCTACCAATGCCTGCGGGTCAGGCTGCGAAAGGGCAGGCAGACATGCCAAGGCAACCAGAATGGTCAACAACGCCAGACACGGCGGCAATTTGCATTGAGTTGCCCCGCGGCAATCGAAAGACGCCTCTGCGGGATGCGCCCTGCGCCGGCTTGGGGGATCCATGGTCTCGCGCGCGTCCAACGAATGCGATGCGTACATCATGGCGCCTATTCGTGGTTGGCAGAGAGCCTTACACAACGTGGGGACAAAAGATTGGTCGGGGCGGCAGGATTCGAACCTGCGGCCCCCTGCTCCCAAAGCAGGTGCGCTACCAGACTGCGCTACGCCCCGACTCTTCCCTATTGTAGCCGTTCCAGCGGCTGTAACGCCGATCGCCCTTCCGCTCACCGGCCTTTCGCCGTCTCAGGCTCCCAAGCCAGCCGCGGCCCGATAGCGGCGCAGCGCTTCCACGTCCTTGCGAATCATAGCGATCACCTTCTCGCGCGGTAGGTCCAATTCTTTCTTGCCCGTGCCCGCCGCGCCAATCTCCGGGTACTCCAGATGCAACTGCAGCGGCATCGCAACGGGCGATTCCTTCAGCATGCTGAAATAGCGCGGCCAGTCCACCATCCCCTCACCAATGGGACACCACCGCGGACGCCACTCTCCTCTGGCGTTTTTCTTCCAATAGAAGTCCTTGGCCGCCGTACCGCGGGTGTGCGGCAGCACCAGACGCAACGCGTTTATCCATCCGCCGAAGCCACCCTCTACGGTGGCGTGGCCGATGTCGAAGTTGAACGATACCCGATCAGGATTCTCATCCCGCAGCAGCATCCACAGGTCCCACACAGAGGTCCCGACGCGGTGGAAGCCGGAATGGATGTGATACATCGCCGTCATTCCCAAGCGCTCATTCAGCTTCGCAAGCG
Organism: Bryobacteraceae bacterium; assembly: GCA_036821995.1. Classification (GTDB taxonomy): domain Bacteria; phylum Acidobacteriota; class Terriglobia; order Bryobacterales; family Bryobacteraceae; genus JACTMJ01. The sequence goes on from DAISIM010000002.1 coordinate 162,507, forward strand.
CCGCAACCATCGGCTTCAGCGCAATTAGCTGAGGCGGAATGGGCGAATCCGGCTTGTAGGTGAAATCCTGCCAGCGATAGTGGCGAATGCCAAGAGCCTTGGCTGTTTCAAGAATATGGATAGCATGGGCACTTTCCGGGGTCTGGATGCCGGTGGTAATCATCGCCACGGGCACGCCCGCTTTGGCAAAGGTTTCCACAGCGCGAGGAAGGTCCTCCCTCACTCGTTCCGGCTCCACGTGACCACCCCGGCGCACTGTGAGATCGACGCCCTCGCACCCCGTATCGCGCGTGATGCTTGCTGCCAAGCCATAGTCTGCCCAATGCAAATGCTTGGAAAACAATACTAGCGGATAACGACCACCAACTGGCAGTGCCTGCGCCGCGTTGCTGCGCTGGTCGAGCGCCATTGCGCCCAGCATCACGCTTCCCATCATCCACATCCGCCGCGTGGCCTTGCCATTCTGCATCGAGCCTGCGGTGGTGCTCTGCTTCAGGATCATCCGCTTCACCTCGTCTGGTTCTTGATTCTATCGCGGTGTTCAACCAAACACATTGCGGCAACCACACCCCCCCATTTGCCATCATGAAGGTATGCTTCGGTTGAGTCTGCTATTCCTCCTACTGCTTGCTGGCGCCTTGCACCCAGCGATCGCCGCGGTTGATTTCCAGAAGGACATCGCTCCCATTTTGCGCGTTTCCTGTCTAGGCTGCCATAGCGCCCGCGCTGGCATGGGCAATGTACGGCTGCACAACCGGGAGGCCCTCAACACAAAGGTATCCCTGGGTGCACTTGTGATTCCTGGCGACCCACAAAAAAGCGCCCTCTACCTTTCCCTGATGCTGCCCAAAGGCAATCCCAAGGCAATGCCCCCCACCGGGCCGTTGCCTGCCGAGAAACGTGAACTGGTGCGGCAGTGGATTGTTGAAGGCGCCGTTTGGCCCGCCGGGTTTGAGTTCGGCGCACGACAGCCAGCCACCCCCCGCGCGAAGCCAACCGCGTCCTTCAAAGATGATGTGGAACTCGTCAAGGCTGCCCGTATCCGGATGCGGGAACGGAGTCAGACCGCCACCGCGGCTTCCATGCAGCCCTACTCCGACGCAATCCCCGCCACCGATGTCAGCATCGACTTCGTGCCCATTCCCGGTGGAGAGTTTGCCATGGGCACACCCCTTAACGAACCTGGCCGCGGCCCCACCGAAGGCCCGGCCCATCGTGTCAAAGTGGATCCCTTCTGGATGAGCAAGTTCGAGATCACGTGGGACTCCTATCGCCTCTTTATGTTCGCCACGGAGGCAAACGAGGCGCAGAATCCTGACGCCATGGTCTCCGCCACCAGCCGCCCTACCGCCCCGTATGTGGAGATGAGTTTCGGCATGGGATTGAATGGCTATCCCGCCATCAGCATGACCCAACACGCCGCCAATAAGTTCGCCCAATGGCTGAGCCTGAAGACCGGCCACTTCTACCGGCTTCCCACGGAGGCCGAATGGGAGTATGCCTGTCGCGCCGGCACATCCACTGCGTATTCATTCGGCGACGATCCCGCGCAACTGGCTGACTACGCCTGGTTCAGCGCCAACAGCGGCGATAAGTATCAACAGGTGGGCAAAAAGAAGCCGAATCCCTGGGGTTTGCATGACATGCATGGCAACGTGATGGAGTGGACCCTCGACGCCTACGCGGAGGACTTCTACGCAAAGGGTGAGGCACTCGCTCTGAACCCTTGGAATCGATCCACCCAGCCCTATCCGCACGCCGTGCGCGGTGGCGGCTGGACCGACGGCGCTGCCCAGCTCCGCTGTGGCTCCCGCGTTGGCAGTGACCCTTCCTGGAAGATACAGGACCCCCAACTCCCCAAGAGCATCTGGTATCACACCGACGCGCAATGGCTAGGCTTCCGCCTTGTTCGCCCGCTAAACCTGCCCTCCGCTGAAGAGATCTTCGTTTACTGGAACAATGGTGTGGAGTACGACTAACGATGCGATCCAACCGTCGCCATTGGCTTTGTGTCACCCTCGGCCTTGGCGCCGTCCCCCGCTTCCCTGCCCGGCAATCCATGGCGATTCAGCACACTGAGCCGTGCATGGGTACACTGGTGACCATTCGCGCCCACCACCCCGACGAAGCACTGGGCTACCGTGCGATTGCCGCCGCCTTTCGGCGCATGCACGCACTGGACGCCATCCTTTCCGACTATCGCCCAGATAGCGAGCTCAATCAGCTGTGCAGGACTGCCCACACGGCACCCTTTACCGCGTCGCCGGATCTGTTTCGCGTTCTGCAGGAGAGCCTGCACATGGCAGAAGCCACCGGCGGCGCATTTTGCCCCACCATCGGCCCCCTCGTCCATTTGTGGCGGCAGGCCCGCCGTCAGCGCGCGCTTCCTTCCCAGGAGGCGCTTCATGCCGCCCGCACCAGCACCGCGTGGCAGGGCATCCAGTTGGATTCACACACCCACCGCGTGTGTCTTCCGAGGTCAGGAATGCAGATTGACTTTGGCGGTATCGGCAAGGGCTATGCCGCCGATCAGGCGCTGGCCGAGTTGGCGAGGCACGGGGTTACCCGGGCACTGGTCGCCGCCAGTGGCGATATCGCTGCCGGAGCCGCTCCTCCAGATGCGGACGCATGGAGTGTTGCACTGGATAGCGGATTAGAAGCGCAGCCCCGAGTGGCAGCCTTGCGCCATCAGGCTGTTTCCACATCAGGTGACAGGCATCAGCACCTTGAGATTGGCAGCATCCGCTATTCGCATATCGTCGATCCGCGAACCGGCATTGGACTTACGGAACCGCTTGCCGTCTCCGTGGTGGCGCCTTCCGCCATGGAATCCGACAGCGCCGCCACGGCGCTTAGTGTGATGGGTTTCGCCCGCGCACAGCAGTGGCTGGCCTCCCGGCCCGGCCTGCAAGCACGCCTCGTCCGCGTCATTCCGGGACACAGTCCGGATATCTGGCAAAGCCCAGGCTTCCCGCTGTCGCATGGCTAAACCAACAAGCCCTCCCCAACGTTCAGGAGCCCGTTAGCGGCGGTGCCTGCTTGGACTCCAGTTCACCCCAGCGCTCGTATAGCCCTTCCACTTCATGACGCAGCGCTTCCTGTTCAACCAGCAAGGCCGTCACCCGCGCTCCATCACTCACTACGGCTGCATCACTCAACTGCGTCTCCACGTCGGCCATGCGCGTCTCCGCGTCATGAATGCGCGCCTCCATTCCATCCCATTCGCGTTGCTCCTTGTAGGAGAGCTTCTGCGCCCTAGGCCCGGCCGCTCCAATTCCATTAGAGGTTGTCTTTGCTACGGCATCAGCACTTCGTGATAGCGCCTGCCTCCGTGCCTGTTCGCGCTCCCGTACTGCATCCCGCCACTGCCAGTAGTCCGCGAACATCCCCCACTCGCCCTCGCCAAACAGCCCCAGCACTTGCGTGGATACCCTGTCCAGCAAGAAGCGGTCATGCGTAATTAGAATCAGCGCCCCGGGGAACTCCAGCAGACTTTCCTCCAGCACCTCCAACGTCGGGATGTCGAGGTCGTTGGTGGGCTCATCCAGCAGCAGTAAATCCGCCGGATCCAGCATCAGCCTCGCAATCAACAACCGCGCGTGTTCACCTCCTGAGAGACTGCCAACCGGCGATTGCAACTGCTCCTTATCAAACAGAAATCGCTGCGCCCATGACGCCACGTGGATGCTCTTGTCGCGATAGAGAATCAGATCCTCGTGGGCACCTAGAGCCTCCCGTAGAGAGTGCTGCGGGTTTAGTTGTTCGCGACGCTGGTCAAAGTACACCGGCTTGAGGAAGTCCGCCTGCCGGATGCTTCCCGCGTCCGGCGTTTCCTGCCCCAGCAGAATCCGTAACAGCGTCGTCTTGCCGCTGCCATTCGCGCCCACTAGGCCAAGGCGCATGCGCGGCCCCAGCAGGAACGATAGATCCCGGAATAGCACGTTGCCGTCATAGGCCTTACTCAGCGACTTCGCCTCCAACAGCCGCTTGGTTTGCCTGTCTGTACTCTCAAAGTCGATCTGTGCCGCCCCACTACGATTCAAAGTCCGTGTGGTGTCCAGTTCGTCTATCAGCCGGTGAGCGTTGTCGATGCGTGCCTTGGCTTTCGTCGCCCGTGCCTTCGGACCACGCCGCAGCCACTCCAATTCCGTCCGTACGCGATTGGCCAGCGAGTCCTCGTAACTTGCCTGTGCCCGCAGGAATTCCCCGCGTTTCTCCAGGAACACACTGTAGTTCCCCGGCGCGCGAAAGATGCCATCCGGAAAGTTACGGCCCAGCTCCGCCATCTCCCGCGCCACGTTCTCCAGAAAGTAACGGTCGTGGCTCACCACCACATACGAAGGCGCCTCGGTGGCCAGAAACGATTCCAGCCATTCGATACCCTCCATGTCCAGGTGGTTGGTGGGTTCGTCCAACAGCAGCAGGTCAGGCTGCGCAACAACCTGTGCAGCAATCGCCAGACGCTTCTGCCAGCCGCCGGAAAGTAGCTGCGCTTCCTGCAGCGGATCCGTGAAGCCCACCTTGCCCAACAGCATATGTAGCCGCCGGTCGCGCTCCAGATCCTCCAGCCCTAGCGACGCAATGCCCGCCTCCAGCACGCTCCACACCGTCTGCCCGGGAGCGAACTCTGTCTCCTGCGCCACGTATCCCGCGCGCACTCCCTTTCGGCGAACAACCTCGCCCGCATCCGCCGTCTCCAGCCCGGCAAGAATCGCCAGTAGGGTACTTTTCCCACTGCCGTTCCGGCCAATCAACCCCAGCCTGTCGCCTTCGGCAAGATGCAGGGTGAAGTTTTGGAACAGTGGACGGGATCCAAAGGATTTGGAGATTCCCAGACAACTCAACAACGAAGCCATTGTTTCCATGGTAGCCCGTCTCGCCACACCCTCCCCGCGCATTAACTACTCTCGTCCAGCCAACGCCCATTCCCGGTCTGGATAGTACACTGGAAGTATCTGGGTGAATGGGGGCGCAAGCGCCAATGAGCAAGTTCTACATCGAAACCTTCGGCTGCCAGATGAACGCGCATGATTCTGAAAAGGTCATCGGCACCATGATGGCCAGCGGCTACACGCAAGTGGAAACGCCGGACGACGCTGATTTCGTGCTGTACAACACGTGCAGCATTCGCGACAAAGCGGAGCAGAAGGTCTATCACCGGCTTGACCAGTTCAAGAAGTCCAACGGCAAGGGAAAGCGCTTTGGCGTACTGGGCTGCGTTGCTCAGCAGGAGGGCGAGGCTATCTTTGATCGCGCCCCGCACGTGAACCTTGTAGTCGGTTCAGCAAGCTACAGCAAGCTGCCCGAGTTACTCGTCCGCATTGAGAGCGGAGAGCAGCGCGTCACCGGCCTTAATCTCTCCACCGACGACACCTTCGAAACCCCACTCACCCGGCGGGACAATCCGCACAAAGCCTACATCACCATCATTGAAGGCTGCGACAAGAATTGCACCTACTGCGTAGTACCCTTCACCCGCGGCCGCGAGCGCAGCCGCACCTCCGTCAGCGTGATGGAGGAGGCCCGCCAATTGGTTGACCTTGGCTACTCAGAGATTATGCTGCTTGGCCAGAACGTCAACAGCTACCGTGATCCCTCTCCCGCCGCCTGGGACTTCGCCACGCTGCTGCAGCGCATGGGCGAGATTCCCGGTCTTCGCCGGGTCCGCTTCACCACTTCCCATCCGCGCGACTTCGTCAAAGAGATCGTAGACGCCATCTCCGAGAATCCAGTCCTTTGTAACTTCGTCCACCTCCCGGTGCAGAGCGGCTCCAGCAACGTTCTTGAACGTATGGACCGGCTTTACGACCGGGAGCGCTATCTCGAATGCATCTCCTGGATGAAAGCATCACCCCGCGAGATCGCCATATCTACCGACATCATCGTTGGCTTCCCAGGCGAGACTGAAGCGGACTTCCAGCAAACCATGTCTCTCCTTGATGAGGTCCGATACTCCTCCATCTTCAGTTTCAAGTACTCTCCCCGGCCCAACACCGGAGCCCTTGCGTACGGCGACCATATCCACGAGGACGAAAAGCGCCGCCGCCTGATGATTCTTCAAGAGCACCAGCGCGGCATCCAGATTGCCCTGAACGAGGACCGCGTGGGCAAGGTGGAGGAAGTGCTTGTCGAGGGCTTCAATCGATCCACCGGCCAGTGGATTGGCAAGACCACCCAGCACCGCACCCTAAACTTCGTCCATTCCACTGACGAAAGCCTCATGGGGCAGTACCACATGGTGCGGGTAACGCGGTCTGGCCCGAATTCGCTTGCCGGCGAAACCGTCACAGGCTTGCCTGCATTTTTCCGTCACTCGTGACAGAATCACACTGTCGGTGTTGACGCAGAGCAGGGTTGCGCTGCCAACGATGGAATTTGGCGACGGACGTTTGCCATGGATGTGGAACCGGTAAGGCGAGTGTGGAATGGCTGATTGCTTTCCAAAACCCTCGGCTCTGCCAGGCATCCACACAAATAGGGAGGAACGCGATGACTGAAATCGAAATGAAGATCCGTGGCCTGATGATGGACCCGGTCACCCAAATGCCCATCGTGATTCTCAAGGACCTCACTGGCGAAACCGTCCTCCCGATTTGGGTGGGCATCTACGAAGCCAACGCCATTGCATTGGAGATTGAGAAGGTCTCCACCCCTCGCCCTCTCACCCATGACCTCATCAAGACCCTGCTGCTGGGTATGGAAGCCAGCCTCCAGAAGGTGGTGGTGAGTGAACTGAAGGATGATACGTTTTATGCCGTCATTTGGCTCGAGAAGGATGGCAAGCTAATGACGGTGGATTCCCGGCCCAGCGACGCCCTTGCGCTTGCTTTGCGCCTGGATTGCCCTATCTATGTGAGTGAGCAGGTGCTGAAGAGCTCCAGCACGGAGGCCGCGAACTCGGAAAAGGCTACCAACGACGAACTCAAGCGATGGCTGGAGAATCTCAACGACGAGGATTTGGGCCGCTACAAGATGTAGCCGCAGCCCATCGGCCTGATTTTCATGCAGGAACTCACGCCCGAAATCCAAGCCACCCTCTCCCGGCTGGCCACGGCTGGCTTCGAAGTGCTTCCCATGCTGGACGTGGGCAATCACTATATTGTTGGCCGCGATGGCCTCATCGCCTTCGTGCAGCGGCATGAAGATGGCGCCTTTGGATCCTCCGGAAACCCCGGCAAGCTCTCTGACCGCGGATTGGCCACCTTCTTGCGGCGTGGGGACGGGGGAGTATTTCAGGCAAAGGGCTTGGAAATCGAAGCCACTCGCGAAGAGCATGCCGCAGCCATTCGTTTCGCCGAGGATCTCCGGCGGGCGATTGGCGCAAGATCCACCTAGCTGGCGGTTTTTCCAATGGACATCGAATCGCCGGCAGTGCCCCGTCCAAGCAGCCAGCCGTGAGGAAATCGCGCATCCTGCGGCAGCAGATTCCTGGAGCGCAGCTTTTAATGAAGACCATGAGATCCACAATCTCTGCAACCTCGGGAGCTATCTGGAGTTCGTTGAGGGCGGCGAATGGGCAGGCGGACACGCCCAGTGGCAGGCCACCTCGGCCATTCCGTCAATGAGGAAGGCCCTACGCACGGTTACCGAGGTGTCAGCATCTTGGCGTCTCAAGAGACTGCGATATGGGGTAGTAGCATAGAGCGAGTGAAACTCGAGGGAAGCTGAAGCCCGCAAGAATGTTGGCTCGCGCTGGGTGGTGCTGGATGCTGCTGAAGGTTTTGTTCTGGATTCTCGTCGCCTGCGACCTGGCAGGCATCGGATTGTTCTTGCTGTTGGGCCTGGCGGCTGCGGGTCCGTCAAAGACGAGTCCGCTCTCTGTGGTGCTGCTGATTCTAGTGTTGCCCGGCGCGGTCTTGCTGGCAGCCGCGGTTCTGTTCGTGCTGGCGAGATCTTGGATTGGGAGGGCCATGGCCTTTGGCATCGCGGCGCTCCCGTTGCTGTTTTTGGCAGGAACTCTATTGGTGGGTAGCGCCACAATGCTGCTGCATCAGCGCAGTGACGGGTCGCTGGCGCACTTTTGGCCTGGCGGCATGCGAGAAGTGGAGGATGCCGTGCGGCGGAACGACGCCGCCACTGTAGCCACAGCCGCGAAGTCAGCGGATGTGAGGAAACTGGGCCGCGACGGCACAAACATTCTGGTGTTGGCGCTAAGGCAGTTGGGAAAGGCACCGGGACCTCCAGATGTCCTGCGCGCCTTGCTGGAGGCAGGAGCCGATCCAAACGCGGGCGAGTTCCAATTGCCCTTGAGAGAGGCGATCCTAGTGAGCAGCGACGTTGGGATCGAGCCGCTTCGCCTTTTACTGGACGCCGGTGCCGACCCCAACAAGCCAGATCGTTTCGGCTACCCCGCCTTCTTCCTGGCAACCGGAATCCGCATCCCGCTAGAGGTGTTGGAATTGCTGCTCCATCGCGGAGCTGACCCAAACCGGAAGTCGCGCGATGGAGCTACGGCGCTCAGGCAGGCTGTGAATTCCCAGAACTGGCCCGCGGTGCTGCTGCTGTTGCGCCGCGGTGCAGATTGGCGACAGACACTCATGCTGAACGGAATGGACTTCCGCAGCCAGCTGGATGCCGATGCTCGCCTTTTCAGCGAACGCAAGGGCCGTTCCGACGACAGCAAAGGACTGGCCGAAGTACTGCGATACCTGGAAAACACCGAAGGCACTGAAGCCCAATAGGGATCAGCAGAACATCCAGACGAATGGGACCGATGGAGTGTAACGGTTGGCTTTCGATAGAGCACGTCAACTTACGAGAGAGCGAGAGAAGCCAGAACCGGTGGATCATTAACTACGGGCCACCAGCATTATCTGACTGGGCACCTGACATGTACCGGTTATCTGGCGGGAGACCACTCACGATACAGACGCTGCAATACGGCGAGCTTCGCGGGATCTTCGGCGACCGCGCCGATGGTAAACATCTGGAGACCCGTGGCTCTGCCTGCGGAACCGTTGCGCATCACCTGCTGGAACTCGGTGGCAGAGATCGGGCCGGGCGATGAGTGGGCCTGCACGATCGGCCAAATGCGAACGGAACCGGGTAGGTGATTGGAGATCCATTCGATAGACTCACGGACCCATTCGGGCTTCCGTCCCATGCGTGCGTGATAGACCATGGGTGAGAACACATCGATCTCTGGCGCAAGCAGACCGAAGTCAATGCCCAGGTTGCGGCGAAGGGCGCCGTCAAACTCGGTGTCGCGCCAGGGGCAGTGGTAGACGCCAAGAAGCGCATCGGGGCGCCTGCTGCGGAGCACGGCACGGATGATCCTTGCCCATTCCACAAGCACGGAGGCTCGCCAATTGCGCCAGGCAGGATCATGATTCGTGAGAATCCAACTCGCCTTGGCTGTAGTATCTCCGGCAGGGGTTCGCAACCCGGTGGCTTGCTCGAATTGGCTGAGGCAGGAAGGGCAGAAGCAGGTTTCCGGGAGGATCGGATGGCGCTCCTCAAACTGGGCATGCCAATGGAAGTAGTCCATCCAGACACCCGCGAGCGCAAATCGGTCAAGCAGATCTTCGAGTAGTTTCTGGCGGTAAGCTCGGAAACCGGGTTCGGTGGGGCAGGCACCGAGGAACCAGGTGGCTGCCGGGGCGCGCTCACCGCGCTCATTGACGGGCCAGGCTTCAGGGTGTTGCTCCACGTACCCCTTGCCGTTAAGGGTGGCGAATTCGGCGTAGACAGCCGCGCCTTCACGAGTGGCACGAGAAAACATCTCGTCCGTAATGGACTGGCCGTGCACAAAGATGGCATTGATGCCATAGTCATCGAGCCGGGCACCGGTTCGCCAAAAGGGAACGGGGCTTGAGTACGTACCGCGAATGGGCAGAATCCGCTTAGACGGATCAGACGGTGCTTGCGCGATCGCAGGACCGGAGGGCAAGCCAGCCAGTGAGGCGGCGCATAGGACGGCTTCACCGAAACGACGCCGGCTGTAAGCTGGAGGGGGATCGTTGGTGTTCACGATGCCATTATCTGCTATAACCGGCACCGGGAATCATGAACTTCGGTGCACAGACCCTTCGCCAGTGCCTCGCCGGCACCAAGGCAGCCGCAGCAGCGTCCTAACGGGTAGGCCCTCCTCGCTCAAGGAATACGGGCCCCATCAGACCTGACCGCCGAGGCTCAACCCTGCTCCAGGGAATGCCCCGCGGAGTGTTCGTAATGATGTTGGTTTGGGTATGCCGGTTGGATCCGGCAGGCAGGCGCGCATCGCCTGTCAGTCGATTGATCCAGTTGTTCGCCACGCGTACGCGGATGGTGTTGGTACCCGGTAGTAGCGCGCTGGCAATATCGATGGCGAACGGTGGCGCCCATACTACGCCAATCGGCTTCTCATTCACGAGGACTTCCGCAACGGCCCACATTTCTCCCAAGTTTAGATAAACCGGCTGCTGACGCCCCAGCCACGCGTCAGGTAAGTCCACAGTATTGTGGTATTCCGCGATCCCGCTGAAGAAGCGAACACCGACGTCGGGATGCACCGTCAACGAGCGCAGGACGGCCATCTCGATCTCCTGTGGGGTACCTGGGCCCTCCACGAATCGGACAGCCCAAGGGCGATCGAACGAGAGTGTTTCCCGTTCCGCTCCAGAGAGTCCAGCGGAACGATCAGCCGTGTTGGTCGCATTAGCAGGAGTGGTGGTACGCCTGTCGATGGCTTTGCGAAACACCACGAACACAGAACCCGTATCTGGCAGGTCCAGCGGAACGTGCACCCGGTTCGCTACCTGACGATAGCCAGAAATTTCTCGGGTAGAGCCCGTCACGGGATCCCACGCTTCGGGGATCTTCGCAGCTACGCGAAAACTTGCCTCGAACTGGATGGGCTCGCGGGTCTTGTTCCTTACGAAGTAGATTTCGGCATCGGGCGTCGTGCGATGGATGAAGTCAACGGAAGAGAGCGCCGGTCTTCCGTCCTGACCCGGCAGCACAGCAAGGTCCTGAAGCACACCGCGTTCCCGCAGGATCTCCCCAATCGGATCTCCCCAGACCACGCGTCCCTTGCCAACGGCATGCACCCGTCTCGAAGTACCGTTGAGATCGCCCCATAGTCTGCTGGCGATCTCGCGAAGTGTAGCATCCTGCCTTGTGTGCTGAAAGTACCCGTGCACGCGCAGTGGTTTCGGGCCCACCACGGTGGCCCCGGCGAGAACGAGGCGTTCCAGTTGTTGAAGGACTTCCAGGTTCATTGCTGGCTCATCTGGAAGAACAAGAACCTCGTAACGCATACCACTGTTGAGGACAATCCGCCCATCCTCCACCCGAGTGTGGCGCAGAAGCACGTCGCTGTTGGCAACGTCGTAGTCGTAGCCAAACCCAAGGGAGGGATTGATATGTTTCGGCGGAACGAAGCGAAAGCCACCGTCACCGTAGTAGTAGAGTACATCGGCAACAAAACGACCCTGCCGCAGCAGAAAGGAGGCTCGCGCCAGATAGTCCAGGAAGGGCCGCGCCATCGGCCACCAGGGAACATTCGGATTGAGGTGGGTGCCGGCTCCATAGACCCACCCGGGCTTTCCCGCTTCCGGAGGCAGGTGCGAGGCGGTATGCCAAACCACGTGGTTCATCCCTTCACAGAAAGCGCGGTCCGCTGCGTCTTTCAGATCTTGCGGACCTTCCTCCCAGTGGCGCACGCTCGTGAAGGCCTCCATTGCCACCAGAGGCTTTCCGTAAGTATGCGCCGCACTAGCGGTTTCCTTAATCACCCAAAGCCCATCGGCATGCGGACGGTAGGGCCAGAACTCGCCGCGCACGGAATCTACCGCACTATTGGCCAGCAAGGCGTCCACAGGCACATTGTGAATGGGGGGTCCTGGTCCGCCGGCTTCCGATTCTATTCCCAGGCCGGCTTCCCGGGCCGCGCGCGCCGCAGCGCGGTAATAGGCATCCACCAGTAGTTCGCCTTGAGTTTTGCGGAAGTCAAACAGTACCCTGGCCGTGCTGTCCTGGTTGCTAACGATGGAGCCCTGCAGTGTTGGCAGCCAAGGAGTGAACGAGTAGCCGCGCCGCTTCTCAAACTCTGCCAAAAAGGCCGGTGTCCAGACATTGCCGCGCACTTCATAGCTGGCCAGGTAGAGTTCTTTCAACACGCTGCCGAACAGGTCGCCCAAGCCTGGCTTCAAGCGGGAGGTGACCTCGCGAATGTAGCGAAGGGTGGCCGCCTCGTTGAAATGGTCAGTGGCGAGGCCGTCCGAGTTTGGGCTGGGCACCTTTAGGCGTTCACCAGTATTCGTGACGACGTAGCGGATAATCTTCCATTCGCCGGGTGGCACGTCCCAGTTGAGGTTTCCCGCAGCGTCGGAATGGCTTGAAAGATCAACGATGGCAGCAACATCATCAATGCGCAACGGAGGTAATCCCGCGGAAGACCAACTTCCGCGGGGACCGCTCGTCACACCATCGTGAATGTTGGCCGCCGCCCAGGCACCAAGCTGTCCACGCGCTGAGGGAGCTTGCACCAGATGAGCGCCGTCAATTTCACGATTCACCCTGTGGGAAAGCACCACGTTGCGTCCGTTTTCGGAGTAGACCTCAAACTCTGCGAGTTGCACGTAATCAAGTGCGGGGTTGTGACTGCTGAGGATGGTAAGGCGCAGGTAGCGCGCCGCCACAGGTGCAATCCGAAACTCCTGGGCACCCTCCTCCGCTTTCAGTGTGCCGCGGAGGATCTCGCGGAAGGGACCCGCCGGCGTGGGAGACATTGTCGCCTCAACCAGGAAATCCTTGGCAAAAGCATCGGCTGACTCCCCGCTCTTAGTATTGAACAGCACTGCGCGCACGATGCGCTGCGGCCAGGGCTTTTCCAACTCCAACACGAAGGTGTGGCCGGATAGTCGTTGGGGATTGGGAATTGCGATAGTTGCCACGTTGCCCGCAAACAGGGGCTTACCTTCAGCGTCCCGCGGCGTTTCAGGAGGCAGTGCAGGCAGCGGAATCAGGCGTGAAATCCGCGCAGGGCCGCGCACATCGATCTCTGATTCCAGCAGTGTCATGCTGCCATCTTCCGGCTTCACCCAACTACCGCCCATGTCCCAACTGCTGGTGACAGAGAGGTCTGCTTCCATGCCCAGGGCACCCGCCGTGCGAAGGATGTGAGCGATGTCTTCAATAGATCCGGTTGAGAGGAAAGGTGGGCCCGCAGGCGGAAATGCAGCTTTGTCGCCCCGGGCTCCCATGTCGAAGATACAAAGACCTCCGAATCCCTTGTCCCAGTAGTCTCGAAGCTCCTTTTCCACATGACTACGGTTGACGTAACCATTCAGCAGAAGGTAGTAAGTCCAGGGGCGGGCTTCCTTGGGCGGGTTGCGAAAATCGGCTTCGAGCTGCATCACCCCTTGGCCAGACGCGGGCGAGAGAGTTAACCAGCCCACAGCTGTCGCGCAAAGAAGCACCGCCAATCGCCAATTCCGATTCCGCATGTTCACCGTCCCCAAGGGCAGCATACACGTTTCCCACCACCGGAATGAGCACCTCGGTGATACATTCGATACTCAGATGTCCAACCATAGCAATGCTTCGGCGCATTCTTCTCCCCGCATCCCAAGACGGAAGCCCCTGATCGCTCGCGTGGGCGTATTCGGCGTCGGTCACTACACTTACTGGGGCCAGTTTGAGGGGCTGCTTGAGGACATGTACGCGAAGCTTGCGCACCTCGAACGCCGCGTGGCCGGATTTGGCGTGGAGGTCACTAACTTCGGCATGGTGGATGATGCCAGGAAGGCCTACGCCCTGCGAGACCGACTGCGCGCCGCCAACCTCGACCTGATTTTCTGCGACATGGTGACCTACGCCACTTCGGCAACCTTCGGCGCCATCATCCGCGACCTGGACGTCCCTGTTGTCCTGGTGGCACTGCAGCCGTTGAAGGCCATGGACTACACCATCGCCTCCACCTACATGCAGCTGTCCAATGACGATTTCTGCTCAGTGCCGGAATTTACTGGCGTGGCAATTCGAATGGGAAAACTTCCGCCCCCCGTAATTCTGGGCACGATGGAAGACGATCCAGAAGCGGATGCCGAAATCCGCGAGTGGTGCCAGATTGCGAAGGTTCTCCATGACCTGAAGAGCGCTCGCCTAGGGCACTTCGGGCACCCGATTGAGCACATGCTGGACATGCAGACCGACCAGGCATCGCTTACCGCAGCGTTTGGACTGCATGTGGTACAGACCGAAGCGGAGGACCTGCTGAAGCACTTTGGGGCTGTCACCGACAGCGATTGCGACAGGAAGAAGCGGCTGATTCTGGAACTTTTCGATACGCCTGACCCTGTATCGGATCCACTAACCTGCCGCCTTACCGACGATGATCTCGACACCGCGGCCCGCGCCTCGATTGCCCTTGATCGCTTCGTGGATGAGCATGAACTCGACGGCCTCGCCTACTACTACGAGGGCGCACCGGACAGTCCACTGCGGAGGGTAGTAACGAACTTAATCGTGGGAAACTCGCTGCTTACTGCCGCGGGGTTCCCGATGTGCGGGGAAAGCGACTTGAAGACCTGTGTGGCCATGTTGATTGAGGACCGTCTGGACATTGGGGGAAGCTTCGCTGAGTTTCATCCGGTAGATTTTCGAGAGGGCTTCGTCTTGGTGGGGCACGATGGCCCGCATCACCTTAACATTGCCGAAGGTAAGCCCGTCCTACGGAGTCTGAAGAAGTATCACGGCAAGCCCGGCAGCGGTGCCAGCGTAGAGTTCAAGATCAAGGAGGGCCCCATCACGATGATGAGCGTGGGCGTTACCGCGGCAGGCAAGTTCAAATTCATCCTTGCCGAGGGCGAGAGCGTACATGGTCCAATTCCTCCGACAGGAAATACGAATACGCGCGGCTTCTTTGAGCCAAACATGAAGACATTTCTAAAACGCTGGGTGGCGGAGGGACCTACACATCACTTCGCACTGGGCACCGGCCGGCACGCGCGCTCACTGCAGCGAATCGCCAAGGTACTGGGGATCGAGTCAGCCTGGGTAACGCCGCACGAGGAGTGGCTGTAGGTGCCGCGCATACGGGGCCTGCGCTGGTGGATTGCCGGACTGCTGTTCGGTGCATCGGCGCTAAGCTTCTTTGATCGGCAAGTGCTTTCCGTACTGGCGCCCACCATCCTCCACGACCTGGACATCAGTAATCGCGAGTACAGCTACGCGGTGTCTGCCTTTACCCTGGCCTATAGCGTGATGTTCACAGTGGGGGGCCGGCTGATCGATCGCATGGGAACCCGCGTGGGACTAGGGTTCTGGGTCGCGTATTGGACATTCTCCAGTTTGCTGCACGCGGTCACACAGAACGCCATGCAGCTTACGTTGTTTCGAATGATGCTGGGTATGGGCGAGGGGCCATGTTTTCCCGGGGCTGCGAAAGGAATTCTTGAATGGTTCCCTGCCCGTGAACGCGCCTTGGCGATGGGCATTGCGACAACCGGAGGATCAGCGTTTGGCGCCGTGTTGGCGCCGCCATTAATCGTGCTTGCTTCGCAATGGGTGGGCTGGCGCGGAGCCTTCGTTGCGACAGGTTTCGTGGGCGTGGTGTGGGTGCTGCTGTGGTTCCTTTTGTTCCGCCAGCCCGATCGTTCCCAATTCATTACGGATGCGGAGCGGGAGATGATTCTGGCCGAACGGGCAACCGGCTCACTTGCCAGCACCGAAGGGCAGCGGGCGTGGCCGTGGCGAGACCTGTTTGAGAGAAGTGAAGTGTGGGGGCTGTTGGCCACACGATTTCTGCTGGACCCTGTCTTCTACTTCTACATGTTCTGGATTCCACAGTATCTGCATCAGGAGCGCGGTGCATCGTTGGAAGATATCGGGCGTGTGGCCTGGATTCCCTTCCTCACTCTAGGCATTGCGTCAATGCTGGGCGGAGCCTTGTCCGACGCCCTCGTTCGCAAGGGCCGCAGTCTCACCTACGCGCGCAAGGGGATTATGGCCGGGGCGGCTCTGTTGACCCCGTTCTCCATGTTTTCGCTGGTAACGCCGAACCTTACCGCGGCTGTCGCCCTTCTTGGGGTGCTTATGTTCGCGCACGGCTTCTGGATGACGAACTACATGACGGTAATCGGCGACCTCTTCCCTTCCTCAACGGTGGCAACGGTGGTAGGGCTTTCTGGTACTGCGGGCGGGATCGGGGGCTTTCTCTCGACCCTGCTGATTGGCGGGTTTGTGGAACTGGTGGGCTTCGGGCCGATGTTTGTGATCTGCGGGGTTTTGTACCCGCTGGGCTTCGGCATCCTCACGCTAACGGTACCCCGGGTGGAGAGGCTAAGCAGGCGCGAAGAGATTCTCACTGCGTAGGGGGATGAGTTTGGCCGGCATTGTTTGCCGCATTCCTGGTCACGAAGGTCCAGGAATGCTTCCGGGTAGATTGTGGGATGAGCGACGGCTGCAGGGGCCATAGGATGGCGGGGTGGAGTGAATGGGAATCCCGGAGCGGCTTGCGAGCCGGTCCGGGCTTTGGTTCGGGAATGAAAGTCGAGATGCCGGCTCGTTCAGTGTCGGGGTTGCCAACGGTAGCGGACAACGCCTGAGATCGCTAGTGAGAGCAACATGAGCGAGAGCGTGCCAGGCTCTGGGACCGGGTTGGTGCCGGCGGTGATGCTGACGTCGAAGCTGAACTCGCCACTGCCCAGGTTGCAGGTGCTGCAGGTGGCCGGATCCGCCGAGAAGCGCTCGTAGAGCACGATCAACTGGGCATCGTTACGGTCCCCTAGATTGGCAAGCGGTGAGATAAAAAAGGCTCCGACACCAAAGCCTTGACTGCTGTCGAAGGACTGGACCCAGTTCGGACCACCGGGGGCAAGAATGCCATCGGTGGGCCCTCCTTGCATCCCGATGTAATCCTCGTAGAAGCCCAGGTCCGGGTTGGTTTCAAAGAGCAGGAATGAGGAGACCACGGTGATCCACTCATCGGAATCAGGGAAAAGGGTGAATCCGAAGCCACTGACGCTGCCAGGCTCCGCGGTGACGTTGCCCGATGCGGGTGTCAACGTGAGGATGGGGGCAGCGGCGGCAAAGACGGCGAACGTAAGCATCGCCAGCGAGAGCAGAAAGAGTCGTCGAATCATGAATGGTAATTCCTCCAGTGGTTTCTGATGGTGGTTAGCGGAATAGGCTGAGCGTGGTGCTGCCTGCCGCGAGGCCGTCGCCCGCGTCAAAGATGACGGTAAATTGGATACGGGTGGCTGTGGCGGGCCACTGGAACAGCAGTTCGAAGTTTGAAGCACCATTCGCCGCTATGGGGCCCAGAGTGAGTGGCAAGGGAGTGTTGGCGGCCACCAGGCCGGAACCCGCCAGCACACGGAAGTTGGTAACGCCCAGAATCCGGGAAGCGGGGGCCAGGCCAGAGCCGCGATTGCTGAGGCGAAGCGGAACACGGCGGGTACCGGATTCGCTGCCATCAGTGCGAACGCCGCCGGGCATCACCACCAGGGTGGGCTGGGCTAGGAGGGCAAATTCCGCAGTGGCGGTCAAGGGCCGGTTAACCGGCAAGGTCACTGGATTGGGCTGGCCTGCAAGGTCGCCAGTCCAGCGGACGAAGCGGTAGCCTTCCGCCGGGATAGCCTGGATGGGAAGCTGGCCCGTCGCTAGCTGCCATCCGTTGTTGGTAATGGCGCCACCCTCAACCGGGCTAGCAGTAAAGGAGTAAAGCACAGAGCGCCGGAAGCTGATGGTCAAGGTGGCTGGTCCGGCGGGAACTACGTAGTCAACCACGTTGCTCCCGGTCGCGCCAATCCACTGGGTGAATGTCCATACCGAGGAGGGATTCTCCTCCACAAAGCCCGGAGCGGCAAAGCGGTACTGACGACCTTGTTCCAGCAGCAGGGTGACCGGCAGCGATTGTGGCAGGCCGTCCACGGTGAAAATGGTGTTGGGAGCAGTGCTTTCGATGGTGATGGGCGTTAGCGTGGAGGCGGCGAAGTTTGCCGTCACCGTGCGCGGGGCGTTCATCACCACGCCTGCCGTCGTCGCGGTGAGGGGAGTGACTCCGGCACCGCTGAATCCCGTTGCCTGGAAGCCGCTGGCAGGGCTGGAGGAGAGCTGCACCACGGTGCCGGCGGCATAGTAGCCGTCCGCACTGAATGGCGTGGCTGCCGAAGTTCCGCCGTCCACTGGCGCAGATTGCCGGGTGAGCAAATGCTCCGTTGAGAAGTTCACCACGTAGGAGGCCCCACTCGCGTTTGCAATGAATTGCTGGGTTTGCGCGGAGCCACTGGACCAGTTCACGAAGCGGTGCCGCGTGCCCGTCGCGCTGCTTTGCTCAAACGTGGTGGAGATCTGGCGGGTTGTGCCCGGCTGCCATGTGAACTCGTTTCGGCCGGTGTAACTGATTCCATCCACCAGGTAGCTGAGGCCAGGTGGGTTGGTATCCACCACCGTTGGATTCACCACCTGCAAGGTAACCGGCAGCACGAGAGGATTCGCTACGAAGTCTGACTCCACGCGCAGTTCGCACTGGTATGTGCCTGGGGCGCGATCACCGCGGGTTGCCAAAATCTGCAGGGTTGCCACGGTCACCGGGTTCTCCGCGGAGAAGCGCAGTTCCGGGCAGTTGGACAAGGTGCGGATGGGAATGCTCTCGCCAAAGACCGTTGCGACAACCAGCGGGGTGGATTGCGGTTGCGATCCCACCAGAAAGGCAGGCACGGTGGCCGGTATACTCACCAGTGAGGTGTTTACGCGCAGCGTGGCTTCCAGGATGGAGGAACCCAGTGTGCCGCTCAGCGAATCCGACACCTCAAACCGGCAGGCATAATCCCCCGCTGGTAAAGTCTGCGCCTCGGCCAAGGGCTGCAGCGTGACGGTGGCTGCGGCTCCGCTAACGCCACCCAGACTGGCTGTCAACCACGGACAACTCGAAAGTGGAGCCACGGTGGCGCCGTTGCTGAGGTTGCTTACCTGGATGGCCTGCGATGGTGGTAGTGCACCGCCGGAGTTCATCGCAAACGCCGCCAGGGAAGGAGCGAGCCCCAATCGCGGGGTGACGGTGAGTTCGAAGGCTGTGGATTCGCTGGGCTGCAGTTCATCGTTGCCCAGATAGCTTGCAAAGAAGCGGTGGAGCCCGACGGGCAAGCCTTCCACCTTAATGCTCCGATTGTTGCTGGCGCTGAACTGCTGGACGAGCGGCTCCTCGATACCCGCGCTGATACGCACCAGTTCCATGGTTCCGTTGATGGAGCGGGGAGGATTGCTGACAATCTGGATCTGCAATTCGGGACTTCCGCCCAGGGGGCTAGTGGCAGGACCGGAAAGGGTGGTCACCGTTGGCGCCAGCACGCGGAGCTTAATGTTCACATTTCTCCGCACGAGCGGCCGGGCTCCGGACGCGGGGAGTGACACCTCCAGGACACCGGCGTAGGTTCCTGGGGGTATTTCGCGGGCCCCCTTGTTGATTTCCACCGGAAGCGGAAGGACGGAACCGTCAGCGGGGAGAAAACCGGGGCTTGCCGCGGATGAAATCCACTGCTGATTCGACGTCAGACGGTAAACGGCGCCTCGCACGCCTAGAACCTGGATTTCCTGGATTTCGGGAAGGTCTCCACCGGCACTCATGGTGAAGGTAAGGTCAGAGGGCTGGACGCTGAGGTAATCCTCCTGCCCGGAGGTATAGCCAATCCATACGGGCTCCGTGATCCCTATGCTGTCCAGGTACTCTCCAAGCAATCGATTCTGCAGCGCGGTGGCGGGGAAGGCGAAGACATAGGGGTCACCCGGACTGCCGAACTCTGCTTGGCATTGCGCGTCGCCTTGAATGCGGCTCCAACCATAGGACTGGCTGGTGACTCTCCAGGTGCGGGCCTGACCGACCGTGGCCGGATTACGCTCTGAACTGCACACAAGACGCTTTGGTTCGGTGGCGGGACGCGAGGTCCAGCGGCGGTCTTGCGGATCGAACGATGCGTTACCGCCAAAATCTCCTTCGCGCCAGCTCCAGATATGGGCCTCGTGACGGCGTTCCACCGGGGGAGCCGGGCGGTACACATCGAACTCTGACCCACGGGAGGCGATGAAGTCCAGGCCAATGATGGCCACTCCACAGTTGGTTGCACGCCGAACCGCTGGTTCATCCAGATTTCCGGTTAGCGTTCCAAAGAGGTCGGTGTTCAGCTTGGAACGTCCTTCGGCAATGTCCCACCAGGCGTTTGCAGCGCGGTTCAGTGCGGATGAGCCAGCGGAGTCCAGGCAGTTCGTAAAGTCCTGGCTGATGGGCCAGTTGTCAGATAGCACCAGTCCGGAGGCGTTCCAGGTAGTGAGGTTCACACCCGGGTTGTTGTCGTGCTGCATGAAAAGAATCTGTCGCCCGGAGTTGCGGATCTCGCGCATGGTGGGCCAACGCTGAAACGAAGATGGCGCGGGCAACAGGCGGTGGCCCATCCGAGCCTGAATCTCCATCCGCATCTGCGCCCCATTGGCGTTCTTATCATTTAGTTTCACTACCACCACTTCGCCCGGATTCGCCGCCAGCCATGTGTCAATTTCCTTCAGTGCGAAGCCCAGCAGGCGCTGGCCATATCCAGGTACCAGGCAGTAAAAGGTGCTGCTGGCATGGCAAAGGCGGTTGGCATCACTGCGGAGGATATTCGTCGCACCGTAATAGTGGGGGTCGAGTTCCAGGTGACGGACGCCCCAATTGAGCTGATCCGTGATGGAGAAAACGTGATTGGTGTAGAGGGGACTATTGAAGCCCTGGTGGGCGTTGGCGAAGGCATTGTGGGAGCCCAGCCAGGTGACCTTATTGATGGGCTCGTCCACGGAGATACGGTAGCGCTGCTCCTTCATTGCCCATCCCAGCCACCCCCCAGTGGGCGGCAGGAGACGACGCTTGTCATTCAAGCAGGTCCCGTCCACGGGCTTTAGGTCGGCCTCGCAGCGGTTCTCAGTCCAGTAGCGCATGTTGTAGCGCTCCCACTGGCCAACCCGGCAGGTTTGTTGGTTCTCATTCCCGCAATCCAAATCCCGCACTTGGGCGGGCAGTTGCGTTGCGAAACCTAGTGCGCCAAACACCAGGATTACGAACACCCAAAGGCGGCAGGTCCCGCCCAAAGAAGATTGATGTCCCATGATGTGTCCCTCTGTTTTCGTTGGTCTAGCCATTGCTCGCGACGCACTACACGGCCAAGATCGCATGGCAACCCAGCGAAGCCTCCGTCCAAACAAATGGCGAACATTGGTGACATTAAGGCCAATCGACATACCAATCAATGGACTGGGAATGGACTCGATGGCAGACAATCTGACTTTTTATCGCTTAGCAAATTAAGGACGTTAGGAGTTGAACTGAACTGTGGGACATACTGGAAGTTCCGCTAGATCCATGAACCCGGCGCCGGAATCACAGGGCGGACGTTACCGCTTCGGGCAGTTCGAGTTTGATGCCGCCACTGCGCGTCTCTGGCGCAATGGCCTGATGGTGCGTTTGCAGTGGCAGCCCGGACGCGTGCTGGCAATGTTATTGGCCGCCGATGGAGAAGTGGTGAGCCGGGAGCAGTTGCAGAAGGCGCTGTGGCCCGACGACAGCTTTGGAGACTTCGATACCGGCCTGAATACGGCCATGAAGAAGCTGCGGCAGGCGTTAGACGACTCCGCGCAGAACCCTAGGTTTGTGGAAACGCTACCGAGGCTGGGATACCGGTTCCTGGCCCCTGTCACCCTTTTGGAGCCGGCTGAGCGCAGGCAGGCGAAACATCGAACGCTTCCCGGCGAACACGCGTCCCTTCCGGCGAACCCGTCACATGAGGCATTGACAGCAACACCGCAGGTTGAACTTGCTGCTGTATCGAGAGCCTCTACCCCACCTGTCTTACCCGTAACGCCAGCCGGACCAGAGGCGGCGTCGTCCAGAGATCGGATCGCTGTGCCCCACATGGCCAGCGGACCACCGAGTTGGTTGCGGTTAGCTGCCGCAATGGCGATTGTCGTGCTCTTGGTAGCTGCTGTCGCTGCGGGAAGACGGTGGGTGTTCCCCGCACGAACGGAGGTTCCTGGTGCTCTGAGACTGTCGATCACGCTGCCGCCTGGCCAGGAAGTATTTGCCAGCCTTCGTGGACGGACGATCGCGATATCCCCTGACGGAACAGAGGTCTACTATGTGGCGTCCACTTCCGGCACTCAGCAGATTTTCCGTCGGAAGCTTACTGGATCTACCAGTGATCTGGTCCCGGGAACCGACGGTGCCACTGCGCTGGCGCTTTCCCGCGACGGGAAACAGCTGCTCTTTCATCGCGACGCTCAAGCTTGGTTAGTGGATTTCCGCACTCAGCAGGCACGCAAAGTAGCGCCCCCGGACGATAGTTGGGCAGTAGAACCTTACTTTGCATTTGGCCAGGACGGGGTGATGTTTGTTGGTGGCACTCCTAATCCAGCCCAGGTCGCCGATGGAAATGCAAAGCAGGACCAGAACGCGGAAGCACCGGTGCAGGGTATTTACTGGAGTGCGGATGGAAACGTGTGGGAACTGGAGATGCCTGCCGTTGCTTCATACGAGCAGCGAGGCGGCGAATATCAGTTCCCATTACAGGTACTTCCTGATGGCAACCTGTTGTGGGCAGCGGCATGGTCACCCCGTGAGCGAGCGCTCTACCTTCGGGACCGGCGGACCAACACCAACCGCCTGCTGGCGGAGCCTGCCATGAACGGCCACATCACGCCGGACGGAGTTCTTCTTTACTATTGGCAGGGGGAACTCCGATCGAAACGGCTTGACGGCGAATCGTTGGGCGAACCGAGATGGACTATCGCGAATAACGTGATGGTTGCCAGTTGGGGACTGGCCCAGGCAAGTGCGTCGGACAATGGAAACTTGGTTTATCTGGAGTCACCGCCACTGACCAGCGCACAGTTATTGTGGGTGGATGAAGCGGGGCTTGAATCGCCAATCCCCGCGCCGGCACGCCCTTACTCGTTGCTGGATGTGTCTCGCGATGGGAAGCGACTGCTGTTGGGGCTTGCTGAGTCACACATTACGAGATCGATCTGGAGCTATCACCTTGACAACGGAGACTGGGTGAGGCTGCTGGATGACTCTCCGGAACCTCCAGCGGCCGTGTGGTCGCCAGGTGGGGAGTATGCGATTGTCACCTCGTATAGTGGCGGCCTACGCTTTCCCAACATGATGGCGGTTTCCGCGGACGGCAAATCCCCGTTGCGCAGACTGTTCCCTTCACCCGCTGCCCAATTCCCGCTCTCGTGGTCATCCGCGCTCGGCCCACTCGCCTTTATGCGCAGTGCGGTGAAGGGCAGTGCCGTGGATGTGGGCTTGCTGTACCCCTGGCAGGAGAATTCCTCCAGCACCGACGCCACCGCTGAGCCTGAGCCTGGCATTGATTGGAAGCAGCAGATGCTGGAATTGCCCGGAGAGCAGCGGCACCCCGCAGTCTCACCGGATGGACAGTTGCTGGCGTTTTCACAGGGGTTTCCATCTGTCTCTGGTATTCAGGTGTGCCGATTACCCGACTGTACTCGGCAGGTATCGGTCCCTCAATCGCAACGCGGACAGGCCCCTTTATGGAATGAAAGAGGGGATACGCTGTTTTTCCGTCTTGATGACGGCGTCTTCGCCGCGCGGGTTCTTGCGCAAACTGACGGCAGGCCAGTGATTGATGCCCCGGTTAAGCTTTTTGAGAGAGATTACGTGCTTCCAAACTACTGGAACCGGGAGATGCTGTATGATCCCTCCAGCCGCCGGTTCCTGATGGCACGCCGACTAAAGGCGACAGAACCCGTGCGGCAGATTCAGGTCCTGTTGAACTGGGAAAGCCTGCTTTCGGAAAAGCCCTTGGACAACCCACGCGCAGATTAGCATCTGGCGGGATGGGTCTAGCACAAAGCTGCCACTTCTAACTTGGGCGGTGGACGCGTGCCACGGTGCAACCCTAAACCTGCGCCTGATTCCAAACCCCGAAAAGTGAGACCATCCCCGCAACCGGCTTGCTGATTGCGCAGTTCACGATGACTCTGCCCGTGGCGCGTTATCCTCGAACAAAGGGAGCATTTGGGATGAAGAACTGGATATTCGGCGGAATGGGTGGCGCGTCGGCGGCCACCGACTTGGGCCTACTGGTGCTGCGGGTGGTGGCCGGCTTGGGGATGGCGCTTGGGCATGGAATCAAGAAACTGCCACCGCCCGAGGGGTTGGTGAAGGGTGTAACGGCAATGGGCATGCCAGGATTTATGGCGTGGGGAGCAACGTTTGCAGAGTTTGGCGGCGGACTGCTGCTGGTGATTGGCTTGTTCACGAGACCGTCGGCCCTGCTTTGGGTAATTACGATGAGCGTGGCCCTGTTCGGTGTACATCTGAGAGACCCCTTTGCCAAGCAGGAACTAGCCCTGCTGTATGGCTGCGTGGGCCTGCTGTTTTTGTTGGCGGGACCCGGGCGGTTTTCGGTGGACCGGTTGATTAAGTAGCGGGCGGTTCCTCGCGCAGGCGGCGGGCGAACTGATTGGCGCGCCGGAACTGATCGGTTAGGTCGGCATCATCCGCGAGACGCAGCATCTGGACGCGCCACTGCTCAAGGAAGTCATTGAGGCTCTGAACGACTTCGTCGCGATTCGTTTCCAGGATGTCGCGCCAGACGCTGATAGGGCTGAGGGCAAGGCGTGTGGAGTCCAGCAGACCTGGACCGGCTAGGGCGGGAGCATGACCGTGGAAATGAGCATCCAGAGCCGCCGCTAGGGCGGTGGAAAGCAGCTGTGGCAAGTGCGAGGTGCGGGCAACCACCGAATCATGCTCAGCCGCAGGCACAGCGACGGGCTTCGCGCCAATGGTTTCCAGAATGGGCCGGAGGCGCTGAATGCCGGAATCGTCCTGCGCGTATGTGGGGCAAAGCACCCACGGGCGGCCCTGAAAGAGCGAGGCGTCAGCGTGTTCTACACCGCTGAGTTCCTTTCCCGCCATGGGGTGCCCCCCCACGAAATGGAGGCCCTCGACTGCGCGTGCAGCCTGCAGAATCAAGCGCTTGGTGCTGCCAGCGTCGGTAACCAGCGTGCTTGGCCGGACGAGACCCGCCAAACGGGGAAGGGTGTCCAGAATGCCTCTGATGGTGGACGACAACAACACCAGATCGGCCTGAGGAACAGCCTGATCAAGGGGCAGTGCATCGTCAATGATCCCGGACGCAAGGGCCTTTTCCACCGCCGAGGGAGACGACACTCCAATTACGCGGCTGGCAACACCGGCCTTGCGGACAGCCAAGGCAAAGGATCCACCAATAAGCCCAACGCCCACCACAGCAACGGTCAGGGCCATGGGGGTTAGCCCTCCCGTCCCGGGGCGATGTGCATGCCCACGGCCTGGGCAATGATCCGCAACTGGGCCATCAACTCTTGGAACTGTTGCGGAAAGAGCGACTGAGGCCCGTCGCTGAATGCGGCAGGGGGGTCCGGGTGCATTTCGATCAGCAGTGCGTGGGCTCCGGCGGCAACGGAAGCGCGGGCCATGGGGGCCACCAAATCACGGCGGCCTGTGCCGTGGGAAGGGTCGGCCACCACAGGAAGATGGGATAGCTTCTGCAGTACGGGGATGGCTGAAATGTCCATGGTGTTGCGGGTGGCGGTTTCGAAAGTGCGGATGCCGCGTTCACACAGCAGCACCTGATAGTTTCCACCGCTTAACAGGTATTCCGCAGACAGCAACAGGTCTTCGAGTGTGGCGGCGAGCCCGCGCTTCAGCAGCACTGGCTTGCGTACCGCACCTAACTCCTTCAACAGGCTGAAGTTCTGCATGTTGCGCGCACCCACCTGCAGGATGTCCACATAGGGCAACATCAAGGCAAGCTGGCCCGTGTCCATCACTTCGCTGATCACCAGCAGCCCGTGGGCATTGGCAGCAGACCGAAGTAACTTCAGGCCCTCCTCCGCCAGACCTTGAAAGCTGTAGGGCGAGGAACGAGGCTTAAAGGCGCCTCCCCGCAGGACGCGAGCACCCGCGGCGGCAACCTGCGCCGCGGAGGCCATGATCTGGGACTCACTCTCGACGCTGCAGGGGCCAGCCATCACAATGAGTTCGTCCCCACCAAAGCGAACACCGTTCACCTCCACCAGAGTGCCCTCTGGCTTGAAGGTGCGGTTGGCCAGTTTGTAGGGCGATACGATGCGATGGGCTTCCTTGACGCCGGACATCACCTCGAAGTCGAGAGGGTCAAAGTCGTCCCGGGGTCCTACGCCGCCCAATATTGTATGGCGGACGCCGGTGGAACGATGGATGGTAAACCCCAGTGAGACGAGGCGGTCGATGACGGCCTGCGTCTGGGCTTCGGGGGCGCCCTCCTGCATCACAACCAACATGATGTTTGGTGGTTACTCCTGATTCGTTTTGGGATGTTCGAACTGAGTGCCAGCGTCATGGGATTGCCGGCGCATGGCCGTTTCCGCGCCGACATTGATGCGCATCTTCTGGAGACTGCGCATCTCGTCGATGATGCGCTCAAAGATGCGGCGGACAGCGGCATCGTCGAGGGGACCTTGATTGTGGGCAAGCACGTTGGCCATCACTGAGTCCTCGCGTTTGGGCTCGTAGACGGGCATGGCCAGTTCTTTCTTGATGCGACCAATCTCCTCCACGACACGGGTTCGAGCATTCAGCAGATCCAAAATCTGGACGTCGAGCGCATCGATCTCGGCGCGCTGGGTAGCCAGCGGATGTGTGGAGGCGCCGCTGGCCAGCGGACCTGCTGGTGGGGCTGCCTTCATCGTGTGGCCATCTCCGGGGCGCGGGTACCTTGCTTCAGTTCACGGACAAAGGCTTCGAGGCGCTGCTCAAGGTCGGCACTGGCACCGTGTTCTTCAATCAACCGGACGATCGCGCTGCCCACCACCACTCCTTCGGCCTCCGCGCGAAGGGTTTCCACATGTTCGCGGCGGCTGACCCCGAAGCCGATCGCAATCGGCTTATCGGTGTGCACGCGGAGGTCCGCCACCATGCTGGTGACGCTGCCCGAAACCTGATCGCGTTCACCGGTGACGCCGGTGCGGGAGACCAGATACACAAATCCGGTGGAGTACTTGGCAACCAGTTCGAGGCGGCGAGGTGTGCTGGTTGGCGCAGCCAGAAACACCGTGTCCAGGTCGTGCGCACGCATGAGTTGGACGTACGCATCCGCTTCTTCCACGCTGAGATCAGTAAGTAAGCAGCCGTCGATGCCCGCTTCTTTTGCCTCA
Organism: Bryobacteraceae bacterium; assembly: GCA_036821995.1. GTDB lineage: Bacteria > Acidobacteriota > Terriglobia > Bryobacterales > Bryobacteraceae > JACTMJ01. The sequence goes on from DAISIM010000002.1 coordinate 189,660, forward strand.
GCAGCGAGGCGGTCAAAGCCATAGCGCAGTACAGGGTTCAGATATGTGAATAGAAGGAGGGGAACTTGTGAATGCTGACGGATGCGGCGGGCCATCTCCAGGATGCCGGCAACGGACGTTCCAGCCTTCAGTGCGCGCTCAGCGGCACGCTGAATGACGGGGCCATCGGCAATGGGGTCAGAGAACGGAACTCCAAGTTCAATGATGTCAGCACCAGCACGCTCAAGGGCCAGCACGAGTGATACCGTCCGGGAGGGCGTAGGGTCACCGGCGGTGAGAAACGCCACTAGGGCACGCTCGTCCCGCTGCTTCAGTTCGTCGAATTTCAAAGCAATGCGGCTGCTCATACGCCTGCGTCCAATTCTTTCAGGTTCTCACGGTAAATACCGATGTCCTTGTCACCACGGCCGGAGAGATTCACCAGAAAGATCTCTCCGGGGTGTTGCGGCGCCTGGCGGATAGCCTCGGCGATGCCGTGGGCGCTTTCCAGCGCGGGGATAATTCCCTCCGTGCGGGAGAGGCGGACGGCAGCTTGGAGTGCCTCGTCGTCGCCGACATTCACGTAGGACGCGCGGCCCTGGTCATGCAGCCAGGCGTGTTCCGGACCGATAAGGGCGTAGTCGAGCCCGGCGGAGACGCTATGGGTGAGGCTCACTTGGCCGTCATCGTCCTGCAGGAGGTAACTGAATGCACCATGCAGCACGCCGGGGGCGCCTCCGCTAAAGCGGGCCGCATGGTCGCCCGTGGCTTTACCCCGGCCGCCCGCCTCCACCCCTACCAGGCGCACTCCGGTATCGGCAACGAAGGGATGAAAGATGCCGATGGCGTTGCTACCGCCGCCGACGCAAGCAAAGATGGCGTCAGGCAGGCGGCCTTCGCGCTCCAGCATCTGCGCACGGGCTTCTTTGCCCATGCAGGAATGAAAGTCGCGCACCATCAGCGGGTAGGGATGCGCGCCGAGGGCGGAACCCAGCAGGTAGTGGGTATCGCTAACGTTCGTTACCCAATCTCGCATCGCCTCATTGATGGCGTCCTTCAAAGTCTGGCTGCCATTGGCAACACCCACCACTTTGGCGCCCAACATGCGCATCCGAAAGACGTTGATCTCCTGGCGGCGCATATCTTCAGCGCCCATGTAGACGGTGCAATCCATGCCGAAAAGGGCACACACGGTGGCGGTGGCCACACCGTGCTGCCCGGCTCCGGTCTCCGCAATGATCCGGTTCTTGCCCATGCGGCGGGCCAGCAGCACTTGGCCGAGACAATTGTTGATCTTGTGGGCACCGGTGTGGAGAAGATCTTCGCGTTTAAGGTAAATGCTGGCTCCGCCCAGTTCCTCGCTAAGTCGCTTGGCGAAATAGAGGGGAGTTTCACGGCCGGCGTAATGACGGAGAAGGTCATCCAGTTCAGCGTGGAAGGCAGGATCCTGCTGGGCATCGCGGTAAGCGATCTCCAATTCTTCCAACGGAGCCATCAAGATCTCGGGTACGAAGCGGCCACCATAGGGGCCAAAGTGCCCGGAGGCGTCAGGCTGAGAGGTAACGGAAACTGCGGGTGCACTGCTCATTGCGAAACGGGTAGCCCTTCTACAGCGGCGATTCTGCCGGGAAGTACTGTCCGCTAGGTACGGCTGGACGAAAACGAATCTCGCTCAGCCGCGCGGACCGCATCCAGGAACGCGTGTATCTTTCTATGATCCTTGATTCCGGGGGAAGATTCCAAACGGGAGCAGGCGTCCACCCCCCAGGGCTGCGCCAGACGCAGCGCTTCAGCGACATTCTCGGCATCCAGACCGCCCGCAATGATCACAGGCATGGGCAGCGCTCGTGCCGAAAGCCAATCAAAGGGAATGCCTGCGCCGCCGTAAAGCGCGCCCGCAGGGCCATCCAGCAGGATGGCTTCCACCGGCCAGGCCGGGATCTGCCGCGGCTGAAATCCGGCCTCTACGCGGACGGCACGCCAGAGAGGTACGTGCCCCAGGAAATCGGAGGGGTCCTCGCTACCGTGCAGTTGCACGACGTCCAGGCCAACCGAGGCTCGAATGGAATCCACCTCGGCCGGGGTCGCATTCACAAAGACGCCAACTTTGCGTACTCCGGCAGGCAGGGCGGAGGCGATTTCTGCCGCTGCCTCAGGCGGAATATAGCGGGGACTGCGGGCGAAAAAATTAAAGCCCAGTGCATGGGCGCCTGCCTCCGCGCTAACTAAGGCGTCGGGCAGGTTAGTGATGCCGCAGATCTTGACGAGTGCCCCCACGGCTCAGGCTCCTCGTAGTTCCCGCAGCGAGGCAGCAGGGTCAGGGGACAGCATAAGGTGCTCTCCCACCAGGAACGCTGAGTAACCGGCAGCCTGCAGTTGCTGCAGGTGGCCGTGATGCTGAATGCCGCTCTCACTGATGCTCAGAATTCCGCCGGGGATCTGTGTGGCCAAGCGGAGACTGGTATCGAGCGTGACCTCAAAGGTGTGGAGATTACGATTATTGACGCCAATAATGGCGGGTTCGCTTTCGAGCGCTCGCTGTAGTTCGGCCTGATCGTGGACCTCCACGATGGCGTCCATCCGATAGCGGGCGGCTAGTTCGCGAAAGCTGCGCATCTCGGCGGCGCTGAGTATGGCGGCAATCAGCAGAATGGCGTCCGCGCCATGGGCGGCGGCCTCGTGCACGTGCGCCTCATGGATGGTGAAGTCCTTGCGCAGCAGGGGAAGGTTGACTGTGGCGCGGACGGCTTGGAGATCACGAAGTGACCCCTGAAAGAAGGGCTCGTCAGTGAGGACCGAAACAGCTGCCGCACCGCCATTGGCATATCGCCCGGCGATGTCTGCAGGGCGAAAATCCTGCAGGAATACCCCCTTACTGGGGGACGCCTTCTTCACCTCCGCGATGATTGCAGGCGGACTGGCGCGCAAGGCCGGCAAAAAGGGGCGGCGCGCGGCGCAGGAGGCCTCGGCATGCAACGCAAGCGCCTCCATCCGGGGCAACAGCGCCGGCAGCGCAGACTGCTTTTGGCGAACGATTGCGGCAAGAACATCAGGAACAGAAGCAACCATAGCTGAAAGGGTAGGGTAGCATGGCGGCGGCTTAGCGCACCGATTCCTCGGTGGCGGGGCCAGGGTCTACGGCGCTGGCGTCGATGCGGAGCGCGCCTTGCCATTCCAGGTTTTCGAACTGCGTCTGGTCAGCACTGATGATGATGGCGAGGTCGCATTCGGGTTCGCGGGACATGCGGGCGGGACGCGGCAATGGGCTGACCAAGGCCAGGTATCGCAGGATGTCATACACGGTGCCCTGCTGCGGGACCGCGAGGCTGAACTCCTGGGAATGGAAGCGCAAGCGCACTTCCTCCAGCGTAATCTGCCAGGCCAGGTAAGCGGCACACTCCACAGCCTTCTCAAACCACACTGTGCCGCGTCCGGCGTCATGCAGGTCAAGGAAGATCTCCACTTCTAGGCTTTCTTCGCGTGCGAACTCGCGCACCATGAGGCGGCGAGTATGCGCGGTGGCCTTCCAATCAACACTTTTGGCACTTTCGCCAAGAACATAGTCCCGCAACCGGTAAAAGTCATGCCCTCGGCCCTGCTGCATGGCGGTGATTTCTCTGGCGATGACGGAATAGACGGTACGCCAATCCTGCGTACCCACCATGCACGGAAAGACGATGACGTTGCGTTCAAGGGTCACCATGACACGACGCTCAAGAAAACCAAAGGGGAAGGAGGTGGAAAGCACAAGGCTATTCCCCTTATGCAGGCCTCGCCGCCCAAAGGTGAGTTCCGTGGATTCGTTGATCACCTGTCCACCACCCACTACCGGGACATACAGCGGGCGCACGCGGATGTCCTCGCGGGTGCCGCGAAGATGCACCGAGAACGACGGCGTGAGGCGCTTGAGATTGCGCAGTACCACGCGGCCACCCACCGGCTGTCGGGCGCTGATCTCATTGGGGAGTTGGAAATCCACCTCGAGCCCGGCCAGCGAGAGACGGCTGACGAAACCGGAAATCAGCCAGGTGGCCAGCATGGAAGCAAAGATCAGCAGCAGCAGGTTGGCTGCGGAGAGGAAGGCTAAGGTTCCCACCAGCAGCATCGTGAAGGCAAAGATAAAGCCTGCCACCGTGAGCCGGTAGCGCCGAAAACTAACGAAGATCTGGCGAATGAGCTTCATGCGGCGTGGGAGAGGGGGGCGGGGACTGCATAGGGACAGCCCCCGCGTGAAGAGAGCAGCGGCATCAGGAAAGGCCAAGGATCTTGCGATTGCGCGCCGCGTCAGAGGCCGCGCCTGCGAAGTCGTCGAAGGCCTTCTTGGGTACATCAATCAGGTGGCTGGCGATGAATGGCGCGCCCTCGGCCGCACCTTGGGCTGCGTCCTTGTAACAGCACTCCCACTCCAGAACGGCCCAACCCTTGTAGCCGGCGGCGGTTAGCCGGGTGAAGACCTGGCCGAAGTCCACTTCGCCGTCCCCGAGGCTGCGGAAGCGTCCTGGTCGCGAGGTCCAACTTTGGTATCCGCCATAGACGCCCGCGCGGGAATCGGGACGGAACTCCGCATCCTTCACATGGAAGGCCTTAATGCGCGAGCCGTAATGGTCAATGAAGCCGATGTAGTCCATGGCTTGCAGAACAAAGTGGGAGGGATCGTAGTTGATCGCGACACGGGGGTGATTGCCTGTGGCCTCCAGCAGCATCTCAAAGCTGGCGCCGTCGTGGAGATCCTCGCCCGGATGTAGTTCGTAGGCGATGTCAACGCCGTGCTGGTCAGCATAGTCGAGAATTGGCTTCCACCGCGTGGCGAGTTCTTTGAAACCTTCTTCCACAAGCCCGCTGGGGCGCTGCGGCCAAGGATAGATGAAGGGCCACAATAGCGCGCCGCTGAAGGATGGGGTGGCCGTCAAGCCGAGGTTGGCGCTGGCCTTGATGGCATACTTCATTTGTTGGACCGCCCACTCCGTGCGCGCCTTGCTATTCCCACGGACCTCGGGTGCGGCGAAAGCATCGAAGAGGTCATCGTAAGCGGGGTGGACGGCCACCAACTGACCATGCAGATGCGAAGCCAACTCGGTGATCGCCAAGCCGTTCGTCTGGCCTTTCAGGTCGTCGCAGTAGTCTTTGCTTTCGGCTGCGGTCTTGACGTCCATCACCCGAGGGTCGAAGGTGGGTAATTGGACACCCAGATAGCCCAGATCCTTCATGTACTGGGTGATGCTGGAAAGGTTATTGAATGGGGCATCGTCGCCCATGAATTGGGCGAGGAATACGGCGGGTCCTTGAATCTGTGGCATAGAGTAGCTCCGTTGGAAATGGGAGATTTGCCGCGCGTGGCCGCAAGCGGCAAGTTCCACCCGCCATCGTATGCTAAGCGCGGAAAAAAGGCCACTGATGCGCATTCGCCACCCGCTGCGAACAGATTTTTGCCAGCAGATTCCCAGGTGGTGCCGTGGCGCAATCCCACAAGTCAATGGCGAGAGGGAACTACACGGGCGATTGCTTTAGTAGACTTACGGAAACGCCCCGTTTCCGAGGATGCATGCAATCGCGTTTGGTGAGCTTAGCGCTTGGTTTGCTTATGGCCTGCGCCGTAAGTGGGCAGGGTATGGCTTCGGCCGCGCTGGAGTACAACCGGGATATCCGGCCGATTCTCTCTGACCGCTGTTACTTCTGTCACGGCCCGGACAGCAGCAATCGCAACACGAAACTGCGGCTGGATCGCGAGGAGGACGCAAAGGCAGACTTGGGCAATGGGCGCTTTGGCATTGTTCCGGGCGACCCGGCGCGCAGCGAGATCTACAAGCGCATCTCATCCACCAGCAAGACTCTGCGGATGCCTCCGTCGTATTTGGGGCATGACGCCCTGCCGGCTGGAGACATCGAAACCATTCGCCGGTGGATTGCAGAAGGTGCTGCGTATCAGCCCCACTGGGCCTTCGTTCCGCCGGTGAAGCGCACGGCGCCGGATGTGGATTACCCAGCTTGGGCAGCCACCACCATTGACCGGTTCCTGTATGCACGGCTGCAGCGAGAGAGGCTGCAGCCACGGCCCGAGGCAGACAAGCGCACGCTGCTGCGGCGCGTCACTCTAGACTTGACAGGGCTACCGCCCACGCCTGCGGACGTGGATTCCTTTGTTGCGGATGGTTCCGTGGAAGCATACGAGCGTGTGGTGGAACGGCTGCTGGCGTCGCCACGCTACGCGGAACGGATGGCCATTCGCTGGCTGGATGCAGCGCGCTATGCCGATACTAATGGCTATCAAACCGACGGCGAACGTGAGATGTGGAAGTGGCGCGACTGGGTGATTGACGCCTTTCGACGCAATATGCCCTTCGACCAGTTCACCGTAGAGCAACTGGCGGGAGACTTGCTGCCCGCGCCCAGCCTCTCACAGCGCATTGCTACCGGCTTCCATCGCAATCATCGAACCTCCGCCGAGGGTGGCATCGTGAACGAGGAGTTTCGCGTTGAGTATGTGGCGGATCGGGCGGAGACCACGGGCACTGTCTGGCTAGGCTTGACAGTGGGCTGTGCGCGCTGTCACGACCACAAGTTCGATCCTATTCCCCAACGGGATTTCTATTCCCTCTTCGCGTTCTTTAATCAGGTGCCTGAGCGCGGGTTTGTGTGGAACTTTGGCAATGAGCCACCCACGGTACTGGTGCCAGATGCATCGCAACAGCAGCAGTTGGACAAGCTGGAATCAACACTAGCTGAAAGTCAGCGCGCGTTGGAATCCGCCAGAGCGAACCTTGCCGGAGAGCGAACGAAGTGGGAAGCCTCGCTGGGCGGAACTGAGACACTGGATTGGCAGCCTACGCACGGCTTGGCGGCGCATTGGGACTTGGATGGAACCAGTTCGGGCAAGGTGCTGGCTTGTGAGACATCCCGCGCGCAGAAGCCTGATTGCGGCGCGATTGAGACATCGCTGGCAACACGTGAGGGCATCCGCGGAAGTGCGCTCCAGTTTGATGGAAAGACATACCTGGAGTTAAAGGCAGAACCGCGCTTTAACTATCGCGACCCATTCACGTTGAGTGTATGGATCCACCCCGGCGCGGGCGATATGGGAATCCTGTCGCAGGGCGAAGACGATTTTGAGGGCCAGCAGCATGCTCTGTATTTGTTGGATGGGAAAGTGCGCCTGCACTCCACCTTCCGCTGGAGCGATCTGGGGATGCGGCTAGAGACGAAGCGGCGTGTGGAACCAGAACGCTGGACCCACGTGGCCGTGACCTACGACGGCAGCATGATGGCTGCGGGCGTTCGCATCTACGTGGATGGCGACGCGTGGGACACCGACGTGCTGTTCGACCAGCACCTTTGGCCGATCGATAGCAAGGAGCCCTGGCGGATAGGTGCAGCGGGCGGGAAGCGCTTCCAGGGATTGTTGGACGAAGTGCGTGTGTATCAGCGTGCGCTTTCCGCGGAGGAGGCCGCTGCACTGGCTACGCCCGCGAATCTGAATGAGTTGGCCGCACAGCCTAGTGCGAGGAGATCGGCGGCGGAACAGACAAAGCTACAGCTGGCCTATGAGCATCAGTTTGCACCGGTGGCCTACCGCAGGTTGGCCGGGGATGTGGCACGGGCACTTGCGGAACTGGCAACGTTTCGCGAGAGAATCCCCACTAGCATGGTAATGACCGATGCTCCCGGCATCCGGGATACCTACATATTGCAGCGCGGAGCTTATGATGCGCCGGGTGAAAAAGTGACGGCCGCCACGCCCTCCGCGCTGCCCCCCATGCCGGACGACTTGCCTCGCAACAGGTTGGGGCTGGCGCGCTGGATAGCCAGTCGCGACAATCCATTGACAGCCCGCGTGACCGTCAACCGTCTATGGGCGATGCAGTTCGGCGTAGGGCTGGTGAAGACGGTGGAGGACTTCGGTTCGCAAGGCGAATGGCCAGTGCACCCTGAGTTGCTGGATTGGCTGGCCGTCGAATTCATGGATTCCGGATGGGACATGAAGCACATCGTGAAGCAGATGGTGATGAGTGCGGCGTACCGCCAGGATGCCCGTGCAACGCCGGAGTTGATTGAGCGGGATCCTGAGAACCGGCTGCTGGCACGGGGACCGCGCTTCCGGCTACCCGCCGAGATGATCCGGGACCAGGCACTGGCGGTGTCTGGCCTATTGGTGGATAAGCTGGGCGGTCCTCCGGTGAAGCCCTACCAGCCACCAGGGCTATGGCAGGAACTGGCTGGGGGAAAGGGTTATCAGGAAGATGAAGGCGAAGGACTCTACCGCCGCAGCCTCTACACATACTGGCGACGGACGGTAGCCCCGCCGATGATGGTGAACTTCGATGCGGCCACTCGCGAGACCTGCATGGTTCATCAGGTTCGCACCAATACCCCATTGCAGGCGCTGAATTTGATGAATGACGTGACCTTTCTGGAGGCCGCGCGGCACTTGGCATCGCGCATGCTTGACAAATCCGAGGCTGGCGATGCGGCGGCGCTGCGAGAGGGGTACCGGTGGACGCTTGCGAGGGAACCGGCAAAGAAAGAGCTAGACGCTTTGCAGCGAGCACTCATCCACTACCGCGACTATTATCGAAAGGCTCCAGAGGAGGCGCGGCATTTCCTCGCAGTGGGAAAGAGCCCGGTACGGGCTTGGCCAGACCTGGCGCAGCACGCGGCATACATGGCCGTGGCCAGCATTGTGTTGAATCTGGATGAGACGGTTACCAAGGAATAGGCGGTTAGAGATGGCGATGATGGGAAAGCCACAACAAGAGCATTTGGAGTTCCTCACCCGCCGGCATTTCTTCGGACGCCAAGCGAAGGGGATTGGACTGGCCGCGCTGGCATCCATACTGGGGAGACACGCCGGGGCTGAACCCGCGCCTGCTGACCATCCTGCTCGTGTAGGCGGATTGGAGGGTGTTCCGCATTTCGCGCCGAAAGCACGCCGAGTGATCTATCTGTTTCAGTCTGGCGGGCCATCGCAGATTGAGACCTTCGACTATAAGCCCCGGCTGCTGGAGTTTCAGAACACAGACCTTCCATCATCTGTGCGGCAGGGGCAGCGGCTGACGAACATGAGCGCGCTGCAGTCCTCTTTTCCCATCGTTCCATCCCGCTATGGATTTGCGCAGCACGGCAGCAACGGGGCATGGGTAAGTGAACTGCTGCCCCATACGGCGAAGATGGTGGACAAACTGACGATCGTCAGGTCAGTGCATACGGAGGCCATCAACCACGATCCGGCGGTGACCTTCTTCCAGACCGGGTCGCAGATCGCCGGACGGCCCAGCATGGGGGCCTGGGTGTCGTATGGGCTGGGGTGTGAGACGGAGAACCTGCCAGCCTTTGTGGTGATGATTTCGCCGGGGGGCGGCGGGGGCGGGCAACCGCTGTACGACCGCCTTTGGGGCAGCGGATTCCTGCCGACGCGCTTCCAGGGGGTGAAGTTCCGCAGCGTGGGCGACCCCGTGCTGTACCTGTCGAACCCGCCCGGCTTCCCCGCTGAGAATCGCCGTGTGTTTCTGGATGCGCTGAATGAGATCAACCAGGCAAAGCTGGAAGAGTTTGGCGACCCGGAAATCGCCACCCGCATTGCGCAATATGAAATGGCCTTTCGCATGCAAAGTTCCGTGCCGGAGCTCACTGACCTTTCTCAAGAAAGCAGCGCGGTGGTAGACAGTTACGGCCCTGATGCGCGCAAGCCGGGCACCTTTGCATATAACTGCCTGTTGGCGAGACGCCTGGCTGAGCGCGGAGTACGCTTCATCCAGTTGTATCACCGGGACTGGGATCATCATGGCGGGTTACCCAAGGGGATGCCGCAGCGTTGCAGAGAAACTGACCAGCCATCGGCTGCGTTGTTGCAGGATCTGGCTCAGCGGGGCATGCTGGAGGACACACTCGTGGTTTGGGGCGGCGAGTTTGGCCGCACCGTTTACTGCCAGGGGAAGCTAACTAAAGACGATTATGGGCGCGATCACCATCCGCGCTGCTTCACGATGTGGTTTGCAGGGGCAGGCATGCAGCCGGGATTGGTCTACGGCGCTACGGACGATTACAGTTACAACATCACAGAGAACCCCGTGCATGTGCACGACGTGCAGGCCACGATTTTGCAGCAATTGGGGATTGACCACAAGAAGCTCACCTATAAGTTCCAGGGCCGTAACTTCCGGCTGACGGATGTGCACGGCAAACTCGTGAAGGCGCTATTGCGTTCCTAAGGCCAGTGGGTTTCAGAGCCAAGGGGAACTGCGATAGCATGGCTGCTTCGGAGGTTCCGCATGCTATTTTCCAGGCGTTTGCTGCTGGCTGTCGCGTTGGGCTTTGGCCTGTCGTCGTGTGCGCCTCAAGCTGAACGCGCCAAGCCCATCGTGGCAGTTCCGGGACTAGCATCGGGCACGCCCGGGTTTGCGATTGCCAATGGCGATCATGTGGTGTTCTACGGTGACAGTATCACCGATCAGCGAATGTACACCACCTTCGTGGAGTCATACATTCGCACTCGTTTTCCCGCTATGGATGTCCGGTTTACCCACTCCGGGTGGGGTGGGGATCGTGTGGGCGGCGGAGGCGGCGGGGGCATCCGTCAACGGCTTGAGCGCGACGTGATTGCTTATCAGCCCACGATGGTGACCGTGATGCTGGGAATGAATGATGGCCGCTACCGGGCCTTTGATCCCATGATTTTTGAGACCTATTCCAACGGGTACAAGAACCTGGTGAAGCAGTTGAAAACCGCTTTGCCGGAGGCACGGATTACCGCCATCCAGCCATCGCCCTATGACGACGTAACACGGAAACCAAACTTTCCCGGTGGGTATAACGCGACCTTACTGCGCTTCTCAGACTTTCTGGCGGAATTGGCAACGGCAGAGAACCTGATGCTTGCGGACATGAATCGCCCGGTGGTGGCGGCCCTGGAAAGGGCTTACGCGGCAGACCCCAAGCTGGCGGAGCAGATTAGTCCGGATCGTGTGCACCCTCGGCCACCTGGACATCTGCTGATGGCAGCAGAGTTACTGAAAGCCTGGAAGGCCCCTTCCCTCGTGAGCGCAGTGGAGTTGGATGCGGGCAGTGGCAAGGTGCTGCGCCAAGACAACACAGAACTGACAGACACCAGCTTCGGGGAGACTATCGCCTGGACCCAGCGGGACGCTGCGTTGCCCCTGGCCCTGGATCTGGACGACCCTGTAATGGCACTGGCGGTGAGGGCAGGCGGCGTGATGGAAGCACTGAACCGGCAAATGCTTGCGGTAAATGGACTGGCCGCGGGCAAGCACACCCTGTTGATTGACGGAAATGTCGTGGGTGTTTTCGATGCTGAGGCGCTTGCGGCAGGCATCAACCTGGCGGAACTAAAGACGCCCATGTGGTCGCGGGCCATGAAGGTACATCGCTTGACCCTGGACCGCGCGAACGCACACAACACCCGCTGGCGAAATGTGCAGGTGCCTTTTGAAGAGGAGCATCCCGATATCACCCGCAAAGCAATGGCAGTCCTGGATGAACTGCGGGACACGTTGCGGGCCGAACAGCAGTTGGCTGCCATACCGGACGCACACCGCTTTGTGCTCGCGCCGGGCGATCGGGGCTTCGCACCGATCTTTAACGGGAAGGACTTGGAAGGCTGGCACATCAGCACGACGAATCATCATGGAACCACCCCACTGTGGCGTGTCCACGATGGAGTGTTGAGTGGAACTCAGGACCGGCCTGGCGAGGGCGGCATCCTGTTGACCGATAAAAAATACAAGAACTTTGAGGTCTCCCTGGAACTGCGGCCCGACTTCGGTTGCGATGGCGGCCTGTTCCTGCGATCTACCGAAAAGGGCGAGGCGTATCAGGTGATGCTGGACTATTTGGACGGTGGGTCCATGGGCGGCATCTATGGAGAAGGGCTGAAAGGCGTCCAGGGGACCCCGGGCAAGTGGCGGCCGCATTGGAAGGCGAATGACTGGAACCATCTTCGGGCGCGCATTGAGGGCGACGTCCCTCGCATCCAGGTATGGATGAATGGCACGCAGATAGTGGATTGGACCGATACCGGAAATCATCTGCCGGATGGGGCTGCCGAGGGTCACATTGCGGTGCAGGTGCATCGTGGTAACCGCTGGATTCCGGGTGGTGAGCACCGCTTCCGGAATATCTCCGTGCGGGAATTGCCGTAATTGAAGCTGAGTGATTGAGGAGAAAGCAACGTGTCTGACAGCGTAAAGTACGTGCTGGATGAGAGCCGGATTCCGAAGACGTGGTACAACCTGGCGGCTGACCTGCCAGCGCCCTTACCGCCGGTGCTGCATCCCGGCACAAAGCAGCCGGTTAGTCCGGATGATTTGGCTCCACTATTCCCGATGTCGCTCATCCTTCAGGAGGTTTCGACTGAGCGCGAGATTGAGATCCCTGGACCGGTAAGGGATATCTACCGGCAATGGCGTCCAAGCCCGCTCTACCGGGCGCGGCGGCTGGAAAAGGCTCTCGATACACCTGCGAAGATCTACTACAAGTATGAGGGTGTGAGTCCGGCGGGCAGCCATAAGCCTAACACTGCTGTGGCGCAGGCCTATTACAACAAGGAAGCCGGAATCAAGAGAATCACCACAGAAACAGGGGCGGGCCAGTGGGGCTCGTCACTGGCATTTGCCGGTGCGCTTTTTGGCATTGAGATCAAAGTGTACATGGTGCGGGTCTCCTACAATCAGAAGCCCTACCGGCGGGCGCTGATGGAAAGCTATGGAGCGACATGCGTTGCGTCGCCATCTCCGGAAACCCAATCCGGCCGGGCGATTCTGGCCCAACGGGAAGACCACCCGGGCAGCTTGGGCATTGCCATCTCAGAGGCAGTGGAGGTAGCCGCGCAGGACCCCGGCGCGAACTATGCTTTGGGTTCCGTGTTGAACCACGTGCTGCTGCACCAGACCATCATTGGCCAGGAGGCCATGGAGCAGTTGGAACTGGCAGGCGACTACCCCGATGTCGTTGTGGGTTGCACCGGCGGTGGATCAAACTTTGCCGGGATCGCATTCCCCTTCATTGGCGCTGGATTGCGAGGAGGTCCGAAGCCGCGTATTTTGGCCGTGGAGCCAGCGGCTTGCCCCAGCCTCACGCGCGGCCAATATGCCTATGATTTCGGCGACACCGCGCATCTGACCCCACTTACCAAGATGCATACCTTGGGCAGCACGTTTACGCCTCCCGGCTTCCACGCCGGAGGACTGCGCTATCACGGAATGGCGCCAATGGTGAGTCATCTGAAGCAGCTTGGCCTTCTGGAGGCGGTGGCATACCACCAGTTAGGATGCTTTGAGGCGGGCCTGCAGTTCGCACGAGCCGAAGGGATTCTACCAGCCCCAGAAGCAAACCACGCTGTAAAGGGCGCTATTGAGGAGGCGCTGAAGGCGAAGCGGGAAGGCAGTTGTCCCACGATTCTGTTCAACCTTTGCGGCCATGGCCATTTCGACATGCAGGCCTATATTGACTACTTTGGCGGCAAGTTGGTTGATCAGGATTATGACGAGAGTGAACTGGCGATGGCGCTGTCCGGACTTCCCTCGGTAGAGGCTTAAGGGTTGCGGAATTCCGCCCGTTCAATCGCGTAAGCCAGCAGAACCGCCTTGGGCGTAACTTGCGGCCTAGTTGCGCGTCCAAAAGTTAACAGTGCATCCGCCTGATATACTTCAGGTTAAACGCGAGCGTCGCAGGTTGCCGCTCGCGCGATCTGTCCGTGCGCCGGAAGGCAAAGAAGTCGAGTCGTCCATTCGCCTATGAACAGCCGTACCAAAATCGTCGTTGTCTCACTCTCCCTCATGATGGTCTTCCTGCTGCTGGTGGGAGCCGTGCTGGGCAAAAACAAGCAGGATTCCAAGGGCGCATACCCTCAGATTTCCGTGTTTACCGAAGTACTCAGCCGCATCAAAAGCGAGTACGTGGAAGAGCCGGAGCTCAGCAGTGTTACGAATGGCGCGCTGACCGGCATGCTGGAGGCGATTGATCCCTACGCCAGTTATCTCAACGCCGACCAGTTCTTTGAGTACGAGAAGTTCAAGGACAACACAGCGAATGTAGCCGGCGTGCACCTGTCGCGGCGCTACGGGATGATTGGCATCGTGGGCGTGGTGCCTGGCTCAGCCGCGGATGGCGCGGGCTTGGGGACGGGCGATGTGATTGAAAGCATCAACAATATCTCCACACGCGACATGCCGGTTGCTTATGCCGAGATCTTGCTGAAAGGGGCTCGCGGCAACGACGTCAAGATGGCGGTAATCCGGCTTGGAACATCGGCATCCGAGGAAGTCACGCTCACGTTGTCAAGAGCGGTGACGCCGGCTGTCTTTTCGCGTCTGATTGATGGAAAATTCGGCTACATCCGGCCGGAAGTGCTGACGGCGGGGCGAAGCGAGCAGGTGGCACGGGCCATTCGCGGGTTGTCAGGCGAAGGCGCGAAGCAGTTCATTTTGGATTTGCGGAACACCTCTGTTGGTGATGACGCTGAAGGCGTGAAACTGGCTGACCTATTCGTGGATGCCGGTGAATTGGCTTGGGTTGAGGGGCAAAAGGTCCCCAAGAAGGTCTTTTCGGCAGCGGCGGATGCCACCGTCACAAAGGCACCGCTGGTGGTGCTGACAAACCGGGGAACGGCAAACGGAGCGGAGATTGCCGCGGCAGTGCTTCTGGCTGCAAAGCGGGCGGAAGTTGTGGGAGACCGCACCTACGGCGATGCCGGAACACGTAAAGTGGTGAGCCTTGATGACGGCTCTGCGCTCATCCTGACGCTTGGCAAGTACTACACTTCAGGGACGAAGGAATCGATTCAAGACCGGGGTGTGACACCTACGGTGCCCATGTCGGACTACGTCCGTGAAGAGGCGGAAGACGAAGGCCAAACGAGCTTCGACATCCGCGAATTTCGTCGTAACCGGCCGGCCCCAGAAGTCGATAAGTTAGTACGCAAGGCCATTGACGTGTTGACGAATGGCGTTCCCAAGGAAGACCAGATAGCTGTGCGGAGGATGCCATCTTTTGCCTTAGCGACAGCAGCCTAAGCCAAGGGAACTTCTGGTCGCGGCGTTAGCAAAACAACGGTCCGGCGTGCGTTTGCTACTGGATGTGGGCCAGATTCCACCTGCCTCAGTTTCGGCGATAATGGTAGTTAGTGCTGGGGTGCCTCCTCAGCACTAGTCGCAGGAATCACTCGTCTCCTGCGGCCCTCTCGCTCGCAACTGTATCCTTTTCGCTGACGGAGTTGGTTCTTATGCCCATTTATGAGTACAAATGTTCCGATTGCGGGAACGTCTATGAGAAGCGGCAGAAGTTTTCTGACCCTGTGGATACAGCTTGCCATTGTGAGAAAAAGGCTCCGGTATCGCGGCTCACTTCAGCACCCGCGCTAGTATTCAAGGGCAGCGGATGGTACATCAACGATTACGCCCGCGCTGGTAGTGATGGTGGCCAAAAGGCGGGGTCGAAAGACGGTGCAACGGCCAACGGAGCTGGATCTGACAGTGCATCCGACAGCAGCACCAAGGCTGATCCCACCTCTAACAGCACTTCCGGCTCCACCAGCAGCACAACGCCCACCACACCCGCAAAGGCCTCTTAGTGGGAATGGCTGGTTTGCGGTGTAGCCGCAGCCGCCGGGGCCTCGGTCGGACACGAATCACTCCAGTTTCCCCAGGATTCTTTCAGTCCGCGTGAATTTCCGCCCTCAGACAATCGACCCTACTCCAAAGTGTCGATACGATAGAAAGAGTCCACGTCGGAGTAGATTCGCTTGTCTGTACAGCCATTTCTTTCCCAGAATGCACCGTCTGTCGCCCTGCCGAAGCTGATGCCTCGGGAGCAGCTACTGCGTTATGTCAACTTAAAGCTCGCCGCACTTGGGCAGCCCACATCAGAGAGCGCAGGTGACCCGGAGTTCCTTGAGATCACAGGACCACTCCTGCGCAACCACCACCAGAAGAACCTGCTGTTGGGAAACACATTGTGCCCGGTAGATGAGCGGATCCAGCGGTATCTGGACGCCTATTTGGCAGACACTTGTCCGGGCGGGGCGCCAATGCTTCCGGGCATCACGTTCGTGCTGGACCGCCCTGGGCTCGCTAGGGTACTGTCGCTTCCCGCGCAAGGCGATACCTTCCAGTCTCCTTACCTCAGCAGCTACCGGGTGCCACAGGGTGTGCTTCACAACCCGAAGGCAGACAGGCGCACGACGCACGGGATCTTCCACATCACCGAGGGCGGCCTTCCTGTACCGGCAGACAAGATTGAGGTTCCGAAGGTAGCATTTGCACGCCTTCTGGAACTGGCACTGACCCCCCCGGAGTCGGTGATGGAACTGCCCTTCACGGCGGAACAGGAAGGGCGGGCGCGCGGATTCGTGACGCTACTCATGCGGCCGCTGGTGTGCCCGGCAACGGCAACTGAGCCTGCCAAGACGATGGAGATCCGTTTCTTCGCGCCAGGCAGCCTCGTAAGTAATCTCGATTTTGTGGAGGGGATCTTCGGCAATGGAGGCGACCCCTACCTGCCAGAGAACGACTCCGCCCTGGATATCGCGCACTTCACGGGGCATACCGGTTGCGTGATTCTGGCTCCGCATCTTCCCGGGGTGCGCAAGAAAGCCCTGGGACTTCCCCATTGGGATACCGCCACTGAGCGGCAGCGCCGTGACGGCATGTGCTGGAAGAACGAGGATGAAATCTACAACAATGGCGGCGCCTTCAAGATCACCTGCCGCGACCAGCGTGGCGTGATGGTGACGGTGATCGCCGACAACTACTACGGCTATTGCAAGAAGGAAGTGAAAACCCAAATCAGCTATGCAGCCAATCTGTTTGGTAACTGCGAAGAGGAGCATGCCGGAGGCGCTTTGGCATTCCCCTCTTACGTGCTGGGTTACGACTTCCACGCAGGCAGCTCCGCCAGCAGCACGGTACTGCTGAAGCAGGCAGATTTCGCGGGCGCTGTGGAACTACTGGGCGACAAGGCAGAACAGAAACCTGAAGGATACGCGGTGGATCGCAACTTCCCCGGCATCTACTATCTGCCCTACGGCGCTAACTTCAGCGTGCGGGACGGCAACGTTAGCTGGCAAAGTGCCGAAGGGCAGATCCACAGCCTTCCCTTGCGCCCGGGAAGCGAATATATCATGCCTGCGGGTTACCGCGTGAAGTTGGAGAAGCAACCAGGGGGTATACGCTGGAGGCTAGTGGGTACGCGGCCCGAGGGCACGGTTTGCCACAAGCCTTGCACGGTTTCAGGTGGTGGCAAGAGCGAGATTTCGAAATCGATTACCGGCGCAATTGTGAAGGGTCCCGTCTTTGTGAAGGAGTACCACGCGGATAGTGAACGCGTGGCCGGAATTCTGAAGATGGATACAGCAACCATCTTTAAGGAAACGCCCGCTGAGGGGGATCGACGACGGCGGCCCATCCTCAGCCCGGAGCGTTCACTGGGCTCAGTGATCAAGCTGTTGACGCCGTCTCCTGAGTACACCGACAAGTACAACCAATGGCTGCGGGAATTACCGCAGACCATCCGCCAGTATGTTTGCCTAGTGAAGCGCTACTATCGGCCGGATTGGGGGGACAACTGGCGCGAGCACTTCACGGTGGACCAAGTTAACGGCTACCTGGGTCACGAACTGAAGTACGAAAACTTAAAGCTGGTGGGCAATTATTTGAGGATTGGGTTCGAGCCCGATGGCAGTTGGCGTGTCTACAAGTTGCGGCCAGACTTCAACCCGGCGACGAAGGTGCAACTTGAGGACGATATCACGGCTTCGGTAACCGTACCTCGGGAGACCTTGGCACACTTGGATGAGCGAATTCAGGCTGGCAGCGTCAAGCTGCTGCAAAACTGTGAGGCTCTCTTGTTCCAGCGCCCCGATGACGCCATCCATCGGGGGATTGATGAGCAGGCAGAAGCGGATATCGCTTCGCCGGGCACCTTCCTTTCCAACTTCGAGCCACTTTCGATAGAGCAGGCGCGCGCCATCGCCAATCGGGTGTTGGACTTTGATAGCTTCAGCGACCCGATGCGGCAGTTGATTGCTGACTTCGCAGAATCCCCTTCTACCCAGTGGCTGGTATCCTCGGCGCACCCACGGCTGGTGGATGGCGTACCCACCAAGAACCCGCGTTATTTGCAGAAGCGGCCAGACCTGGTAAACGCACGCGACACCTACATTGCAGAAACCGCCATGCGTTTGTTCCGGGAAGTACCCTCCACCAGTCCGCTTTTCACTCCGGTAAATGCCGTGTTGGCTGGACGCCGGGGCAATCCGCCGGAGCGAAAGCTGGGTATACCCCCACTGGCCGTCTATGGTCCCATCCACTACCAGGAACTGCCTGAACTGTTCATGGACTTCATCGCCAGCCTGACCGGGAAGAGCCCGTCCACTACCGGATTCGGCAGCGAAGGCGCACTAACGAAGGGCCCCTTCAATGCACTTCCTCCAGTCATCGACGTGAATAACGCCCTGGTGGCCTGTATCTTGAACGAGCATGCGGGCTTCACAACGGCGGCAGGCTATATGGGTCCGAATTATCGTTGCGACCATGACATCAGCATGCTGGTGCCCGAGGTATGGTGCCGGATGTCGCATGAGGAGCGGGATCCAAGCTTTCTGATCGCCAATGGGTACCTGGAGCCGGTCGAGGATTTTCAGCACGAAGGCCGGACAGTGCTGGCAAGCCGGTTAGGCTACCGCATCACGCATCTGTTTGCTGACCGCTTCCTGGGACGCATCTTTGAGACTCCCGATGCAGTGCTAACCGAGGAAATTCTGCGTCCGGAAAAGCAGGATCTTGCAATGTATGTCTCCGGCATTCATGCCATTGCGGAAACCCAGGCCCGGGTAGCACAGCAATACTTTGAGGACGGCAGCGTGGAAGCAGCCTGCCCACCCATAAAGGCACTGCTGCACGTGATGGCGCATGGACACTACCAGGGCATGACCGCTGCTAACCCTGCTTTGCGTCAAATGTTCACCCGTGAGGCATTACTTGCCAGCGACTGGTATCAGCAGCGGTTAACCGCCAAGCAGCAACGGGACATCTCGCTTTGGCAGCGACATGCGCATGCACTGGAAGCCTTCCAGTCAAACGGACGGAAGCACAGCGCCCCGCGTGGATTCGGGCTGGAGCAACGACTGTCGTTTGCGGGTGAAATGCTGCAGCACGTCAGCAGTGAAGCGTATCGCGAATCCCTGAATGGGATGCTAGGAGCCGACCCTGCCATGGGCATACCGCCTGCCGCTCATTCATGATCACGTCATCGATGCGATCCCACCTGTAGGGATCTGGTTATACTCACTGGTTCACTGGCAGGGAGGCAGAAACGTGCACGCTTTCGGCTTGAGGTCTGTCATCCTGATGGGACTGCTGGCGCTGTTCCTGGGGGCGCAGCCGTCAGTTCCTCAACAGGTCAGGCACGTGGTTGTGATTGGCTACGATGGACTTAGCCCGCGAGGCCTAGCCGAGGCAGCCACTCCCACCTTTGATCGCTTCCTGAAGACGGGCGCCTCCTCCATGACAGCGAGGGCGGTGATGCCCACATCCAGCAGCTCCAACTGGGGCTCAATGATTATGGGCATGGGGCCAGAGCAGCACGGTATCACCTCAAACGATTGGCAGCCGGACAACTACGCCATCGCCCCTCAAACGCCAGGGCCAGCTGGCTTCAGCGAAACCATGTTCAGTGTACTCCGGCGCGCTTGCCCGTCCTCGCACATCGCGGTTTTCCATGATTGGAAGGACTTCGGCCGGCTGGTTGAACCAGGCGTCCCGAACCACATTTCACATGAGATGGGTCCGCGACTAACCATGCGCAAGGCGGTGGAATACTATCGGCGGCACCGGCCAAACTTACTGTTTGTCCATCTTGACCACATCGACACGGCAGGGCACCGAACGGGATGGCACTCGCCCGTATACCGCGAGGCTGTGGAACTGGCTGACCAGCTAACCGCGGACTTGGTGAAAGCAGTGGAGGAAGCTGGAATGCTGGATCAGACCGTATTCCTATTGACCTCGGACCACGGCGGCATTGGCACCAAGCATGGGGGAGAAACCATGGATGAGTTATTGATTCCGTGGCTGGTATCGGGTCCTGGCATTTCTGAAGGCCTTCAACTGAAGCACCCCGTCAATACGTACGACACTGCGTGCACCACGCTGGCAATCCTTGGCGTGGAGCCCCCCGCGGTATGGATATGCCGGCCCGTGCGCGAGGCAATGGCACAGTAGCGCCTAGCACACCCCGCGGATCAGACATGATTCCCCGCTTGCGCTAAATGTGATACCTCTCGAATGGGTGGACAACTCTGCTCCACGACCGAAAAGGAGTGACCCATGAGCTACCGGTTTCAGCGCAGATACACTGGCCCTGTTCAAGCAGTGATTTTCGATTGGGCGGGTACCACGTTGGACTATGGCTGCCGGGCGCCCGTCGCCGCCTTCCAACGTCTGTTTGAAGAGGAAAGCATTCGAGCTAGCGTGGAGGAATCCCGCCGCCCAATGGGGGCACACAAACGAGATCACATCGCCATGATGCTTGCAATGGAGGGCATTGCGGCCCAATGGCGAGAGATCCACGGGACAAACGCGACCCATGAGGACATTGAGCGCCTCTACCAGAAGTCCATTCCGATGCAGGCGGAAATCGTGCTTGAGCATGGCAAGCTGGTGCCGCACCTTTTGGCGGCGATGGAAATGCTGGCCGACCGCGACATCTTGGTGGGCAGCACCACTGGCTATTCAAGGCGCATCATGGAGGGTCTTATCGGTTTGGCGGCGGACCAGGGTTACCACCCCGAAAGCGTTGTCTGCGCGGATGAAGTGCCGGAGGGACGCCCCGCCCCTTGGATGGCGGTGACTTCCGCAATGCACATGAACGCCTATCCGCTGGAGAGTTGCATCAAGATTGGCGACACGGTGGCGGATATCGAAGAGGGCCTGAACGCGGGCATGTGGACCATTGGAATCACACTCACAGGAAATGAGGTGGGACTAACTGAAGAAGAGGCGGAAGTGATGGCTGAGGATCAGCTCGACCTGCTCCTGCTGCGCGCGGACAGGAAACTGAAAGCAGCTGGCGCCCACTACGTAATGGAAACCCTGGAGAACCTGGAAGCAGTGGTCGACGACATTGAGGAGCGGCTGGAGGCCGGGGAGCGTCCATGACATAGCCGCGGCGGCGGAAATGCAGTGGCGGCTAAAGTACCAGGCGCGGATGCCCCATAATCGGCCCAGCTAACGGCGCGACGTACGACAGGAAGCCAGCAGTAACGTCATTGCCCGAGGGAGTGATCCACTCAGCGGGAATGGTGCGCTCCATCATCGCCACGTCATGCAATGGGGCGCTTCCGAACGTGAAGCCATGCGTGCCATCGCGTAAACCGTCAATGGTCACCATACAGCCGCTAGCCCCCTGCATCGCGTGGTCAACCGCGGCCGCACCGCATCCATAGGCAGCATCACGATCCAGAAGAGGCACATCCACTGCGCTGGATCTGCCCAGCAGTCCTGGCTTTTCACTACGCGCTCGAACGCCCAAACGCTGCGTCAGCAATGCGGCCACTTGGTGACCGAGGTTCGACGCCAAGCGATCGCGGGAACCTGGCGCAGCATGGGATTCGGCCCCAAAGGGTTCCCCCTCGAGATTCCGCTGCCCTTCGCACATGGCCACCACACAGCGGCCCAGGCGACGGTAGACGCGCTCTACATCGGCACAGAGTTGATCTTCGCTCACGCGATGCTCCGGCAAATAGATGAGGTGTGGCGGGTCATCCTCGTGAACACGGGCCAGGACCGTGGCACCCACCACCCAGCCCGCGTTACGGCCAATGACCTCTGTGACATTGATGGGGGTGGGCAGGGAACGGTTGTCCTCTCCAATGTCACGAACCGCATGTGCGAAGAAACGGGCGGCTGAGGGATAACCAGGACTGAAGTGCGTCTCGCCAAGGTCGTTATCCACCGTCTTGGGAATGCCGACGACGGTCAATTCGTACCCGGCATGTAGCGCAGTTTGCAGAATGCGCCACCCCATTTCCTGGGTGCCGTTCCCGCCAGTAACAAAGACGAAGCGGATGTCGTGGCGGACAATCGCTGCGTGCACCTGTTCGTAGTCCTCATCGCGGAGATGACGGCGCGAGGAGCCAATGGCCGAACCTGGAGCGGTGCGTAGGGCTCGGACGACGGAGGGTTGCTGGCCTAGCAGGTCGAAAAACTGGCCCTGCAGCAGGCCATCCACGCCGTGGCTGGCACCCCACAAACGCTGGATGCGCGGGTAGCGGCGCGCGGTGTCCACTACGCCCGCGAGGCTCGAGTTCAGCACCGGTGTAGGCCCGCCACCATGAATCAGCAGGGCGGTTCCGTGGAGTTCGTCAGGCATAGGTAGGCTTTCCCATGATGCGTTCTTGGGACACGCTCAGGCAAGTACGGCGACAATAGAAGGATTGCCTATGTCAATGACGAAATCGCTGGAGGATTCACACCGCTTGGCTTCGTTACGTAGTCTTGCCGGGCTTGCAACTACTGAGGGCATCAGGGAAGAAGTGGAAGCAGCAATGAGGGCAAGCCGCTCTCTAGGTAGGTTGGCTGGCGGTGGGGAACAGGAACGGATCGCCAGAGGCTTCGGTCACACATTGCGCGAGATTGTGCAGCAGCCCCTTGTGTGGGCGGATACGGCGCAGCGGGCGGTGGCGTTCGCGGAGAACGAATTCCCTAAATTGCTGCGCGAGGGCGGCTTTGAGTGCGTGGTGATGACCGGCTCAGGCAGCAGCCAATATGCTGCTGACCTCGCCGCCCCGGCGCTCGAGACCCGATTGCGGATTCCCGTGCGCGCGGTGGCGTCAGGCGACATCCTGGCGTATGGGATACAAGCCTTGCCAGTGGGCACACCACTTGTGATTTCCTTTGCGCGGTCAGGAAACAGTCCGGAGAGCTCCGCTGTCTTGCGAGTAGTGATGGCGGAACAGCCGAAAGCGCGGTTCCTGAACCTCACCTGCAATGCGCTCGGCAAGCTTGCCACTAGCTATGCCAAGGATGCCCGCGTCAGTTCTATTTTGCTTCACCATGCCACCCACGATGAAAGCCTTGTGATGACATCCAGTTTCACTAGCATGGCTCTGGCGGCGGTGGGCTTGGGCTATGGAGCGGATCCGTCAAGCTACCTTTCCTCGTCCGAACAACTCTGTGCTTCCCTACGTCGCCGGATACCCCAAATGGCTGACCAACTCGCGGCCCTGCCCTTCCCCACGATCGAAAGAGCTGTCTTTCTGGGTGCGGGCTGCCAGTGGGGCGCCGCGCGAGAAGCGGCACTGAAATTGACAGAGATGACCGCCGGGCGGATTGTCGCCTCCCATGAAACCTTTCTGGGTTTACGCCACGGCCCGATGGCCGCGCTGGATGAGCGGACTCTGATAGTTGCACTATTGCCGCCGTCAGATCGTCCGCGACGATATGCCATCGATCTCCTGCAGGAACTGGAGCGCAAGAACCTGGGATGCGCGACGGTGATCGCCGACAAAGAACTGCAGATTCAGCCCGCCCGGCGGATCAACCCTCCTTCGGGTGATCCCATCCTGCCGGGTGCGGGTGCACAATCCTCGCTTCAATGCGGGGAGGAGTTCGCGGCCTTATCTGCAGTCGCAACCGGGCAGTTGCTGGGCTTCTTCGCATGTCTGCATCATGGACTGAAACCAGACACACCGGCTGCGACAGGCGTCATTACCCGGGTGGTGGAACCCTTCCCTCTCTACCACTAGCAAGACGCGACAGTTACGCAACGAGGTCACCGGAGTCGCGGGGCGAGAAGGGTTTGCCCGGTATGATGGTGTATCGCCCCGATGATTGTAGAGGTTAGCTGATGGACCAATGGAAATTTCTGGCTGAGATCGTAATGCTGTTAGGCGTTGCTATGGTGTTTGGCATCATTGCGCAGCGATTGCGGCAGAACGCGGTGATCGGCTATCTGGTTGCGGGCATCACGTTGGGTCCGCGCACCTTTGGCATCATCCAAAGCGCGGAAAGCGTCGAAGTGCTGGCCGAACTAGGAGTCGCGCTGCTGCTGTTCACCATTGGACTAGAGTTCTCCTGGCGGCGTCTGCGCGGATTCGGCAAGACTGCAGCACTCATGGGAGTGTTCCAGATTGGTGTATCGATTCTGGTGGGTACCCTTCTCACGAACCTCGCAGGCTTCTCTCTTGGGGCGTCCATTGTTTGGGGTGCTGCACTCGCTATGAGCAGCACTGCGGTGGTACTGCGCATTCTCATTGAACGGGCGGAGTTGGATAGCCCATCGGGCCGCAACGCACTCAGTATCCTGCTAATGCAGGACCTGGCGGTGGTGCCTTTGTTGATCATGGTGAGCGTGCTGGCCGATGGCGTAAGTGGGGCGCGCGCGGCCGTGGAAATCGGGATGAGCTTTGTGAAGGCGGCAGGGTTAATTCTGGGATTCTTCGTAGTCATCCGCTTTGTGCTGCCCCGGCTGATTGATGCGGCAGCTTCCGCGCGAAACCGGGACCTTCCCGTCGTGCTCGCGATCGCCGTGTCGCTGGGCTGCTCCTGGGCGGCACATGCCGTGGGACTGTCGCCCGTACTGGGGGCATTCGCGGCCGGCATCCTACTGGCGGATCTGGAATTCGCTGAGCAGATCCGTGCCGATGTTATGCCCCTGAGAGCCGCGTTTGTCACCCTCTTCTTCACCTCCATTGGAATGCTTGCCGCTCTACCCTCTGTGATGGAGTTTCTGGTGTCTCTGGTGTTGGCCATCTGCCTCGTTCTGCTGAAGGGCGTCATCATCACGCTAATCTTGCTGGCGCTGCGGCAGCCCCTGCCCTTCGCCATCCAGACAGGGTTGATTCTTGCGCAAATTGGTGAGTTCTCGTTCGTGCTGGCTCGCATTGCCGTCACAAAGAACCTGCTGCCACAAGATGCCTTTGACCAATTCCTGGGCGCCTCGGTCGTAACCCTGTTGGCGACACCCTATCTCATCCAATACGCCATCCCCGTGTCCCATTGGATCTCCGATATCATCCTTGCCAAAGCCCGTCGCAAACGCGCGATGGCACTGCAGCAGCAACGTGTTGAGGGCAAGCAGAAGAAGGGGCGCGTGATTGTGGTGGGCTACGGACCGGCGGGAAGGGCTGTCGCCGAGGCGCTGAAGGAGGAGAACATCTCTTACTATATCCTGGAGACGAACCCAAAGACGGTTTCGTCCTGCCGGGTGGATCAACCCATTGAAATTGGTGATGCCACTCAGCCGGAGATCCTGGAACACGCCGGCATCGTCCATGCGGCGGCAGTGGTGGTTTCAATTCCAGATCCTGGCATCTCGCGCATCATCGTAAGCCAAAGCCGCATGCTGGCACCGGAGATTCCCATCCTGGTGCGCGCTCGCTACAGCCTGTTCTCCAGCACTCTGGAAGCCGCCGGCGCTTCCACTGTGGTGGATGAGGAATGGGTGGTAGGGGAGATTCTGGCACGCCGCACCTTGGATGCCGTGCAAGAGCGGCGAGCGGCCTTGAAGCAAGCCGCGGAATCGGCGTGAGCGGCCCCAGCGCCCCGCCTGCGAGCGAACTACCGCCCTCTTCGGCAGCCCATCGAAGTGGTGTCGCTGGCTCTTAAGTGCCCCAGTGCCTTCACAAGGCCGTTGGCGGGCAGCCACACACCAAAAGGCACCTTACCAGATCGTGATAAACTAGAGAATTGCGCTGAGCTTTGTTCCACCCCCGGCACTCCATCGGCCGGAGACAGCGCCCATCCGGAGAGATGGCCGAGTGGTTGAAGGCGCACGCTTGGAAAGCGTGTATAGGGGAAACCTTATCGAGGGTTCGAATCCCTCTCTCTCCGCCATCCATTTTCGTCCTTCTGCTCCCTGTATCTCGACTTCGCTTCCCCAGCGTGCTCAGGCCAGCAGGACTACTTCAGCCGGAGTACTCTTGGGCTGAACCTCAATCACGTGCAGCCAGAAAACGCCGGCCTCGCATTCATAAGCTATGCGGCTGACGGTGTTTCCTCCACTGAACCAGATGAGATAGTCAGTGCCCTGCACAACAACGGGCATACTCAGTGTTGTGCCTTTGGGGAGCACTGCCTTTAGATTGCCCCCCACTGTGTTCGCCAATTCACCAAGTACGTCCCGCACAGAGTCGTTGAACTCCGGGGCGTCTCCTGGCCCCGCCAACACGCGTGTGAACTCTAGGGCAGCATCGCGGGAGCACTCAATCATCGCCGCCCCTTTCCATGGCCCCGCGAAGTAGATGGATGCGGTAATGTTGCGCTCGCACTTGCGCCATTCGTGCGCTACCGGCTGCACCTTCATCCCCAGCATCGTTATGAAGATCATCTCCACCATGCTGCTGATTTCTTCAAGATGCGAAGAGAGTGAAAGACGGGATTCCATGTCTAAAGGGCCTCCATGACTTGGTAAACAACCGCACCTTCCAGCACTTTGCGGCTGAAGCGCTCATCCACGTTGAGTGTTGTTTCGGCGGAACCAAGGAACAGGTACGCATGCGGCTGCATGACTGACCGGATTTGCTTCAGAATTCCCTGCTTTGTGGGTATGTCAAAGTAGATGAGGACGTTCCTGCAGAAGACCAGATCGAACATACCTAAAGCGCGAATGCCACTACGCAGGTCCAATTGCTGAAAGCGAGCCATGCGGCGGATGGGCTCCTGGACTTCCCACGACATGCCTCTGCGGGTGAAGTACTTTACTAGCAAGGGCGCTGGCAAGCCCCGGTTCACCTCCAACTGGGAGTAGACGCCCCCCCTGGCACGGGCCAGAACCTCTTCGTTCAAGTCAGTCCCCAGAATCTCAACTTCGCTGGGGCTCAGTCCGCTTTCTAGCAAAAGCATCGCGATACTATAGGCTTCCTGGCCGGTGGATGCGGCCGCTGACCAAATGCGGACTGGCCTGCCCCGCAAGGCACTTCGCAACTCTGGAAGCACCTTCACTCGTAATGCATCGAACGGCGACTTATCTCGAAAAAAGAGGGTCTCGTTGGTGGTCATGGCCTCCACGACGCGGTTGCGCAGGGAGACCTCTCCGGCGCTACGAAGTGCCTGGCAAAGGGCATTCAGGTCAACTAAACCGACATCCCTTACAATCGGAACCAGCCGCGCTTCCAGCAGGTAGTGCTTGGCGTCATCCAGTACGATGCCGGAGTGCTGATAAACATGTTGCTGCAGGAAGCGGTAGTTTTCCTGGGTGATGACCACTAACTTGTCCTGCGTATCCGGCAATCTCGGCTCAGCCCTTGTCATGCTCGCTGATCTCCCTCCATACGGGCCAAGGCGGCAATTGCAGGGCCAATGGCGTCAATCGCTAGCACGTGATCGGCCAGACCCGCCTTGGTTACAAACCCAGGCATCCCCCACACCACGCTGGTGGCCTCGTCCTGGACAATGATGGTAGCCCCTGCCTGTCGAAGTGAAGCTGCACCGTCGAGACCATCTTTACCCATACCGGTAAGCACCACCGCCAGTACCGCTGCCCCGTAGGCCTCACTCGCTGAGCGGAACAGCACATCGACAGCAGGACGGCATGAGTTTTCGCGAGGTTCCTGGGAGAGCTTCACCACGCCTCGCCCACTCTTTCGAACCACATGCATGTGGTAGTCCCCCGGAGCGATGAGTATCATTCCGGGTTCCAGAGGATCCTGGTCCTTTGCTTCGCGCACTGGCAGCTCCCCAATGCTATCCAGACGCTCAGCGAGTAGCCGAGTGAACATGGGCGGCATGTGCTGCACCAATAGAATGGGCGACCGAAAGCTCCTTGGCAAGGAGGGAATCAGTGCCGCCAAGGCGTTTGGACCTCCAGTGGATACGCCGATCACCACTAACTCAAGCGGTTGCCGGATACCTAAGGGGCGGGGTGATGTCCGACGATCCGCGTTCAGCACTGGAACAACCGTCTGCCTTGGCTCGGAATCCCAGGTACTGACTCTTGGAACGGCACGGCGACAGTAGTTGGCGACGATGGCCTTGATCTTTGGAAGCAACGCCGCACCGACGCGATCAATAGTCTCCGCATCACAGTTAAGCGGAAGTACTTTTTCAAGGTAGTCACTCACGCCCAGTGCCAGTGCGTCCAAACTCGACCTGACGCCACGCTCATCGGAGCTACAAAACAGAAGGACCCGGACGCCTGGAAACTGGCGTCGCAAGTCCTGTAGGACTTCCATCCCTCCCGGTCCCGGGAGATCCTGGTCCAAAATCACCAAATGAGGCTGCCACGCATCAAGACGCTGCAGGACCAGTTCCCCGGTCGCCGCCGTGCCCACAATCTCGATCTCTGCATCCTGAGCAAGCGCACGCTTCAGACACTGACGCACCACAACGTCATTGCTGGCCACCATCACGCGGATCTTCTCGCCGGGCATCCACCGGGGCCATTCCGGATCCCTATGAAGATTGGAGACCTGGAGCCGCGTAGGCTTACCGGGCTTCGTCGAAGGGACAGTCATACCGTCCACGCTGGCCTCCTTTCTTGGGCGTTCCGCCGCAGGGCGTTTACTGGAGAACTCGGGGGCTTAGGCCAAGTACCGGCGGAGATCACTTCCGCATCGTGCGCGTCAGAATGCGTCCATCAGGCGTAGCTTATCCTCGATGATGTCGCGGGTGAAGGGCTTCATGACGTACTCATTGGCACCGGCCTCCAGTGCTTCCAGCATCTGCTCTGCCTGTGTTTCGGTAGTCACCATCATCAGCTTGACGGCATCGAAGCGGCGGTCCGAACGCAAGCGCCGGAGAAACTCCAGCCCGTTCATCTCTGGCATGTTCCAGTCCAACAGAATAAGGTTCAGTGGAGTCTGCAGACTCTCAATCGTTACCAATGCCTCCAGGCCATTACCGGCCTCCACTGTCTCGTAGCCAAAGTCCTGCAGCGTGCGCGTCAGTATCCTCCGAATGGTTCGTGAGTCGTCCACCACCATGGCTAGCGACATCTGCTGCTCCTTCCTTCTGTTCTGGCAGAGGGCGCATGGGGCCATCCGCTCAGTTGCACTGCACGAAAGCTGGCGTTAAGTGCGGAACCTGTCCATCAATCGATGGAGTTCAGCCGCCAGCTGGCTGAGTTCCTGCGAGGCTTGCCGGGTATCTCTTGCCCCATTGGAAGTGGTTTCCGCGCTGGCAGCCACTCCAGCGATGCTTCTGGTGATTTCTGTCGAGCCACGAGCGGCATCCGATACGTTGCGTCCAATCTCGTTCGTGGTGGCGGTCTGCTCCTCAACGGCCGAGGCAATGGTGTTTGAGATATCGTTGATCTGCGAGATCACTTCCGAGATCTCCCCAATCGCCTTTACAGCACCGCTGCTGTTGTGTTGAATCGCCTCGATACTCTTGCTGATGTCTTGTGTGGCCTTCGCCGTCTGCTTCGCCAGTTCCTTCACTTCGTTGGCAACCACGGCGAAGCCCTTTCCGGCCTCACCGGCCCTGGCAGCCTCAATGGTGGCATTCAGCGCCAGCAGGTTGGTTTGCTGCGCAATGGACGTGATCACCTTGATGACATTGCCAATCTGTTGGCTTGATTCGCCCAGTTGCGCCACCGTTGCATTGGTCCCGTCGGCCATTCTGACCGCGTAGCCCGCCACCCGCGCCGCCTCGGTACTACTAATGGCGATCTCCCGGATACTGGCCAGCATCTCCTCGGAACTACTGGCGACCACCGCCAGGTTGCCAGACACCTCATCACTCGCTGCGGAAACCACCTCTACCTGTTGGGAAGTGCTTTCGGCGTTGCCCATCATCTGATGACTTACGGCCGTAAGCTCCTCGGCCGCGGCAGCCAGAGTGGCTGCCATTTGACGCAGGTGAACGACTGTATCCCGCATGGTTTGTTGAATGGACTGGGCAGCATCGCTAAGACTGCGGAATGCACCACGATAGCTATCCGCTTCCGCCAGTGCCGCGTTGTCTTCACTGAAGTCGCCACCGGACATGCGTCCGAGTAAGGCAACGGCGCCCACAATTGGCGAGGCCATCGCCGAGAGCATCTCGTTCACTCCTTCGCACAGCGCCCGGTAGCCATGGGAGAACTGGGAAGAGTCTCCGCGGGCACTCAACTCCCCGCGTTGCGCATGGGTGATGAGGCGGTTCACTTCATCCAGCAGTCGACGCAGAACCTCAACCAAACGAGCAAAGTCTTCACCAAGCCTGCCAGGCACCGCCAACGCCAGTACCGGGTCGTCCAGGCGCCCCTCGCTGATAGCCGACGCCTGCTGCAAAAGCCGTTGGAGCGAGGACTTGACCTGGTCAATATGTTCTGTCCTGTCACTGCCGTTTGCAGTTTCAATTCCATTGACGTCCAACCCCATCGACTCCAGCGTGTTCAGAAGAAACGAGTCGCCAACCGCCTGCATGTCATAGTTCATCACCTTCTGCAGGCTAAGCATCGCCCGCAGTACATCAGCAGCTTCCATCGTTTCGCTAAGGTGCCTCTCCAGCAGGTGAGCAAACTCTGTGTACGCCCCGATGTACCACTTAAAGGGAAGATTAATCAGATCATGGATCCGGCCAATCTCCAGCCGGTAATCAAAGTACTCTACTCCCCACGACGACGCCGCCCCTTCAAAGAGCGTCACGAGATAGCGCTCCTGGGTCATCTCCAGAGTGGGCCGCAGGCGCTCCAGTGGAATGCCCTTCTTCCTGGCGTACTCCTCGAAGAAGCTCCGCGTTGCAGGAAAAGAGAACTGCCAGTCGTAGAACTCGCGCGCGATCGCGGGTGCGTGCTCATAAGCCCACTCGCATAACGACTCGATGAGGACACGGTCCTCTTCTCCCAATCGCAAAAAATCCCGGCGCTGCCTCAGGTTCTGCTCGGTGATGCCATAGCGAACCGCCAGTCCGCTGCTGCGCTTCGGTGGCTGCCCTTCAGACGGGTGCAGATTCATTCGGCCCTTACCGCGTGGAACTGGCGGAGAGCTAAGGGTGGGCGTCGATGGACCTGTTGTCCGTCCAGAAGCAAAATTTGCCTTCGCCCTTCCTTGTTTTGTTTGGGGTGCCACAGCTGCCTGTCGCGTCTTCGATGGGGTTTTGACTGTCGTAGCCATGCGTAATGCTCACTCCTCTGTCCTGTTCTGTTCACCGTTTCTGCACGAAGGTGGTGGCAAGTCCAATTCAGGACTAGTGACCGCACACACCACGAATCGTTCGCTCGTTCTAGGTCGCCCTTGTCATTTTGTTTCCCCAGCCGCAATCCCCTGCAGTCCAATCTCAGCCACACGCTCCGGCTCAAGCATCAACAGCAACTGGCCTTCCAGTTTGTAGATCCCCTGCAGCAGTTCGCGCTGCGCGGAGTCCAGTCCGGCCGGGGCCTCCTCGTACTGGTCAGGATGAACCTCAATCACCTCGCCAATCTCGTCCACAAGCAGGCTCAACGGGCCTTCATTGGTACGGATCACCACGTTCATGGGATGCACCGCATCGTCTCGCTCCGGCAAGCCCATGCGTTTGCGAACGTCGAGAGCCGTCACAATCTGGCCGCGGAGGTTGATGAGTCCCACTACGATTGCCGGAGCGTGTGGAACCCTCGTGGTTTCCTGGGAATTCAGCACTTCCTGGACATGCTGCACGTCAATTCCGCACAACAGGCGTTCCACCCGAAAGGTGGCGCACTGTACAATCGCGGCTGCGCGGTGATTAGCCCGGCGGGGTTCTTCTTGCCCTTCTATCACGCTGGTCATGGGTGTTTGCACTTGCCGTTGGCGAGACTTCTAGGCCGAGACAAGCTTCTCCTTTTCGGCCACCACGGGCTGCGTTTTCTCGCTCAGAAGCAGCAGGGAGTTCAACTGCCCTACCACCTCGGCGGGTCTTGCCCAAGCGTCGTAAGTGCTCACCGGCGATTCCATCGCATGCCGCTCGGCATCCGGCCCGAGAACACCCATCACCCGGAAGCGGCGCTCCCGATCCTGTTTGCGCATCCAACACTGCAGTACCTCCCGATCTTCGGGGTGCAACGAATCGCTCACCAAGGCCGCTGTCACACCTTCCTCACTCAGTGAGCGGATCACATCCTGGACATGAATCGCCTCGGTTACCCGGAAACCCTCCACTTGCAGTGCTGTCTTCAGCAGGTGACGCTGGAAAGCCTCCGGCTCAGCTAACACGATGTGCCGCTTGTACGCCGCTACTTCCGGCGTGGAAGAAAACCAGTTCAAAGGGGGGCGCCCCAACAGGTCACGAAGGTCAAGGACGTCGGTAACTCTCCCGTCCAGCACAATGGAAGCCAGAATTCCTGCTCTTGCCGTCGGCTTCCGGGTGGCCATATCGCCTTCCACAATGTCGATGATTTCGTCCACAATCAGTCCTGCGCTCCTGCCATTGGCCGTGAAGACGACCACCTGGAGAATAGGTTGTGTCCAATCCGCGCTTGGCCCGCCACCCAGCGCCTCAGCCAGTCGCACAAGGGGTAGAATTTCACCCCGGTACTGAATCACGAGGTCTCCAGCGGACCCCTCCAACTGTCCCCGTTCGAACTCTTCCAACCTCGCAACCAGGGTGAGGGGGACTGCCAGGCGGGGGTACTCCCCCGCCCGGAATAGCAGGAAGCTTTGCGTCTCAGCAGCCTGTGCGGAAACGGTCTCCTTGGGTTCCCTGCTGCCATTCCCCGTCCGCAGCAACCCACTCAATTGCGGCAGTCCACTCACGTCCAGTATCAGCGCCACCTTGCCATCGCCCATGATCGTGGCGCCCGCATAGCAGTTCAGCCCCTTCAATTGCTTTCTAAGCGGCTTCACCACAATCTCCTGCGTGTCATGTATTCCGTCCACCACCAGACCGAACAACTGGCTTTCTGCCTGCAGGACGACAATATTCAGGATTTCGCCGCTTAGACATTCGTGGGATGACGCCACGGTGGCCTCGTCCGTACGGCGTCGCCGCTGATTCGCCACGGGCAGTTCCGCACCGGGCCGGAAAATCTCCGAAAGAAACGCCAGGGGCAACAACCCGCCCCGTCGGCGATAAACGGGCACGCCGTGGATCCATTCAATCTGCTTCCGGATCTGCTCTCCTTCCAAGCGAATGAGTTCCAGCAGGCTTGCCTGTGGGATCACATAGCGTTCCTCAAGGGCAGTCACCACCAGCCCCGGGATAATCGCCAGCGTCAAGGGGATCTTCAGACGTACGGTGGTGCCTTCACCCAGCACACTTTGCACATCTACAGTGCCGCCGATCTGCGCAATGTTGGTCCGGACGACATCCATGCCCACGCCACGTCCGGAAATGTTTGACACCTTCTCAGCGGTGGATAAGCCCGGCGCGAAGATCAGTTGGCAGGCCTCACGATCCCCCATCCGGGCTGCTATATCTTGCGGCACTAGTCCGCGCTCCACCGCGCGCTGCTTGACGCGCGCAGCATCAATGCCCTTGCCGTCGTCTATGATCTCGATGTTTACGTGGCCGCCTTCATGGAAGGCGCGCAGTTTCAAGCGTCCCTGCGGCGCCTTGCCTCTCGCAATGCGTTGCGCTGGCTCCTCAATGCCGTGGTCGCAGCTGTTGCGCACAATGTGCATGAGCGGATCCTTGATGGCTTCAATAATGGTCTTGTCCAGTTCTGTGCCTGCACCCTCCATCTCCAAGTGGATCTGCTTGCCCACCGTCGCGGAAAGATCCCGAACCACCCGGGGCAGCTTGTTCCACACGACGCCAATGGGCTGCATGCGCGTCTTCATCACGCCGTCCTGCAACTCGGTGGTAATTTGGTCCAGCCGCTGTGAGGAAGCGCTAAGCCCAATGTCCTCATAACGCCCGGTGAACTGCAGGATCTGGTTGCGCGCGAGCACCAGTTCGCCCACCAGATTCATCAACCCGTCAAGTAGATTGACATCCACCCGGATGGCGCTCTCGCCCACGTTCCCGCGATGACTGTTCCCAGCTGCGGACGCGGTGGCAGCGGTGGCCTTTGACACAAATTCGGCGGCTGAATTCGCTGGCGCTGCCGGAACATCCGGGGAGGGTTCCCCGGCATTGTGGCTTGAGTCTGCCACCGGCTCCTCCGCCTCAGACTCCACCGCCACTTCCCGCTTGAGTTCCGGCTCGGCCCTCAGCGGTCGTGCGGACGTTGACCCCTGCAATTCTGCGTGCCGCAATCTCTCCAGGAGTTCCGGGTACCCCTTGCCGGTCTCCATGCCTGTGGATTCCACCTGCGCCAGTTCGACGCGGATCATATCCACC
The DNA here is from genome assembly GCA_036821995.1 of Bryobacteraceae bacterium. GTDB lineage: Bacteria > Acidobacteriota > Terriglobia > Bryobacterales > Bryobacteraceae > JACTMJ01. Next base: position 223,802 of record DAISIM010000002.1, read on the forward strand.
GCCTCCAGGATCACTGTGGTTAGGACGTCGTCGAGCTCTCGTTTCCCGCTTCGCAACTGGCTGAGGATATTCTCCGCGTGGTGAGCGACGCCTTCCATGGCCGAGAAGCCAAGAAAGCCACAGGTCCCCTTCAGTGTGTGCATCGTTCGGAATATGCTTCCCAGCAGGTTGTCGTCCTGCGGTGCTGACTCAAGAGCGACAATATCGAGGTCAAGCCGGGCAAGATTCTCGTTACTCTCCAGTACGAATTCGCGAATGATCTCCAGATCCTGTGCGTCCACTGCTGTAGGCCACCAACTTCCCTTCTGTTTCATCGGTCAGACAGCTCGCGTTCTTTACGCCACGCAGGTGAAATCCTCGCTGTTCCCGCAAAAGATCAGGATTTCTCAAAACCTTTTCGGTTCAGCCGGAATCCACTACGGTGGTGGAGAAGTTCGGTCAGCAGTCGCTGCTCCGGGGGAGTGAAGAACGAAGTGAAAGCAACCGGGACGAGAGATCTTGTCGCTGGCGGAGTAGAATCTGCGAGTTCTGTAGCGATTCTCGGAGCGGGAATGGCCGGGTTGCAGTGTGCCCAAGGCCTGCGATCCAGAGGGCTGAACGTAGCAGTGCTGGACAAGGGAAGCCGTCCGGGTGGCCGTATGGCCACTCGCCCCTTGGACGGAAATCTAGCTGACTACGGCGCACAGTACGTGGAATCGCGCTCGCATGAGTTCCGAATGCAGCTGAAGGAGTGGATATCGGCGGGCGTCTCTCGGCTGTGGGGCTTCGGCTTTGAAGGCGAGGCGGAACCATCCGGGTTGGCGCGCTATCTTGTGGAAGGCGGCATGAATCAGCTTCCCGCGCGCCTCGCCGAACCGCTACGGATCCACCTTCGCACTGAAGTGGAACGCGTCGCGCTGAACGGCAATCAATGGCAGTTGATCGCCTCGGACGGAACCTTCTGGCATGCGGATGCGGTGGTGTTGACCTGCCCGGTCCCCCAAGCTCTCGCCCTCCTGCGCCGGGGCGGAGTGGAACTTGATCGCGCCGTTGCCAGAAAGCTGGACACCGTCATTTACGAACCCTGCTTCACCCTACTACTGAAGCTGGATGGCGAAAGCCAGATTCCATGCCCAGGTGCGCTGGCAATGGATGGAGATCCACTTTACTGGATCGCCGACAATCGTCAAAAAGGCATCAGCGGCGGGACGATGGGGTCAACGGTCGTGACGCTGCACGCCGGACCGGAGTTTTCCACCAGCCATTTCGACGATGACCGCGAGCGGGTAATCCGGTTGATGGAGCAGGCTGCTGCTCCGCATCTGGGCGCCCCGGTAGTAGCCCGGCATCTACACCGATGGCGTTACTCCAGGGTGCGCACACCGCTGATGGAGCGCGTCCTCACTCTGAAGGAGTCGCCCCTCCTGCTTCTGGCCGGGGATGCCTGTGGCGGCAGGGATGTGGAGGCTGCGGCGCTAAGCGGAATGGCCGCAGCCAGCACGATCTTGGAGTGGCTGCCCGATGGGGTGCGGCATGTCCAGTAAGTCAGTCGATTGCCTGATTGTAGGCGCGGGCCTGGCAGGACTCGCATGCGCGTTGCGGCTCAGCGCCGAAGGGCGCGAGTGCCTGCTGGTGGAAGCGTCCGACGCCCCTGGCGGCCGCGTGCGCACCGATAGTCTGGATGGTTTCCTGCTTGATCGAGGCTTTCAGGTCCTGCTGTCCGCGTATCCCGAAGCCCAGCGTGCTCTCCACTACGAAGACCTGCACTTGCAGCCTTTCTTTGCGGGTGCGTTTGTGCAACGGCAGGGACATCGCCACCTGATCGCTGACCCCTGGCGCCATCCCATCGCCGCTGCTGGAACGCTCCGTTGTCCTGTCGCTTCCTGGTCGGATCGCTTCCGCATCGCGCGACTGCGATCCCAGGCAGCAGCCTGCCTGCAACCCCCTGCAGGTCGTCCGGTCGCCGATATCCCCACCGCCTCCTTCCTTACCCTATATGGCTTTAGCCACGATTTCCAGCAGGCCTTCCTCTATCCATTCTTCCGGGGAATCTTCCTTGAGCAGAATCTGCAGACGTCCGCGCGCATGTTCCATTTCGTATTTGGCATGATGGCACGCGGTGAAACCACGCTGCCGCTGACGGGCATGCAGGCGATTCCTCGCCAACTAGCGGCAGCATTGCCCACCGGCTGGCTACGCACCGGTGTGCGTTGCGTGGAGTGGCGTCCGGGCTGTGCACGGATGGATAACGGCAGCACCGTGAGCTTTCGGCACGGAGTTCTGGCGACGGACGCGCCCACCACCTCCGCGTTGTTGGGAATTCCCGCACCACCGCAGCCCCGAGCCACCACGTGCCTCTATTTCTCGGCACCAAAGAGTCCGCTGGATCGTCCGGCAATCTGCCTGAACGGTGATGCCACCGGCATGGTGAACCATGTGGCGATCCCTAGCGACGTAAGCCCTCGCTATGCACCTCCTGGAGCAGCACTGGTTTCGGTCACACTGGTGGGCACAATCCCCATGGCAGAACTGGAACTGGTAGAGGCCGTTCGAGCGGAACTGAGTGGCTGGTTTGGCCCGATCACCCGCAAGTGGCAATTCTTGCGCAGCTATCAGATCCCCTTTGCCCAGCCCAATCAGGACGCCGGCCGCTTCAGCACTACACCGCCCATTCGCCACATCGATGGCACGTGGCTCTGTGGCGATAACCTCACCGATGCATCAATCGATGGCGCTCTGCGTTCCGGCAGACAGACAGCGGAGGCCTTGCTGGACGCTTGACCAGAAGGCAAGAGACGATCGGCGATGAGGGCAACCTTCAGCATCATCTACCTGCTGCACATGGGCGCCACACTAGCCTTGGCCGGCCTGTGCTGGTTTGTCCAGGTTGTGCACTATCCTCTGTTCGTTGAGGTTGGCCGGGACAACTTTGCACGGTATGAGCAGTTGCATGCGCAACGGACATCGTGGGTTGTGGCGCCGCTAATGCTGGCCGAACTGGGTAGCGGATTGCTGCTGTTGGGGCTGCTCTCTGGGCCTCTATCGTATCCGGTGAGCGCCCAGGGTGGACTCATCCTCTGGCTGTGGGCGGCCATGGTGATGCTGGCAGCAATCTGGCTTTCCACCTTCTTTGTCCAGGTCCCTTTGCACGGCATGCTGGCTTCCGGGTACGAAGCCGATATTGCGGCCAAGCTGGTCCGCACCAATTGGATTCGGACACTTCTATGGACCTTGCGTGGAGCCATTTTGTTGGTACTCACGCACCCACTGTTTGCTGCGCCCGGGCAGCATGCGGCGGCATCATGGAGATAGTGGCGCGTGCGCTACCCGGGAGATCCCAACGATGAGCACTGAAGTTGAAACGAACACTGTGTCCGCAAAGCTGGACGATCTGCATCATCTGGCTATGTCGGTGGATGACATCGCGAAAGCGGTTGATTGGTATGCCAGCACATTCTCCTGCCTAGTGCGCTATCAGGACGATACATGGGCACTGCTCCAGTTCGCTAACCTGCAACTGGCGCTGGTGATTGCCGAACAACACCCTCCACATGTTGCGTTCGCGCGCCCCGACGCTGAGCGTTTCGGTGCTTTGAAGACCCATCGCGATGGCACCCGGTCCTGCTACATCAGGGATCCCGCCGGCAATGCCGTGGAAATTATGGACGCCGCGTCGCTGTAAGGCGGCTCGTAGCATTTGTGCCAGAGACCGCCCGCGTGGGCCGGAGTTCAGAAGCCGGCATCCATTGCACCACAAGCAGGCTAACCAGTAGGCCAGCAAACGCCCCTGTTGAGTTTGCGAAGATATCTCCCCATTCGAAACTGCGCGCCGGCACGAAAAGTTGCCCAACTTCGAGCAACGCGCCGTAAATGGCTAAACTGATCGCTGCGCCCAGCGCGCGAACCTTGCTCGGGAATAGAAAGCAGATCGGCAGTGCCAGCAGCAGGTAGGTTGCGCCGTGCCAGACCTTATCGGAACCTTGGATGGAACCGATGCGACTACCGGGCAGCAAAGACACCAACGCCGTCACTGCCAGTCCCCCAATCCAAACAAGCAGCAGCCATCGCAGTCTGCCTGACCGGGTTTGATTGATTCGTGTCCTCAATTTCTCATCGTAAGCCACTCACGGGTGCAGGGTGGCGTCGGCGGTAAAGGGGGGTCTGCGGCTAAACGGCACCGCAAGGATTCAGCCCACTATCGGCGCTGCCACACCTGCACCGTCGCCAATTCACCAAGCCGGGCATGCCTTTGGTAGCCCCAGCGCCAAAAGAACGCGGATACCCTGCTGAGGAACCCAAGAGTCCGACCTTGAGAGTGGTTAGAAGTACCGCGCATCATCCCCTCCGGCTACACGCCTGCGCGATCATCCCAAAGCGATTCACAACGGGCGCGCAGCCGCTCGCTATCAGATAACGCGCAATCGGCATGCACAACAGATCAGACGGGCGCTGTTTCAAACGATCCATTCCACATCTCTACCGATTGAGCCAGATCTCTGCTTTGCTGCGCTAGGCCAATGGTGACAATGCCGTTACGCGCTTGCGACGGAACCGCTCCCTGAAGAAGAAGTCTCCGCGCGGCGTAGTCGATTTTCCGACCCGACAGCAAAGGAATGGACACCATGTGGAAACGTGTTCTGCTACTGGCCTTGTGCGCCTCGATGTTGACCGTTGGCGGCGGTTTAGCTTATCTGTTTGCGCGAAAACCTGCAATGGCTCCCCCGCGCGCTGTAAAGGTGTCCGTTACCCCTGAACGGGTTGAGCGTGGACGTTACCTCTTTAACAACCTCTATGAGTGCGCGGGTTGCCACTCCGATAGGGACTTCAGCAAGTTTGCCGGCCCAGCCAAACCTGATGGTCTTGCCAAGGGGTTTGCGTTCCCTGACCAAATGGGACTGCCAGGCAGGATTGTAGCCTCCAACCTCACGCCAGAGCCCGAAACCGGGCTCGGCAAGTGGACGGATGGTGAAGTCATTCGCGCGATCCGCGAGGGTGTAGATCGCGATGGCAAGGCGCTCTTCTCGTTCATGCCGTATCCCGCTTATCGCAACATGAGCGACGATGACGTGGAGGCCATTGTTGCCTATTTGCGCTCGATCCCCCCGATTCACAACCCCTTGCCTGCCACGCAGCTTGCATTGCCCGTCGAACTCCTGAACAGGGGATTGCCAAGACCCGTAGCAGGGCCGGTAACAGCGCCCGCCCGTAGTGATTCCATTGCGTATGGACGTTACCTGGTAACCACCGTTGACTGTGCGGGCTGCCACACCATGAAGGAAAAGGGCGAAAACATCGAAGGCATGGATCTTGCCGGAGGTTTCGAACTCAGCCTCCCGGAAGGGACTGTCTTCAGCGCCAACATCACTCCTGACATGGAAACAGGCATAGGCTCCTGGACCGAGGACGGCTTCGTCGCTGGCTTCCGGCAATACAGGGACTTCGCGCAAAACGGCGCACCGCCAGTCACTCGGGAATCCTTCACTCTGATGCCGTGGCTTGCCTATTCCGAGTTGGAGGAGGAGGATTTGCGGGCGATTTACCGCTATCTGCGCACGGTGCAGCCCATCCGCCACAAGGTGAATACGCACCCTGCCCTGCATACGTCGCAGCGTGAACGGCGGCCCTAATGCAGAAGCCCCAGGGCGGCCATTGCGTGGCTGCGCTGGGGCTTTCAAGCGAACAGGCTGCGCGCGCGAAGCTTATGCCTTCTTCGAAGTCATGGGCTTCAAGACTAAGGCCAGCAGGAACATGATCAAAGCACCCGCGGGCAGAATCAGCAGCGCCGTCTTGTACTGGGTGGCGTCCGAGCCAGCGATTGAGCCAATGATGGGGGAACTCACCAGGATACCCACCCAGCCGAAGGTGATGACGATTCCCATCGCCGTTGCGGTGCCCCGGCGGAAGCAGTCGCCGGTTACCCCCAGGGTGGTGGGGAAAACCGGGGCCATGGCCAGGCCACCAAAGAACACAGCGACGGCCGCCATTGTAGGATCAGCCGTTTGCAGAAACAAGTACGTAGTGACCGCCATGCCGAGCGAGGCAAAGGTGAGCACGGTCACCGGATGTACCTTCATCAGGATGCGCGAAGCCGCCAGCCTGCCAACCATCAGGCCAAGCGCGAAACCCCAGGCCAGAATGGACTGCGCCGTTCCCGTGGGAATACCTTGCGCAATCAGGTGCTGCACCAGGAAATTCCAAACCCCCACTTCGGCCGCGACGTAAAGCATCAGGAAAGCCGACAGCACCCAGAGAACTGGACGGTTCAGAATCATCCCCATTTCAGAAAGCTTAAAGGCCACTTCGCCGGAAGGAGGGGCCATGGGAGTGACCGCATTCACAATCCAGGTAACGACCGTCAGCGCGGCAATCACATAGCAGAGGATAATGGCGTTGCCGCCGAGCATCGAACCGATGAAGGGCGTCAAAATGCCGCCAAGCCCAAAAAAGATATTCAGCAGATTCAAGGTAGAGGAGCGGCGCTCTTCGTTGATGTCGCCGGCTAGCGCGTTGGCTGCAGTCACCACGATGCCGCCTCCCAAACCAACCAGAAGGAAAAGCAATCGGGTCATCTCATAGCCGGAAGCGCTCGGCAACAGGAAAAGGGCTAGGGCGATCAAACCAAGACCTAATAGCAGACCCACCTTCTTGCCGCGGATATCAATCAGCGGACCCACGGAAAGGGACGCGATCACCAAGCCGATTCCTTGCCAGAACGCGATGGAAGTATCCTGCTCTGGCGTCATTGAGAACTTGCTGGAGAGTGCCGGTAGCAGTGTACCCAGCATTGCGGCAATCATGCCGTAAACCAGAATGGCGAGAATTGCCGCGGCAATCAGGATGGTGCTCGCGGACTTCACTTTTTCGGCTGATTCGGACATCAAAACTCCCTGGGTCAAAACAAAAACATGCGCGCGGCGAAATGGCCCGCGGTTTTGAATGATATCAAAGCTATGGCGATGGACACAGAACGGCACTCTAGACGGCACTGCGCTGCACGCCCCAAACCGCAGTTGCACCCTGCCACTGGCTTCTAGGAGCTTCCAGGGGCAGGAAATCTGCGAACGCTCATGCTAACCTAGACGTTTCTCTGGACCCAGCTCCCTGTTGCGCGGCCGCTCTCTCATCCCCTCTGGAAGGTGCACCATGCCCATTAGCCGCCGTTCTTTGCTACATACCTCTGCCGGTCTCACTAGCCTGCATGTTGGTTCCAAGGGCCATGCGATTGCCGGTGGTTCGTCGGCAAATGCGTATCGCGAGGCGTCAGGCAAGATCCTTGGAACCTGTCTGGCGGACGTGGATGGAATGGAGAAGCTCATCCACCTCTGTGATCGCATCGGGCACCGGCTGGCCGGCTCAGAGTCCTTGAACCGGGCCATTTCCTGGGCGGCCGAGACAATGCGCGCCGATGGACTGCAGAACGTGGCAACGCCTCCGGTGAAGGTACCCGTATGGCTTCGCGGCAAGGAGTCCGCCATACTGCTGACGCCAGAGCAACGAGACCTACCGATGCTGGGCCTGGGCGGAAGCGTGGGAACCCCGTCGCAGGGTATCGAGGCGGACGTGGTGGTAGTGCCGGACTTCGATGCTTTGGATGCCTTGGGCAGGGCTCGTGTTGAAGGCAAGATCGTGTTGTTCAATGCCGCCTACGCGGGCTACGGCAACACCGTGCGTTACCGTTCCAGCGGTGCCAGCCGCGCGGCTGAATATGGCGCTGTTGCGGCTCTGGTGCGCAGCGTCACGCCGGTAAGTCTGCAATCACCTCACACCGGGGGCCTGCGCTACACCATTGACGCCCCCAGGATTCCGGCCGCAGCCATCACGATTGAGGATGCTGAGCGAATGGCGCGCATGCAAGCTCGGGGAATTGCCCTTCGGGTGCTATTGAAGATGGAGGCGCGCAGTGCGCCCGATGCAGATTCCGCCAACATCATCGGCGAAATCCCCGGCACCGCCCTACCCAACGAAATCGTCGTGATGGGCGGACACATCGATAGTTGGGATGTCGGCCAGGGTGCACAGGACGACGGGAGCGGATGCCTGGCCGCCATGCAGGCCTTGGCTCTCATTCACAAGCTGGGGCTAACGCCTCGCCGCACCCTGCGCGTCTGCCTCTGGACGAACGAAGAGAATGGCCTTAGAGGCGGCAACGCTTACCGCACATGGAGCGAGGCACGCGGCGAAAAACACGTGGCGGCCATCGAGATGGATGGCGGCGCGGAGCGGCCTGTGGGCTTCGGCCTGGGCCTCCGCAACACGGCAACATCGCAAGGCACGCTGCTCACCCAAGCGCTTGCGCGCCTGAAGCCGGTGGGGGCCTTGCTTGACGGTATCCACGCGGGAGAAATCTTCACCGGCGGTGGTGGGGCCGACATCGGCCCGCTGATGGACGCGGGCGTTCCCGGCCTTGGCTTGCGCACAGTAGGAGAAAAGTATTTCCACTGGCACCACACCCATGCCGACACGGTCGACAAGGTGAACCTGCAGGACTTCCGCGCCTGCATGGCAGCCATGGGCGTGATGGGCTATGTGCTGGCCGACATGCCGGAAACGCTGCTTGGCTAGGGTTACCGCGGGCTAAGGCAAATAGCCCTCGGCAAGGCGAGCTTCGCTCAGTCGCTTTAGGGGTACGGCGGACCCGCCTACGGTACCTCCATCGAATCGCCGTTGCTGGTCATCGCCGGTAGCGATTAGGCCCCCGGCCTTCAGCCCGATCACTGACGTGCCACTGTCCCACGACGCTTCCACCATCCCGGTCTCTCGCGAGTAGTTCGCCTTCCCGCCCCGGTACCATACCGCTGGCGGCATCGCGTCCTTAACCGCCTGCAAGCTCCCGCTGTCACGTGCCAGATAGATGGCTTCCGATTGCTCTGCGGACAAGGAACGCAGCCCCATGGACAGCACGACAAAGCCCTCGCGCACCTGGGCCCAATCCACCACACGCGGCTCCGCGTCCAGGCCGCCGCCCGTCAGTAATTCCACCTCGACGCTGTGCCCGTTCGCGATGATGCGGCAACGCGCTGTACTGCCACTTTCGGTGCCGAATCGAACGGCCAGCACTGAGAAGTGCAGCACCTGGTCCGCACTCACCGGGAAGAGGTAAAGCGCACCACTGGCCTGTGTGTCCTCCCCCTTGGCTCCATAGGACGGGGTGGGCAAAGGTTCAGCCGTGATGTCCAACTGCACGCGCAGGCTGCGAGCGCTGAATCGTCCGTCGGCAATCGGATCAAGGCTTATGTGCTTGTCGCCTCCTGGGTTGCGGAAGTTGACGATGGCAAGCACTGTATTCTCATGCTGCACGCTGAAGAACAGCGCCGATGAGAAATCGTAGTCATCCTTCAGAAAACGCAACTGGGCATATCCAAAGCCGCCACCCTGCTTCCAATAGGCCACCAGCGGACGCCGTTGCACCCAGAAGTCACCCTGGTTGATGGATCCGATGCTTCCCGTATGATCAAGCCACGTGGTCCCCTGCGTAGGATGGCATCCGGGTTCGGCGGGAAGAAAAATCTCGCGAACTGTCCGAGGATGACCGATGTCCAGGAAGCGGCTGCGGTAGGCCGGAGGACAGCGGAAATCGATGTAGCATGCCTCGGGATCGCCTCCCGCCTTCCCACTGCGAATGTCGCTCAAGCTTCCGAAGGCCAGCTCGTTTCCCAGTGCCTTCTGCAACCATAGCGGTTGCCCGATGTCAGTGGAATAGGCACGGCTCATCGGTCCAGCGAGTTGACGCGAAGGCATGTGCCAGCGACGGCTGAAGTGATCCCACAGCCTATCTTCCATGCGTGAAGCCAATGCCACGGCATCCGCGTCCTTCCACAACATGCGCATCCGCACCAAGTTCTCAATGCCCACCCGGTTGTACGTGGGGCTGTTGTACTCGTTGTAGCTTCCGGTAAGGTCAATCTCCTTGGCAAGCCGTTGCAGCCTCTCACGGGCGTACACGCGAAGCACACTGTCGTTCAGCAAGTCCGCAGCCGCCAGCGTGACGAATGTTCCCTTGATGGCGATGTTCGTGTAGCCCATTCGCACATTGCGCCGCATGATGGAGTAGGCAGCGTGCCGGATTCCCTCTTCCACAGCCGCGCGCAACGCCTTATCCAGACGAGAAGCATGACGGTGGTGCGTCAGCAAAAGAATGCTGCCCAGAAAATCCGCCCAATTCCAGTCAGCGGGTTGCATTTGAGGCGCGGGCTCTTCCAGGTACCAGCCCCAAAGGCCGTACCACCTACTTGCGGAGTCCTTCTCCTGCAAGGCCAGCAAGCGTGCCAGGATCCGTTGCGCCTGCGCGGACCGCGCCTCCTGCCGGGACTCCAGCAGCAGCAGTGCGTAGTGCAGACTCTCACGCGTAGGATGGGCCGTCTGGCTGCGCAGCGCCGTATGGTAGCGGTACTCCGCGCCAAGCGGAACGGCAAGCATCTCTTCCTTCGCGTCGAATTGTGCTCCCATCCTTTGCAGAGCATTGTCCCGCAGGGCGGCATCCCACTCGGCCGTCCATCCCGCCTCCTGTGCGGATGCCGGCAATCCGAATCCAGCGGATGCAGCAGCCATTGCGCTGCCCGCGATCGCTTGAAACTGACGCCGGGTGGTCATGCGGTTCTCCTCATGGCGACACCCACACTCACAATTCCGGCTTCAGCAGGCATTCAGCCTCACTAGTCCGGTTATATAATGACGGCGTCGCCCCTATTCTTTCTATCGCACTCGGCCTGGAATCGGTAAAGTGGGGCACTTGAAGGGAGTTCCCAGATGTCCTCACGCACTTTGTTGTGCCTTTGCATGCTGCTAGCCACCGCTTCGTTTGCCTTCTCGCAACCTCGCCCCCCGCAGGGCTTCACTGCCTTGTTTAACGGCAAGGACCTGAACAACTTCGACATTCGCAACGGCACCGCAAAGTATCGCGTAGAGAACTTTGAGCTTGTCGGCACCACGGTGGAGGGCAGCCCGAACACCTTTCTCACTCCCAAGAGTGAATACGGAGACTTTGTTCTGGAGTTCGAAGTGAAGACTGACGTCCGCCTGAACTCCGGCGTCCAGATCCGCAGCCACGAATACGCCGACGAAACTCCGTCCCGCATTTGGAATGGCCAAGCGTGGATTGAACGCAAGCAGCCAAAGGGCCGCTTCCACGGCTACCAGGTGGAGATCTCCAACACGAAGGCGGCGAACTCCGGCGGCATCTACGATGAAGCGCGGCGCGGCTGGCTCTATCAGCCTACGCCAGAGAACAATCCCCAGTGCGCCGCTGCCTTTAAGGACAACCAGTGGAACCACTACCGCGTAATCGCTGACGGTGTACGCATCCAGACCTTCGTGAACGGCGCAAAGTGCACTGACCTCATTGACCCCATGGACCTAACCGGCTTCATCGGCTTTCAGGTGCATTCCTTCAAGGGTGATACCCCGGCTGAAGTGCGCTGGCGGAATGTCTATATTCAGGACAATGGCAAGCACGTCTGGAAGCCAGTGTGGGATGGCAAAACCACCAAGGGCTGGACCCACCGTGGCGGCTCCACCTTCACCATCACCGATGGCGCTTTGCACGGCAAAACCAACCCAAATGACCGCACCGTAGGCGTAATGATTTACGACACGCCTCATAAGGACATCGCGTCCCGCCTTCAATTCAAGATTGACGCGGGCAATAGCGGCTACTTTTTCCAGGCCAAAAAGGACAACCTCTGGGGCTATGAAGCTGAGATCGATGCCACCAAGGGCACCGGTGGCCTCTACGAAGTGGGTGGCCGCAAGTGGGTAACTGGCCCCGAAGACAACGCGCTGGTGAAGCCTGATGGGTGGAGCAGCCTTGCTGTTGCGGGCCTGAATGGCCGCGTTGTGATCCATCTGAATGGACACAAGACCGTGGATCTGCCCGATGACCCGGGCGTCTCCCGCGAAGGACACCTCGCCATCCAGGCGCACGGCCGCATGGACACCAGCGTCTGGTTCCGCTCCATCGAAGTGCTGGAGAAAGCGCCACGCTAATGCAAGTGCGTGCGCTACGCATCGCCGCTCTGGCTGCCCACCTGCTGCTGTTTGCGGATGCCGCGGTTCAAGCGAATGCCCAGGCTTTGGAGACCGGCACCGTGATTGCCGTTGCCTATTCCAGGCAGCGCATCGTGGTGGCCGCGGATAGCCGTGCCTCCTTCATGGCGGAAGGCTTTCAGGATGAGGTATGCAAGATCGCTCATCCGTCCCGCAAGGTGCTGTTTGCCGCCTCGGGCATGGTAGGCGCCGGCGATTGGTACGCCAGCGATGTCGCCAAACAGGTAGCAGCCCGCTTAGTGGGCGACAATCCTTACCTTAGCGAGAGCTCCCTGCAAAGCCTCGCGGAAGCCTGGGGTCGCGCCATGGCAGAGAAGATTCGCGCGCTTCCGCCTCAGGTCATCCAGAAGCACATGCGGGAATCACAGACCGCAGCTCTCTTCGCGGGACTCGATCGCGCCGACGAAGTGAACGTTGTCCAGGTACGTTTGACGCCGGTGCCTGCCGCAAGTGGAATCGATGTACGCATGGAGGTGAAGAGGGTTCCGGTTGACCCTCAGCGCACGCTGTATCTGGTATTCGGCCGCCCGCAGATCGCCATGGAGTTTCTTGAACGCAAGACCGAACGCGCCCAAGCCGAAGTTGCCAAGTGGCCCGAGTATTTCCGTGGTTCTCCCGACGTTTCGCAGGAAGTAGCCATGCGCCTGGTGGATCTCACCGGTCACTTTGACCCGCGCAAGGATCTGGTAGGCGGCTCCACGGCAGCCATTCGGATGGATGGACAAGGCGGCGTGCGCTGGCTGAAGCGCCCCGCCTCCTGCTATTAGGCTTAGCTTGTGGTCGCACCATGCCCCCCGCCCTGCCCCGTACGGTCGTGTTCGCGGATGACCTGACTGGGGCGCTGGAAATGGGCGTGCTCGCACGGCGTGGCGGCCATCGCGCGGTGGTCTGTCTTCATACCGAAAACGCCACCAGCGCCACCCACGACGCACACACGATCGTGCTGGACACTGCCACCCGCGAACTGCCGGCACTCGAGGCGATCGCCTCCTTGCGCATGGTCCTGGCCACCGCACCCGTTCAATCTCCCCTGGGTATCTTCAAGAAGACGGATTCGCTGCTGCGCGGCCACATCGCAGGGGAACTGGCTCTACTCACCCAGTTCTATCCCGACAGGCCGCTTGTATACGTCCCCGCCTATCCCCTGGTGGGACGCATCGTTCGCGACGGGCATCTCCTGGCCGCCTCTCCTTCCGGATGGCAGGACCTCGGCAGCATCCCCGCAATGTTGTCGAGTGCCTTCCACCCATCGGATATCCTCCACATCGCAGATCCGCGGCAGCTTGCCGAACCGCTGCACGTCAGAACCCATCGCGTCCTGGTTTGCGACGGCCACACCCAAGACATCGTAGACACCATCGGCCAATTGTTGCATCCGCACGTAGGGCGGCTGTTGATCGCCGGACCAGCGGGCGTGTTCCGCGCCCTCTACGGAGAGTCTGGCACCCTGCCGGTAGTGCCGCGTCTCCCCACTGGAGTTGCGTTCATCGGCTCCACCCATCCAGCCACCATCGCTCAGTTCGAAGTGATCGCAGCGGTTTCGCCACATCGGGCCATCATGGCCACGGATACTCAGTTCCATGCCTACGTCTCCCCTTGGATGCAAGCCCGCGACGCCCGGGAATGGCTGGTGCTGCGGTCCGTGAATCCATCTGGCGCGGTACCGCACATGCACTTCCTGCCCTTGCCGGAGGCACTCTATCTTTCCGGTGGAGCCACAGCCGCCGCTTGCCTGCGGCTTCTGAATTGTAGCCAGCTCGAGCCCATCTGCGAGCTTGAGCCGGGCGTCGTCTACAGCGAAGCCTTCGTGGCCGGCGGCCGCCTTCCGGTTATCACCAAGTCCGGTGCATTTGGCGATGCACAAACCCTCTCCCGTATTCTCGCTATGCTGCAAGGGAGACCGATGCAGTTAGAGGAAAGCTCAACGTGAGCACGAACACACAAGCCCCCATTGCCATCACGCTGGGTGACCCCCATGGAATAGGACCAGAGATTCTTCTGCGCGCCTACGCTGGAGGCCATATGTCCGACAGGGCGGTTGTATTCGGCGATGTGACGGTGCTGCAAGCATGCTGCAAGCAGTTGGGGCTTCATGTGGATATCCGGCCAGTCAATGAGCTCTCGGATGCGCCTCCCGGCACACTCTGCGTGCTGGATGCCAGTGCGATGCCTGCCACTGCGATTGCCCCGGGCACACTCAGCGCGCATGCCGGCGCGGCTGCGTATCACTATGTGGTGCAGGCAACCCATGCCGCACTTCGCGGCGAAGCCTCCGCCGTAGTCACTCTCCCTATCAACAAGGAAGCAATCCAACTCACGCAGCCAGGCTTCAGCGGCCACACCGAACTGTTGGGCAAGCTATGCGCGGCCCCGGATGTCACCATCCTGCTGGCATCTGACGCGCTGATCGTCTCCCACGTAAGCACCCACGTTTCCCTGGCACAGGCCATCGCCAGGGTGAAACGCGAGAGGGTTCGGCGGATCATTGAGCTCACCTTCGCCGCGGTGTCGAAGCTGCGAGAGAATCCCCGGATCGCGGTGGCGGGCTTGAATCCTCACGCTAGTGAGAACGGCCTATTCGGAGACGAGGAAGCGCTGGAAATTCTGCCCGCGGTGCGAGATGCTCAAGCACGCGGCATTCCTGTGGATGGCCCCTTTGCCCCCGACACGTTGTTCTACCTCGCCGTCCGCGAACAGCAGTACAACGCCATCGTCTGCATGTACCACGACCAGGGACACATTCCCCTCAAGCTGCTGGATTTCGATGGCGGCGTGAATATCACCCTCGGGCTTCCCATCCTGCGCACCTCAGTGGATCACGGCACCGCCTTCAACATCGCCTGGCAAGGCAAGGCCCGCATCCACAGCTTCCTGGAGGCAATGCGCTACGCTCGCGAATTGAAGGGCACGCCTCTTACTGTTTGATGCCAAGTTCAGACAGCAACTCCCTGGCCTGGTCTATTTCCTCCAACGTCCACAGCAGATAACGCATGTCCACACTCACGTTGCGCGCGATGGCCGGGTTGTAGCCGAAGTCGTTGGCTACGTTCTCCCATACCCGATCGAAGTTCAATCCCACCAGTTCTCCATAGCCGTTCACCATCGGGCTGCCGCTATTGCCCCCGGTGGTGTCGCCCGTGGCCAGAAAGTTTACGGCAATGTCGCTCAGCACCTCGTCCTTCCAACGGCCCAGCCGATTCTCACCTGCCGCCTGCAGCACGCGCGAAGGCACTTCAAAGGGCTCTGACCCCGTATGCTTCTCCACAACGCCGCGCAGTGTGGTGAACGGCGCATACGCCACCGCGTCGCGTGGCACATAGCCCGCGACGTGCGCGAAGCTCACGCGCAGGGTACTGTTGGCATCAGGCGCAATGGGCTTTCCGGCATGGGCCATCACCGCCTTGCGCCATGCCGGGCGCAGACGGCTTACGGTGCCTTCCCAGCGCCGTTCAGCTTCGCGATATCCCTCCAGTTGCTCCTCCATCGCAAACGCCAGTTGCAGCAGCACGTCCTGCCGCGCACGCAGTTGGGATGTGCTCTCAGTCGCCATCTTCATCCGCTCGCCAAGGTCCAGCACTTTGCTCTCGGCGTAGATCACATCAATTGCCACCGTCACTTCCTGCTTGCTCATGGATGCCGGAAAGCGCGCATCCACCGCGGCAATCCGCTGGCCCATTGGCAGCTTGCGCGCGCGCTCCACAAACACGTGCAGCATCTGCTTATCCGCGTCTTCAAAGTAGCTTTTCTGCTGTCGCTCGAGTCCTGCCAGCAGGCGGGGCATGTTGCGATCCATGTACGCTTCCTCGCGCTCCATATCGGGCTTGGTGCGCTCCGCCGCAATCCGCACCAGAGAATGCGCAAGTGCCAGTGACTTCGCCCCCACACTCAGGTTGGCGAACAGGAAGTCACGTTCCCAAGTGGTGAGCCGCTCTTCGAAGTGCCGCAGCAACGCAGCGCGAGCCTCTACCGCCCCACTCCACTCCGGCCGCGTCAACGCCCACTCCTGCACTTCGCGTTCCGCCTCCAATTGCTTTCGCAATAGGTCGCCACGGCGGAATCCGTCCAGTTGGCCCTGCGCGTTCTTGTACCGGTTCAACAGGCTCTTCAGGTCAGCCGCCACGGCGATGCGGCCCTCCTCGCTCTCCTTCGAGACTGCTTCCAACAATTCAATCCACTCTCCAAACAACTCCACCCTGCGCGGGAAGAACCGGTCCCGCCGTTCGCGCATCTCCTCGCCTAACAGGCTGCGATACGTGATGCCCGGATAGCCCAACACCATCACGAAGTCGCCTTCCCGCAGTGGCCGCTGTGAGATCTTCAGGAAATGCGCGGGCCGGTAAGGCACGTTGCCTGGGTTATAGTCAGCAGGCTCGCCACTCGGTGAAACGTAGGCGCGCGCGATGCTGAAGTCCCCCGTATGGCGCGGCCACATCCAGTTATCCGTCTCGCCGCCGTATTCACCAATGGCTCGTGGCGGCGCGTACACCAGCCGTACGTCTCGCAGCTCCAGCATCTCCTGCAGGATGTATTGCACGCCACCATCGAATGCCGCCAGGCGGCAGCGGCGGTTCGGTTTCGTTTCGCACGCGGCCACCAGTTCCTTCTGCTTGCGGTCCAGCGCCCTCTGCCGGGCGAGGTCATCCGATGCAACCCGCGCCGCTGCTTCCATCTCTGCCGTCACATCCACGAAGGCCTGCGGTACAGTCACCCGCGTGGTGCGCCCAGGCA
>DAISIM010000003.1:0-146196 GCA_036821995.1 Bryobacteraceae bacterium
GTGCCGGGTGCACGGTGTCGGGTGCACGGTGCCGGGTGCACGGTGCCGGGTGCGCTATACTCCGTAGTTTCCAGTCCTGCCCTGGCTCGCCCCGTCTGCCCAGGAGCCCACCCGCCGGGGGACTCCCTTGCTTCAACACCAGTTCGTTCTGTCGCTGGCGCTGGTTTTCATTGCGATCTTCACCCCCGGGGCGGACGCGCAGCCATCCACCCAGCGCATCCATAAACCTGCCAAGGGCAGCGAAGTGCTTTGGGACCGCTTCGGTGTGCCGCACGTCGTCGCCAGGAACACAGAAGACCTGTTCTATGGTTTTGGGTGGGCCCAGGCGCACAGCCACGGTGACCTCGTCCTGAGGCTGTACGGCGAATCCAGGGCTCGTGGTGCCGAATACTTCGGCAAGGAGGCTTTGGAACTGGATCGCTGGCTGGCAGTCAATGACGCCCCCGCCACCGCAAAAGCCTGGTACGCGCGGCAGACGCCAACGTTTCGCCGCTATCTGGACGCCTTCGCACAGGGGATAAACGACTATGCCGCGAAACACCCTGAGCGGTTGTCGGAAGACGTCCGACGCGTGCTTCCGGTAACTGGACTGGATCCGCTGCAGCATGCCCTGCGCCTATTCCAGTACAGCTATGTGAGTTCCGCGGCAAGGGTGGCCGCCGCCACCCGGCCCGCATCCGCGCGGACGGAGGATGGCGGTAGCAACGCCTGGGCGGTGGCGCCGTCGCGCACTGCGAATGGACACTCCCTGTTGCTGGGCAACCCTCATCTGCCTTGGAGCGGCTGGTACACCTACTTTGAGGCGAACCTGCAAGCACCGGGTGTCAACCTTTACGGCGCTACTCAAGTGGGCTTGCCGGTACTTCGTTTCGTATTCAGCGACTATCTGGGCTTCAACCAGACGGTCAACAGCATCGATGGGATGGACCTCTACGCGCTAACGGTGCAGGATGGCAAGTATCGCTTCGATGGGGAGTGGAAGGACTTTGAGGCAGCAGAACACACCCTGAAGATCCGCCAGCCGGATGGCGCAATGGCTAGCGAGACGGTGAAGATCCGCAAGAGCGTGCATGGACCGGTGGTGCACGACACCAGCGGCAAGACGCTGGCGATGCGCGTCACCGGTCTCGACCGGCCCTTCGCCCTGGAACAGTACTGGCAGATGCAAACCGCCAGGAACTTCCGCGAGTACGAAACGGCACTGCGGCGCCTGCAGGTGCCCACCTTCAACATCGTGTACGCTGACCGGGACGGCAATATCCACTACCTGTTCAATGGGTTGCTGCCCAAGCGAAAGTCAGGCGACTTGCCTGCCTGGGCGGGCGTCATGCCGGGGGATACGTCTGAGACGCTATGGACGGAGTACCACGCCTTCGAGGAACTTCCTCAGGTGCATAACCCACCCAGTGACTACGTGCAGAACACAAACGATCCGCCATGGAACGCGGCATGGCCGAACAGCCTGAATCCCGATAGATACCCCGCCTATACCGCTCCTAGGAACGCCAGCTTCCGGGCGCATCGCTCACTGAGGATGCTGAGCGGGATGGACAAGGTGACCCTGGAGAGCTTCATGGAACAGAAGCATTCCACCCGTGCCGAACTGGCTGACCGCTTGATGGACGATTTGCTGGGGGCAGTACGCGCCCACGGGCAGACAGACCGGGTACGGTCCGCCGCCAGGGTGCTGGCCGCCTGGGACCGTCAGACCAATGCCGATAGCCGCGGCGCGCTACTGTTCCTTTACTGGGCGCAGAAGTTCATGGGTGCCGCGATCGCGGACCAGTCCAGGTTCGCGGTTCCTTACTCCATGCAGGACCCCCTCAATACACCCCGAGGGTTGAAGAACCCGCAAGAGGCAGTTGCCTTCCTGGACGCCGCGGCGGCTCAAATGGAGGCGGACTTTGGCGCCATGGATACTCCCTGGGGCGAGGTGATGAAGTACCGCCACCGCAACCTGGAACTCCCCGCTAACGGGGGCTTCGGCAATCTGGGTATCTTTCGAGTGATCACCTTTGGCCCAATGAAGGACCGTAAGCGCGCACCCATCCACGGCGAAACGTTTGTGATCTGCGTGGAGTTCGCGAAGACTCCTCGCGCGTATGCGGTGATGAGCTACGGCAATGCCTCACAGCCGGGCACGCCCCACGCCGAAGACCAATTGGAGTGGATGACCCGGAAGGCTTTGCGTCCTGTTTGGCGGAGCCGTGCCGAGGTGATGAAGAACCTCGAGCACCGCGACCAGTTCTAGCCGGGCAGCAGGCCAACCGCCAGCTTGGCTATGCTGGGCAGGAATGCCATCACACGGATTGCCAGCAGCGGGCATCTATCGAGGTAGGTTCGCGCCGTCGCCTACCGGCCCGCTGCATTTCGGATCACTGGTGGCGGCTGTGGCGAGTTATCTGGACGCACGCGCCCATCAGGGCCAATGGCTGGTGCGCATGGAAGACGTCGATACGGGGCGGGCAGTTCCTGGCGCTGCCGATGAGATTCTGCGCGCTCTGGAGCAGTTCGGTTTTTGCTGGGATGGCGAAGTGTTGTGGCAGAGCCAGCGCACTCACCGTTACCTGGAAGCCCTTGAGCGGCTGCGCGCACAGGGTGTGGTGTTCGATTGCGGGTGCTCAAGAAAGGACCTGGTTGTTGGCGGATGGACCGGCGAGGAGAGCCAAACGCGATATCCCGGTATCTGCCGGAACGGGCTTCCCGCGGCGTACCTGGCGGCAGGGAGAACAGCCCGCAGCGTACGCTTCCGGGTGGATGATGATCCCATCCGGTTTGTTGACCGTCTCCAGGGAGTAGTAGAAAGCCACCTGGAATCCAGCATCGGAGATTTCGTGATCCTCCGCGCGGACGGGCTGTTTGCCTACCAGCTTGCGGTGGTGGTGGACGATGCAGAGCAGGGCATCACGGATATCGTACGGGGCGCTGACTTACTGGACAACACGCCGCGGCAGATCGCGCTGCAGAGGGCGCTGGGCTACCCCACGCCGCGATACCTGCATGTGCCGGTGGCCGTTTTCTCTGACGGCAGCAAGCTGAGCAAGCAAACCGGCGCGGCCCCATTGCGACAAGACCGCGCAGTAAAGGAACTTTGCGCCGCGCTGCAGTTCCTTGGACAGACCCCACCCATTGGTCTTTCCGATACGTCCTTGGCGGAAATCTGGGCTTGGGCCCAAACGCAATGGAGGCCGGAAGCGATTCCAGCAACAGAATCGCTCCCGGCCTCTGAGATGCTACTTGAGTTGGGTTAAGTAGCGCTTATCAATCGCAACAACCTCAGCGCTGTCCTACTTCAACGCTGCTTCGATAGCCTGTTTCAGTTCTGGCGAATCTGGCTTCACCCCAGGCTCAAATCGAGCCAGCACTCTGCCGTCCTTGCCAACAAGGAACTTGGTGAAGTTCCACTTCACGTCGCCCGCCGTCTTGGGATTGGCTTCCGGCGAGGTCAGGTACTGGTAAAGAGGAGCTTGGTCAGCGCCCTTCACGCTCACCTTGGCAAGCATGGGGAAGCTGACATCGTAGGTGCGCTTGCAGAACTGCGCGATCTCCTCGTTGGTGCCAGGCTCCTGGCCGCCAAAGTTGTTCGCTGGAACACCTAGCACTACCAACCCCTTGCCTTTGAAGTTCCTGTATAGCGCTTCCAGGCCTTCATACTGCGGGGTATACCCGCAACGGCTGGCAACATTCACTACCAGGGTCACCTTTCCCTTGTATGCGGAAAGCGCGGCGGGTTTGCCGTCGAGGCCGTTCAGTTGAAATTCGTAAACGTTGTTCGCAGCAGGAGTCAACATGGTGAGTATGCACAGTCCCAGAGTGAGAACGAGAGTTTTCATGCCCAGTTAGATGCCGCGCACGCAGGTTCGATTCAGTAAGGCCTCGTTCCGCAACGCTAGTCCTAGCGGAAATTGGAAAGTTCCAGCCAGACCGATGTGTTTTTGTTGAGAGGAATCCGCCGTCGCGCCCACTTATCCAAGTGGATGCGTGTGTTCCGGCGAAATCCGCTGTTTGCTTCCCTACTGGCTGTAGTGGCCGGCTTAACGGCGGAGTGCGCCTTTCCCGGTGAGCCAATGCACTACGTGGCGGCGCTGCTGCTGATTCCACTGGCCATTTGGGCTTGGCGCAAGGATGAGGCAAACGCTACGCGCCAGGCCATGCTGTCTGTCGGCTGTTTCTTCGCGGCGGGCTGGTGGCTAAGCATGCATCCCCTACCCTCACTTCCAGAGACCAATACAATTCCAGGCGACCGCGCCGAAATCCATGGCTGCGTGGTGTCCGTCGTGCGACATCAACCCGAACACACACGCTTCGCGCTGGCGATTGCAACGGGCGAAAAGATCCAGGTGAGCGTGTATCCGCGGCCGGGCGAGGCGCTTCCCTTGATTGCTTACGGCAGTAGTTTGCAAGTGCAGGGCAGGGTGAGGCCAGCGAGGAATTTCGGAAATCCAGGCAGCTTTGACTATGAACGCTACCTCCGGAGGCAAGGAATCTTCTGGCTAGCGTCCGCAACCGGGGCCGAGAGTGTCCAACTCCATGACCAACTCTGCGGCAACCGCGCCCTTGCCTGGGTGCATGGGGTGCGAAGCCGCCTGCTGGGGCGACTGGCGGAGCGCTTCCCATCCGGCAGTTTCGCTTCCAGCTACTTCCCGGCAGTTCTCTTTGGTGAGGATCAGGCGTTGCCGGAAGAGTCACTGGACACCTTCCGGCTCGCGGGGGTTTACCACACGCTGGTGATCTCAGGGCAACACGTTTCTATCCTGGCCGCCGCTGCCCTGCTGGTGTTGCAACTGTTGCCGCTGCCCCGCTGGGGACGCTTTCTGCTGGCAGCGCTGGCATGTTGGGCTTACGTACTGCTCTCCGGCTATGAGACCCCGGCCCTGCGCGCCGCCTGTGGCATCACGCTCTACCTGCTGGGAACCTTGGCATATCGCCGCGCACGGCCCTTGAATCTGCTCTCCGCCGTCGCGTTGGTTTTCTTGGCGTGGGATCCAGGGATGCTTTTCGATACGGGCGTCCAGCTCTCCTTCGGCGCGGTGCTGATCATTGCAGGCATTGCTGCTCCGCTACAACGACACTGGTTTGGCCACTGGGCCAAGGTGGCCCGCGATCTAGGAAATGCGGCGGGAGACTTGCGCCTGCCTCCCGGTGTGGCGCAAGCACGCGTAGAGTTACGATTGCTGGCAGCCACCATCGCCCTTGCCACCCGTCTGCCGCTTCGTGTCTGCCACTATGCCTTGGCCGCGTTGACGTTGGCCACCGGGGGTATCGCCAGCCTACTGCTGATTTCCATTGTGGTGCAGTGGGGTCTGAGCCCGCTTCTGCTCGAGAGCTTTCACCGCGCCCCGTTGCTGGGTCCACTGGCAAACCTGGTGGTAAGTCCCCTGCTGGGCCTGATGGTCCCCCTCGCCTTTGTCGATCTTGCTCTGCAGCCGCCGTGGCTGCATCAGGGGTTGGCGCTGATGGCGGAACTCACCCACTCCGTCACCAGGATTACCGCACAATTGACGCCGGACTGGCGGGTTCCAAATGCTCCCGGATGGCTGCTGGCACTCTGCGCCGGCTGGATTGTGGCAGGCATTGTCTGGTGCGAACCGCTGCTTGCAAAGCCGCCACGAATGCCAAGGCCAATACCCCGCCAGCCGCTGGCCCCAGGGCGAGTACGGCGGCGGGGTTCCGCCTGGGCGCGGGGAGCTGCGTTGGCTTCAGTAGCGGCCACATGGCTGCTCCTGCTGCTGCACCCATTCGCTCCGCAGTTTGCCCAGGGCAGCCTGGAGTTCACCATGGTCGACGTGGGTCAGGGCGAGTCACTGCTACTGGTAACTCCCAACGGCCGGACGATTCTGGTGGATGCGGGAGGTCTTGGCGGCTTTTCCTCCAGCAGCCGGATGGATACAGGAGAAGACATCGTCGGGCCCCTGCTCTGGAGCCGGGGCATCCGCCGTCTGGACCTGTTGATACTTACGCACTTTGACTTTGACCATGCCGGAGGAGCGATGTCCATCCTCCGGGCCTTCCGGCCCAGAGCGCTATGGACGTCCGGTCCCGCGGAGGGTCACGAACTGGGTGTCCGGGTGGTGGCTGAGGCCCAGCGGCTTGGTGTGCCGGTGGTGCAGAAACTACGAGGCGACAGGGACGCGATCGACGGTGTGGAACTCCTGGTGCTGAATCCGGGGGCCTGGTATCCAGCAATCCAAAACAGCAACCGCTCGTCCATGGTGCTCCGCCTGCGCTACGGAGGCTCAGCGGCTCTGCTGACCGGCGACTTGGAGCGCGGCGGCGAACTGCAGTTGGTGGCAGAGCAGTTGCCGTTGGAGGCCCAGGTGCTGAAAGTGCCCCATCACGGCAGCCGGACCAGCAGCACAGCGATTTTCGTGGAAGCCGTGCGGCCCTCGCTCGCCTTGGTGTCGGTAGGTTGGCTGAACCCATTCCGGCACCCCCATCCTAGCGTCGTGGAACGCCTCCAGGACAGGGGCACAGCTCTTTGGCGGACTGACCTGGAAGGGGCTATCACGCTGCGAAGCGATGGGCTGCGCTGGCGCAGGGACTGGCTGCGCTAGGAAAGCCCGCTAAGCGTCGAGTCCTCCGGCCTGCGCGGCTGCTTCGGCGTCGGCGGGTCCGGTTGCCTTTGCCGCCTCGATCAACTCCGCGGCACGTTGCGCGTCCTCGCGCGGCACCAGCACTTTGCAGGGGAAGTTTGGCAGCATTCCGCTGTCTGCGAGGAAGGCCGCGATGCCATTGGCTTCCAGCAGGCTCTTCACGGCCATCCCCTCATGTTCCGCGTCGTGCTTGTCAGAGAAGAAGGCTACCTGGAAGTCCAGGCCGGCGGTGGCGTCAAGGCCCTCAAAGGTTACCTCCTGCTGTTGCAGCAGGGCTTGGGCATCATAGATGGCGTCTTCCTCTACCTCAACAAGGACGCTACGAACGCTACCGCCCGGCTCGTCGTCCACGCGCACGCGCACTGAGCCAATGCCAGCTTCACGCAGGGTGTTCAGGATCGTCTCGGCCTCTTCTTCCGCCTTGGGGTGCGCCGATTGGTAGATGGCGATGAATTCCATAGTGACTGCAGTATATCCAGAACGGCACACCTTGGACAGCCGCAATGGGGCAGGCGTGGGGATCACCAACTCTGGTTCAGCCACCGGTGCAGGTTCGCTTGCACGAAGCCATCGTCCGGAAGGTGCGGGTAGGCGCGAACCACGCGGTCGATCTCTGCTATCTGGCCGGGCGACAACCCCTCTTGGGGGTCCAGACACCAGATTCCCTCCAGCAATCCTTGGCGGCGCAGAATTTCATGCAAGCCAGCGATGCAACCATGAAATCCATTGGCGGCATCGAAAAGGGCGGCATTCGCGTCGGTAATCTCCGCGGCAAGGGCAAGCACGTGAGGCGGTATCGGTTGCTCATCCCGCACGAACTGCCGCGCTAGCTGAAGGTGCTGGACGGCAGTGTGCGTCCAGACGGCCCAGTGGCCAAGGAGGCCGCCCCGAAAGCGTAGGGTCTGGCTGCCGGCGTGAATTGGTGTCAGCAGGTCCAGCAGGATGTTGTCGTCATTGCCCGTGTAGAGGGCCACATCGTCTGCGCGACCGGCGTCGGCGATGGCGCGTACCACGTCCAGGGTCTGATAGCGATTGAAGGGCGCCACTTTGATGGCAACCACATTGTCGATTTCGGCGAACTGCCGCCAGAAAGCGTAGGGCAACAATCTGCCCCCAACCGCGGGTTGCAGATAGAAGCCCACGATGGGCATCACCTCGGCCACGGCACGGGCATGCCGCAGCAATTGCTGAATGCTTGCATCCTTGAGGGCGGCAAGGCTCAAGAGACCTGCGTGGTAGCCCCAATCGACCGCGAAACGGGCTTCTCGAAGCGCCTGTGCAGTATCTCCGCAGATGCCGGCAATACGTAGGACCGGACGGTCTCGCAGTGCTACAGCAGCCAGCTCCAACACTGGTTCAAACAGTGCTACCTGGGGGTCACGGATTGCAAATTGGGTGGTGTGAACCCCCACGGCAATGCCACCCGCGCCCGCGTCGACGTAGTAGCGGGTAAGCGCCACCTGCCGGCGCACGTCCAGTTTGCGCCGCGCATCCAACGCCAAGGGATGCGCCGGGATCACCATCCCATCCAGCAGCCGTTCGCGGACATCCATTAGAACTTCCCGTCCCTTACCTGAAACTTGGTAGGCTTGGCCCAGGTCACGCCGCCTTGACTTACCCAACCGGCCACCCAATCCAGCATCTGCCCGGGGCTCACCGTCGGGTAGCCATAGCGCTGGTGACAACGAGAGGCGTTGTTCAGCAGCGCGGTGGGCTGCTCCTCCCCCACTAGAGTGGGCTCAATTCCCAGACGCTTGCCCAGTTCCGCCGCCAGCCAGCGCACGCTGAGAGTTTCTGGTCCAGTGAGGTTCAGAACGAAGGGCGGGGTAGTGCAATCGGCCAGTGCACGCAGGCAGGCCGCACTGGCGTCGCGTTGCCAGATGATGTTCACTGCCGACATGGAAACGTCGATGGGCTCGCCTCTGACGATCTTGGTGGCCAAGTCAACCAGCACACCGTAGCGAAGGTCAATCGCGTAGTTTAGCCGTAGTAGCGCCATTGGCGTATTGTTGCGCTGGCTGAAGTAAGTAAGGATGCGCTCGCGTGCGAGGGCGCTGGTTCCATACTCGCCCACTGGGGCAAGGGGGGTTTCTTCAGTGGGTCCACCAGATGCCACAGGGAGAAGTGGGTAGACGTTGCCTGTAGAGAATGCCACGATGCGCGACGCAGCGAAGCGCTCAGCCACCATCCCCGGCAGATAGGCATTCATCGCCCAGGTATCCGCTGCGGAACCAGAGGTGCCGAATTTGCGGGCGGCCATGTGGATGATGTTTGGAACGTCGGGCAGGGCAGCCAGCGCGTCGCGGAGAAGCAGGTCCGCTCGCAAGACTTCGATGCCTGCTGCCTCCAGACGCTCAGCGACGCCCTCCTCGCTGAATCGGGAGACCGCAATCACCCGGCGCTTCACCCCAGCGAGGTCAGCCGCGCGGCGCGCCAACCGGGCCAGCGTGAGGCCCATCTTTCCGCCCACCCCCAACAGCATCAGATCGCCGTCTAGCTGGGCAGCTGCCGTCACGTCTCCCGGGAAAGGCAGTGAGAGTGCATCCTCTAACTGCTGTTCCGTCGCTATGGAGACCGGGTAAGTTGGCCAATCAGTGTACGAGGATCGCACTTCCATCTCCACTCCCATTCCGCGTCCGGCCGCTAGGGCCAAACGCTAGCGGGTCTCCAGCACCACTACCGTGTCGTAGGGGTCACGTTTGCCAGCGGGTAGATGCAACAGAGTCCCGTTTTCCACTTGGTCCAGCTTCACCACGCTGCCATCCATCAATAGACGGGCACTCTTGGCGCGCGCGATCTTCGGTAGAGCCAACACCGAATCGTTCCAGTCGAGCACATGGACGTAGATCTTGTCGCCCTTTTCCGTTACCGCACCCCAATTGCGCGGACTAACTTCCTTGCTGCCGCGAGTGCCGTAGATGCTCTCACCATTCTTGGCAAGCCAGCCACCGATTTCGCGCAGACGCTCCACGAACTCGTCCTGAATCGTTCCGTCCGGCTTCGGGCCGACGTTCAGCAGGAAGTTCGCGTTGTGCCCAGCCGCGCGCGCCAGGTAGTGGACCAACTGACGGGTGCTCTTGAAGCGCTTGTCGTTCGCGTTGTAGCCCCAGGCGCCATTGATGGTGTCGCAGGTTTCTAGCGGGATTTCGCCGATTTCCGCCTCGCCACTGAAGCCCGTGGTGTTCTGGCCAGGAAGATCCTTTTCAAACATCTGGAAGTCCTCTCCGGCAAAGGGCTTCAAGTGGTGGTTATTGCCCACCAGCGCTGCAGGCTGCAATTTGTGGATGAGGTCGTAGGTCTGCCGTAAACGCCAGTTGGCGCCTTTGCGGTCCCAAATGCCGTCAAACCAGATGCCCGCGATAGGGCCATAGCCGGTGAGCAGCTCAGTGAGTTGCGCATCCATATAATCGAGATACTTGTCGAAGTTACCGTAGGGAGGACGGCCGGAGTGCAGGCCAGTGCGTCCCAGCGGAAAGTATTCCTTGTTGTACCAGTCCAGGTGCGAGTGATAGAAGAACAGCTTCATGTCCTGCTTCCGGCATTCGTCGGCAAGCTCCTTCAGGATGTCCTTACCATACGGCGTCGCGTCCACAATATTCCAACTGTTTAGCTTCGTGTTCCACATCGCGAAGCCATCATGATGCTTGCTGGTGATGGTGATGTAGCGCATGCCGGCGGCCTTTGCCAGCGATACCCACTCCGCGGCATTGAACTTCGCCGGGTTGAACTGGGGCGGCAGTTTCTCGTAGTCGGGAATGCTCATGCGATCGTTGTTCATCACCCACTCGCCCTTGGCCAGAACGCTGTATACGCCCCAGTGAATGAACAGCCCGAAGCGGGCATCCTGAAACCACTTGCGGGCTTCGAGGTTGACGGCAGTGGGGGCATAAGCATCCTCCGCGCGGCTGGCGAAGGGAACAACCAACATGGCCAGTGTGGTCAACAGCAGAAGGGTTCGTCGCACGGGAAATCTCCTTACTTTGGGCTTCACCTAGTAGCCCAATTCCTTGTTCACCACATTCTCCAGCGCTTTGCCAGCGCGGAAGTGGCGGTAGTTCTTCAGGAAAAAGCGCATCGAATCGTGCAGCCACTCGGGAGTGTTATCGGCGCAGTGGGGCGACAGCAACACGTTCTCCAGGTGGTAGAAGGGATGCTCTGCGGGCAGCGGTTCGTGCTGGAACACATCCAGGCCCGCACCACGAATCCGCTTGGCCTCCAGCATTTCAATGAGTGCCTCTTCGTCCACCACCAGGCCCCTGCCCACATTGATCAGGACAGAGGTTTCCTTCATGGCTGCCAGTTCCTCACGGCCCACCAAGTTGCGCGTCTCCGCGGTGTTGGGGGCAGCGATCACCACGTAGTCGCTCTCGGCAATCACTTCCTTGCGATGGGCAAAGCTAACGGTGCGCTCCACGAAGGGGTCGTCTTCGCTGCGCTCCGGGTGACGGCGAACGCCGATCACCCGCATCCCAAGCGCCTGCGCCCTGCGCGCGGAAGCCCGGCCAATTTCCCCATAGCCGATGATTCCCATCGTCTTGCCGGCAATCTCTTCCACGGTAAAGGGTTGCCACTGGGCGGCGCGTTGCTGCTCCACCATCCGCCTAAGGTCTTTCGCAAAATACAGGCAGCAGGTGATGACAAACTCTCCCAGGGATTCCTTGTAAACCCCCCGGGCATTGGTGAGTGGGGCGGGGGATTGACGCACCTCAGGGATGAGCTTCTTCTCCAGGCCCGCCATCAGCGAGTGGATCCATTGCAGCTTTGGGGCGGAGTTCACCGCGTGCTGAATGAGGTCTTGGTCGTCGGTATTCAACACCAGGATGTTCGCTTCGGCGATGAGGTTGGCATAGGCTGCAGGCTCCAGGCCCACAGCGATGCGCACGTTCTCAGGAAGCTCGTCCAGCAACACGAGGCTCTTCATCGCGGGATTGCAGAGAATAACGATAGTGTCCATGAGGGTTTAAGGGCGGCAAGCGCATGGGGCCGTTGCGTTGAGGCGGAAGGAACCCGCCAAGCCATAGGGCCTCTAAATACCCGGCAAGGCGCTACGCTACCGCGACTTGTAAGTGTATCAAGTCCAGGAAGGGGTGCTGCAGGCTGATGGGCGCTGCCATGCGGAACAATGCGGCTACGGCCGGGTTCGTTGGCAGATGCGAAACTTTGCTGGTGAAAGAAGAGACTGGTTTTGGGTGCGTCTACCGTTTAGGGGCATGGGCACTCAGGAAGTCGCGCATGCGCCCATGATCGTAGCCCCGGCCTTCCTCCAGCGGTGCCGTGTCCTGGGAGTGGATCAACTCTCCCGTCCCGTCCAGCACATACAGGTGAGGGTAGCCGCTTGCCTTCGGATACTTGCTTAGGACCTGGATGTTCTCATTTTCCTTGCTGAAGTTCACTTTCACCATCACGTAGTTCGCCTTACGAAGGGCAAGAAGGTCAGGGTGATCCTCAAAGTAGCGGTCGAGTATTTTGCACCAAATGCACCAGGAGCCGCCTACTTCCAGGAGTACGTGCTTGCCCTCCTTACGGGCGCTGGCAATCGCATGGCGGATATCTGCTGCGGCATCGCGTGTGGGGTCGTAAACATGAACTTCGCCACGTCCTGCTTCCGCCTGCCGTGGCGCTGGAGGCGAGACACGCTGGCTGCTGGGTTCCTCATGCAAGCTCGGCGAGGCAACAATCGAGCCCGTTTGCAGTGCCAAACCCACCAATAGGCCGGCAAGGCCGAAACGAGAGACGAGAATGGTGACGTTACGCATGGCAGCCTTGCAGCTATTGTAAAGGAGAATTCAGCGTGAGCGCGGCCATCGACGAAACCGGTTCCGGTGTCTCGCATTGCCGATCCTGAGAGAGCAATCGCCGGAAGATGGCAAACAAAAGCCGAAGACAATCTGGTCTTGGCGGCTGGAACGCGGTGCACAATCGCTATCGTTATGGATAAAGTACTAGGCGAACGCCATGGGGTCTGCCTGTGACGGGAGAGGCGAAACAATGCAACCGGGAATTGGCCAGATTGGCGTGCGCGCTGTCCCACCGCCCAGCCGGACATCCATTTGTTGCTTCTTTTCAACACTATAGGAGAGTCCAGTCGCTTTTCTCCGGTGAGCGCCGGTTATGATGGAACGAAGCGCGACTAGCAATCACCCACGATCGTGGGCTTCACCAGAAAGAAGGTCCAGCCGAGATTGCAGTTTTTGCTTTATCTTGATGAATCAAATGGAATACTATTAGACTAAAGGTACTAGTGGGATGAAAGTGAAGACCTTTTTCGATTTGGGGCTTCCCAGCATTGGCAGTGTGTCGTTGCTGGAGATGTCAGAGCATCGAAATCCGATGGTAGTCGCGTTGGCCCGCTTTCTTTCCGAGAAGGCCAAGTACCTGCCTGAAGACACATTCTCAGTGGACTACCTGTTGCATCTGGCTGGTTTTGTTGAGCCAATGGGGGGCGGCAAGCGTTTTGACTTCTCGAAAATCCGCATTGGCTCAGCCGGCGGAAGCGGGATGCAGGCGGCGCGAGGATTTGCCACCACGAACAGCGCTCTCTCAAATCCCTGGCAGGTTGTCTTTGTGCGCGAACGCTCCCGTGCAGTGGAGGCGAACGCGGTACGGAAGCTGGGCATGCATGAGGGCAAACGGGTGTTGCCTCAGTTGCTTAGCAAAGGGCATCACTTCGGCATGGAATAACGACGATCTTCCTCAGCAAGAGACAGGCCAGTTTCTATCCGTAAGGATAGGGCTGGCTTTTCTTTTTTCCGGACTATCGGCGGGCGTTCTGGCGAGGAGCGAAGGTCTGCAGAAAGCTCCGAAATCGGCTGGGACTGTACCCGGTCTGGGTGCCAAGCAGGGCAACCCGCTGACTGCGAAGGAGCTTCCCGTTGGAATCCAACACAAAGTAGTGAGGGAAGCCCCGGATGAGGCCGTAAGGCTCCAGTGCCTCCGGGTTCTGGTTCTCCTGGCTAAAGTTCACCTTCACGTAGATATATTTATCGCTACGCAGGGCCAGGATATCCGGGTTGTCGATGTAGAACCGGTCAAGCACTTTGCAGTAGCCGCACCAGTTTCCACCGACATCAAGAAGGACGTGCTTACCATCGCGCGCCGCAGCTTGAATCGCATTGCGGATATCGGCGCGGGCATCGCGGCCAGGGTCAAACACATGAACCTCGCCGGGGGCGCTGTACGCGGGCGGCATTGCAGCCGCATGCCCAGGGGTGCGAACGGGAGCAGCATTGGGCGTCGCTTCAAAGTCACCCTCCTCCAGTACAATCACCCCGGACTGCTGGGCGAGCAGTGGCACCAGGGCAAGTGCCAAGGTGAGGGCGACCAAGGAAGGCTTACGGATTCGAACCAGCATGGATGCTTCCAGTGTAGGCCAGAAGCAGCAGAATCAGAGCCCTTTGACGGGACCGTTTGTAAGGACCTTCGCTCGTACTAAGGACAGCACTCAACCCCGGGCCACACCCACCACGGCATGCACCAGTAGCATCACCATACCGATGGGGATGAGGTAGTACCAGCCAAGGCTCATCAGCTGGTCGTAGCGAAGCCGAGGAAAGGTACCGCGCATCCAGATCATGGCATAGATCAGTACCGCCATCTTGAAGAAGAACCAGAAGGGGCCAGCCAAGGCGGCGGCTGCAGCGGGCCAGAGGAAGAGAACTCCGCAGGCGAGCAGCAGCAGGGCGATGGCAGTGAGGATCACCCGCTGGTGAAGGGGCTTGAGGCGGCGCAGCAGGTATAGGCAGCCGAGGCCGCAACCAGCGAAGAGCGTGGCGGGCACTGCGACGTTAAGTGGCCATTCCAACCACGCGATACTGGCGAATGGCCGCATCCAGCCACCGAAGAAGATCGTGACCGCGACGCCTGCCACCACGCACATGGCGGCGTATTCGGCCAGGAAAAAGAGCGCCCAGCGAAAGCCGCTGTACTCAGTCATGTAACCGGCAACAAGTTCCGATTCTGCTTCGGGAAGGTCAAAGGGCGCACGGTTCGTTTCGGCAATCGAGGCAATGAAGTACACGGTGAACGAGATGAACATGAGGCCGAAGTTCTCAAAGATACCCCATGTCTGCCGGGCAGTTTGGTTCTCAACGGCTTCCACCATACTCAGGGTGCCCACAGCCATAACGCCCGCAAGCAGGCCTAGGCCCAAGGCGACTTCGTAGCTCACCAATTGGGCGGCGCTGCGGAGCGAACCCAGCAGGGAGTAGTGGGAGTTAGAACTCCAACCGCCAAGGATGATGCCGATGATGCCCACGGATGACATGGCGCTGACGGCCAGGATGCCCACGTTGACGTCAGCCACAAAAATGCCGGCGCCAAAGGGAATGAAGGCCAAGGCGGACAGCGCCGTGAGAGCGGCAATCACAGGCGCCACCCAGAAGATGCGGCGATCAGCATCCTGGGGGATGGTGTCTTCCTTTAGCAGCAGCTTGAGTGCATCGGCAATGGGCTGAAGGAATCCGTGCGGACCCACGCGCATGGGGCCCAAGCGCGCCTGCATGTCTGCCAACACCTTGCGCTCAACCAGCACGAGGTATCCGGCCACCAGCGGAAAAAGCGCGATGATGCATACTCCGGTGAGGAGAGGCGTGAACCAGGGATGATCAAGGATGGTCTGCATGGGGTGCGTGTTCCCTCCTTCAACGAAGCAGCGTCATGCTGGCGATCCGTACGAAGGGTTCGGCGAAAATGCCAATCCCGATCGTCGCCGCAATCGCGGTGGCGAAGGCGATGCCGAGACCGCGTCCCATCCGGAACTGTGGCTGGATTGCGGGCTCCTCAAAAAACATGGAGCGGATGACTCGAAAGTAGTAGTAAATGGCGACCGCGACATACAGCACGCCAATGACGGCCAGATAGTAGTGACCGCTCTCAAGTAAAGCAAGGAAGATGTAGTACTTAGCGAGGAAGCCGGCCGTGGGCGGGATGCCCGCAAGCGAAACCAGGAAGACGAGCATGGCTACGGAAGCGAATCCATTGTTGCGCATCAGTCCCGCAAGGTCGTCGAGGTTTTCGCCACGAAGGCCCTGCCTGTGAAGGCCAATCAGAACCAGGAAGGCTCCTAGATTCATAAACGTGTAGATGAAGGCATACAGAACGACACCCTTGATGCCGGTTTCATTGCCTGCCACCAAACCCAGCAGCATGTAGCCGGCATGGGCGACCGCGCTATAGGCCAGCATCCGTTTCACACTGCTTTGGCTGAGGGCGCCCAGGTTGCCGACGGTGATGGTGAGGACGGCGGCTGCGGCCAACAGCGGCTCCCAAAGCTCGCGGCTGCCTGCGAGCGGCCCTTCGAAGAGACGCAACAACATGGCGACCGCAGCGGCCTTTGACGCCACCGAAAGATACGCCGTAACGGGTGTGGGGGCGCCCTCATAGATGTCGGGCACCCACATGTGGAAGGGGGCTACGCCCAGCTTGAACAGCACTCCGACGATGGTGCTTCCAATGGCCAGCAGTAGCAGGGGATCGGAGAGCGGGCGAGTTTCCAGTAACGCCCCAATGTCTGCCATACGGGTGGATCCGGTAAGGCCGTAGAGCAGCGAAAAGCCATAAGCGAGGAAGGCGCTGGAAAAGGAGCCGAGGATGAAGTACTTCATCGCCGCCTCGTTCGATCGCTTGTCCCGGCCCAGGAAGCCCACCAGCACGTAGAAGCTAAGGGCCATGAGTTCCAGGCCCACAAACAGGGTTACCAGTTCGGTGCTGGCAGCCATGAAGAACATACCGCATTGGGCGAACAGGATGAGCCCGTAGTATTCGCCTTGATGCTCGCCCTCCTGTTCCAGGTAGCGGTAGGAGATCAGTGCGGTGAGTAGGGCGGCCACCAGAAACATGGCGTTGAAGAACAGGGTGAAGCCGTCAATGGAGAGCATTCCACGGAAGGCCACGAGTGCGGGCAAACCGTTTTCCTGCAGGTAGGAAAACTGTCGCCACAGTGCCACCGCGGTGAAGCCCTCGGCCGCGATCACAAACCAAGTGAGCTTGCTCTTGTCGGCGGCCTTTGGGAAGAGCCAGAAATCGAAGAGGAAGATGGCGCAGCCAAACAGGCCCAGCAGGATGGCCGGCAGGATAGCCAGATGGTCAAGGGCTGTATAGAACTCGCTCATCGGGTTGCGGCCTCCACATTGCGGACGGCGGACGCGGGGGGATACACTCCGGGGCGCACGCGTTCGACGATTCGGGTGACGGGCTGCTCCAGCACCTCAAAGTAGGGCTTGGGGTAAATCCCGATCCAGAGTGCCCAGACGATGAGGGGAGCAAAGATGGCCATCTCGCGGAAGTTCAAGTCGGCAAGTCCGAGATTCTTTCGATTGGTGATCTGGCCAAGCATCGTGCGCTGGTACAGCCACAGCAGGTATGCGGCTCCCAAAACTATCCCGATCACTCCCAGGGCGGCCCAGAGGGGATTACGCTCAAAAGCTCCTTGCAGAATGGTGAACTCACCCACGAAGCCATTCAACATAGGGAGCCCCGCGGAACTTAGCATCGCGAAAGCGAACACCGTCGCGAAGCGCGGCATGACGTGAGCCAGACCACCGTATTCGGCGATCTCGCGGGTGTGGCGCCGCTCATAGATCACGCCGACAATCAGGAATAGCATACCGGTGGAAATACCGTGGTTGACCTGCTGGATGATGCTGCCCGCCAAGCCATTCGGGTTTAACGAGAAGATGCCCAGGGTGCAGAATCCAAGGTGGCTGACCGAAGAGTATGCCACCAGCTTTTTCCAGTCCTTCTGCACCAGGCTGACAAGGGCGCCATAAAGGATGCCCACCAGCGACAGTGTCACCACCACCTGCACGATGGCGGCTGTGTTCGAGGCGTCGGGAAGCAGGGGCAAAGAGAAGCGGATGAAGCCATAGGTGCCCATCTTAAGCAGAACCGCAGCCAGGATCACACTGCCAGCGGTGGGGGCTTCCGTATGCGCGTCGGGCAACCAGGTATGGAAAGGAAACATGGGCACCTTGATGGCAAAGCCCACGAAGAGTAACCAGAAGACCCACTGCTGGGTGGCTGCCGGCAAGGAGATACGAAGCAGTTCCTGGATGCTGAAGGTATACACGCCAAACTCCTGGTGGTACTGGAAATAGAGCACCAGCATGGCGATAAGCATCAGAACGCTACCAGTGAGGGTATAGAGGAAGAACTTGATGGCGGCGTACAGCTTGCGCGGCCCGCCCCACACCCCGATAAGGAAGTACATGGGCACCAGTACGATTTCCCAGAAGACGTAAAACAGGAAGAAGTCCAAGGCCAGGAAGACGCCAATCATGCCGGTTTGCAGCAACAGGAGCATGGCGTAGTAGCTCTTGATGCGATCTGTAACCGCGGTCCACGAGGATAGGATGGCCAGGAATCCAGTGAGGGTAGTAAGCATCACCAGCAGGAGACTGATGCCATCCAGTCCCAGGTGGTAGCGGGCTCCAAGATAGGGGATCCATTCCAGATTCTCAACGAATTGGTAATCCGTGGCGAGGGAGTCAAAGCGGAAGACCAGAGGCAGCGACACCAGGAAGCCGGCCAGGCCCGCCAGGTTGGCGGTAAGGCGCAACGCCTGCTGATTCGCAGACGGAATGCATAGCAGTACCAGCATGCCGGCCAGTGGGGTGAGAAGGACGAGGCTAAGCAGGGAGTCCGTCATGCGTCAGTTCCTTCCGTAAAATCCCATCAGGACCAGAATCCCCACTACGATCACAAGGGCGTAGACCTGGACTGAGCCCGACTGCGCCAGGCGCACCGGGATGGAGAGCATGCGCAGGGCGAATGCGGTGAGGCGGACAATCCCGTCGATGATGTAGGTGTCCCACCAGATTGAGAGTGAGGAGACGGCCTTGGTAAGCCAGCCAGCCCCGTTCACGCCGCCATCGACAATGCGGGTGTCGATGGCGCCCATCAGCCGGCCACCGCCAAGGCTAAGGCCTCGCACGAAGACCGCGTTGTAGATGTCGTCGAGGTACCACTTGTTCCACAGGATTCGGTAAAGGGCCGGAGCGGCGGTCTGTACGCGGTCTGGCAGGCCACTGCGCAGCAGGTACATCCAGCGGGCGACTGCGATGCCGGCCAGTGCGATGGCTACGCTGAGAGCCATGAGACCCCATTCGAGGGCGGCATGGTCGTGATGCTCTGCGTGGGCATCATGCGCTGCCATCAGCGCGGGCGCGGTGACCGGCGCCAGCCAATGTTCAAAGCTATGGAAGAAGCTGGGAAGTGCACTAAACACTTTGGGAACTCCCAGCCATCCCACCAGGACACTGCCAGCCGCAAGCACCATTAGCGGAACGGTCATCACTGCGGGGGACTCATGTACATGGGCCGCGGTGTGAGCGTCCATGCGGGGTTCGCCGTAGAAGGTGAGGAACATCATGCGCCACATATAGAACGCCGTGAGCGCCGCAGTACCCAGTCCCACCAGGTACAGCAGTTGTGACCCCAGTGGCGAACTTGCCGTCTGCCAGAGGATCTCGTCCTTTGAGAAGAAACCCGCCAGCCCAGGGATGCCGGCTATGGCCAGCGATCCGACGAACATCGTACGGAACGTAGTGGGAATCTTATCGCGCAAGGCGCCCATGAAGCGCATGTCCTGCTGGCCGCTCATGGCGTGAATGACTGAGCCGGAGCCCAGGAAGAGGAGGGCCTTGAAGAAAGCGTGTGTAAACAGATGGAAGACAGCCACCCAGTAAGCGCCTACTCCCAGGGCGAGAAACATGAAGCCCAGCTGGCTGACAGTGGAATAGGCCAGAACCCGCTTGATGTCCATCTGTACCAAGGCGATGGATGCGGCCAGCAGGGCGGTGGCGGCGCCGACGGTGGCCACGATGATGGAAACCTCTGGTGCCAGCCGGAACAGCGCGTTGGACCGGGCCACCAGATAAACGCCCGCTGTCACCATGGTGGCTGCGTGGATGAGGGCCGACACCGGCGTGGGACCTTCCATTGCATCAGGCAGCCAGACAAAGAGCGGGAACTGTGCAGACTTGCCCGTGCTGGCAAAGAAGAAAAGAAAGCAGATGACGGCGATGGATCCCCATGCCGTGGCCGCGAGGATCTCCCCCTGTGCTGTTACCGCCGCGTTCACCTCTGTAAAGCGGACTGTGCCCAGCGTACCGAACAGCAGCATGGTGGCCAATAGGAAGCCGGCATCGCCAATACGGTTCACCAGAAAAGCCTTGTTGCCGGCATCGCCCGCTGACTTCTTGTGAAAGTAGAAGCCAATCAGCAGATAGCTGCACAGACCCACACCCTCCCAACCCACAAACAGCAGCAGATAGTTGTTGGCCAGCACCAGCAGCAGCATGAAGAACACGAAGAGGTTGAGGTAGCCAAAAAAGCGGTAGTATCCGCCATCATGTTCCATATAGCCAATGGAGTAGATGTGGATGAGGAAACTGATGCCAGTTACGGTAAGGATCATCACGGCGCTGAGGGGGTCAAGCAGGAAGCCCAGTTGGGCATTCAGCGTGGCAGTACCGCCGTTGCTAAGCGTCAGCGGGAGGGCGGCGATCCAATCGTAGAGAATCACTTCGTGGCTGCGCGGAGAGATGCCCGCCAGTTGAAGGGTGGCGGCAATGCTCAGCAGCAGGCTTAGCAGGACGCAACCAGCGCAGACGATGCCCACCAGATTTCGCGAGCCCGGCGCATGCGGGTGGTCATCGTGGTCGTGGGCCTGATGAGGCGCATGTTCGTGATGATCTGCGCGTCCGGAATCCCGGGCGGCGAGTTCCGCGCGAAGGGCATCAGACAGTGCATGCGGGGAGACGCCTTGGGGGTCAAGGCGGCGTCCGATCACCAGCATCAACATGGCCCCCAATAGGGGGAAGAGGGGAATCATCCAGATGAGATCAAGCGCGTTCATAGGTTAGCCCCTCACCACTTGAGGATCTCCATTTCGTCCGCTTGCACCGACATTTTGTTGCGGAACAGGGCGATGAGGATACCCAGTCCAATAGCAGCTTCGGCTACCGCGATGGCGATAATGAAGATGCCAAAGATCTGGCCATGAACGTCACCCCACATCTGAGAGAAGGCGATGAGGTTGACGTTAACGCCGTTCATCATCAGCTCAATGGACATCAGCAGGATGACGAGGTTGCGGCGAATCAGCACGCCCAGCGTTCCAATCAGAAACAGGGCGGCGCCCAGTACAAGATAGTGGCCGGTGCCAATGGGATACAGGATACCGTCCATGATTATGCATCCCCTTCCGGGCTGGGGGCTTCCCGCTTGCGAGCCATCAATACCGCACCCACCACAGCCACAATCAGCACCAGCGAAACCAGTTCAAATGGCACCAGGTACTCTGAGAACAACACGTCCGCAATACGCTGGGTATTGCCCTCGCTGGCGGCGGCTGCGGGAATCGGGTTTCCTGCTGGCAGGGCTGCCGCGCCTCTGAAGGTGAGTAGCGCCATCATGCCGGTTGCCACAATGGCAACTACGGATAACCACCACTGCCCGTTGAACTGATGGAGCTTTGCCTCCTCATCCAGGTTCACCAGCATGATGACGAAGAGGAAGAGCACCGTCACGCCGCCCACGTACAGAAGGATCTGAACGGCAAACAAAAACTCTGCTTTCTGGAGCAGAAACAGGCCTGCAACTCCGATCAACGAAGCAATTAAACTCAGCGCGCTATGTACGGCGTTGCTCCGGGTGATGGTGAGGATGGCGCCAGCCAACGCCATCACCGCGAAGATGTAAAACAAGAAGGCGTCCGTCATGGGATGGTTACCTCTGGCATCGGGAATGCTGTGGCGCTAATACTCATACTTCGTGGGCTTGGGCCCCTCCTCGAGCATTTGGCGATCCCAAATAGCGCCTTCCCGCGTGAAGCTGGCTAGCTCAAAATCCTGGGTAAGTTCCAGTGCGTCCACCGGGCAGGCATCCTCGCACAGGCCGCAAAACATGCAGCGCGACGTGTCGTAAGTGAAGGTAGTTAGTTCCTTCTTCTTGGTTTCCGGATTACGCTCGGTGGTAACGACGATGAGATTCTCAGGACAGGCAAGCGCACAGAGATTGCAGCCGATGCACAACGTTTCACCGGATTCCGGATCGACGTTCAGGCGGGGTGCGCCACGGTATCGTTCGGCGATGCGCGGACGCTCCGCGGGGTATTGCTCAGTGACAATCTCTTTCGGGTTCTGCTGCCGGAAAGTAGTCAATAACCCCGTGAAGAGGTCTGTGAATAGGAACTTATCAAAGAATCGCATGCCTGTTACCGCTCCTTCCATCAGCGATCCACTTCACCTAACACGATGTCGATGGTGCCAATCACCGCCACCACATCGGCAAGCAGGGTATCGCGCACCATGTGGTCAAGTGCCTGCAGGTTGATGAACGACGGCGGCCGCACGCGAAGCCGGTAAGGCTGTGTGGAGCCATCGCTCACAATGTAGTATCCCAACTCGCCCTTAGGCGCCTCAATCGATACATAGGCCTCGCCCACGGGAGGCTTCAGCACCTTAGGGACCTTGGCCATAATGGGTCCGTCGGGGATGTTGCCTGCCGCCTGCCGCAGGATACGCACAGACTGCCGCATCTCCTCCATGCGAACCAGATAGCGGTCGTAGGTGTCCGCGTTGGTTCCTACCGGAATGTCAAAGTCGTACTGCTCATAGCCGGAATAGGGCATGGCCTTGCGCAGATCCCATTTCACGCCCGCGGCGCGCAGGATGGGACCGGTGACGCCGTAGCGCTTGCAGTCCTCAGCATTCAGAATGCCCACGTCGCGCAGGCGCGAAACCCAGATGCGATTGGAGGTGAGCAGGCGCTCGTACTCATCGATGCGCTTCAGGAAGCGGTCGCAAAAAGTGAGAGTGTCGGAGGCTAGCTCCTGGTAGGCTTCGTACTGCAGTCCACCAATCCGGAAGGCGTGGGTGGTAAGGCGTGCGCCGCAGTACTCCTCGAAGATATTCAGGATCTCTTCCCGTTCGCGGAAGGTATAGAAGACGGGGGTGATAGCGCCGATGTCCAGGGCGTGGGTGCCCAGCCAAACCAGGTGGCTGGCGATGCGATTGAGTTCTGTGAGGATGACGCGAATTACCTGCGCCCGCGGCGGCGCTTCCACATCCTGTAGTTTCTCCACGGCCAGGCAGTACCCGAGCCCGTTGCTCACCGCGGCGACATAGTCCATCCGATCTACGTAGGGGTTGAATTGTGCGTACGTTCGGTTCTCGCCAATCTTTTCCACGCCGCGATGCAGGTAGCCGATGACACAGTCAGCGCCCAGAATACGTTCGCCATCCAGCTTCAGAATGACGCGCAGCACCCCGTGCGTGGAGGGGTGCTGTGGTCCCATGTTGAGCACCAGCTCGTTGGAATCCAGAAACGTTGCTTCGGCCATTTCCGCCATTGCTTACTGCCCGCTTTCGATGCCCAGGTTTTCCTGCACCCAGCGGTTGTCCTGCTGGATGATGCCGTAGTCTTTCCGTAGAGGGAAGCCCTCCCACTCGTCGGGCATCAGAATACGCCGCAGGTCCGGGTGCCCCGCAAACTCAATGCCAAACATATCGAAAATTTCGCGTTCCATCCAGTTTGCCGCAGCAAAAAGGGGCACCACCGTGGGCATTTTCTCGCCATCGCCCACGCGTGTCTTCACACGGATGCGGTGGTTCCGCTCGAAGCTATAGAGAACGTAGACCACCTCGAATCTCTTCTCGTCCTTGGGGTAGTCCACTGCTGTCTCTTCAACCAGGTAATCGTAGGCGAAGGCATCGCGCAGAGTCTGCAAGAGAGCGGGCACGGAAGCGGATTCCACCTCAAAGAAGTCTTGGCCGCGATAGGTGGCGGCACGAAGGATCGATTTGCCCAGGCTGGCTGCCACTGCAGCGGGGATCTCGCCTTCCCATGGTTCGGCCTGCATCACCGCCGGCGCCTTCGCTGGTGCTGCCTTAGCGGCCGGTTTTGCCGCGGCAACCGGCTTCTCCACAGCAGATGGTTTCTCAGCAGGGGGTGGCGAGGGAGGCGATCCCGCGAATGCGGGACCCTGCTCCGCGGTGGGCGATGACTCGGCGGGTGGTTGGGGTTGCTGCTTCTCGTCCATGGCGATACCCGGCTGCTTGGTGCAATGTGGGCTCAACCAGTGGGCTTGCGGCGACGGCCGCTCTGCAGCACTCGGCAGAGCCTGGAAAGCCCAATATACCACAATCCAGATGATACTATCCTAAATTGTCCAGAACTTCCCTGCAGCGGAGTGCTATTCCGCAAGGAAGCGGGCGATGGCAGCGCCAATCTCGTAGTGCTCGCACTTAAATGCGGAGTGGCCACACTTGCTATCGAGTTCAATCACGGGCATGCCCAGATTGGAGGAGAAGCTCCGCGGGGTGTCGGGCGATACCGCAGTGTCTGAGCTGGCAATGATGGTGAGGAAGGGTACCTGAATCCTCTTGCTGGCTTCGGCGAGACTATTGTTGAAGGGCCTGCCAATGCTATGACTGCGGATAGCCTCAAACTGCTTCAGGGGATTGAAGGGATCACGGAAGCGGCGCACCATGCCCATGCCTTGTTGCGCCATACCCATCACCTGTTCGATCACAGTCTTCTTTGCTTCGGGCTCCTTGGGAATCTCCTCGCCCATCTCGTCAGATCCAACATCCACTCCACCGCCCTGCCGGCCAAGAATTTTGAAGTGAGAAGTCCATAACTTGATGTCTTTCTCCGACATTTCCGGCGTGGCCACGATAGGAACGGCCTTCTTCATAAACTGGGGATGCGCAGCCATCCACTCGTAGGCCTGCATGCCGCCCATGGAGATGCCAATGACCGCGTGTATACGCTGAATCCCCAGGTGTTGGGTGAGCAGCCGGTGTTGTGACTCCACCATGTCGCGA
Organism: Bryobacteraceae bacterium; assembly: GCA_036821995.1. Lineage (GTDB taxonomy): Bacteria > Acidobacteriota > Terriglobia > Bryobacterales > Bryobacteraceae > JACTMJ01. Next base: position 24,422 of record DAISIM010000003.1, read on the forward strand.
ACCGTGATGTTCGGGAACCCTCCGCCGCGCAAGGAGGAATGGTTGGACGGCGAACTGGAACTACCATTGCCCAGGGCATCCACGACGATGACGTAGTAGACATTGTCGTCCACCAGCCGGCCGGGGCCCATGAAGCGAGCCAGATCCTCTGAACGGCCGTTGTACCAGGTGGGAATCAAGATGACGTTGGACTTGTCAGCATTCAGCTTGCCGTAGGCACGGTAAGTGACGCGGCAGTCCGGAATGGTTCCGCCGTTCTGCAAGGGAAGATCTCCCAGAGAAACGCTAAACAACAGGGAAGCCAGCGCGAGCCACATGACAACTATGCTGCACCTTCCGGTCAACCAGCCGCAAGGGGCAAGTTTGCGTAAGAGGCTGGCGGGGTAGGGTTCGCAGGGCGTAGGGTTCGCAGGGCGCAGGGTTCGCAGGGCGCAGGGTTTGCGGGACACCCCCGCGGGATGCGGCTGTAGTTATACCCTAGAGGAATCCCGGCGCAGGCACGGGCCGTCAGACAACACCGGCATGTACGCGATTCAATTGACGGAAGGTCCGCGGAAAGGCGAGGTCTTCTATTTCCGCGAGGGTGAGTCCATCACAATTGGACGGCAGAAACACGCTGGAATCCCCCTTGGGGAGGATTCCACCCTATCAAGCACCCATTGCACCGTGGGCGTACGGCGGGGGGTAATCTGTTTGACGGATGAAGGTTCGTCCAACGGCACTTATGTCGAAGGGGTTCGGATTCAGGCGCAACGGATGCTGCTGGGGCAGCGCTTTCGCGCCGGGCACTCAGAATTCCTGCTTCTTCACTATCCGTCGTTTGGCAGTTGGCTGATTCCAGCAATTCCGCCAGGTTGGTCAGAACTGCCCGGGCGTGGGATTCAGATCGCTCAGACTGGGCGCTTCCCCACGAATATTCTGTTTACTGAGGAAATCCTGGAGGCAGCCACTTCGCTGCCACGTTATATCCGCCTTCAGCAGTTGAGTGCCCGCGAGGCGTTACCTCGCGTCGAGTTTCAGGTTCCGCTTCCAGTGACTGTTGCTGGCGTTGAGGAGGCTTACGTCACGCGCAACCTGTTCGAGGCTGCTGGTGGGGTAAGGGCGATCCAGAGGCAGTTTTTCGTGCGCCAGATGAACCACGCAGGCGTCGTGTCGATGACCACCATCGAGAGTGAGTCTATTCACGTAGAGCGAATGTTCGACGCGGTGGTTGCCAAGGCACGCTTCGTGCCTGGATGCAGCCGGGGATAGTCAATAACAGCAAGCTGGCCACCCCGGCAGGCCGGGATGGGAGAGACGGAAGCGAAACCGCCACTATTTCTTTTTGGGCTCGGGCGGAAGCTTCTTGTTCTTCTGGTAGTACTCTCCAGTTTCGTTCAGTTCAGGAGATTCCTCACTGACATGGCAGACGACACATTCTTTCTTTGTCTTCTTGGCCATCTCGGGGTCCGCCGAAGCAGGCAGCGACCACATCATCAACATAGCCATTGCTGGCAACAGCGCCACAGCAAGTTTGGTGAAATGGTTCATGAAATCCTCCAGATCGTGCCCTTATGATATCGCACATGACCGAGTTTAGGATAAGTAACTCGGTTTCCCATCTGCCGCAATCCCAACGCACTCTACCGTGGGAGATGCATCAAGTCGGCGCGGGGTGACTGGCCTTGCCGAAATCTCGTGTCTCATCCGCCAAGTACTGGCGCAACCTGGCTGGGATCCGTCACGCCGGATGGCAACTCCAGTACTCTCACCTTTCGGAAGTGGATCTCAGCCCCCTCGCTCTCCATGCAGAGATATCCCTTCTTCTGGGTAGCCTTCGCCAAGCCGTTCACAAATTTTCCATTGACGGAAAGCTTCACCACGCCATCCACGGCGGACACCACATAGGTGTTCCAATTGCCCCTCGGAAGACAGCGGTTCTCAATGGATTTACTGCGGGTCCCGCGCGGATTATCCGGCACGGTTTCCACCCCGCCCACCCCAAAGAGTTCCCCGTGCACGTAAGCCACCGGTGGCGGTTCCTGCCCGGGCTTCGTGTTCAGCGTTACCCAATCGTTCTCCAGCATCTGCACTTCAACGCCGTTGGGAAGGCGATTCCGCTCACCGGGGACGGCATTGCTCCAGATAAAGACGCCGGAGTTGCCGCCGGGTTCAAGGTGCATCCACTCAATGTGAAGAAGGAAGTTCTCGTACTGGCGATCGCTACGCATGACGCCAATCGGGTGACCAGTGCAAACTAGCAGGCCATCGCGGACTGACCATGTATCGTCGGCGCAGTTGACGTTCACCCACCCCGAGAGGTCACGTCCATTGAACAGGTCCCGCCATTCCAGTAATCCGGGTCCGGTCACAGCAGGTTGCGCGACGGAAGCGGTTACGCCAGAGCCTGCCAAAGCAGACGAAACGCCGGCGGCGATCGCGCGACGCCGGGTGAGCAAGGGGGCGAGGTTGTTGGCCATGCGTTTGATTCTTCCAGGGATGAGTGCTGATGCGCAAGGCGAATGCCCTTCGCGGCGACAACACAATTTAGCCAAGACTAAGCCAACGGCAAGGGGATTTGCTCCCTTGGAGCGTGAGATCCCAGCCCCCGGTGTAAGGGCCACAAGCGAAATCGGGCAGGCGATGACAAACGGTAGTTGCATCGGGATGGTTTCATTTGTTACCATCGAAGCGCCTCAAATGGATCACTCCTTTTCCATTGGCCTCCAAAATCTAACCACGGAGACCTGTTTTTTCTAGATGAGCTTCACCATTTTTCTTGGTAATTTGCCAACCTGGGTAACCGCGGAGGACATTCAGTCATGGTTGATGGCTGACAACTTCGTTTGCGATTCCATCAAGGTCATTCGCAGCCCAGAAACCCAGGAGTCCAAGGGCTTCGCTTTCGTCGAGGCGCCAAACGCCGAAGAGATGCAAGCGATCATCAAGCGGTTCGATCGTGCCCCGCTTGATGGCAAGCTGTTGCGTGCCAACCCTGCGCAACCGCCTCGAGCCCGTAACGAACGCAGGGAAGGTCCAGTGGTCGGCGAACGCCGCTCAGCGCCCGCTCCAACCGGTGCGGCGCCAGATGCCACCGCAGCCCCTCGAGCGCGTAGCCCACGCAGGGGCAACGCGGCGGGTGGCGCGAAACGGCAGAATGCGCCGAAAACGGCGTTTGCTGAAGAGCTAGCCAAGGCCCTCTAACCCCCTTAGGTTCAATAGAGCGCGCAGTCTGCTTCGTCATGAAGCGGGCTGCGCGCCCTTTTGCGTTTGCGCCTCCCCAAGCAATCGGATCCTCCGGCGCCTGCCTATCCTCATCCCAGGTCTACTCGTCGCTGTTCTACGAATCTGCCCTGATTCCGGACCAATGTCTCCCTTGTTCTAACCGAAGCACATTTCCCGTGCCGATCCCGCCCAGATTGAGATAAGATGCGCAGGAAGAGAGGATTATTGCGTATGGCGGACAAGCAGACGGCAGGGACTTCGAGGCGGGATTTGCTGACGGGCACAGGCAAGGCAATTGGCGTGTCGGCGCTAGCGGGAGTGATGCTCCCTCAGGTGCGCGCGGCCAGCACTGACAACATCCAGATTGCTCTTGTGGGCTGCGGAGGCCGCGGTACCGGCGCGGCCATGAATGCGCTGGCTACCAAGAGTGGCCCCATCAAGCTGGTTGCGATGGCGGATGTGGTTCCCGCAAAAATGAACTCCAGCTACGACCGGTTGAAAACCCAGATGGGCGACCAGGTGGATGTTCCGCCAGAACGGCGGTTCCTCAGTTTCGACGCCTATAAGAGCGCCATGGATGCCCTTAAGCCGGGCGATGTGGTGATTCTGGGCACGCCTCCCGCCTTCCGCTGGGTACAGTTCAAGTACGCCATCGACAGGGGTCTGCATTGCTTCATGGAGAAGCCAGTCACGGTGGATGGCCCCACCACCAAGCGGATGTTTGAACTCGCTGATCTGTCCGTGCAAAAAAATCTCAAGGTGGGTGTGGGCCTAATGGTGCGCCATTGCCGCGCCCGCCAGGAACTGCACCGGCGCATCCAGGATGGGGAGATTGGCGACATCATCGCGATGCGCGCCTACCGCATGGGACAGGGTGGCGGAACCGCCGGCCCGCGGCCCGCTGACGAAAGCGAACTTACTTACCAGATCAAGCGTTTCCACGCCTTCCTTTGGGCCAGCGGCGGCGTGTTCAGCGACTACTACATCCACCAGATCGACGAATGCAGTTGGATGAAGGGTGCTTGGCCGGTAGAGGCCCACGGCATCGGCGGGCGGCACTACCGCGGGGATTCGCTTGACCAGAACTTCGATACTTACTCAGTGCAGTTTGTCTATCCCGATGGCACCCGCCTCTATTTCGATGGCCGCAACATGAAGGGCGCCAGGGACGAGTTCGCTAGCTATGCGCATGGCTCAAAGGGCTCCGCGGTGATCTCCACCCTCTCCCATGCTCCTGGCCTCACGCGCATCTATCACGGCCAACAGATCCCCTGGGTGGCCAACCGCCAGCAACTTCCGCTGCCGCCAGACCCCAATGTTGCCTGGGCCTTCCCTCAACCGGAAGTGAGCCCGTACCAATACGAATGGGATGACTTGATTGACGCCATCCGGCAGGATAAGCCGTTCAATGAAGTTCGCCGCGGCGCAGTTGCCAGTCTGGTCACCAGCATGGGCCGGATGGCGGCGCACACAGGCCGCATCGTTACCTACGATCAGATTCTGAACTGTCCGCACGAGTTTGCTCCCGACGCGGACAAACTCACCATGGATGGGCCAGCGCCCCTAAAGTTGGGATCCGACGGGAAGTACCCGGTGCCGGAACCTGGCATCAAGGTCGACCGCGAATACTAATGGTCTGGGGCGGCATGCGCTGTGGGTGTGCCGCCCTTTGATCCTCTCCCCGCGCCACTCAGGAACCCTCATTCCTGGAGTAGCACTACAAGCTCACGCCGTCTCTTCCCGTTCGCCGCTCGCTTTCCGCCATTCCAACTACTGCGATAGCATCCAGTTGTAATGCGCACAATCGTTATTGGGGGCACCGGCCACATCGGCACTTATCTGACCCCTCAGTTCGTGGAGGCCGGTCATCAGGTGCTCTGTGTCAGCCGGGGACTCCGAGAGCCTTACCATCCTCACCCTGCTTGGGCCGATGTGGAACATTGGCGGATGGACCGCGTGCAGGAAGAAGCCACCGGCGCGTTCGCCCGTCGCATTGCGGAGTGGAATCCGGATGTCGTTGTGGATCTCACCTGCTTCCGGCCTCAGAGCGCGCAGCAACTAGTAGAGGCACTACGGGGAAGGTTGCAGCACTTTCTGCACTGCGGCACCATCTGGGTGCATGGCCATAGCGTTCAGGTTCCCACTACGGAATCCGCGCCGCGTGAGCCTTTCGGGGAGTATGGCATTCAAAAGGCGGCCATCGAACGCTATCTCCTCAACGAGTTCCGCCAGCATCAGTTCCCAGCAACCATCCTTCATCCAGGCCACATCGTTGGCCCCGGCTGGAATCCGCTGAATCCAGCCGGCCATTTTCATCCGCGAGTCTTCGCCGATCTTGCCGCGGGCAGGGAATTGCTGTTGCCAAACCAAGGCATGGAGACAGTGCACCATGTCCACGCCTCTGACGTGGCTGCGGCATTTCTGGCGGCCATCCAAAACCGCGAGACCGCACTAGGAGAGAGCTTCCACGTCGTCTCCGGCGCGGCGCTCACCCTGCGTGGATATGCTGAACGGATGGCGCAATGGTTTGGGAGAGACGCGAATTTGCGCTTCCTCCCCTGGCAGGAATGGCGCACAACGGTGTCTGACGAGGAAGCTGCCGCTACATGGGACCACATCGCCCACTCCCCCAACTGCAGCATCGCGAAAGCACAGCGCCTCCTGGGATATGCCCCCCGTTACTCGTCGCTGGAGGCAGTACAGGAAGCGGTTACCTGGTTGCAAAGTCACGGTGCATTGGAACTAAGCCCCGCCTAGAGCAACCCCGCCCAGAGCAACTCGAGCGTCCATGCTAACCTGAGGCTCGACGCGCATGAATACCCCTACTGCAACCCTCCTTGTGAACTGCCCGGACCAGCGTGGACTGGTGGCCGCCGTGTCTGGATTTCTCTACCAACTGGGCGCCAATATCCTGCACGCTGATCAGCACCAGGACAACGAACTCGGCCTGTTCTTCATGCGGGTCGAATGGTCGCTCGAGGGTGTAGCCCTTGCTGGCGATGCGTTCGCCGAAGCGTTCGCGCGCGAGGTGGCTAGGCCCTACGGCATGCAATGGCGTGTGGAATTCTCCGAACGTCATCCGCGGATCGGCATCTTCGTCTCGCGATACGATCACTGTCTGCTGGATCTGTTGCACCGGCAGCGTAGCGGCGAAATGCAGTGCGAGATCCCTCTGGTGATTGGGAATCACGACACCTGCCGGGGCCTTGCCGAATATTATGGCGCCGCTTTCCACCACATCCCGGTAAGCGCGGAAACCAAGGCGGTAGCAGAGGACCACCAGGCCGCTCTACTGGAGGATCACCGCGTCGATCTCGTGGTGTTGGCGCGCTACATGCAGGTACTCTCGCCACGGCTTCTGGAGAGATATCCCGGCCGCATCATCAATGTCCATCATTCCTTCCTGCCCGCCTTTGTGGGTGCGCGTCCTTATCACGCTGCCTTTGATCGAGGCGTGAAGTTGATTGGAGCTACCAGCCACTATGTGACCGAAGAACTGGACGAAGGACCCATCATCGAACAGGATGTCGTGCGCGTCTCGCACCGTGACCAACTGCAGGATCTCATCCAGAAAGGGCGCGACTTGGAGCGGGTAGTGCTCTCGCGCGCCGTACGCTGGCACTTGGCGCATCGAATCCTCCTGTTTGGGAGGAAGACGGTGGTGTTTGACTAGGGACTTCGGCGGATGGGCCTAGCCAGCATTGGCGTCTGTCACCACGCGCAGTCGCATGCTGCGAAAGGCTGTATCGCCACCATGGTTCTGCACGGAGAGATAGCCGCAACGTGGACGGCTACGGGTATCCTCACTGCTGTTCTGATCGTAATCCTGCACCAGCAAGCCGTTTATCCAGCCGCGGATTCGGCTTCCCACCGCCAGTACCCTTACGTCATTCCACTCGTCTGGTTTCAGTGACACGGGGGCGATGGGGCCAGTGACGCTGTAAAGGCCTCCCGTTGCTTGCAGCGGGTCTTTCGCCTCGTTCCACATCAACTGCAGCTCATAACCGGTGTGTGCAGGCGTCTGGCTCTCGTAGACCGGCGCGCGAAAGCAGATGCCGTTGTTGCAGCCCCTGCCACCAAGGATCTCAAAGCGCAGATCGAAGTCACAGAACGCAATCGCGTAGCGCAGGAAACCGACGTTCCCCGCGGATCCATCACAACGCAGAACGCCGTTGCGGAGGCTGAAGGTGCTCAAGCGCTCGCGCGCGGCTTTCTCGCGCAACGGCGGGTGGAACTCCTCCACCCAGTCCCGCAGGTCTCCAGCGCCCAACAAATCCATCTCCTCCGGGCCGCGTGGTTGCCCGCCCCCAGCCAATGGCAGGGCGGCGGGCAACAGAGCGAGAATGGCGGAGCGGCGCGACAACAGCATCGTGCTAACTCTTCCCTTCCGAGGCAATTTGGCGAAGCACATAGGGCAGAATGCCACCGTTACGGTAGTATTCCACTTCAACGGGAGTGTCCACGCGGATGAGGGCCTCAAACCGGGTGACTTTACCGTCGCCGGCTATCGCCGTGACGGTGGCCCGTTTCGATCCGCTGATGCCCTCAACGACATTCCCTATCGAATAGGACTCAGCGCCGGTCAGCCCTAGAGACTGGCGCGTGTCACCGTCCAGAAACTGCAGTGGTAGCACGCCCATCCCCACAAGGTTCGAACGGTGAATACGCTCAAAGCTTTCGGCGATTACCACCCGCACTCCCAGCAGATTCACGCCCTTGGCCGCCCAGTCGCGCGACGAGCCGGAGCCATATTCCTTGCCGGCAATGATCATCAGCGGCGTTCCCTCAGCCTGATATTTCACCGACGCGTCATAAATCCACATTTGCTCGCCGCTGGGTTGGAAGCGGGTTACTCCCCCTTCAGTGCCTGGTGCCAGTTCGTTCCGTAGCCGGATGTTGGCGAGTGTACCGCGTACCATCACCTCATGGTTGCCGCGCCGCGAGCCGTAGGAGTTGAAGTCGCCGGGAGATACGCCCAAGCTCATCAGATACTTTCCCGCCGGGCTGTCCTTGGCAATATTGCCCGCTGGTGAGATGTGGTCAGTGGTTACGGAATCGCCCAGCATGGCGAGCACCCGCATGTCGGTGAAATCGTGGATGGAGGTTTCGGGGTCCACCATGCTTTCGAAGTAGGGTGGCTTCTTCACATACGTCGAGGTGTCGTCCCAAGCGTAGGCATCCCCTTCGGGCACTGGAATGCCGTTCCAGGCTGCGTCTCCCTCGAACACATTGGCGTATTCCTTGGCGAACATTTCAGAGTTCACACAGGCGGCCATGGTCTGGTTAATTTCGTCGGTGGTTGGCCAGATATCGCGCAGGTAGACATCGCTGCCATCGGATGCCTTGCCAATCACTCCGTTTGCAAGATCCACATCAATCCGTCCAGCCAGCGCATACGCAACCACCAGCGGTGGGGACGCCAGGTAGTTTGCCTTCACCTGCGGGTTCACGCGGCCTTCAAAGTTACGATTGCCGGAAAGGACGCTTACCACCGTGAGGCCGTTCTCTGCGACTGCCTTGGAAACCGCATCGGGCAGCGGACCGCTATTGCCAATGCAGGTGGTGCAACCATAGCCCACCAGATTAAAGCCCAACGCGTTCAAAGGTTCTGTCAGCTTTGCCTCGTCCAGATAGGCGGTTACCACCTTCGAACCCGGTGCCAGGCTCGTTTTCACATGGGAGGGCACGCGCATGCCCTTTTCCGCGGCCTTCTTTGCCACCAGCCCCGCCCCAATCATTACGCTGGGGTTTGAGGTGTTCGTGCAGGAGGTGATGGCCGCAATCACCACGGAGCCATCCGCGACGGCAGCCTCTTTGCCGTCCATTGTGATACCCACCTGCTTGGGTGCCTGGTCAAAGAACCTCTTGAAGTTGGCGGCCACCTCAGGCAGTTCAATCCGGTCCTGCGGGCGCTTGGGACCCGCCAGCGACGGCACCACGGTAGAAAGATCCAACTCCAGGGTATCGGTGAAGATGGGGTCTGGCGTCTCCGCCGTGCGGAACAGCCCCTGCTGCTTGCAGTATGCCTCCACCAGCGTCACCAGCGCGTCGCCCCGGTTGGTCATCCGCATGTAGTTAAGGGTTTCGTCATCTACGGGGAAGAATCCCATGGTGGCGCCGTACTCCGGAGCCATGTTCGCGATGGTGGCGCGGTCCGCCAGGCTAAGTGCCCCGCAGCCTTGGCCGTAGAACTCCACGAACTTGCCCACCACGCCCTTCTTGCGCAGCATCTGGGTGACGGTGAGCACCAGGTCAGTGGCCGTGGCGCCTTCCCGCAAACTGCCGTGGAGCTTGAAGCCCACCACTTCCGGTAGCAGCATGGAGATGGGCTGTCCCAGCATGCAAGCCTCGGCCTCAATACCGCCCACGCCCCATCCCATCACACCCAGACCGTTGATCATGGTGGTGTGCGAGTCCGTACCCACCAGGCTGTCGGGATACACCGTGGCGCTGCCGTTGTTGCCGTGCGTGAACACCACGCTGGCCAGATACTCCAGGTTCACCTGGTGCACGATGCCCGTGTCGGGCGGTACCACCCGGAAGTTGCGGAAGGCAGCCTGACCCCAGCGCAGGAAAGCGTATCGCTCACGATTGCGCTCAAACGTAATCAGAGCATTCTGCAGGAAGGCGTCCCGGGTGCCGTAGACATCCACCTGTACGGAGTGGTCAATCACCAGATCAGCGGGCAGCAGGGGATTGGCGCGCGCGGGGTCAGCCCCCATGCTCTTCAGGGCGTCGCGCATGGCGGCCATGTCCACGATGGCGGGTACCCCGGTGAAATCCTGTAGCAGCACGCGCGCGGGCATGAAGCTGATCTCTCGCGCGTCCTTGCCGCCGTTCCAGGAAGCCACGTACGGAATGTCGTCCTTCCGTACGTTCAATCCGTCTTCCTTGCGCAGCAGATTCTCCAGCAGGATCTTGATGGAAAATGGCAGTTTCGATACATGCCCGATGCCTGCCTTTTCGAGCGCCTCCAGGTGATAGAAGCCGTAGCGAAGGGGGCCAACCTGCAAGCTGCTGGCGGCGCCGAAAGAGTTGGTACTTGGTGGGTTAGGTGTTGCCATGGTCAGTTTCCATTTTAGGGGATTGTGCGGCTTACATCCGGAACCCGTGCACTTCGGCTGACCAGAGCAGTTGTTGGCCACTGCCCGTTCGCGCTACGCTGGGGAATTCCGTTTGGGGGTGCGGCTGGGATCCGTCCCCTCGCCCGGACCATGTCGCCTGCGTCGGCCCCGCCCGCCGGCACGCACCTCTCGCGTGGCAGCATTCTTTCCTGATCTTGAGGATCGTTCCCAGCTTGCCGGCGAATTCTCCCCTCGAAGGCTGATTTCCAGGACGAACCATCGCATGACCACCATCAACCTCGACTCCATCCAGGTGCTTGCCCTTTCCGGTTTGGGGGTGGGAATTGGGTACTACCTTAAGCGATTGATTCCATTCCTGGACAAGGTGAACGTGCCGGCGTCCGTTGCGGGAGGCCTGTTCTATTCCGTGCTGATTCTCGCGCTGCGGGATCGTGTGATCAACTTTGAGATGGACCTCGTCCTGCAGCGAGTGCTGATGGTTGCCTTCTTTACCACCGTGGGAATGGGTGCCAGTTTGAAGTTGCTGAAGGTTGGTGGCCGCCTGATGGTGGTCTTCTTTCTGCTGGCCACGCTTGGCGTGTTCCTTGAGAATGTCCTAGGCGTCGCCCTGGCCAACCTGTTGGGCCTGAACCCGCTCATCGGGCTGGTGGCGGGCTCAGTCACCATGGCCGGAGGACCCGCAACTGCCTTGGCCTTTGGCGGGACGTTTGAGGAATGGGGCGTCCAGAGCGCGAAGACCCTGGGAGTGGCCGCGGCGATGGCTGGCATTGTCGCCGGTGGCCTGCTAGGAGGCTATGTCGGTGGCGGCATCATTGAATCCCGCAAGCTAAAGCCACTAAAAAATGCTGAGCCCGACAACGGTGCGGAGATTGACGAAAGCGCCCTGGCAGCTCACAGCGGACGGCCCGCCAATGACTCCATTATGGTGAATGCCATCGCCATTGCCGTCGCTATGGGCTTGGGCACACTCGTAACCGTCTGGCTGATTGGCGGCGCGGCAGCCATTGGCATCGACCTGAAGCTTCCAGAATATATCGGTGCCATGATTGCGGCCGCGGTCATTCGCAACATTGACGACGCCTATGGCTTCCTCCGCATTTCGCAGGAACGCATGGACGAATTGGGCAATGTGTCGCTAAACGTCTTCATCGTGATGGCACTGCTCACCCTGCGCCTGTGGGAACTGTTTAATCTCGCCCTTCCCGTACTGGTGATCATCCTGGCGCAACTTGTACTGGTGTTCTTGCTGGCCCGCTTCCTGGTGTTCCCGCTGATGGGCAGAAACTACGACGCGGCCGTGGCCGGGGGCGGCTTCTGCGGCTTCATGCTGGGCACCACCGCGAACGCACTGTCCTCCATGGAGGTGCTTACCAGCAAATACGGCAGTGCGCCGCGGGCGGTGATCGTTGTGTCGCTGACGGGAGCCTTTCTGATTGACTTCACCAACGCAGCGATTATCACCGCCATGGCCAACTGGCTTCGGTAGCAACATCGCCGAACTGTGGCGGCCTCCGACCAGCTCCAGCCTTGCGGCTCCGGGCTCCTAGGAGGCTCCCTGATAGATGATCTCCGCTGTCCACTCGCCCTGCGGCTGTGCGTGCAATTGCCAGTACGATTCGGCGATCTTGTCCGGGTCAAACGCGGTGCCCGGCTGTACTGTGCCCGTGATTGTCACCATGGCTACGTGAATGTTGGCGGGCTTCAGCGCCTCATGTAGCGCCAAACCTAGGACACGTAACGCGCCTTTTCCGGCCACAAGAGAGAGTACGCCCACTCCGTACTGCGGATACAACGCCAGACCTCCACCCGTCAGCAGAATCGTGCCTCCCCCATTTGCCGCCATGCCCGCACGCACTGACCGTGCCGCCGCGTAGGCCCCCGAAGCGCAAAGGGCAAGGTCTCGATGGAACTCTACCGGTGCCATGTCCAGTGGCTCACCCTCATTCCAAACACCACCGTTGTACACCAGTACAGATACGGGACCTTGACTGTCGTGCACGGCGGCGAAAGTCGCTTCTACAGCGGATACATCGGCCAAATCTACCGCATAGGTTTGCACTTCAACGCCATGCGCCTTTAGCGGCTCCACCAGCGGCTCCAACCGCGACGGGTTCCTGGCCAGCAGCGCCAGGTCGTAGTGCTCCTGTGCAAAGCGATTCGCAATGGCCATGCCCATTCCAGGCCCAACGGCTGCGACAACGGCTAGTTTTTTCGGCATGCGGTTCTTCCTCCAGATCCTTTGATAGATCGTCGTGGCGTCAGGCTTCACTTCCATCGAGGGTATGTGGAGTGATTAGTGCATTTTGTCCCGCATCGCACGCGCATCCGCCGGCCTGTTCGTCACAAGAGCTTGGAAACCACAAGAGCTTGGAAACGTGGGGCCGAGCGGCCTAGGACAGCAACAGTTCCAGGTCTTCGCGCTTCAAGTCGCGCAGCAGACGATTGTCCTCACTCAAGATGGCGTCGGCGAGTTCGCGCTTGGTTTTCTGCAGTTCCAGCACCTTTTCTTCCACGGTGTCCTTTGCGATCAGGCGATAGGCAAAGACATTCTGGGTTTGGCCAATACGGTGAGCGCGGTCAATGGCCTGGGCCTCGACCGCCGGGTTCCACCAGGGGTCCAGCAGAAACACATACCCGGCCGCGGTGAGGTTCAATCCCAACCCGCCGGCCTTCAGGCTAATCAGAAACAACTGGCAATCAGGGTCAGTCTGGAAGCGCTCCACGCAGGCCTGCCGATCGCGGGTCTGGCCGTCCAGGTACTCGTAGTGATATCCCTCTTGGTCCAGTCTCTGGCGCAGCAGGCCCAGCAGTGAAGTGAACTGAGAGAACACTAACGCTTTGTGTCCCTCCTCGCGCAGTTCCTGAAGCTGGTCCAGGAGCGTGGAGAACTTGGCTCCGGTTTCTGAAGCTTGCTTGGGCTCCAGCAGTCCCGGGTGGCAAGCCGCCTGGCGCAACCGCAGAAGGGCTTCCAGAACCTGGATCTTCATCTTGTTCCAATCCTTCATCCCGTTGCCCTGTCCCTTGACATCGGGTGCAACCTTGCCCAGCAACCGCGCGCGGTAGTGATCTCGCAACTCCTCGTATTTGCGGCGCTGCTCCCCTTCCAGCTCTACGAAGATGGTCTGCTCCGTTTTCTCGGGAAGTTCGCGCGCCACCTGCTGCTTGGTGCGTCGAAGGATGTACGGTCGCAGTGCGGTTGCCAGTAACTGGCGTGTTTCCGCGGAAGGGTTACGCGCCAGCCCTCCGCTCATCTTCAATACCTTTGCTTCCCCCAGCATGCCCGGATTGAGAAACTCGAACAGGCTCCACAACTCGCCTAGGTGATTCTCAATCGGGGTCCCGCTTAGGGCCAAACGATGGTTGGCCTGCAGCAGGCGGACAGCCTTTGCTGAGACCGTGGTTGCGTTCTTGATCGCCTGCGCTTCGTCCAGGATGACGTAGTCAAATCGCTGCCGCGACAGGGCGGCGATATCGCGCTGCAGGGTGCCGTAGGTGGTCAGCACCAATTGGTAGTCATCAATGTGGGAGACGTCGCGCTGAAGACCGGTATGGTCCAACAGTTTCAGCGAGGGTGTGAAGCGGGCTGCCTCCTGCATCCAGTTGAAGATGAGTGACCGCGGGGCAACAACCAGGGAAGGTCCGTGCTTGCCTGGGCGCCGCTCTTCCAGTGCGGCCAGCACTTGGGCTGTCTTGCCGACGCCCATATCATCGGCCAGAATACCGCCAAAGCCATAATCCCGCAGGAACCCGATCCAACCAAGTCCTTCTAACTGATAGTCACGCAGTTTCCCCTGAAATCCTTTGGGCTGGGCGGCGGGTTTCACCCCCTGAAATGAGCGGATCCGCTCGCGCACCTTCTGGAACGCCGCGTCGACGTCCACTTGAGGCTGGGCAGCTAGCAGGGCATCCAGCAACGCAGCCTGATTGGCCTGGAAGCGAACATGGTTCTCCTCGGGCTGTCCCAGCGCGGCCAATGGCGCGAAGCGCTGCACCCAGTCCTCGGGAAGCATACCAAAGGATCCGTCGCCCAGCCGGACCATCCCATCCCCCCGCTTTGCCGCCGCCAGCAGCTCAGGCAGACCGGCGCTTTGGCCATCAAAATCCACTTCGCCATGAAGCTCAAACCAGTCAATACCGGTGGTGACGCTTAGGCCGGTGAATCCTGCACGCCGGAATGCCTGGCCATGTGCCTCAACGTGCCAAGCGGCAGCCACCAGTTCCCTCACCAGCTTGGGCATGGCCTTGGCGGAGATGGTTCCACTTGACGCCTCGCGGCCCTGCCACCGCACGCCCAGCAACTGTAGTTTCTGAACGGCCGCGTCTTCGGCTTCGCGGTTCCGCAGCAGGTAGGCGCGCTCCTCCGCGATCCAGAAACCGCGTGAACCGCCGGGCCTCACCTCGCCGAATCCACTGCCGTAGTCGGCGAGTAGCATGGCGTCCAGCCTGTCTTTCTGGTACCCGGTCTTGGCCTCCTCAAGCCGTAGGCCGAAGCGCGGTTGACCCTGCCGCTGCTCGAACGCCAGTTCGGGATCGACATCCAGGTTTGGCACTGCAGGCGCGTCCAGCAGCAGCCGAAAGACCTCATCGCGGTCGCGGTCCATAAAGGTGATCACCTTGTCGGACCGGAAGCTGCGGATCCACGCCTGCGCGGCCGGATCCCCGAACCGCGAAAGGCGATTGCCGCTAAGCAGCAGGCCAGATGGTAGGAACAGCTGAGGCTCGTGGATGCCCATTCGCTCGTCGCCCCGCCGCAATTCACTGGTAATCTCCCACAGATCACGTTCATTGCGCCGGATTCCCAGCCAGAATCGCCATGCCTCTCCTTCGTCCCATGTGGCGGCCTTGTGGTCCTTGCTGTAGACGTCATTCGCAATCCATAGGCGGCCATGCGCGGCCATGCGCGGCAGCACTTGCCACGCGACGTGGATAGGAAGTGCAAGCGTAGCATTGGCGCCCATGCCGTATGCGCTCGTGAACGTGTAGGGCGACTGCCCTCCCAGCACCAATGACACCAGCTCGCTGTCGGCCGGGTCAGGCAAGCGAGTGGTTTGCGACGGCGCGATACGGAAGTCTTTGAACACCGTCCACTCGCCATTCTGCTTGCGGTTCCGCGATTGCAGTGTCATCACTAGCGCGCCGGTACGCCGCGAATCAGTGAGGCAGATCACGTAGGCCAACTCCATCCCAGGAGGCCAAGGGGTGCCCAGCTCATCCGCTGCCTGCGCGCGGGAATCCTGCAGCACTAACTGCAGTTGCTCGCGCCACAAAGGGGTAGGGGGGCTCTTGGGCTTGGTGGCTTCTGGAGGGGGAGCGGTCGCGGTGGGGCGGCGCGCTGGAGGGTCAATGAAGAACGGGTCGTCGTCCTCGTCCTCGTCATCGTCCTCGTCATCATCCTTAAGCTCTTCATGGCTGGCCTTGTCCAACTCATCAAGACTGGTGATGGTGAGCTTTGCGGTACCGCGGGCAGATGCCAGCAAGTGTTTGCTATCGGCTGTCAGGATGGTTGCCCAAACATGCTTACAGGGGCCCGATTTGGCAAAGGCAGGGCAACCACAGAAAACCCCAAGGAGGTCATCCTCCAACACCAAGTCCACCGCGTACACATCCGTGCCACGTACAGTAGCTTCCACGCTGCTTGCCGTTACTTCCCCAATCCGCACGCCCCCGTCCTGAAAGATATCGTAGCCGCGAACCTGTGCGGACTTATCAACTTGGAACGCGAGCTTCGAGGCGATGGACATGGACCGGCGGAACTTCCATTGTAGGCCCACCCACAATACCGCCGGGTTGCATCGACCACGGCAGGTTGATCTCATGTCCTTGATTTTGGTTTAGTACGGGAAGCAAGAGGGTAAGTGTTCCCCGCAAGCTGAATGGCAGGAGGAAGCGGCAGGAGCACAGAGCATGATGGCAGATTCCAACGATCAGTGAGAATCCGTCGAAGGTCGATGAGGGGGAGGGAGGATCCGCACCTGGGCGGATCCTCCTCCGGTTAAGCTTACCAATTCAGAACAAGACCCAGCTTGATCCAGCGCGGCAGGTTCCGCTGTACAGGATCGAGTCGGCCGAACTGCGGATTCTGCACATCCAGAGACTGGATGCGCGGGAACCACGGGGTATTCGTTGCATTGATCATCTCAAACCGGAACTGCGCACGCACCGCTTCCGTAATGGGGATGTTCTTGGATAGCGAAGCATCGATGTTGCGATAGCCGGGCGTCCTGACATCGCCAAAGCGAGACGGGAACTGCCGCAACGTGAAGGGTTCCAGTTGGGGCACACCCCGCCAGAGGGAAGTGTCAAAGGCAGTCATGCTTGCGGTTTGGCTTTCGCTTAGCTTGGCGCTACCCGGCTGCAACTGGTTCGCGTTGGGATAATCCACCGCCCATCCCTTGGAGAGGGTAGCGTTGGCATTGAGTGCCCAACCACCCAGTAGGGTATCGAGACCACGTCCCCAATCCGCACCAATCGACTTGCCGCGGCCAAAGGGAAACTCCCACACTCCGGTAACCACGAAGCGCTGTGGAATGTCGATCTGGGTAGCCGAGCGCTTTTCAAGATTGCTGTCCTCTGGTGAAGCCAGGTTAAAGTCCTGGTTGTTCAACAAAGTACGCTGCTCCAGGGTCTTGCCGATGCCGTAGTTGGCAATGAACGAGAAACCCTGGGAGAAGCGCTTGGTGACCTTCATCTGCATGCCGTGATGGGATTGACGGCCGATGGGGACGTTTTGCAACGCCACCCCGTTAAATTGCGGAAATGGCACCATTAGCCGCTGTCGGGCAATAGTCGCGCCGTTGAGAGCCGCGTTGTCGGGAATGAGGCCCGCCATCGGATTCGGAATCAACTGGTTGTAGTAGGCTGTGTCAATTGCCCCGTCTGGCCGACGGCGTCCCAGCTCGGAAGTGGGAATCACATTCAAGTTACCGACGTTCACAGGCAGGCCTCGTGTCTGGTTGCCCGTGTAGCCGATTTCAAACAACATGTCCCAGCCCAACTCGCGCTGAATGTCGAAGGAAAACTGGTGCGAGTAAGGCAGAGTGCGATCCAGGAAGTTTGCCGCGATTGACTGTCCTAGGAAGCTGGCATCACCAAGACTGTTGCCCACTGGCTGCAAGAGGCGTCCGTTCGGAAGGTTTGCGAATGGGTTGGAAAGGTTCACGGCAGGGGTGAAGTTCCCGTCGATTGACGACACCACATTGCTGCGCTGGCTAAAACCAAGGGCTGAGCCGAACTCGGCTTGGCCTAGGTAATAAAGACCATAACCACCTCGCAAAACGGTCTTATTGTTGAGACGGTAAGCTAGCCCAACACGCGGTTGAAAGTTGTTGCGATCCGGGTTAAAGGCAGTGCGATCGTTCCCGCCAACCCCTGCGAATTGCACGGTGCCGCGGAGGTCAATGCCTGCCGCCTGCGCATTGATCGGGCTTTCCTGATTGAAGTTGAAGCCCCGGGCCTGACGGTCATAGCGCTCAATCATGGGCGACTCATAGTCCCAGCGGAAGCCGAGGTTCACGGTTAGCCGGCTGTTAACTTTCCAGTCGTCATTGAAGAAGAGTGCGTAGTAGTGGCTCCGGTAGGCCGGGCTGATATTCAGATCCGCAAAGCCGGAGGTAGGATGACCCAAAAGAAAGGTGGCCAATTCGTTGCCAGAGGCCGCATCCGCCTGCAGCGCGCGAGCTTGCGTCCAGTTGCGCGTGAATGTGTAGTTGCCTGAGGCCTGGCCAGGATTGTCGGTATTGCTGTTGAAGCGACGGACCTCAGCGCCCATCTTCAGAAAGTGCGCGCCCCGCACCATATTCAGGCTGGGTTGCAACGAATACGTGTCGTCCGGCGAGCTGGAGAAGATCCTGTCTGACCCAATCGCCTGATACTGCCCCAGGTTGAACCGGGGGAACTGGAAGCGGCTAAACTGCCCGACAAGATCTTGCGAGAACCCGAGTGTCGCGGGGTTGAATCCTGCCCCAAAGCTATTGCCAGAGGAGGTCTCCCAACGCGAAAGGCCCGCGCGTACGTTCATGTAGGTGGTGGGGGATAGGGTACTGGTCCATTCCGCCGCCCAGTTGCGCCCATTCCGGATGAGTGGCGCATTGCCGGTGGGCTCCGCCACGTTGGAGCCGTTCCATACCAAGCCGCGAAACTCCTCGAAGGGGTTCTGCGCGTAGCGGAAAAAGACCCGGTTGCCGTCGTTGATTGCATAGTCCATGCGCCCGCTCCATTGGTCCATATTGGCAACCCAGCGGGAGGGGAAAATGTAGTTGTTGATGCGCGCGGCGGTGTCGCCCGGGGCATTTGGAGAGGGGTATAACGCCATCACATTCGCGGCTATCGGATGGATGCGATTGGCCGGAATCCGGTTGTTTGCGAACGCCTGGCGATTGCCAGAGGCGTCGGTGGTAAGGGGATCGTAGATCGAAACCAGATTTCCCGCCGTATTGCGCAGGGTGCCGAAGTCGCCACCGCGCCACTCATCCAACGGAAAGGTGCGTACTCCGGGGTCTGCTGAGCGTTGACGCATTGCCTCATACGACAGGGTCCAGAATAGCTTGTTGCGGCCATCGAAAACCTTTGGGATGAACACTGGGCCGCTGGTTTGAAAGCCATACACGTTAATCGTCATCGGAGGCTTGGCCACCCCACCCCGATTCAGCTCAGATTGATTGGCGTTCAATTCTTCGGCCTGAAAATAGTGGAACAGCGTGCCGTGGAACTGATTGCCGCCTCCTTTGGTGGTGATGCTGACGGTTCCTCCCCCGGTACGGCCATACTGCGCGTCGTAGGTGTTGGTGAGCACCTTGAACTCCTGCACCGTTTCCATGGTAGGGACGTGCACCACACTGCGGTTGGGACGCACGTTGCTAATGCCATCCACGAGAATCTCGTTCTCTCGATTCACACCACCGTTGACAGAAAAGTTTGACGTGCCGCCCACATCGAAGGAACGCAGATAGCGCCAATCTCCGGTCTTGATCACACCGCCGGCCGCCCAAGCCAACTGGAAGGGATTGCGGCCCTGCGTGGGCACCTGTTCGATCAGCTTATTTGAAATTACCTGCGAGCGCGTCGCGGTTTCCGTCTCCAACTGAGACACTGAGTCGCTTACCGTCACTGACTCTGTGATGTCACCAATCTCCAGGGTTACGTCCATGCGGGCGCGGTCCTGGGTTTGCAATTCGACACGTTCACGAACGTACTGTTTGAATCCAGCCAACTGCACCGTAACCCGGTAGATGCCAGGGTCAAGAAAAGGCGTGGTGTAGTTTCCACCTTCGTTGGTTCGCGTTTCGATTGCAACGTTGCGGTCAGTCCGCGTCACGACTACTTGTGCGCCTGCGATTGCCGCGCCGGAGGAGTCAGACACCAATCCGGTGATGCTCGCACGCACCTCTTGCGCCACTGCAGAGTTTGGGACTAAAGACCACAGCAAAATCGGCGCAATCGCCAAGGCAATTCGCTTCCAGAGCGAAATTCCTGAAATTATCATGAAAAATCTCCAATTTTTCTTCCACTTTTGGAAAGTCTTCTGACTTGCGTTTCAAATTTAGCAGTCTGGGTAGGGCAACAGCGCGGAAACACGCACATCGTCACGTGACAGAAAAGGTAGCGAAATTTCAGATAGGCCGCAGTTTGTCCAAGGATGGCGGGGGTGGGCCTGCTTCGGTTAGCTTTTTCAGTTGCTGCAAGGTTGTAGCTACCGCATTCAGCGGGCGGGCCCGTACTTCCCCGCGGGTCAGCTTGCGGTTAGCGTGCGGAAGGTCGCGTAAGCGGTTTCCCAGCCGGTGTTGGGTTGGGGTTCAAAGCGCTTCACTTCAAAAGAGTTCCTCACTACCTCGCGGGCCTTTTCGTGGCTTTCAATCAGGCCGCTGCCCATGGCCTGTACCAGGACGTTGCCGATGGCGGTGGCCTCCGCGGGGCCAGCAATTACGGTGCGGCCGGTGGCGTCAGCAACGAACTGGTTCAGTACCGAGTTCCGTGATCCTCCTCCGACGATGTGAATCACCTCCATGCGGCGTCCCAGCGTGTCTTCCAGGTCAAGCAGCACCTTGCGGTAACAAACAGCTAGGCTTTCGAAGATCACGCGCGTGATGTGCTCTGGGCTGGCTGGGACAGGCTGCCCGGTGCGCCCGCAGTAGTCCTGGATCTTCTCGGGCATCTTCCCTGGGGCTAGGAAAGCGTCTGGATCCACCACCGCCTGGAAGGGGGGCGCGGAGAGAGCCGCAATCACAAGTTCGTCGTAGGTGAATTCCCTGCCCTCGGCTGCCCAGGCGCGGCGGCACTCCTGCAGCAGCCACAGGCCCATGATGTTCTTCAGGAAGCGGATCTTGCCACCCACTCCCACTTCATTGGTGAAGGTGTGGGCCAGCGCCCGATCATCCATAATGGGCGCGTCAAGTTCCGCACCCATCAATGACCACGTGCCCGAAGAGATATAACACCAGTTCCGCTGCGACGACGCCGGCGCGGCAGCCACGGCGCAGGCCGTATCGTGGCCCGCACTGGCGTAGACGGGGATGGGGTTGGCGGCGCGTACAGCCTCTGCCACTTCGGGCAGCAGCGGGCCAAGCAAAGCGCCAGGCGGAACCAGTTCCCCTAGGATGCGGGGGTTCACTCCAAAGGCCTCCAGCAGGTCCCGGTCCCAGGTGTGGCTCGCGGGATCATAAAACTGTGAGGTGCTGGCAATGGTGCGTTCTGACACGGCCCTGCCCGTAAGCCAGTAGTTCAGCAGATCAGGAATATGTAGTAGATGCGCGGCCACAGGCAGTGCGGACGCGTCCTGGCGCCTCATCGCGTAGAGCTGGAACAGCGAGTTGAACTGAAGGAACTGGATGCCGGTACGGCGATAGAGGGCTTCGCGCGACATCACCTGAAAGGCCGCATCCAGAATCCCGTTCGTGCGGGCATCGCGATAGCAGCGGGGGTTTTCCACCAATGTCCCGTCCGCCCCAAGCAGTCCGAAATCCACACCCCAGGTATCAACACCGATACCCTCAATTTGCGGAAACTCCCGGCAGCCGATCCGGATACCCTCTTCGATTTCCTGGAATAAGCGAAAGGTATCCCAAAACAGGCCCTGAGGTAGCCGCACGGGGGTGTTGGGGAAGCGGTGCAACTCGCGCAGAGCGAGGTTTCCGCCATTAAGTATTCCAAGGATGGCGCGGCCACTTTCGGCACCCAGATCGAAGGCAAGGAAGCGATGCATCGCACCCATTATATGGAAGGGTTGGCCTGCCGGCGTGGCTGCATGCGGTAACCGGTTGCCCGGCGGGCTTCCGGCCGCAATAGAATCGGGAACGACGGCCTTCACGGCCTTGCGGACTAGGGGAGGAGGACGAACGATGAACCGACGCCAGTTTCTTGCAACTTCGATAGGCCTGGGATGCACCGGTTTGCTGCGCCGGGCGGAGGCCGCGCTACGCGAGACCAAAATCACACGGGTGCGGCATTACCGCTCTCCCGCCTCGCGCCCGATGTTCAACCAGAGCTTCGACGTGGTCACTGTGGAGACCGATAGCGGCCTGCTAGGCATTGGCGAGGGAGGATCCCCGGACACCATTCGCGAGTGCGCCGAGATGCTCATTGGAGAGAATCCGTTTCGCATTGAGCAACACTGGCAACTGATGTACAGGGGCCGCTTCTATCCCCCGGGGCGGGAGAAGATTCACGCGCTGGGGGCCTTGGATATGGCCCTCTGGGACCTCAAGGGAAAGGCTTTGGATGTTCCGGTGCACGCGCTTCTGGGCGGACGTTTGCGCAACCACGTGGAGTGCTACTCCACTGCCTTTCCGGGCAAGGCCACCCTGCGCGATACCGCACGGGCCTGCATCGACGCCGGCTTCCGCGCCTTTCGCACTTCGGCTGCCGATGGGGGCCGCGACCGTCCCATGGATGCCAGGGAGAGCGTGCGCAAAACGCTGGACAACTGCCGCCAGATTCGCGAGGGCGTGGGCCCCGAAGGCGATTGGGCAATCGACTACCATACCCGCTATGACTTTCCCCAGGCTGTCCGGCTCTCCTCCCTGATTGAGGACCTTGACCCTTACTTTGCTGAGGATCTCGTTCGTTCCGAGAATCCCGAAGTCTACCGTCAGTTGCGGCCGATGGTGAAGGTGCCCATCGCCGTCGGCGAGCATTTTGGTGACCGTTGGGAGCTGAATGTGTTGGTGGAGAACCGCCTCATTGATTACAGCCGGGTGAGCATCCCCAACTGTGGCGGCATCACCGAGTTCATGAAGATTGCCTCCATGTGCGAAACCCACTACGTCGGCCTCGTCCCGCACTTTACGGGTCCCATCGCGGAAGCTGCGCTGGTACACTGCTGCTCAGCCTTCCCGGGAACGGTGTTGATGGAAATGGTGGGCGACGGTACGCAGAAACAGCCTTATCTGCCGGACTGCTACGACTTCCGGGAAGGCAAACTGTGGCCGAATGACAGGCCCGGTCTCGGTGTAACTTTCCGGCCCGATGGTTTAACGATGCAGGCCGAAATTACATCAGGATCCAAGCCGATCCCATTGCTTTACCGGCGGGACGGGTCCCTTACAAACTGGTAGTTTGGTGTCTGAAATCACCACTTTGCACTAATTGCTTTCCCATATAGGAATCCAGGTTGTTTTGGTACAGACTGCAGAGATGCATCCCATGTACCTCACCACCGTGGAGGAGAATCCGCAGGCGAGCGGCCCGTTTGCCGACGCGGCGCGCTTGATGGCCAGCGTGGGCGCACCGGTGCCTCAGATCCTCCACATGTTCGCCTTCAAGCCAGCAGCTACGAAGCACCTGGCGCAGTTTACGCAATCCGTGATGCGGGGGCCGTCGCCACTGAGTCCAGGCTTCCGTGAACTGATTGCGGCGGTCACTTCAGCGGGAAACCACTGCCTGTTTTGACTGGGAAGCCACGCCGCGGTCGCGGCGGAACTGCTGGGAGACGAAGCGCTTGTATGGCAGGCGATTGAGGACCTTGAAAACTGTCCTCTCCCCGATGCCGACAAGGCCTTGTTGCGATTCGTGGGGAAGATGAACCATGCCTGCGCTACGGTTGGCGCTGAGGACATCACAGCCCTGCACGGCCATGGATTCAGCGATGAGGCCATCTACGATGCCATCACGGTGTGTGCACTGTTCAACTTCTACAATCGCTGGATTGATGGGAGTGGGGTGAGCGATCTCCCCAAGGAAGCTTACCGGCAATCCGCCAAGCGCATGGCCAGGGAGGGCTACGCCAGGGAAGAGGCGTCCCCAAGCTCCGAGATCGAAGGCTAGTCCACCACCGCCCAGAACGGAATCGCGGCGAACGCAAGCACTTTCCGCACTCGTGGAGATTGCACGGGCCGTCCAGGACCAGGCTAGAATTCCTGCGCCTTCACGCATTCATCCAAGGCCCTTAGGCGTCGTGCCAAAGAGGGTAGTGCATCCAGCTTCATCGCATTCGGGCCGTCAGACAGCGCGCGTTCGGGAGCCTCGTGCACTTCCAGGAAGACCCCCTCGATGCCCGTGGCAACGGCGGCGCGTGCCAGCGTCTCGATGAACTCCGGCTGTCCCACTGAGCGGTCGCCGCCCGCACCCGGCAACTGGACGCTATGCGTCGCATCGAAGATGACCGGGTAGCCCGAGCTTTGCATGATCTGCAGGCCGCGCATGTCCACCACCAGGTTGTTGTAGCCGAATGAGGAGCCGCGCTCAGTCAGTAGGATCTTTTGATTGCCGGTGGATGCAACCTTCTCGGCGGCCAAAAGGAAATCCTTCGGCGAAACGAACTGGCCCTTCTTGATGTTCACGATGCGGCCCGTGCGGCCGGCCTCCACCAGCAGGTCTGTCTGGCGGCATAGGAAGGCAGGGATCTGCAGGATGTCCACCGAATCGGCTACCAGCGCTGCCTGCTCCGGCTCGTGAATGTCGGTGAGCACTGGGAAACCTTGCTTCCGCAGATGGCGAAGGATGCGCATGCCTGCTTCGAGGCCCGGCCCCCGATAGGCGCTGATACTGCTGCGATTGGCCTTGTCGAAGGATGCCTTGAAAACGAATGGGCCCAGCGCACGGCGTAACTCCGCGGCCAGGAACGCGCAATGCTCCTCGCTTTCGATGACGCACGGCCCGCAGATAAAGGCCATAGGCTTGCCCTGAGAGAAGCAAACTGCTTGTGCGGGATGGGGGCCTGCTTCAATGAGGATTGACATGGCTGTACTCCTCCGTGTCGCCGGAAAGCGGCGCTACCCGCAACCGGCGAAACCTGTAGGCGGCGCTGACAAAGCTCGAGAACAACGGATGAGGCTCCAACGGCTTTGACTTGAACTCCGGGTGGAACTGGCAACCCAGAAACCACCGGTGCCCGGGAAGCTCGCAAATCTCGACATAAGTGCGGTCGCCCGGGCTTTCCCCGGTGATGCGCAAACCATGGCTGCTGAGTGTGTCCTCAAACTTGCGGTTAAACTCAAACCGGTGGCGGTGACGTTCGCTAATGATCTCAGCGCCATAAGCTGCGCGAGCGATGCTATCGGGGGCAAGGGCGCAAGGATAGGCGCCTAGGCGCATCGTACCGCCCAACTCGTCCACCCCGCGGAGTTCACGCAGCTTGTAGATCACGCGGTTGGGCGTTGCTGGGTCAAACTCAGTGGAATCGGCGTCGGCGATGCCGCAGACATTGCGGGCAAACTCAATCACCATCGTCTGCATGCCCAGACAGATCCCGAAATACGGCACATCGTTCTCACGCGCGTAGCGGATTGCCTCCAGCATGCCGGCGATGCCGCGCTTCCCAAAGCCGCCCGGCACCAGGATGGCATCCAGATGCGAAAGCGCCTCCGTGGCAGACTTCTGGTCAACCAGATTCTCCGCCTCCACCCAATGAATATTCACCTTCAGGTTATGCGCCAAGCCACCATGAAGCAGCGCCTCCTTCAGGCTCTTGTAGGAGTCCTCATACTCCACATACTTGCCCACCAGCCCGATATCCACCTGGTCAACGGGGTTCTGCATCCGCACAACCATCTGGCGCCAACTTTCCATGTCGGCTTCCGGGACATCCAGATGCAACAGTCGAAGGATGGTGCGGTCTACCTTCTGTTCAGCGAACACCAGCGGCACTTCGTAGACGGAGGCAACATCGCTGGCTGTGATCACCGCATCGCTATCCACATCACAAAACAGCGCGATCTTCTGGCGCACATCGTCGGGTAGAAACCGTTCGGAACGGCACAACAGTAGGTCAGGCTGAATACCGATGGCACGCAGTTCTTTCACGCTGTGCTGCGTAGGCTTCGTCTTCAGTTCATGGGCGGCGGCAATCCAGGGTACTAGCGTCACATGAACAAACAGGGTGTTCTCACGGCCCAGTTCATGGCGCATCTGCCGGATGGCCTCCAGAAAGGGCAGTGATTCAATATCGCCCACTGTGCCGCCAATTTCCGCAATCACAATGTCATGGTCAGCCGCCAGACGGCGCGCCGCTGCCTTGATCTCGTCCGTCACGTGAGGGATCACCTGGACGGTCTTGCCCAGATAGTCGCCGCGGCGCTCCTTCTGGATGATTGACTCGTAAATCCGGCCACTGGTGAGGTTGTTTAGCCGGGTGAGGTGCGCATGGGTGAATCGCTCATAGTGGCCCAGATCAAGGTCTGTTTCGGCGCCATCGTCGGTAACGAAGACCTCGCCATGTTGGAAGGGACTCATCGTGCCTGGATCGACATTGAGATAGGGGTCAAACTTCTGGAGTGCAACCTTCAGGCCACGCCGCTCCAGTAGACAACCAATCGATGCTGCCGCGATGCCCTTGCCCAGCGAGGAAACCACGCCACCGGTGACGAATATGAACTTGGCCATGTCTTACGAATTCCTGCGGCAAATCCTCGTGAATGATTAGGGTTGCTGAATGCGCGCCTCCATCCAGGCGCGGATGCGGTGCAGATCCTCAGGGGTATCCACCCCAATGGAATCGTATCCTGTTTCGGACACCGCGATGCGATGCCCATTCTCCAGAGCCCGCAGCTGCTCCAGGCATTCCGCCTTTTCCAGCGGACCAACGGGTAAACCCGAGTAGTTTAAAAGAAATTGATGCCGGTAGACATACAGGCCGATGTGCTTGAGGTGAGGGGTTTCCTCGCCTCTCAGAAAAGGGATCGAGTGCCGGGAGAAATAGATTGCCTCCCCTGCCAGATTGCGCACAACCTTCACTACATTGGGGCTATGCAGCTCTGCCGGATTGTCAATCGCCCTGCACAACGTGGACATCTCACACCCAGGGGCCTCTTCAAGTGCAACGATGGCCGCTTCGATTGCGTTGATATCAATAAGGGGCTCGTCCCCCTGGATGTTCACTACCATGTCCGCCGGGTGCGCTAAGGCCACTTCGGCAACGCGGTCTGTCCCGGATTGGTGATCACGTCGCGTCATTTGGCAGTGAGCTCCAAAGGATTCCGCTGCCTTGAAGATGCGCAGGTCGTCCGTGGCGATAACCACCCTGACAAAGCGTTTGCAGCGGGCCGCGCGCTCATATACATGTTGCACCATCGGCTTCCCGGCGATGGGTGCAAGTGCCTTTCCAGGGAAGCGGGTAGAGGCGTACCGGGCGGGAATTACACCTAGAACAGAGGCAGGCACGTTCGATCATACCATGAGCAGCAGCATGATATACTCACAGCAACAGTCACCCCTCCCAAGGGTGCGAATGGCGGTTTCCATGCGAGTGTTTGCGTCCCGCTTCGCCTTCGTGGGCCTGCTCATGCTGGCCGTTTCCCTCTGCGCCCAGCCGGTTCGAACCACCGTCAGCCCGGAGCGTCTTCCCGCCGGTCCGGAACTGGACCGCCAAAGCAACATTCGTATCGACACCCAGTTGGTGTTGATCCCCGTAACCGTCACTGACCCTATGAACCGCTTTGTCACGGGTCTGGATAGTGAACATTTCCGGGTGGTGGAGGCGGACAAGGAGCAGGACATCATCCATTTTGCTAGCGAGGATTCGCCACTCTCCATCGGGCTGGTGTTTGATTCCAGCGGCAGCATGAACAATAAGCTGCAGAAGTCACGCGAGGCCTCCGCGCAGTTCTTTAAGACTGCCAACCCTGAGGACGAGTTCTTCCTGGTTCAGTTCAATGACCGTCCGACCCTCTCCCAAGCCTTCACGCACGAGACCGGAGATATCCAAAGCCGGCTGACCTTCGCCCAGGCCAAGGGACGCACGGCGTTGCTGGATGCCATCTATCTGGCGCTTAGCGAGATGAAGAAGGCGAAGAATCCGCGTAAAGCACTTCTGGTGATCTCCGATGGCGCTGACAACTCCAGCCGCTACACCACAACTGAGATTCGCAACCTGGTAAAGGAAGCTGACGTCCAGATTTATACGGTGGGCATTTTCGACAACTACAGCTCCACCGCGGAGGAAATGCGCGGACCTGGCCTGCTGAACGAGATCAGCCAGCAGACTGGCGGCCGTAGCTATACAATCAACAGCGTGAATGAGCTTCCGGACGTCGCCGCAAAAATCGGCATCCAACTGCGCAACCAGTATGTGATTGGCTATGCGCCGTCCAACAGCACCCGCGATGGAAAGTACCGCAAGGTGAAGGTGGAACTGGTGCAGCCGCGTGGTCTGCCGAAACTGAAGGCCTACTGGCGGCCGGGCTATTACGCCCCTACGCAGTAAACCCGATTGGAAAAGACATTGGCCAAGTTCAAGTATCTACCCGAGATCGCATTTCTGCTGGCGCTGCCTCTCCTTTTGTCGTGGGCACCAAACGCGCTGGCACAGGACGCTGACCCGGTCTTTCGCAGTGACACCCGCCTCGTTCTGCTGCACGCTAGCGTCGTCGACCGCCGGGGCAACCTTGTCACGGATCTCGATCAATCGGCCTTTACCGTTTTGGAAGAGAAACAGGAGCAGCCGCTGCGCCTGTTCAGACGCGAGGACATCCCCATCTCTCTTGGGTTGATTGTAGACAACAGCGGCAGTATGCGCGGTAAGCGCCAGCAGGTTGAGAGCGCCGTGGTGACTTTGGTGAAAAGCTCCACCCGCGACGACGAAGTCTTTGTGGTGAACTTTAACGACGACCTCTATCTGGATGTCACCATGACCAGCGACAACAAGAAGCTGGAGGAAGGGATTGCGCAACTGGATTCACGGGGTGGCACCGCAATGCGGGACGCCATCAGCGCGTCCATTGACTACATGCGCGACAAGAGCCGCAAGGACAAAAAGGTCCTACTCGTCGTGACCGACGGTAACGACAATGCCAGTGCCATTACGCTGGAAAAACTGGTGCAACGGGCTCAGCAGTCGGAAGTGCTGGTGTATGCCATCGGCCTCTTGAACGAAGAAGAGCGTCGCGAGGCAAAGCGGGCCGAACGCGCGATTGAGGCGCTTGCCAAAGCAACTGGCGGGCAAAGCTACTTTCCCGGTGCACTGGCGCAGGTGGACGAGATCGCAAAGCAGGTTGCGCATGACATCCGTAACCAATACGTCCTGGGCTATACGCCCACCAACCAGACCTTGGATGGCGGGTTCCGCCGGATTGAAGTGAAGGCCAAGGGCAGGGGCCTTACGGTGAGGACGCGCACGGGCTACTATGCCAGTCCGAAAGGACAGGACCTCCCGGATACGCCCAATGCTCCTTCCCTGACGCCCACAAGTACGCCGGCTCAGCCCGGCTCCGCCTCGTTCAAGAAGTAGGGCGGCAACGGATGCTAAGCACCCTTTTGCTATTGTGGCGTTCTTCACGCGGATACCGGCTGCGGCCCTGGGCAAGCCCTTATCTGCGCTGGCGCATTGAAACCTACTCCGGCATTCCCGCTGACACGCTTAGCCCACGCAAGTTCTGGGAATTCCTATTTACCCGCCGCGCCTCCATGCTGCGCTACCTGGCTTGGGCGGCGCGCATGCAGCATGCAGGACGCAGCCGCCACTAGCAAGACCTGTCATTCAGGAACGCAGCAGCAGCTCAGCCGCTAGTAGAACGGCCTGTCGCGCATGTCCGGCGTCTTCTTGCCCGCTGCACTCAGGACAGGCGCTGCGCCAGCAGCCATTAGATTTAGTTCGCTGGCTGCCTGAAAGAACGAAAAGCCTTGCTCCCTCAGCTGTGGGATGTCGGTAGCGCTCCCGGGGCGTCCCACCGGGACCTTGTTTCGACGGCAGGCCTCCACTACGCGGCGAATGGCGTTCTGCACCTCGGGAACGTCCTGACGTCCGCGGAATCCATAGGAGTACGCGAGATCATTCACGCCAATGAAGATCACGTCCACCCCGGGTACGGCGGCGATTTCGTCGATGTTTTCCACCGCCTGCTTCTCCTCCACGATGATCACCACCATGGCATTGCGATCCGCGAAATTGGCATAGCCCTCGGGTGCGGGCCAGCGGAGAGTGGCTAACCCTGGTCCCGCGCCTCGGCGTCCGGCGGGCGGATACTTGCACGCGGCCACCGCCTGCCGGGCTAGTTCCGGCGTTGAGGTGAAGGGGAACATGATTCCCATTGCGCCGATGTCCAAGGCGCGTTTAGCCAGCCAGATTTCGTTGAATGGCACTCGCACAAAGGGGACGCCAGGCAGTCCGCGTGTGGCCAGGATCATGTTGCGCGCCGTCTCCAACGTAATGGGACTGTGCTCCATCTCGATCCATAGAAAGTCAAACCCAAGCCCCGCCGCCCGGGCAGCAACGTCCGGGCTGGCTACAGTGATGGTGGCTCCTAAGACGGCCTCCCCGGCACGGAGTGCTTTCCGCACCGGATTCTCCCACGCCGATGCTTCCGGTGTCTGCGCCTGCGCCTGCGCCTGGACGGCCCCGGCACCGCTAGCAGCTAGTGAAGCGGCAATCAGTTCCCGACGGTTCATTGGATCCCCCTCTTGGTGTACACCTATAGTTGACACTCAGGGGTGGCCTCCAAGGCGTATCCCGCACGCACCAGCCGCCATCCCTGTTCGGGCGATTCTATCGGGGTTTCACAAAAACCGCCAGCCCTTTCGCACTCGCTAGGCTTTCCGCACACGAGGGAAAAGTCGGGCGGCGTTGTCAGCCAGAATGGCTTGCGCGATCTCCAGGGCATGGTCTTCGCTAAGGGTGCCGTCCTCGATCATCTCCGTCAACACACGCGCGATGTTCTGGCGGGCAATGCGGGCATGGCCGTAGCTCAACTCCACATAGCGGTAGTCGCCGCCAAAGCCAAGGATCTTAGAGTAGGGCAGCGCGTCCAGCATCTCGCGCAGAGCCCTGCGGGCCAATGACGGCGAGAGGATCCACGCCCAGCAGAAGTCCACGCTCACGTTCGCGAACATCTTGGCCAGGGCCAGTACGTCTCCGGTCCAAGGAAAGCCGATGTGGAACAGGTCAAAGTGCAGGCGGGGATAGCGCCGGATGCACGGTGTCAGCAGCGAGGCGCGGGTGTTGGGAGCATGATTGCTGTTGCCTGCCTGCATGCCGGTATGGATCTGGATGGGTATACCGCGGTCCTCTGCCACGGCCAGCAGGTGGTGGAACATGTGGTCTTCAAGGGCGCGGAAGGGCCGCACGGTGGCGTCCTCCGTGCGGGAGGGCCGTCTTTGTCGCTGCGCCCGCAGGCGGGCAAAGTCCCTGGCGGCATCCGCTTCCGGAACTGGGAGAAACTCCAGGCTGCGCTGATACGCGATCGTGCTCTTTATGGTCACCATCCCTACGTCCAGGTTCTGCTGGATGCGGGTTTCCATGGCGCGCTTCAGGCCGTCCAGCGAGCTCACCTCCACACCCGTCACTTCGGTCATGCGTTGCAGATCCGGAAGTGCGTTGGGGGCCACGAACCAGTCAAACTTACGGGCGAGAACGAACAGTTCGGCATCCGGCCTGGTGGGCTCGCCGTTCCAGTAATCGTCCAGGACGGAGTAAGCGATATGCCCCCGCCGCTGTAGCACTTCGCGATAGAAGCCCGGACGAAGCTGCTGCATCTGCTCGCGGCTACGCTCAAGCCCTTCCAGGTTCACCTGTGGGGTGCCATACAGATCCGCGAGGGCAATCTCGAAGGCACGCGCGTAGCCGGTGAATCGGCAGCGCTGCCAGTAGGGCTGGAACAGCTTCCAGCGTTCCGCCAGCGGCGCGTCGGCGTTCGCGAGTTTCACCGCGTCGTCGGCTGGAAGCCCGGCCGCGATGAGGTCGTTGATGAGGTAGTGCCCAACCAGCAAAAAGGGGTCGCGAGGGGCTGACAGGCGATCTGCCTCTGCGATGGTATGTTCGTGCGTGTTCACGATTGCGATGCGGTCGATCGCCGCCGCCATTCGCTCCCGAAGCACGTCGGGCCGCTGCTGCCGCAGATCAGGCCTCTGTGCAGATCGCCCAGCCGCTGGTACGCCCGTGATTGCAGCCAGGGCTGCGCGACGGGTAACGGGAAGGGGAGCGGAAGGCATGCCAGTATCCTAGCGCGGCTGGCTTCCAGTTGCTTGGGCCGAAGCGATGCGCACCCACTTCGTCTAGCTGCCGAATACCGTCCGTACCTGCTTTAGGAATGCGGCTACCTTTGCCTTGGGATCACCTGGGCCGAGGGTTTCGATGGGCAGAAAGCCACGGTAGCCGCCTTTGTCGATGATCTGTTTCAGACGCTTCAGGTCAATGGACTGCTCTTTGCCCTGGATCCAGACCTTTTCCTTCACCTGCCAAGAGACCGCGTACGGCAGTAGTGCTTCAATCTCGCCGTAAACGTCGCGCTGCCGCAGGCTGCCCACATCCAGGATCACGCGTAGCCAGGGCGAGCCCACCGCTTCAACCACGCGGATCGTCTCCTCGGCCGTCTTCACAAAGTCGTTGTGGTTCTGCAGGCCCAGCACCACCCCGTGCCGTTGCGCGAACGCGGCACACTCCGCAAAGGCGGGAATCATCCAGGGCAGCACCTTGTCGAAGGTATAGCCGGTGGGAACCTCGCGGCCGGTAAACACCCTGACGATGCTGGCGCCCAGTTTTGAGGCCGCCACCACCCAGTCCTTCACCAGCGTCCTGTCCTCAAACACGGCGCGCATGTCGGAGGTGGAAAAGTCGTTGCGGACCCCGGTTCCGTGGATGGTGACGCCATTCACGAAGGCGTGACGTTTGAGGTCGTGGAGGTAGGAATCCGGCGGAACCTTGGGATAGTCAGGGAAATAGTACGCAGTTGCATCCAGGCCATCAATTCCCTGCTGAGCGCAAAAATCCACCAGGTCAAAGAGGGTTATCTTTCCGTCGCGTAGGGGCTGGTTGAATGAGTATGCATTCAGCGACAGCCTTACCCGCGAACCCGCAACCCGCTTCTCAGCAGGCTGGGCAAACGTAGATGCGGGCGTAAGACCGATGGCGGCGGCACTGGCCAACCGCAGCAGATCCCGGCGATTTGTCTCCATGCCTGTTATTGTCGCGTAGTTCGCAAGACGGGCTGCCACTGGCAGTTCGCGGGCCGCAGGGGATAGGGGTGGCGCCGGTCCGCTGGTTTTGACACAATCTCCGCCAAGAGACAGGAGGCAGTGTCGATGAGCAGGCAGATTGCTGCGATTGGTCTGGTGCTGATGTGTACTCTCGCCGTGATGGCCGCACCACCTGTTCCAACGGGATGGACCGAAGGCTATGTGATGGCAAACGGCATCCGCATTCACTACTGGCGCACGGGCGGCGCGAAACCGCCAATGGTGTTGGCTCACGGCAGTTCTGATGACGGGCTGTGCTGGACCCACTTCGCCAAAGAATTTGAGGGCCAATACGACATCATTCTTTACGATGCCCGCGGGCATGGGCGCTCTGACCCGCCCACACCCTACGATCCGCCGGATGCTCAAGCCGATGACCTGGCTGGTCTCATCCAAGCGCTGAAGCTAGACAAGCCGGTAGTCATGGGACACTCCATGGGAAGCGCTGCCGCCGCATGGTTTGCGGCTAAGTACCCTCAGGTTCCTAAGGCGGTTGTCCTGGAAGATCCCTTCCTGGGTCCGCGGCGCAACCTGTCTGGCGCTAATCCTGAGGAGCGGCGGGCGCAGATTCTGGCCAGAAACAACATGACCGAAGCCGCCCTCGTGGCCGAGTGCATGAAGAATACTCCCCAGTGGGGACAAAGCGAATGCGAAACCTGGGCGCCCTCAAAGCGCATGCACCACCCAAATACCGTGATGGGTTCAGCGGCGATGCGCCCGGCGATGAGTGAACTGTTTCCGCGCATCACTGCCCCCACGCTGATTCTGAAGGCGGATACTCCGCAGGCAGGACGCGCCACGGAAAAGGAAACGGCCGCGCTGCTGGCGAAAGGCAAGTTGGTCTACATTGCGGGGGCGGGTCACAACGTGCGCCGGGATCGAAAGGCGGAAACCATTGCCACGCTGCGGGACTTCCTGAAAGGGCTGTGAGGCCACATGGGAATGACGCCAGAAAGCCCGCGGCGAATGGGCGAAGCGTTCAGGCAGCGCGTAGCAGCATCGCTCCCCATTGATAGCCAGCACCAAATGCCGTAAGCACCGCATATTGGCCGGGCTGCGGGGGGTTGCTGTCCATCAGCTCCGAAGTCGCAATCAGCAGCGAGGCGCTGGAGGTGTTGCCATAGCGCGCGATGTTGGTGAAAAAGCGCTCGCTGGCTACCTCAAGGGCATCGGCCACTTTCCAAATGAGGTTCAGGTTCGCCTGGTGCATCACGTAGGCCGCCGCATCCGAGGGTCGCAGGCCATTGCGCTCCAGGAGCGTAAGGATGGCACGGGGAATCTTGCGAGAGGCATGCAGGATCACACTTCGCCCATTCATGGACAGGGGCGAGGCGAAGGGAAGGGCAAGGTCGTCAGCAAACTGCCCGTCGCTGGCAACCAGCGAATCCACAATTTGCAGGCGGCCCTTCTCGGGGCTTACGATGCAAGCGCCCGCACCGTCCCCAAACAGCATGGATACCCCGCGTTCCAGGGGCTCCGTAAGGGCTACGGTGGACATCTTTTCCGTCGCTACCACCAGTACGCGGCCATAGCGGGGGGCCAGGTCGCGTGCAAGGTCAAGGGCAACCAAAGCGCCCGCGCTGGCCAGAGGAAGATCAATGGCAGGGATCTCCACGCAGCCCAACGCACTGGCGATACTCGCCGCTGGCCCGGGGAAACGCCGCTCTCCCGACGCACAGGAGCAAACCAGATAGCCGATATCCGAAGCTTGAATGCCCGCGCCGGTAAGGCATTGGCGGGCCGCTTCCACGGCCATGTGTACGGTGGTTTCCTCAGCGGAAGCGAAGCGCCGCTCCTCAATGCCGGATACGTTGCGGATCCACTCCGCGTCACACCCGATCAAGGCCCCCATTTCAGCATTAGCCATTACCCGCTCAGGGAGCCATCGCGCAATTTGTTCCAAGAATGCCAAGAGACAACCATGCTTCCAAGAAGGGGATGTTCCCCGTCAAACACAACTACGGCGCTACCGGGCGCGCTCTTCCAGATACGATGCAATCCGTTCGATGGAGTCAAATTTTCGAGGGTTAAGATCAGAATCGGGGATCTTTACAGAGAATTGGGCTTCAATCTCAGCCACCAGGTCAGGAAGGGCAAAGGAATCCAGATAGCCTGACTCAAATAGCGATTCGTCCAGCTCAGGGCTGCTATCTTTCCTGGAAACCTTCTTCACGAGCTGCAGAATGAGTTGTTGTTGGGGGTTCATGGTTCCCTGGATGTGGAAGAAGCGATGCCTCACCGGAGTCCGCGGCTGTCCATTGCTGGCGAAGACTCTTGAACTCATTGTACTGAACCATCAGATCCTGATACAGCACTTCGCCTAGGCGGCGGTACCCGTCCGCCGAGAAATGGACATGGTCGCGCCCGGCGAGCCCCGCTTGCACCCATCGACGCATTGAGCCATCGCCACCCATGCGCGCATGGGTATCCCAAAACGCGGCCTGATTCGCCGCGGCCGCGTCGCGCTGGGCCTGAATGACCAGATCCAGCCGGGGCGCCTTCATCCAGCCGCGCCTGCGCTGATACCACATGCGGTCAGGTGGTCCCACCACAAGCAGCGACGCGGTAGGCGAGGCGGCACGGATGCGCTTCAGCACCCGGTCAAACTCGGCGAAGTAGCTGTCGTAGTTCCAGGCAGTCTGACCTGCCTCATTGGTGCCATAGGCAACGACAATGAGGGCGGGGTCGCGTTGGCCGACATAGGCCTGAAACAAGCTAGGGTCCCAACGGGAAACGATGGATACCTGAGCGCCGTTGATGCCAAGTGGCTCATAGGTGACGCCGCCGGGCAGTTCGGCTACCCAGCCGAAAAGGCGAACGGGCGAGGCATCCAGAGTCTCAATGCGGAAAAGGTGATCTCCCTGAACGGTGGCAAGTTGCAGGATGCCCGGTCCCAGTTCTCCGCTGGTGGAGTGTTCCGCCACCAGTTTTCCATTGTCGTAAAGCAGGAAGCGGCCGCCATCCGGTTGACGCAAGTAGTGAACCTCTAGGGTGCTGCAGCGAGCTTCAAGGCTAATCCACTGGCCGGGCCGGCTGGTGCTGACACTCACGCCGCCCAACCCCTGAAATTCGTCTCCGCGAAGGCTTGCCCGTCCCACCAGCCCGGCGCTCTGCCAGCCTACGCTGGCCTTGCCAGAAACACCGAATCGCCGGTAGCCGCGCCATGGCGACCCCGCATGGCTGAAGCCGCTGCCCCCATCCCCAAAGCGCGCCTGTAGGGAACTGCGAATGGAGGAAGTCCAGTAATCGGCCGCGGTGTGGGAATCTCCGTAATGCAGCACCCGTACCGGACTGTGGCCCAGTTGGTGTTCCTGGCGGTAGAGATGCTCAAAGAATGGGACGAGGGCGGCAGCCTGGTGGAGAGAATCGCCGGATGCCTCACCGATCTGGCTGGTAATCGCGGCCGAAGCCTTCTCGCGATTGGCGGCGGCGGCTCGCTGGCGGGCGGCAAGCGTGGCTGCGGACGGTCTTCTTCGTACCCTGCTGGTTGCCGTGCCTTTCCCGGTTGTGGCCGGTTTGGACGCGGCGGGCTTGGCCTTTCCGGTAGCCATGGCTGGAAGCGGCTTTCGAGTGGCGGCACTGCGGCTTTTTGCGGGCCCGGGCTTTGCTGGCTGTGCGGTTTGTGCCCACACACCCGCAGCACCACACAGCAGTATGGTGGCCAGGCTGGCGGTGCACAGGCGTAGCCCTGGGGTCATCCGCGCTTCTCCTGTGCTTGTGTTGCAGGCTGCAAGGACCTCCGCAGTTCACGCAATTTGAACAGACGGTACTGCTCCTCAAGGCCTTCGTAGAGGAGGTCGCCCACGCGTCTCGCGCCGGCGGGCATGGGGTGGATATAGTCCCCACCCACTAGTCTTGGATTGCTGGAGTACCATCGGGCCATCGTTCCTGCCCCGCCCATCGCTGCATAGGTGTTGAAGAAGGCCACCTTCAACTCTTCGGCCACCTTTTGCTGGATTGCCACTACCTGAGGGATGGTGTCCGCCGTGCGTATGTTTCCATCCTCGCCACGCACGCCACGATCCATCGGACTCATGATCAGAATGGCCGCGTCCGGAACGGCCGCTCGCACCCGCAGTACCGCCTTCCGGAGTTCGCCTTCCAACTGCTTGGTGACGTACTCTTTATAGACGCTCTCGTTGGTGCCATAGTTGATCACGACCAGTTTCGGTTTGGCGGCGCGCAATTGCTCCGCCCAATGCAGCGGCTCCATGTGGCGGGAAAGCACCTCAGTGCTGCCGCCATTGAGGCCCAAGCTGGAGTACACCACTCCTGGCCGGTTCTTGAAGAACTCCAGCCCGAACACCCGAACAGCTCCGCTATTTACACGGACCGCCACTTTGCGCGTACCAGCAGGAATGGGGAAGACTTGAGCGCCGCTTTCAACCTTCGGGGACAAGGTGTCTACCTGGCCGATAGGAAGCCCATCCGCCTCAAGGGAAAACAAGCCGCCACCTGGCCGCTTCAGGAAGTAGGCCCGCACTCGGGTATGGCTTGCATCCTGCAAGGTCACCTCTGAGTAGGCGCCCTCGCCGCCTTCAAAACTCACTCCGCCCAGCCCATAGCGGCCGTCACCCCGGCGGCCAATGGCGGGCGAGACAAGACTCCAGCCAGCAGCGGACAGCTTCACTCCGCGATGCTGATACCAAACCCACGGAGGCGCCACCAAACTGAAGCCATGGCCCGCGTCGCCGAAGCGGTCCTGAAGCCGGAGCCGGATGTCGGCGGTGATGAGGTCAGCGGTGGTGGGAGAGTCCCCATAGTGAAGGATGTGGATGGGCTCAGCGGTCTCCCGCTGCTTGCTGCTGGAAGTGCCGGTGGACGAAGGGACTGCCTCGGCATGCTGGAGCAGGCGAAAGAATCCATCCAGGCTGGCGGTGGGGTCAAGCAGAGGCAACTCCTGCTGGCGGGCAAGCAGGGAGTCCAGCGAGGCATGTGGATCGCCAAGGACCACTCCAAAGTCGAGCGGCTTGCTCTCCAGAAGATCGAAAGCACTTCGCCAGTGAGAGCTTTCAACCGGCCGTAGCGACAAGCCAGGTGCCAAGGCGGGCCAAATGGCGACGATCAGCACCAGGGCCAGTACCAACAGGGCAGGAGCCGGATAGCCCGCGAAACGCAGCGCCGGGTACAGCGGACTTTCAAGTGCGGATACCAGGGAGGCAAGTCTCCCCAGCCAAGCCGCCCTGGCTGGCAAGTTACGCAGAGTCCGCGATAGAGCCACCCATGCAGACCGCGTCGTAGAGATGGAGGCGTGCAGGAGGCTAGAAGCGCTGGTAGATGAAGGGCGCGGATCCTGTGGCAGCGACGTACTGGATGACAGCGGCAAGGCTGAGGAGGGCTGCAGCTTGCGCGAGCGCGGGGAGCCTTTGCCATGTTTCGAGCGTTTTGCCATACCAGGTCTCGGGCACGAAGTGCGCGCCAACCGCTACTACTAGTGTTACCCAAAGTCCCGCGTTTAGGTTGGCAAATCCGACGCTGAGCGTCCCTAAGTGTCGCAGAACCGCCAGAGCGCCGTCGAGGGTGTCGGCGCGAAAGAAGACCCATGCAAGGCAGACGAAGCTGAACGTGCCGGCGCGCGCGACAAGGCGCTGTGGCAGCGTGGATGCCGGGGTGGATTGCGGTTGGCCGTGGCGGGTCTGCCACCAGCGGGTTACGGCGAGTGCGACGCCGTGGAGTAATCCCCAGATGGCGAAATTCCAGTTGGGGCCATGCCAAATACCGCCAAGAGTCATGGTGATTACCAGGTTCAGGTAGGTGAAGCCCTTCCACTTGGCGCGGAGGCCGGGCAGTGAAAAGTAGAGGTAGTCTCGCAGCCAGTTGGAGAGGCTGATGTGCCAGCGACGCCAGAAATCGGCGATGTCGGTGGCCAGGTAGGGCTGCTTAAAGTTGGCGGGGAGCTGGATGCCGAGCAGCAGGGCGGAGCCCAGGGCGATGTCAGTGTAGCCTGAGAAGTCGTAGTAGAGCTGGAAGGCGTAGGCGGCGACCCCCAACGCTACCTCGGCAGCGCTGTAGAGCGCGGGAAAATCGAAGACACGGTTCACCAGGTTCTCGCCCAGATAGTCCGCGATCAAGAGCTTCTTGGCGGCGCCAAGGCCAATCAGGAAAAAGGCCTTGGCCGCATGCTTTTCAGCAAAGTCCCGCCCGGAGCGACTGAACTGGCTGATGAGGGAACTGACGCGTGTAATGGGACCGGCAAGTATGGTGGGGAAGAATGAGACGGCCGCAAGGTGCGTCAGGTAGCTGGTGGTGGCCCTGGCATCGCGGCGGTAGATATCCAGGGTGTAAGTGAGCGATTGAAATGCGTAGAAGGACAATCCCAGCGGCAGCATGACCTGCCATCCCGGAAACAGTTGCCCGGCGGCAGGCTGCAACGCCGTGGCGGCAGCGCCAGTGTATCGGATGCTCACCAGCATGCCCAGATTAATCAGCAGGCTGAGGCTTACCAGGAGGCGTCGAAGGAGAGGCTGTCTGGAGCGATCCAGGCCCAGCCCGATGAGGAAGTCCGCCGTCGATGCCGCGGGGATCAGGAGCAGATACGCCAGATCATAGCGGGCATAGAAGAAGTAGTTGGCGAACAGGACGATGCCAAGGGACAGGGCACGAAAGCGGGAGAGTGGCCAGTAGGCCAGAAAGACCAGGCCCAGGAACAGAAAGTACGGAACGCTGGGAATACTCATGCGGCAGGCGGTGCGGGCTACTTGCGATAGTAGACGGTCTTTCCATTCCGGCTGTTGCTTACTTGGAACGAACCGTCCTTACGCGCGATCACCTTGATCCAGGCCGGCTTGTCCTGTGGTTCCAGCGCGGCGATGTAGTCATCGGGCACGTTATGCGAGCCATTGTCCAGCACGCTCTTCTGCGTCTGCCAGAAGAAGGGGCCGAAGTCTCTGAGGGCGCGGATCGTACGCCAGCGTTCCGGGTCGCCACCCTTCTTGGCGCCATTATTCATCACCACCACCCGCGGCTTCGTGACGCGCGTCAG
The DNA here is from genome assembly GCA_036821995.1 of Bryobacteraceae bacterium. Lineage (GTDB taxonomy): Bacteria > Acidobacteriota > Terriglobia > Bryobacterales > Bryobacteraceae > JACTMJ01. Next base: position 64,067 of record DAISIM010000003.1, read on the forward strand.
CACCGGGTTGTTGGAGGTTCGAAAACCGTGATGGGTGCTAAGCATGAGGTCAATCTCACCGATCTTGTTTTGTGGGCAGACCAGGGCCTGCTCCTCGTTCCAGAGCAGGTCCGCGAGGTTGAGGAAGCGGAAGAGCCCGTACTCAAGCACCGTGCCGACAGACATCTCGTTCTCGCTGCCATCGCCGGGCATGGTGCTGCCGTCCTTGCATGCGGCGGGCGAACCGGAGGCGTATTTTGCCTGCAAGGGACGCTGGATGAGTTCCTTACGCGCGGATACTACCTTGATGGTTGCGTCCCCCAGGCGGAAGGAATCGCCTGCGCTCACCCGCTGGTGCTGACCCCGGTTGCGCACCTCCAGATAGCGCTGGTAGAGCCGGGAGGCGTTCTCGCTCTTCTCAAGCACGGGACCGTGATCCACAAAGCGGTCGATGGGCAGTTTCGCCGCCAGTTGCGGGACACCGCCCACGTGATCCGTGTGGTAGTGCGTGGTGAACATCACGTCCAACCGGCTGATGCCCGCGTCCTTGGCGGCGGTGAGGATTTTCTCAGTATCCCGCCCCTCAAAGCCCGGCCAGCCAGCGTCCACCAGCATGGAGGCCTTGCCATCCACCACCACCAGCGTCGCCTGTCCCCCATCTACGTCCAGGAAGTAGATGAGCAACTCATCGGCCATCGCTACGGACAACAGGCAACACAGGGCCAAACCAAGGGCAAAACTACGCGCGCACGGCATGGCCGTATCGTAGCAGAACCGAAAGCGCATAGCCTCCGGCGGAAGCAAGCGCTTCTCCGCTAGCCATTTGGAAACGATGAGGGCCAAAATGGCACTACGAAATCCCTTCGGACATTGCGCAATCCCTTCGGACATTGCATCCCGAGACTGGTAAGGGCTTCACGCGGCATGCAACTTGGTAAGCACGGGCGGGGCGCTTATGCCGCAGCAGCGCTTGAACTTCTTGCCGGAACCGCAGGGACAGGTAGCGTTGCGGGCTGGTTGCTTGCGGAGGGGCCGGGTGCGGTTGCCAGCGGGTGGGTCCGGCAGTTCCGACACATCCGACGCTCCATGCACATCCGACGCTCCATGCACATCCGACGCTCCATGCACATCCATCGAGTTGGATGTGTCCGACTGATCCGATAGGACTGAGGTTGGGTGCGGGGAGTGAAGTGGAACGTGGATGCTGGGCGGGAAGTGGCCTTTGTGGAGGTCGTGCATTCCGAAGGATCCGGCACTTCCGGCATCTTCCCCAGAATCCGCTTTTCCGACACTTCCGACAGACGGGGCGGACTTCCGGCGAACGGCGTCGTGCTGGCGGGCGGCGATATAGTCTGCCTCAATGATGCCCATGCTGTGCTGCATTTGCTGGATTTCGGGCGGGTTGAGGTCTTCGGGCAACGCCCACTCTTTCTGCGGGAAGCTGGGGCGGGTGAGCGCGAACTGAATGGCGCGGAAGAGGAGTGCAGGAGGGGTGGTGGGGTCATTGAGCAGCGCTTCGAGGCGGTCAAGGGACTTCGCGGCGATGCGGCGAAGTTGTGTTTCGAGGGCTTCGCGGTAGGCGGACTGGGCGGCGAGGATGGCCTGGTGGAAGCCTTCGACGCTACGTTCCCAGTGGTAGATGGTGTCGCGGTGGATGTTGGCCGCGCGGGCAGCGGCTGATTTTGCCGCTCCGGCGGCGATGGCGGCGAGCACGGACTGTTGGACTTCCGTGAATGGGGATGGGCTCATGGGATCACCTCGTGAGAATTATAGGGAGACGAGGGGGTGGAATCTGGACTTGCCAAAGCTAAGTGATTGAGATAAGGGGAGAAAAAAATTGACCAACCACGAACTGATGCGGCACTCTGCGTGGGGAGCGGAGATGGAAGGACGGTTGACAGAAGGAAGGATGCTGGGAGATTGAGGGTAGGGTTCTGCACCCTGGCTTCTTCCTGGCGAATCAGCCAGATCTGCCAGCTGGGAAGTTGCCGCAATGGGTCTTGCCAGTTTGTAGGAGCCGCGTGGGGGTCTCCGCCGGTGACGGACTCAATGATGCGAGGGCGCACTGAGTGAAACGACGCTGCCGTTTTAGTCACAGACCAAGCGCGGACCACCAACTGGCTTCGCAGCGAATCGCCCGTGCAATTGAACAGGATTCGCCGCTAGTTCACCGGTGCGACACTATTGCGATTCGTGTGTAGCGCGGCTGTAGAACTCCTTTACGCGCGCGTGGATCTGATCGCGGATACGCCGGAAGGCGCAAAGGCGGTCTTCCTCTGAACCCTCCACCGCAGCAGGATCCTCAAAACTCCAGTGAATCCGTTCCGTCCCTGCCGGGAAGATGGGGCAGTTGTCGCGTGCGTTGTCGCAGACGGTTACGACATAGTCAAAGCGCTGGCCATCAAACTCGTCTACGGCCTTAGACCGATGGGAGGAGAGATCAATGCCGATTTCCGCCATCACTTGCATTGCCTCTGGCCGTACAAGGGTCGCGCGGGTGCCGGCGCTGGCCACTGCATAGCGGCCTTGGCCTTCATGCCGGAACAGTCCTTCTCCCATTTGGCTGCGTGCGGAGTTCGCGGTGCAAAGGACAAGTATTCGCTTCATTTTTGTGACATCCTACTGAAAATCTTGACGGACGGTCCAAGCGCAAGGAGCTGCCTAGCAGCGGCAGAGACGGGATACTTCATCCAGAGAAATGACGGGATTCCGCGTGCAACACTCCGCGTAAAGAAACATGAGGAGCTCGCGCAGGGAATCGACATTTGCGGTGTACCACAGGAAGGTGCCCTCGCGCCGGGAGACGATCAGCCCTTCGTGCCGGAGTTTCTCCAGGTGGTGCGACAGGGTTGATGGCGGAACTCCAAGCTCGGTTTGGATGTCTCCCGTAATCATTCCGTCCGGGTGAGCCGCCAGCAGCAGTCGCAGAATGCGAAGGCGCGATTCAGACCCCATGGCGCCGAGCATATCGGCGAAGCGCAGCGTCTGGTCGTCTTTTTGTTGTGGCACGATCATAGAGTCCTTAATTCGAGGATAGCCGAAATAGCGGGGGCCATGTCGCTCAGCCGCATTTGTTGAAACTCGATGGCAGGGATGCGTCTTTCTGGGGTTGCGATGGTCTATGCATGCGGGATGAGAAGATTCCCGGAAAGAAGGAAGCAGAATGGAATCAACCAGCAAACAGAGCAAGACCGCAGAGAGCCGGAAGCCAGCCTCTTCGATGATGAAGAGCGAGGCAGATAGTTGCTGCAGCCCAGAGCAATGGGAAAGCTGTTGCACAGCTGACCAGAAGGAGACGTGTTGCGGCGGAGAGACGCGGAAGACGGGAGGCGCTATCTGTTGCGCTTGGTGTTAGGCACGCGCGACTTGGCTGCGAATGCCGCCAGTTAGAGTGAGGTAACGCACTGCGCGTTCCGATTCCTGCTCTGCCTGGCGGCATCGTCGTGTGAATCGAAACAGGACGAGGACGAATCTCCGAGCGAACGATTGCAGTTCGGCGCATCTACGAGTGGAGTGATTGCAATGGCAAGGAAATCTGAATCACGGACGAAAGCCGCGAACGTTCCGATTGATCGCGGCGGTGCGGATGCTACGGCATCGTCTGCCTTAAGTGATGCGATTGTCCGCGATTCACATCGCCAGGTGTTGGGATACTTCCGACGCCGGTTGTCCAATGCCAACGACGCAGAGGATCTCGCCCAGGAAACGATGCTCCGCATGGTTCGTACCCTGCCTAGCTTGCGTACGAGAGACCGGCTTCAACCTTGGATCTTCCGCATTGCTCGGGGCGTGCTTGCGGACTATTGGAAGGCTAAGTTACGCACGGCGGAATCCGCTCTCGATGTAGAGGCGCTTCCAGTAACGGATTCCGCAACAGCGAACGCGGAGAAGGAACTCGTGGGGTGCCTCGAACTGTTTACGGGACGCCTGCCAGAGCGATACAGGGAGGCAGTGGAACTCTCAGAGTACGGCGAGCTACCCCATCGGGAGATCGCCAAGCGGTTGGGACTATCCGTTTCCGGGGTGAAATCCAGAGTGCAGCGCGGGAGGGAGCAGCTGAAGTTGCTGGTGCTGGAGTGCTGTGCCGTTGATCTGTATGGCGGAGAGGTGCGATCAGTGGAGCCGCGAACGACCCGCACCAATGCGGAGCCCTTTGGGTGTGGGGCAAGAGCAGTATCCGAAAGAGATGGGGTGCGTGGCGAGACCGCGCCGATCCGATGGGCTTGATTGTGATGCTCCCCCGCGCTTTCACTCTTGGCGAAATCGCCAAGAAGTACATGAATCAAGGTGTATGAATGCACAGACGCAGGCTGTCTTCGGAGCCGGTTCGAAGGTGATTCAGGCTTTGGCACATCCATCCCGACTCTTCATGGTTGACGAGTCGTCGAGGGGAGAAAGGTGCGTATGCGAGTTGAAGGAAATGGTGGGCGCGGACATGTCCACCGTCAATAAGCACTTGTCGGTGTTGAAGTCCGGAGTGGTCGGGGAGGCCGCCATCCAAGGGATTCTCCGTGTTGGCCATGCCTGGAAACTTCGCTTCGATGGCAGCTCCTCCGAGTTCACTTCGCGCAGCCAGCCAAGCTCCTGGCATCCTTAGCGGCTGGGTTCTTTCCCTGCCAGACGACCCCGGCGAACGCACCTGCAGCATCCAGTGCTGTTGACGCTACCGTGAGGTGATTTCGTGCCGGAAGTGCAACTTGACTCCTTCTATACTTCGAGTATAATCGAAATATGAAATCCGGCGACTGTGCTCACGCAGCGACGCGGGGGACATCCATGAAGGCTTGGATGTGGCGAGTTCTGCGCTCTTCCGTCACATCGAAGCGTTGGAATTTGGTGGTCAGGATTGAGAGGGTCTGGCCCAAGGCTTAGGATGAGAGCGGTATCGAGGAGTTGGTGGTAGCTGAATGGCGCAAGGAGTGGAAGCAATGCACGAGGAAAATCTCAAGAACTTGGTGAAGGAGCGTTACGGCAAAGCTGCAATCGCCGTGCGAAGAGGAAGCGCTACTTGTTGCTCCTCCGGGAGTCTACCGGGGGACTGTGACCCCATCACGGGAAATCTCTATGATGCAGCGGAGGCAGAAGCTGTGCCGCGGGAGGCAATGCTGGCCTCGCTAGGGTGTGGGAATCCAACGGCGCTTGCCGAACTTCACGAGGGCGAGGTTGTACTCGACCTGGGTTCAGGGGGCGGTATTGACGTGATCCTCTCAGCGAGGCGGGTGGGGCCAACGGGGAAGGCCTACGGTTTGGACATGACGGACCAAATGCTGAGCCTAGCCCGCGAGAACCAGCGCAGGGCAGGCGTAGAGAATGTCGAATTTCTCAAGGGCGAGATTGAGCAGATTCCCCTGCCGGACAGCTCAGTGGACGTGATCATCTCAAACTGCGTGATCAACCTATCCGGTGAAAAAGATCGGGTATTCCGTGAAGCCTTTCGCGTGCTGAAGCCGGGGGGCCGGTTTGCCGTCTCCGATGTGGTGAGTAGAGGAGATATTCCACCGGCTATCCGGGGGCACCTGGAATTGTGGGCCGGCTGCATTGCGGGATCACTGGACGAAGCGGAGTATCACGAGAAACTAGCTGCGGCTGGATTTGAGGAAATTGGACTCGAAGCCACAAGGATCTATCGGGCTGAAGATGCGATGGGATTTCTGTCTAATGCTGGGATCGATGATCTTGAACGAGTTGCGGCAGATATTGAAGGGAAGTTCTTCAGTGCATTCGTGCGGGCGAAGAAGCCGGCCGAGATTCGGAAGAAGGAAGGAACTGAACAGGCGATGAGGACGTTGCATGTGTACGATCCAGCGATGTGCTGTTCCACGGGGGTATGCGGACCAGAACCAGATCCCGTCCTACCGCGCTTTGCGGCCGACTTCCATTGGCTGGCGAATCAAGGAGTGCAGGTGGAAAGATACAATCTCGCGCAGCAGCCGCAAGCGTTTGCCGCCAGCGAGTTGGTGAAGGAAGCACTGGCCCAGTATGGAGTGGAATGTCTGCCGCTTGTCGTTGTGAACAATGCGATCATGAGCCGGGGCAGATATCCGGAGCGGCATGAGTTGGCCCGGTTCGTTGGTCTGAGGGTAGAAGAGAGCGTCAGCCTTTACTCAGAAGCTGTGGCGGAGCTGGTAGCGATAGGTGCGGCGATTGCGTCGAACTGCGAACCTTGCTTCCAATATCATTTCGACAAGGCTCGCAAGCTGGGTGTGAGCCGTGAGGACATGCTAAGTGCGGTGGAGACTGCGCAGAAGGTTAAGGAAAGTCCAGCGGCATCCGTTCTCGAGCTGGCAAAACGCATTCTAAAGCCTGACAGTACACCAGAGGTGAAGCCCGTAGACTTGCCAGTGATGGCGTCTGCATGCTGCTCTCCAACTGATGGGACAAGCGGCCAGAACGGTGGATGCTGTTGATGGACATCCATTCCGAATCCTTTCTGGCCAAGGTAACGAGAATTTTGTTCTTCACCGGGAAAGGTGGAGTTGGCAAGACGTCGGCATCTTGTGCGACGGCGGTCTCCCTAGCGAACAAGGGGAAGCAAGTACTTCTGGTGAGTACGGACCCGGCCTCCAATCTGGATGAGGTGTTGGGGGTAAAACTTGCCGGCCAGCCCACGTCCGTTCCAGGGGTGGACGGGCTGTGGGCGCTCAACATCGACCCGGAGGCTGCCGCGCGGGAGTATCGGGAACGTGTGGTGGGGCCCTATCGCGGAGTGCTACCCGATACGGCGGTCACGAGCATGGAGGAACAACTTTCCGGAGCGTGCACGGTAGAGATTGCAGCCTTCGATGAGTTCACGAAGCTTCTCGGCGACAAGAACGCTGTATCTCGTTTCGATCACGTCATCTTTGATACAGCGCCCACTGGCCATACCTTGCGGCTCCTCAAACTACCATCAGCATGGACTGGCTTCATTGCGTCGAATACCACCGGGACCTCCTGTCTTGGGCCGTTAGCGGGACTCCAGGCACAGCAGGCGTTGTACGAGGAAAGCCTGCGAACGCTGGCTGATGTGGATGCGACGACGCTGGTGCTGGTGAGCCGTCCGGAGAGTTCCGCGCTGACCGAAGCGGAACGGACTCGAATAGAGCTTGCCGAACTTGGGATGACAAACCAATTGCTTTTGATGAATGGGGTCTTCATCGCCACGGACCGGTCTGATGAAGCGGCGCTCGCCCTTGAGAGGAGAGGCCTGGATGCGATGGCGCAAATTGCGGAGGGCCTTGGCCGTTTACCCCGGCTAGAGATCCCGTTGCTGCCCTTTGCGCCGATGGGTGTGGAGAAGTTGCGTAGAGTCTTCGAGCCAGCCCAGCAACCGGATGAGGACGAGACCCGAAACACCGGCCATGCAGGAGTGCTGCCAGGCCCCCTGGCTACTCTGATTGACGAGATTGAGAGGATGGGCCACGGCGTGGTGATGACGATGGGCAAGGGGGGTGTGGGGAAAACGACGATTGCGGCGGCCATTGCGGCGGAACTGGCGCACCGCGGGCACGCTGTGAACTTGAGCACGACGGACCCGGCCGCACACGTTCACGCCACCGTGCAAGACGAAACCAAGGGGCTGCAGGTGAGCCGGATCGACCCCGCCGCGGAGACCGCGCGATACACCGCCGAAGTATTGGGCAAGTCAGCATCGCATCTGGATGAACAGGGCATCGCGTTGCTTACGGAGGACCTGCGATCGCCGTGTACCGAGGAAATCGCCGTCTTCCGCGCATTTGCCGAAACGGTGGCGAAGGGGGCGGGTGGTTTCGTAGTTCTGGACACCGCGCCTACCGGACATACGCTGCTGTTGCTGGATGCCGCGGAGGCTTATCACCGGGACGTCCTCCGCAGCCTCAGTGACATGCCAGATTCCGTGCGTAACCTCCTTCCGCGACTTCGCGACCCTGAGTTTACGCGCGTGCTGCTGATTACGCTTCCGGAAGCGACGCCGGTTCACGAGGCGGCCAATCTGCAGGAAGATCTCGAAAGAGCAGGCATCAAGCCGTTCGGCTGGGTGGTGAATCAAAGCTTCGCGGGTAACGGTTCTCGCGACCGGGTGTTGCTTGAGCGAGGCGCCCGCGAGCTTCCGTATATTGACGAAGTCTGCTCAAGGCTCGCATCGCGAGTTGCGTTGACTGCGTGGAAGCCGCAATCACCCGTTGGCATCCGCCTATTGCGCGAATTGGCAGGGTGCGAGAAACACGCCAACGAGCCTGTAGTGTAATTCGGAGGAGACCAGATCGTGGGAAAACCAGGCGGTGGGAAGAGACTGAACTACTTTGAGCGCTACCTGAGCCTATGGGTAGTTATGTGCATGGCCGCCGGCTTGTTGCTGGGTAAAGCGTTACCAGGATTCATCGATATGATGAGACGCCTGGAGTTTGGCGACAATAGCCAGATCAACATTCCAATCGCCGTTCTCATCTGGCTGATGATTATTCCGATGATGATGAAGGTAGATTTCGGAGCGGTCCGGGAGGTTGGCAAGCGTCCGCGTGGCCTGGTGGTGACGCTGATTGTGAACTGGTTAGTGAAGCCGTTCTCCATGGCGATGTTTGCGTGGATATTCTTCCGGTTTGTCTTTTCCGCTTGGATCTCACCAGCGGATGCAGACCAATACATTGCTGGATGCATCATTTTGGCTGCAGCACCCTGCACGGCCATGGTATTCGTGTGGAGCTACCTTACCGATGGGGATCCAGCCTACACCCTGGTGCAGGTATCGGTGAATGATGTGCTGATGCTATTCCTGTTCGCACCGATCGTCCGGTTCCTGGTAAGTGGAGCGTCCACTCTGGAAGTGCCTTTCCATGTCCTTCTGTACTCGGTGGTGATCTTCATCGTGATTCCACTGGCTGCCGGAGTAATTCTTCGGAACCGATTCATCAAGCACGGGGGTAAGGTTTGGTTTGAGGAACAACTATTGCCGCGGTTTGCGCCCGTCAGCATGGCCGCCTTGCTGGCAACGCTGGTTCTGATCTTCGGATTTCAGGCGGACAATATCACGCGCAAGTTCGTCCATGTGCTGCTGATCGCGGTTCCTATTCTGATCCAGGTTTACTTCAATTCCTCATTGGCGTACGGGCTGATGCGTCTACTAAAGGTTGAGTATGCAGTTGCGGCACCTGGCGCGCTGATAGGAGCCAGCAATTTCTTTGAGCTTGCGGTGGCTACCGCGATTGCGTTGTTCGGACCAGAATCAGGGGCGGCGCTTGCTACCGTGGTTGGCGTGTTGATTGAAGTGCCGGTAATGCTTACCGTCTGTTCGTTCTGCAACCGCACGCGCGATTGGTTCCCGACCCCGCAGGCGATGGAGAGGTTGGCCGGAGGTGATGCCCAATAAGGAGATTGCCGGGTGGACGCTTCCCCGATTTTGCCGGCAAGGGTCTGGCAGCCGCTAAGAGAGACTAGTGAGATTCCGGGTCGGCAGCGGAGTTGTCTTCCGCCGTCTCCTTGAGAATCACGCGACAGGTTTTTACCTGCCGGCCAAGAATGGCAGTGACTTCAATCTCCACGTCCTGGTAGCTGACGGTGTCGCCGACGGCTGGGGGACGCTCCAGGATGGAGAGCACCAGGCCACCGATGGTGTCCACTTCTTCATGCTCCAGGGTGGTGTCAGAGAACTCAGAAATCTCTTCAAGCCGGACAGTGCCCGCAACGATCAGGTGTCCCTGCGGGTTGGTATGAATACCACCGGCGGTGCCGTCCTCATTCATCTCACCCACGACTTCATCCAGAAGATCCTTGCGAGTTACGATGCCGGCGGTCCCCCCATATTCATCCATCACGACCGCCATATCGGAACGATGCCGGCCCATTGCCTTGAGGACGGCATCCACGTCGGCAGTATAGGGCAGGAAAGGAAGGGGGTGAATATCCTGTTCGAGGAGTGGTTCGCCAAGCAGAAGCTTTGGAAGCAGGTCCTTCACGTGGACATGCCCTACCACATCATCCAGAGCATTTCGGTAAACGGGATATCTGGTGAATGTGGAATTACGCAGGATGCTGGCCAATTCTTCCTTGGTGGCGCCGATTGGAATGCCCACGACGTTCACGCGTGGTACCATCACCTCGCCAGCGGTTAGGTCAGTGAAGCGCAACAGATCCTGAAGCAATTCGCCTGCTTCAGCGCGAAGAGCGCCACCCTGCTGGCTTTCAGCAATCAGGTATTGCAACTCCTCCGCAGTGTGCCCGGCGAGGCTGGAAGCCAGTTGGCGGTGGACCCCAAAAAGGCGAAGAATGGCATTGCCCAGTCCATTCAAGCCAATCACGAGAGGATAGAGAGCAGCCTTCACGCCAAGCATCACAGGAGTGATCCACAAGCTGGTCTTCTCAGCGCGCTGAAGGGCCAGTGTCTTTGGAACCATTTCGCCAACGACGATGTGCAAATAGGTGAGAATGGCCACTGCGGTGATGGTGCTAGCGGCACCTTGGGGAATCGGAATCCAAGCGTTGACTGATGCAAACAGGGGCGCCAGCCAAACCGCCAGGACGTGCTCTCCGTACATGCCCAGCCCAAGACTGGCGAAGGTGATGCCAAGCTGTGCGGTGGCAATGTACTGATCCTGGCGCCTGGGATCGCGAAGGATGTCAGCGATGCGGCGGGCCGTGCGGTGTCCGGTAGCGGCAAGTCTCTCAATACTGGCTCGCGGAGTGCCGATGATTGCAAATTCAGCCGCAACAAAAAGACCATTGGCGGCGATCAACACGGTGATGATGGCGATGGGAAGGAGGCTATCCAAGATGTCCCCCTTGTTGGTTCGGGATTGGTTGGATGAGCAAAGAGATGATCATGTTGGTAGAGACACGTTCAACCTCAATGTCGAGATTGCCGACGGAATGGCGCTCGCCGGCGGCAGGAAGCCGCTCCAAGTGGTGAAGGACGTGTCCACCAATCGTCTCCGCGGGGCCCTGAATGGACACACCCAGCCAGGATTGCGCCTCATCGACGGGCATTAAGCCGGGAAGGCGAACGCGGCCATCAGCCAAGCGCTCAGGCAGAGGCTGGCCGCCACGGAATTCTCCGGAGACATCGCCAATCAGTTCGCTAACCAAGTCGCCAACGGCGACCAAGCCGACAACCCCTTGGCCATCCACGACGGCTGCCTGGTGAGTGCTGCGTTCACGAAAGACGGCAAAGAGGCGATCGGCCGTGACGGTCTCGGGGATCCTGGTGAGCGGGCGCATCACGTCCGGGACGGCAGGCAGGGCTGAGTGCCTGGCGACGTAGGCGGCAACATCCCGGGCATGCAACAAGCCAACGATATTGTCGGAGCTCCCTTTGCGCACTGGGAAGCGTGTGTACCGCGTCTGGGTGAGGGTCTTCAACAACTCCTCGCGGGTGGCAAGAATGTCGATGGAGACGACACTGGCGCGGGGGACCATCAGCTGGCGTACGGGACGGGAAACCAGCCTGAGCGCCCTCGCCAGGCGACGATGTTCCTCTGCTTCCAACAGCCCGCCATTGCGGCTGTCGGCAATCAGCAACTCAATCTCCTCGGGAGAATGAATGTGTCCGTGGCCGACTTGGGAAAATCCCAGCATCTTCAGGATCCACAAGCCGCTGCCGTTTAGGACCTTCAGGAACCAGTGATAGATCACCAAGGAAAATTGCATTGGCGCCAAAGTGTAGAGGGACACGCGCGTGGGGTATTGCAAAGCGAGGGACTTGGGCACAAGCTCGCCGCCAACCACTTGGAGCGTAGTCATCAGGACGAGAACCCCGACGGTAGCGGATGTCTGGGCAGTGGCGTTGGTAAGGCCCCAGTCCTGAAGCAGCAGGATTACATCCGGGGTAATGAAAGCCTGGCTGAAGGCACCCAGCACGAGACTCGACCAGGTAATTCCAATCTGGCAAGCGGCGATATAGTTGTCCAGCCGGGTTGGACTCGCCAGAATAGGAAGCAGCTTGGCCGCCAAGCGGTGGCCTTCATCGGCCATCTGCTGGATCTTGGAACGCCTCACGCTGACAGCGCCAAACTCGGCTGCCACGTAAAGGGCGTTTACCGCAATGAAAGCAAATACGACGAACCAGATCATGGGATGTTATGGTCCTTGCTCCTCAGCCGATGGGCACTGATGGAAGAGCACGGAATGCTCATCCTAGCGGTGGGTATGTCCGCTGCAGCTGACCATGAGAGTTGATTCTAGCGCATTCGGCGGTTCCGCCCCGGGCGCATGAATTCGCGAGTGGCGTGGGCGTAGCGAGACGGGGCAGGTTTGGCAGGACTGAACGAAGACAGGGGAATTTTGCGCTGGATTGACGCTTCGTTGAGCCCCATGCTAATCTCAGATTTCCTCAGGTGCCCGCGATGGGCATAACAGGGAAGCCGGTGTGAATCCGGCGCGGTCCCGCCACTGTGATGGAGGCGCGATTGCTTCAAGAGATCCGCGGAGGCCCATGGGCTACACCGGATATCAGCCACTTGAGATTCGTACTCAGGGAAGGTGAAGCAGTCCGGCGGCGCAAGCTGCCACCTCTCAGCCAGGAGACCTACCTGGGGCAATCAGGCTGACTTTCTGCGGAGCACGGAAAGAATGCGAATGACTGCCATTCCCATCCTTACAACCCGAAGATCTGAATCCCAACCGCCGTGGGAAGTCTGCCGCCAATCTATGGAGGATAGACCCCATGAGTATCGCAACCAAGCGTGGCGATAGTGGCCAAACGGGCCTTGCCGGAGGGATCCGCGTATCGAAGGCGTCGATCCGCGTGGAGAGCTACGGGACCATCGACGAGTTGAACTCAGCGCTGGGTATGGCGCGCGCGGTTTGCCTGGACGAGGAGCTTCGCGAACGAACCAAGCTGATCCAGCGCGAACTCTTCCGCGTGGGTTCGGCCCTTGCCACTCCGCTGGAGAGCCGAAAAGCACAGGTGCCGATTAGCGCCGAGATGGTGGAGGCTCTCACTACGCAAGTTCACGAGTTGGAAGCGCTGCCCGGGCTGCTATCGGATTGGTCGCTGCCTGGAGAAGACCCATGTAGTGCGGCCTTTGACCTGGCTCGCACGGTCTGCCGGCGTGCGGAACGGGCAGCGGTTCGCCTTGCCGAGAGCGGCGAGGCGGTGGAGCCGCAAATTTTGGCGTATCTCAATCGTCTGTCTGATCTGCTATGGCTGTTCGCGCGCAAGGTGGAGGTGGATCTGGGCGCCTCCAGTTCGTTGCGAGAGATGAATGGCAAGGCGGGCCCACGCTGGTCGCGCGCCTGGTAAGGGCAATCCGAATCATGCGGCCAAGCACTGGCGCGTGATTTTACTGCAGCGTTTCAGAACTGAATATCGTGTGTGTTTGGAGGCTATTTATGTTTCGACTGACCCTACTACTTCTGGCCCTTGTGGCCGCACTTCTAGCCCAGCCGTCGGCATCGCTGAAGGGCGTGGTATCAGACCCCGACGGGGCGGGCGTGTCCGATGCGCGCATCATCCTCTACCGGCAGGACAGCACATCCCGCGCGATCACTTCCAGCAATTCCGCGGGCGCTTACCGCTTTGACAACCTGCAAGCGGGCCGCTACATTCTGGAGGTTCAGGAACGGGGCTTCGCGCACACAACCCGCACCATTACCGTGGGGGCAGGCAGCGAAGAAACCCTCGATGTCGGCTTGTCGTTGCAGGCTCTCCCGCAGTCGATTGTGGTGACCGCAACGGACAACCCACAGACAACGGATGAGCTGGCAAAGGCCGTCACCGTGATCTCCGGCGAGGAGGTCCAGAACCGCAATGAATTCTCAATTGCCGAGGCGCTGCGTACGGTTCCCGGCATACAGGTGCTTAACCTTGGCGGCCCTGGTCAGTTAACCACCATTCGCACCCGGGGGCTGCGTCCGGATGCCACCGCAATCCTGGTGGACGGTCTGCGTTTTCGCGATGCAGCCACCACCCAGGGCGACGCCAGTTCTTTCCTATCGACACTGAACTTTGCCGGGACTGAGCGCGTGGAGGTGCTGCGGGGTTCGGGCTCGTCCCTATACGGCACGAATGCAGCCAGCGGTGTGATTAACGTCATCAGCCAGGATGGTGGCGCTCCCACTCGGGCAAGCCTGCTTACTGAGGGCGGTGGATTGGGCATGTTCCGCGGCCGTGCGTCAGTGGGAGGCGGCGCCTGGAATGATCGCGTTCGCTATTCGGGGAGCCTGCTACATCTTAATGTCACGCGGGGCGTAGACGGCAACGATGCTAACCGCAGCACGGCAGGCCAGGGGTTTGCGCGCTTTGACTTCACCCCGAACCTAAACCTCACCGGCCGCGTTTGGGCCTCCGACGATTTTGTGCAGCTCAATAGCAGTCCCACTACGGCGGGGATTCCTGCTGCCAATTTCCCTAACCAAACGATCATCCCGGTCCGGGTGCTGTCACGGGACCAAATGCGGGTGTTCCTCGCGGGCGGTCAGCCGGACTTCACGGGAGTGACATTGATTCCTGGGCGTGACGATCCGGATAACCGCAGGAGTTCCCGCTTTTTCACGGGGGCGTTGATTCTGCGTCACGCGCTGACACCCCGCGTGAACTGGCAGACCAGCTATCAGCGAGTCCAGACGGATCGGATATTCGATAACGGACCGCTTGGCGTGGGCTTCCAGCCGGCGGGCCGTAGTGTCAGCGACATCAACGGCGGCATCGATACCTTTGACGCGCGCGTGACTGCCCTGGTGAACCCCTGGCTAACCGTCACCGGCGGCTATGAGTATGAGCGGGAGAGCTACCTGGACCAACAGGACAATAATCTGCCCGTGCCGCGGCGGGTGGCCACGCGAACGAACATCGTGCAGGGTTCGCAGGCCGGCTACTTCTCATCCCAGGTATCGTTGCTGGACCGCCGGCTGCAGATTGTGACCTCAGGGAGGGCACAGGTTTTCGCGTTGCGCCGGCCCGAGTTCACCCTCACGGGCACTGCCAACAACTACGAATCTTTTCCATTGAACGCACCGCCCAAAGCAATCACCGGCGACCTCTCTGTTTCTTACCTTGTTCCCAGCAGCAACACCAAGGTGCGCGCGCACGTTGGAAACGCTTATCGGGCCCCAGCGCTGTATGAACGCTTTGGGGGCGGTTTTGGGGCTGTTCCCGCAACCGGCGAAGTTCGCTTCACTGCCTACGGTGATCCGCGCCTGGGGCCTGACCGCTATAACAACGTTGATGCCGGCATCGACCAGTATCTGTTTGGCAATCGTGTGCGGGCATCCGCCACGTGGTTCTACAGCCGTGCCGTATCCCTGACGGGCTTCGACTCCAGCGGCGGCATCGACGCGGCGACTGACCCCTTCGGGCGGTTCATCGGCTACATCAACGGATCGGGCGGAATCTCCCGCGGTGTGGAACTGGGCGTAGAAGCGAAGCTGACGCGCTCCACCATCGTCAATGTCGCCTACACCCATGTCAACGCCAATCAGGACAGGGACATCAGCGTCGCTGGCTTCTTCACTCCCGGGCGCATTCACAACCACGTCTGGAGCTATGTGGTGTCGCACGACTGGACGCGGCGGTTCAACACGACGGCGGATTTCATCTCCATGTCGGGGTCTTTCGACTTCTACTTTGCCGCCGGCCGCTCACGCGCGTTTGCCAATCCATCGTTCAACAAGACAGACCTGGTAGCCAGCTATCTTGTGTGGGAAGGCGAGCGCCGCTCAGCGCGGGTGTATGGCAAGGTGGACAATCTGTTCAACCAGACCTATTACCACTCAGGGTGGCTGGCACCCGGAGCGGTGGGGTTGCTAGGTTTGAATCTGCAATTCTAGCCATGGTTTATCCACGTGCCTATTCGATTGTGTTCGCGCTGTCGCTGGTGATGCTGGCGGCGGTATGCGCGCTGGCGCAACCGGCGCGTATCGTCTCAACATCACCCAGCATCACAGAGACCCTATTCGCCATTGGAGCGGGACCGCGCGTGGTGGGCGTGTCGACCTATTGCCGCTATCCCGCCGAGGCACGGGCGCTGCCGCAGGTAGGCAGCTACCGCAAACCAGATGTGGAACGCATCATGCGGACGCGGCCGGATCTGGTAATCCTCAATGAAAGCGCGACGGAGTCTGTGAACCGTTTAGACGCTCTGGGTATCCGGTACATTCAGGTTCCTTCCGGTTCGATGGATGATGCGCTGAAGGCCATCCAGCAGATTGGGGCCGCCGTTGGTGCAGAAGCGGCCGCCATTGTACTGACCGAGAGAATCCATGAGGGGATGCTGGATGCGCAAAGGCGCATCCAGGGCCAGTCCACTCGCACCCTAGTGATCGTGGGTCGTGATCCTGACACCCTTACCGGCCTGATCGCGGCTGGCCCGGGCTCCTATCTGGGGGAGCTACTAACGGCAGCTGGCGGTGCAAACGCGCTGGAAGATCCAGGCCTGCCAGCCTATCCAAGGATCTCTCTGGAAACGGTGATCCGCCTTGACCCAGACTTCATATTGGACGCGGGCGCGATGGGTGACCGGCCGGAGGGGACACCGGCGTTACGTGCCCGCGTGCTGAGCCCCTGGGCCTCACGCAAGGAACTGAGGGCGGTCCGCAGCCAGCGCGTGGTTCCGGTGTTCTCACCCGCATTTACCGTGCCGGGACCACGCATGCTTGAGGTCCTGGAGTTTCTTGCCAATACCTTGGGATCTTCCAGCGGCGGAGCAAGCAACCCGTGAACCACAGCGCCCTCTCTACCCACCATCTCTGCTTCTCGTTTCCGGGCCGCACGGTGCTGACTGATGTTAGCTTCCGCGCCACTGGCGGCGAGTTTCTTGCCCTGCTGGGAAGCAACGGCGCGGGCAAGAGTACGCTGATGGATCTGCTGGCAGGTCTGCGAACTCCCGCCTCAGGTGAGGTGTGCTTACATGGTCGTCCTTTACCGGCGATCCCTCCGGCGAGCCGCGCCCGTTTGATGTGTCATTTGCCACAGGGTGTTCGTGCTGATCTCCCTTTCGCCGTGGAACAGATTGTGCTGATGGGGCGCTACGCGCAGGCCGACCACTGGATGGAGTCGAGCGAAGATCTGGAAGCCGTGGACGCGGCCCTTGCCCGCACGGACTGCGAGCAGCTTCGGTATCGACTCTTCTCAACACTTAGCGGGGGTGAACGCCAACGTGTGTTGCTGGCTGCCTGCCTCGCGCAGCAGGCGCGCGTGCTGCTGCTGGATGAACCTTCCACGTTTCTGGATCTCGAACAACAGTTACATTGCTTCCGCTTGCTGAGCGAGGAGGCACGCGCGGGCGCACTCTGTATTGCCGTTACCCATGATCTGAATCTCGCGCTCGCGCACTGCTCACGGATTCTGGTGCTGCGAGGAAATGGCCTGGAAGTCGATATGCCTGTCGCCGAGGCCTGGAGCCGTGAGGACTGGATGCGCTGGTTCTCTCCGCAACTCCGCGTGGAGACTACCGCCGCCGGGAACCGCTGGGTGGCGTATCGATGAACGGCGCCGCACAGCCCCGCTGGATTGCGTTCAGTGCGATCGCATTTCTTGCCGCCTTGCTGCTGTTGCCCTGGGTGGGGCCCGGCCCGATCTCCTGGCAGGCGGTAGTTGCCGGGGAATCACCTGACTATCCGATCCTCGTCGAGTTGCGGCTGTCTCGCACGTTGCTTGGGTTGTTGGTGGGTGGGTCCCTTGCGCTGGCTGGCGCTCTGTTCCAGGCGATGCTGCGGGACTCCCTGGCAACTCCCTATACCCTTGGCGTGTCTGCGGGCGCATCGCTGGGTGCGATCCTGGCCCTCGCCTTCAGGCTGCCCACCGTGATTGGACTTCCCGCGACGTGGCTGGGCGCACTGGCCGGCGCGGCGCTGGTGCTGTCCCTGGTGGCCGCGGTCAGTCAACAGCAAGGGCAACTGTCAAGTGTCAGGTTACTGTTGACAGGCATCTCGCTGAACGGGGTCTGCTCAGCGTTTATTCTGCTGATTCACAGCGTGGCGCCCGATGCCCGCTCACTCTCTATCACTCACTGGCTACTGGGAAACCTGGATTCCATTCGCTACTCCGCGTTGGGTGCGTTTGCCTTGGTGGTCGCTCTGATCGCTGGCTACCTGATGCGTAACGCCCGCCATTGGAACCTGCTGATGGTGGGTGAAGCGTGGGCTGCCTCGCGCGGAGCCTCGCCCAAGCAACTGATGCGGACCGGCTTCCTTTGCGGATCCATTCTCACGGGCGGCGCCATCGCCCTCTCGGGTCCTATTGGATTCGTCGGGCTCGTCATTCCGCACATCGTCCGCTCACGCTTCAGCGCTGACTACCGCGTACTGCTGCCCTGTTCGTTTCTGCTGGGAGGGGCACTGCTTGCCTTTGCCGATAGCCTGGGCCGCGTGCTGATTGCACCCGCTGAACTGCCAGCCGGTGCATTGATGGCGCTGATAGGAGGACCCTACCTGGTGTGGCTGGTGCGGAGGAGATTCTGATGGCCAAGGCAATCTTCATTGGGGGCACTTCCTCCCACGCCGGGAAGAGTTGGATGGCGACGGCGATCTGCGCGTGGCTGCGCCAACAGGGTTTTCGCGTGGCGCCGTTCAAGGCGCAGAACATGTCGAATAACTCCTTCCCCTGCCTGGGGGGAGGCGAGATTGGCCGCGCCCAGGTGGCCCAGGCCTGGGCTTGCGGCCTGGAACCCGAGCCCGCCATGAACCCCATTCTACTGAAACCAAACTCCGCCACTGGCAGCCAGGTGGTGGTACACGGCAAGGTGTGGAGGACGCTGCCGGCAAGGGGATACTACCAGCATTTCGATTGGCTGCTGGAGCAGGTGCTTACCGCCTATGAGGACCTCGCCAGCCGCTTCGACATGATTGTCATCGAGGGTGCCGGCAGTGTGGCGGAGCTCAACCTGAGCCGCTTTGACCTTGTGAACTTTGGTCTGGCCACCCGGGTAGGGGCTTCCGCGCTGCTAGTGAGCGATATTGAGCGGGGCGGCGTGTTTGGCTCAATCATCGGTACCGTGGCGCTATTGGAACCCGAAGAGCGTGCGCTTCTGAAAGCCTTTGCGGTAAACAAGTTTCGCGGCGATTTGTCGTTGTTCGACGAGGGCCAGACGATCCTGGAAGAGCGCACCGGCCTTCCGTGTCTGGGTGTCTTTCCTTTTGCCGAACATCTCCATGTGGATGACGAAGACAGCCTGAGCGTCCCAGCGGGAATGTCGCTTCAGCCGGGGAACGACGTGGCAATTGTACGTTTCCCGCGCATTTCCAACACCACGGATTTTCGCCACCTGCGCAACGCTGCCTGGATTGATTCCCCAGTGAAGCAGGACTTCCGCGTCGTCATCCTGCCGGGCACAAAAAATACCATCGACGACCTGACTTGGCTGCGCGCGCAAGGCCTGGACGAATGGGTGTCCGCTCAGGCGCATCGCGGTGCTATCGTCCTTGGGATCTGCGGCGGTATGCAGATGCTGGGTGAATCTATTGAGGATCCGTTTGCGATGGAATCTACCCAGCGACATGCCCTAGGTCTGGGCCTGCTGCCCATGCGTACTACTTTGGAACGAGAGAAGACGGTCCGGTGCGTGCAGGCGGTCACTCCTGCCGGTGCGCGCTTTCGAGCCTACGAGATCCATCTGGGCCAAACCCAGATGCTGATGCCGGATGCCTCCGCCTTTGCCTTTCTTGAGAGCGGGCAAGCGGAAGGAATGCGTTTAAGGAACGTGATGGGAACGTACCTGCACGGAGCCACGGAAGACCCAGCCCTATTGGCTGAGTTGTTGGGAATCGAGGTGAAGGCGACGCCGCCAAGGGAAGCTGCCTTCGAGGAACTGGCGCGCTGGTTTGGCGATTACGCGCCGCGTTTCGGAGAGATATTCCTGGATTGATAACGGCTTCAAGAGAACCGTGACCAGCCGCTGTCCGCCTCAGTCGCCAGGGTTGTCGAGGAAGCGCTGGATGTCGACGTCCAGAAAGGGAGCGCGGCGGAACTGGTCTTTCAAGGCATAGGGCACAGTGCAATCGAAGATTGCCTTACATGAGATGCCAGGGGCAGCAATCGACGGACTGAATGCGGGTGTCTGCGACGGGTCAAGCGGATGGCAGCGGACGCCCGGGATAAATACTGTGCTGACGTCGCCCTGGTAACGCGTGGTCATCGCCCATAGCACTTCGGTGGAATCGAAGAGATCTACGTCTTCGTCCACCAGAATCACGTGTTTCAACTCAGGGAAGGCGGCAAAGGCCGTGAGCGCGGCTTGCCGCGGACGCCCTTCGTCGCGCGGTTCCGCCTTACAAAATTGCAGGATGGCCAGGTACTTGCCGCCGCCCGCCGGATGGCAGTAAACGTTGCGCAGCCGCCCGGGCATGCTGTTCTCCACCAGCTTGAGAATACTGGCTTCGGTGGGGATGCCCGTGAGGTTGGTGTGTTCCTCGCCCGGCCCGATGATGGTTTGCAGAATTGGATTGCGGCGATGCGTGACCGCCGTCACCCGGATGACGGGCAAGGCCTCCTGGGCCTTCCCCAGATAGCCGGGGAACTCAGGCATGCAATAGCCGGTGTTGGTTTGCACGTCCTCGCGGATGCGCTCGCCCGGGACGATCTCGCCTTCCAGCACAATCTCAGCCCGCGCCAGCGCCTTGGCCGCTACCGACATACAGCGGACGAGTTCCACCGGGCGTTTGCGTAGTGCGCCTGCAATGGTAAGTTCGTCAAAGCCGGTGGGTGTGGTGGGAGGCTCAAAGCAGGCTGCGAGGTAAATGGCGGGGTCGAGTCCCATATTGATGGAGACGGGCAGCGCGCGTCCCAGTGCCTCGGCCTTAGCGCGGAACTGGTCAATGTGCCTGTTTGGGGCGAAGTAGACGCTGAGCCGGTCTGGCCCCTGGATGCACAGACGATGGATGGTGACATCCGCCTCTCCGGTAAGCGGATCCTCAGCCCGGATGAGGCCGAGGTTGAAGTAGGGTCCCGCATCCTGCAAGGTATTGGTGGGGGCGGGGAAAAGGGTGCGCAAGTCAAACGGCGCGAGCCGCACCACCTCCTGGCAAGGTGCTTGCGCGGCATCCACCTCTATTGGCGGCGTGGGATGGTTGAGGGCGTCCAGCAAGTGAAACGGAAGCTGGTCCTCTGTGCTGGCCAGAAGCAGTGCCGTACGCTTCCGGCTGGCCAGGATGCCCGTCACCACCGGCACGTCATAGCCCTTCACGTTCTGAAAGAGCATCGCCGGACCCACGCGGGTGGGCGGCAAGACAGGCGTGCCCGCGCCTATACGCCGGTACACCCCGGCCAATTCCGCTACCGCATCCACAGGTTCACGGGTGGAGATCAACTGGCCGGGAATGCCGCGCAGAAACTGAAGCGCCGATCGGAGATCCACGATTTCGCGAGCATCCATCGCCAAGTCCTCCCTGCAACTCCGATGGTAGCGCCCGAAGGGACCGCCACGGGTGCCTTGCCAAGAATAGGAAAGGGGCGCGGAATTCCTCCTCGCCCCCATCCAATTCCTGCCGGCCAGATACTGGGGTGTTCAGCGGTTTGCTAGCGCGGCCAAGTTTCAAACGGGGCTTTGGGCATCTTGTGACCCCAAGCCTCAGGGCCCCAACAGCGCGTGCCCACCAGTGGTTCCGTCTGGCTGGTGTTCACCAGCTTGATGCCACCCAGGGCCTTCTGCGCCGCGTAGGGAATGACAAACTCATCGTGCAGCGGCTCACCTAGCCGGATGCCGGATTTCACTTCGACATGGTGATTGCCAATCTTCCCCGTGCCATGGCAGAAGTGCAGGATACACAGCGACGCCGGCCCGGTGAGCGTTACGGCCGCGCCAGGCGCAAGCTCAAACTGCCGGAGGCTGAACAACTCGTCGCCGTGAGGACGGCCGTATACGCGCCACTCGTCGTGGAAGCCGCCGTGGCTTACTTCGCCATCCACCACCGGCAGCAGCAGGTGCTTTTCAACGATAAAGGGGTCCTTATTGGCCGGAAGGTCAATATCGTTCACCAGGCGCTGGACTCGGTCCTCGCCTTCCAAGCCTTCCGGCAGGTGCCGGAATAGCAACTCCTGTCCCAGGAAGACTTCGCCTTCCGGGGCCAGCACATGGCTTTGGTAGAAGCGGAAGTCGTCTCGGTCGCGTTGTGGTTCCTCTGTGTTCACCGCGGCAGGACCATGCAGGATGCGTGTTGGGGTAAGGAATCCCGTGCCCATGCGAATTGCCAGATTGCGCGCGTGGCTGCGGATCTGGTTGTTCCGGCCGGCGATGAAGTCGCGAATCGAATCGGCCAGCATCGCTTCGGTGAAATACTCCATCAGCCCCACGGAGGTATGGCAATCGTTGCGATAGCGCTTGTTGCGCCAAGCGTTGAAGTTGTAGGCCTCTGGTTTGAACGGGTGCATGTGATGGCCAAGCGGGTAGAGGTTGTCGAACTCCTTGTTATAGAAGCCCGTGCCATTCAGCGTCCGGTACATGGGTCCCACCATGAAGTCCGGTGCCTTGTGCACCGCCGCGTCCATGGGGATGAGGTATCCGTCGGGATGATGGAAGTGGCAGAGCCCTTCGCCATGAATCCCATTGCCGGTATCGGCCAGAATAGCGCTGCCATTCCAACGCTCATCAATCGCCCAGCCTTGGGGACCTTCCGGGAAGTAGTCCTCATCGGCCAGTTCGAGGTTCTTGCCCGGCAGGCAGAACTTGCGGCCCACGAAGCTGGGGAAGCAGCGCAAAACGCCGCCCCCGGCTTCTGCCGCTTCCTGTACGCTGGACGCGGCCTCTTCCTCAACTATCGGCAGTTCAGATCGGTATAACTTGGCCTTCAGGGGAGTCCTCATGACGATTGCCTTTCCTTGCGGTTTAGTAGGCTCAGCGCGGATCGGGCGTACGAAGGCGCCGTTCGCTCCGCGCTGAAAAAGCTTACTCTATCGAACCTCAGGATGCGGCGTCCATGCGAGCCGGGCGATCCTTGAGGGCGGCCGGGGCTCCGCGGAAATCTCAACCCCCTGCGTACCTAGCGCACCGCTTCCTGGGAGGCGGGCATCCGTGCGCGAAAACCGAAACTGGGGAGCTATGCCACCCTTGGTTGCGGTTGCGGGTTTCGCCTTCGTGTTGCCCGCAACATCCGTCCGGCTGCCATCCGCGCGCCAAGAATGTTGCGCGAGACGGGACCCAGTTCCAACTCCGCCAATGGTCCAGACACGAAGAGCCCTTGGCACCACTCCAACGTCTCTGGCAGCACAGGATACCCGCAGGGCGCTACCGGGAGGTCCATGGATGAGACCAGATCGTCCACCAGTTCTCCGCCAGGCCGTGCCGCCTGGTAGCCGGTGCAAAGCACAATATGGTGCGCGGAAAGCGCGTGACTGTGCGTTTGGCATCGCAGGCCTTTGGAATGAGGTGGTGGCATCACCTGAACGATCTCATCCTTCCGCACAGAAAGGCTGCCCCGCTGCTCCATCGCAGTCAGTTCCTGATGCACTTCGCTGGGAACCGTGCCCCGCTGGCGTGCCATCTGGATGAGCTCCCTGCGCCGCGGCCAACTGGGTTCCTGATGGAACCCAGCAAGGAACTTCGGCCCCATCCATCCCGGATTCGCATCGAACTCGTGCACGCGTAGGGGATGCCGGGTAAGCAGGGTCACTCGCGCCTGTCGCGGAAAGTCATTTCCGGCATCTGCCGAAGGTGCGTGGTGCGGCCCGCCGAGTGTCTGCCTGGCAAGCTTGATCGCCAACTGTGCCGCGGTGATCCCGCCACCTATGACAACCACCCGCGCGTCTGCAGGAGGGTCACAGTAAGTATCGCCGAGGACGTGCTGGATTGCTGCCCCGGATGCGCTGGCGGCCTTCGCCCAATCCGGCCACGCGAGTTGTTCCGATAGCCCAAGACACAACACCACGTTCCGGGCACGGAGCGCGGAAGCGTTCGTTTCCAACAGCCAGCCACCGGAAACGCGCCGCAATCGCCGCACCCGGTCCCGTACATGAATGGACGGCAACTCACCATCAGCCAGCACCTGCCGTAGATGGGACTGAAAAAGAGGCAACGAAGGCCGGCTGTACTGCCCAAGGAAGAGATCCCTGTTTTCGATGTTCCGTTCCCGGCCGTAATGGTAGGCGAAATCGCGTAGGGAGTTGGGCTCAAGGCCAAGATGGTGGACAAACGGCGACCGCAGGTACGCCATCCCGACCCGTCCCGTCAGCTTGCTCCAGGTGGCGGCCAATTCTTCCGCCGGATCCACAATCCTTACGGCGTCAGCCTGGAATCCCCGGGCCAAGAGTATCCGGGCAAGATGGCAGCCATGAAGGCCGCCACCTACAATCACCCAGTCAAACGCTACTGTCACTCTTCTGGGATAGCATTATTGATATCGAGTGCACAACACCATTAATCAGTAATCAGAAAATGGCTGTGTCCCGGTTGCCGCAACGGGTGGCTATCGGGCAGCCACCGTGATGGCCTCAACCATGTCGAGGTTCTTGCCTTTGGCCGCGCCGCCCAGCACGAACACCCTGTCGCCCGCTGAAACCAGACGGTGCGCCACGCGCGGGGTGACTTCAGCCACGGTCTCCCATGAGCCTCCGTTTGGGTTCAAGCGCAGTACTCGGCCGTCCGCCACGGCGGCCAGCAGCGAACCGGCATGGACGCCCACAGCGGGCGAAAAGCCAAGGAACTGGCCTTCGGGCAGTTCAGGGCCAGCCGACCAGGATTTCGTGGCGGGATCGTAGATGTCCACTGAGCGGCTAACCTTACCGTTCATTGCGATACCGCCCACCACCCATAGTTTGCCTTGGAAAGCGGCTGCCATCAGTGCACGGCGCTGGAAAGGTTGAGGGTGCTTCTGCCAGCCTGTCTGCGGATTTCGCAGGTCCAGTGTGAGCATATGCTGACTCCAGGACTCTTCCTTCCCTAGCAGCTTCCAACCGCCCACCAGGTAGAGAGTGTCGCCCAGTACCACGGTGTCGTGGGAGGACAACGGTTCCGGCAATGCAGGAAGGGGGTGCCATTCTCCGGTCTTAATGTCAAAGCGGGCTGCGTCCGTTACTGATTGATGGTCAACCGGCTTACCCTTTTCGTTGGCAGGATACATACCCCCCACGCGGTAGATGCTGTCCGCGCTGGCAGCGAGATTCAGCCCCTGGAGGCCGGGACCACCGGGAAGCGCCTCCCAGCCGTCACCGCCCTGCATGCGCATGCGGTGAAACCCTCCCGTTACCGACTGTTTGTGGTAGACGTGCGTGGGGGCGGTGTGACCTCCGTAGACATACAGCCAGCCATCGGCCGCCACAGCGCCGAAGCTTGCCGCTGCCACCGGCATTTTGGCCACCACGGGCGCGGGGCTGGCGTGCTGCGTGAGCGCTGGCGCACTCCTGGTGTCCACCACCAGCGTGGCGTAGTGGCGGATCTGATCGTAAGTCTTGCCGTCGTGCTCGCCCTTGGCGTCTTCCCAGTAGCGTGCCCACACAGCATACTGGCCGGGCTCACGGAATTCGCCGTCGGTTTCACCTTGGGCGTCGGTCTTCACCTTGGCTTCACTACCATCCGGCAACAGGACCACGACTTCGCTATCGGGAACAGGCTTCCCCAAGGCCATCAGTTTGAACCGGATGCCCGTAGCGTCGCCGACTGCCAGAAGTTCTACAGGTGCCCGGTCCTTTAGGGCCGTGGACGGCGAGAAGGGGTTTCCGGCCACCATCTTGGGGTAATACACAAGGAGATAGGGCTTGGTGTCACCGCGTTGCATGACGCCGAATGGCGTCTTGCCGAAGACTACCCGGTCTCCCGAACCGGAAAGCGCAATGGAGTAGAAGTTCTTCTCTGGTTGCGTCATCTCCAGCGGCTGCACAGTGCCGTCCGCACGAAGCAAGTGGAGCTTCGTGGAGGCGATCATCTTCACATCGAGGTCCGGCTTGGTATCCTCGCTCATCACCACCCGGGCCTCATTGTTTCCCGGCTGCGGTGACACAAAGACAAAGTGCGCAGGCAGTGGCAAGATCAGCCCCACCAACAGCGCAAAGACAGTCGCGATCGTTCCTAGTCGCAAGTCTCAATTCCTCCTACAGATTTCGTTTGGTTCCCTTGTGCTGAGCGATTCTGCCTTGAGCCAGATCTGGCGTTTCGCAAAAGGCGGCCAATCAAGGACTAATAAGGTCCATTATGATCTCCAATTGTGATAAATGCAAACGTTTTGCTAGACGGTCGGGTGGGAGCCTTCAGTGGCTGCGATTCAAGGGATCAAGCAAGTAGTCCGCTGAAACGGGCGAAGTGTCCTCGATCAGGGTTTTTGAGTGTGCAGAAGAAAAATTGCGGGATCCTGTTGCGCGAATCGCGATACCGGACGAAAATAGTCTCATTGAAAGTTGCAACTGGTTGTCAAATTATTGAACCTAACTTAGGGGGACCGTAGATGCGGTCTCCAGACAAAGAAAAGCGCCTCCCACTCGTCTCGGCAAAGATCCTGGGAGGCGCCAAACGGCCGGTTGCCCGGCACGACTTCATTGTACGGCAGGGCGAACCGCAACCCATTTTGAAGGAGCGAATGATGCGATTCACCCAAATCCGCCACGCGTGCGCCAGGGCGCTCGCAATGCTGGTGGCAAGTTGTTTTCTGGGGGGCCTCGTAGGCAGTGCCCAAGATGTGCCGGGGGCATCCTGCCCGGCGGAACTGCGGCTGACTGGCACAGCGCGCGACGACAGCGGGGCTGCACTGGCTGGCGCGACCATCCTGGTTAGTGGCGCGGTTACCAATGACAGAGTTGGGGCCACGGCCGATGGGCAAGGCGACTTCACGGTCTGCCTGCCTTCCCGTGGCCGGTACCGGTTAGAAGTAAGGGCACCACAATTGGAGCCCTCTGTTCAATTCGTTCAAATGTCTGGAACTCCCCATCCAGCCATCCGTGTGGTGCTGGCCGTGAACAGCCTCCGTGGTAGCGTGACGGTGGTTTCCGCGTCTCGTCTGGAGGAGTTGCAGGCAGAGACGCCGGTGCGCGTGGAGGCGGTGACGCGGGAGGACATGCAAAGGACGGGTTACGAGCGCGTGAGCGATGTGCTGGCGGAGATTCCCGGCGTGGTGACTCGAGCGGGGTCAATGGGCGGAGTGGCGGGCCAGCAGATCCAAGGTTTGGACTCGCGCCAGGTTTTGGTGCTTCAGGACGGCATGCCCGTCATTGGGGCTCGTGGCATCAAGCGAGGGATCGTGAACATGAACCGGCAATCAGTGGGACGCCTGGAAAGCGTGGAGGTGGTGAAGGGTGCCGGGTCAGCGATGTACGGCAGCGATGCGATTGGCGGCGTCATCAACATGCGGACACGTGAGATTCCAGATGGATTCGATATCAATGCGCAACTCTCGGGTGGCAGCCTGGGGGCCGTGGACGGACGCTTTGATATTGGCGGGCGCTACAAGAACCTGTGGAGCTTCCTGAACCTGGAAACGCATCGCACGGATTCCTACGGACTGGTGCCTGGCAGCCCGATTACCGTGGGACCGCAGTTGCAACGAAACGACCTTCTCTACAAGACGCGGTGGATGGCCAATGACCGGACTGCCTTCGGGCTGGTGGCGAACGTGTATCGCAACGACGAGCAAGGCGTAAATCTCGCGGAAGGAGGCGGTGTCGCTAGCGGCAACACGATCGACAGCGCCCAAAATTACACGCTTACTGGCGACTTCACGCTGTCCCCCTCCACGGTACTGCAGACCCGGGCCTATGCCGCCCGTTACGACGAAAATGCCCGCACCGTGGCACTTGGCGCGGCACTCGATGTGCCAGCGGTGGCCAACCTCAATGAGCGGTTGGGCCGCCTGGACGCAACACTCAGCCACCAGTGGGGATCGCGACACTATCTGCAGGCAGGGGGTGAGTGGAACCAGAACCTATACCGAGGAGCCAACCGTTTGGTGGGAGATAACGCGGGGCAGCAGATCCGCACGAACGACGTTTGGGTGCAGGACCGCATCCGGCTGGCGTCAAGGGCGACGCTGACGGTGGGAGGGCGCGTCCATCAGCACTCAATTTACGGCTCTCGCTTCGTTCCACGCGCAGGGCTGGTGTGGGGGCTGTCGGACCGCTGGGCAATCCGGGCGGCATACTCAGAGGGCTTCCGTGCCCCGGACCTCGGGCAATTGTTCTTCCGCTTCGCCAACCCTACCGCGTTCTACCAGGTAATTGGAAACCCCAACCTGCAGCCGGAGAGTTCGCGCTCATACTCATCGGGTGTGCAGTACACCAGCCGCCGCTTTACAGCCAACATTGGAGTGTTCCGCAACCAGGTGAACGACTTGATTGACTCGTTCAATGTGGGTTTTCTGGCCAGCCCCGGCCAACTCACCGGCTTTCTAAATGAATATGGAATCCCCGGTGACTTCAGGCCGCTTCCGGGCCGCCTAACGTTTGTGTATCGGAACCTCTCCCGCATCTACACCCAGGGGATAGAGGCGGATACACGCATCCTGCTGCCGTTGGGATTCCGGGCAAATCTCGGCTATGCCTTCCTGGATGCCATCAATCGTCAGAATGGCCAGCAACTTCCCCAGCGCCACCGGCATCAAGGCCTCTTCCGTCTGGATTACCTGCGGCAGCGCAATGGCCTCTTCGCCAGTTTGCGGGGAGCCTACTTCAGCCGTTGGCCCATCAATCCAGCCCAGGGAACGTTTGGCTTCGGGTATCAGATCTGGGACAGCTACGCGGAGAAGGCGCTACCCAAACGGCTTACCGTGTTTGGTGCAGTGGATAACCTCCTGGACAGCCGTGACCGAAAGCTGGATGGCACCCAGCCAACCTTTGACCGGCCGGATTTCGGCCGCACGTTCCGGGTGGGAATGCGCTTCCGCCTGAGCGCCGAACAGTAGGCCATTCGCCGATCACACCGGAATGAGGCTGGCATGTCACACCACAAGGCCCGCGATTCGCAGGGATGGCGGGCCTTCTGGTGTTGGCCCCCATCCCCGGCAACAAAGACCGTGCTGCCTGCGGTTGGAGGTCACTTACTGGCAATGTCTCTGGTTCTTCTGGGGTAGTGTATGGTCATTGCCGGTGGCGCAGAAACTCCCCGCATTGTTCCTTCCAGATTCCCGGGCGACGGGTAGCCCAGATGATTGAATCACGTGCGGAAACAGCCGAAGGCCGTGAAGTTTGCCGTCGTTGTGAACGATATCAGCGAGGTGGATAGGGACGCTTCGCTGGTAGACATGGTTGTCGAGGTGCGCTGGAATGGTTGTCTGTCCCAGGGCCGGGGCAGGCTGTGCAGGGCCGGGGCAGGCTGTGCAGCGCCGGGGCAGGAGACACCGGTTTGTGGCTGTGAGGCAAGCAGGAGAGTTGTTCGTTTTCGGCCGAACGCGCCGCACCGGAAGGACGACGGCAATCGTGGCAGACGGGGCGCGTTGGCGGGAAGGGAAGACGGGCTTAAGAATTGAGGTTGGGTGAGGATTGGGTCTTGGAAGGGAGTAGGAGGGGGTTTGGAAGGGAATCGGGAAGTAGTTGCTTGGTGGAGTTGCAACCCTGCATTCTTAAGCCACTCGTGTCCTCGCGCCCAGGTAATGCACGTTGTGCGCCAAACTCCCGTACGGCGGCTCGAGGCTGTGGAAGTGGTTGAGAAAACGGCGAGTCATTGAACACGGACCGGCTTCAGTGCCAAGAGTGCGGCGCGGAGGGGTTTGTAGAAGTTACCAGACCGGGAAGGCTTTACCTGCCAGCCGACCGCAAACGTTACGGGCTGCCGGGGGACAGCGCGTAGCCGCTGCTGGCAATGGTGCCTGTTGAGGTTTCGGTGCCCTTGCTCTCCAATTCCCGGCAGGAGCGTGGAGGCTATCCGCGAGGGGGCGAGATTGCAGCACTCTCCCAAACGACTATGCCAGCACCTGCTGAATCACCTTGCCGCCGAAATCAGTGAGTTTCTCGTGGCGTCCGTTATGCAGGTACCACAGCTTATGCTGGTCGAGGCCCAGCAGTCGCAGAATGGTGGCGTGGAAGTCGCGCATCGTGTAGCCCTCGCCCACGGTATAGAGGCCGAAGTCATCGGTCTCCCCAATCGCTTGGCCGCCCTTCACGCCGCCCCCCGCGAACCACATGGTGAACCCATGGCGGTTATGGTCTCGCCCGTTACCGGACTGTGATGTCGGCAGCCGCCCAAACTCGCTGCCCCAAATCACGAGTGTGGAATCCAGCAGTCCGCGTGCCTTGAGATCCTTCAGCAGTGCGGCAATCGGCTGGTCAGTGAGGCCGCACATCTTCTCGTGATTCTCTTTCAGGTCTTTGTGGGCATCCCACTGGATGGATACGGGTCCGCCGCCTGAATACACCTGGATGAAGCGCACGCCGCGTTCCACCAATCGTCGCGACAGCAGCAGCCGCGAGCCGAACTCGCGTGTACGGTCCTGGTCAAGCCCGTACATCCTGCGGGTCGCCTCAGTCTCGCTGGCGAAATCTACCGCTTCCGGCGCGGCGCTCTGCATCTTGAACGCAAGTTCATAGGCTGAAATCCGCGCTGCCATTTCCGTATCCAAAGGATGTGTATCCAACTCGTTCATCTTCTGCAGCAGGTCGAGCGTACGCCGCTGTTGCTCTGGCGTCACCCCCGCAGGCGGCTTCAAGTGCATGATGGGGTTCGGGCCAGACCGGAACACTGTACCCTGATGAACAGCCGGCAGGAAACCCGCACCCCAGCAGGGAGTACCGCCTTCCGGCGTGCCTTCAGGTTGGGGCATCACCACGTAGGACGGCAAGTTATCTGACTCGCTGCCCAGCCCATAGGTGACCCATGCACCCATGCTGGGGTAGCCCATCAGGATGCGGCCGGAATGCACCTGGTACATCGCGGGCGCATGTACCACGGAATCCGTGGTGAAGGAGCGGACAAAGCAGATATCATCGACGCACTCCGAGAGGTGAGGCATCAGTTCGGACACCCACATGCCGCTTTGCCCATGCTGCTTAAACTTCCAAGGCGAGGGCAGGATGGGTTCATCGCCCTTGGTGAACTGTGAAGGGGCACTTTGGATACCGTCAGGGAGTTGCTGGCCAGCGAATTTCTGAAGGGCGGGCTTAGGGTCAAAAGTATCCATCTGGCCGGGTCCGCCTACCATGAACAGGAAGATGACGGACTTCACCTTCGATGGGAAGTGCGGCTCGCGCGGCGCCAACGGATTCACGCGGGAAGGGGCGGCGTAGCCTTCCTTCGCCAGCAGGCCTTGCAGGGCGAGAGCGCCAAAGCCGTGCGCTGCGGCGCGCAGGATGTCGCGACGGGTGCGCACTGCCGGAATGTGGGGTTCAGGGGAGGTAAAGAAATTCATTGCGATTCATGAGTGCCAACAAGTAGTCGTTCCAGGTGCCGCCTTGCGCAAGGAACTCCCGCGCAAGCTGCAATTCTACCGGTCGCGCCCGCCGGCCAAGGGTAAGCTGGTGCGCGGCATGCACGCGGTCTTCGGCGGGCATTCCCTCAAGGCGCTGGGAAAAGGCCTTGGATTGCTGCTGCATGAAGTCGCTATTGATCATCGAAAGCGACTGCAGGGCATGGGTGGATACCGGGCGTACAGGGCAGGATGTCATGGTGTCCGGCTGGTCGAAGTTCGCCATCATCGGCAAGCGCACGGTTCGCTTGTTCAGCAGGTAAATGCTACGGCGATCCATTTCGGTGCGATCTTTTGGCAGCGGCCACAGGTTGTCCGCTTCATACTCAGTGAAGATTAGGTCGTAGACTTCGGGCTCGATTGGCGTCTTGATGGGTGGGCCGCCTCGCTTGGGGTTCAGCATGCCGCTGACAGCCAGGACGTTGTCGCGCAGCGCCTCACCTTCCAGGCGTCGCCGGAATGCCCTCGCATAGAGCTTGTTCTCAGGGTCGTCACGGAGCTTCGTTTCGTCCAAATCCGCCGATTGACGGTAAGCCTCCGACATCAGAATCAGCTTGTCGATGGCCTTCACCTGCCAACCCCGCGCCACGAACTCCGCCGCCAGCCAGTTCAACAGTTGCGGATGGGTGGGCCGCTCACCCAGAGTGCCGTAGTCGTTGGGGGTGCGTACGATGCCCGCCCCCATGCGCAACTGCCAGATGCGGTTCACCATCACTCTCGCCGTTAATGGATGGTCGGGCCTAGCGAGCCACTCAGCCAGCGCAGCGCGACGCCCCCTGGCGGCAGCGGGAATCTGGAGCCCATCCGCCAGTACCAACGGCACCCCTGGACCCACAGGGTCTAGTTTGCTTTTGTGGTCGCCCCCCTTCAGTATGTAGGTGGTCTCCGGTTCGTCCATCGGCGCCACGGCATAGGCTTTCGCCGCGGGCAGGGGCTCATCCAGGTTGATGGCGTGCATTTGCTGGCGAAGCGCCGTGCGCCGCTCCCGTTCTTCCGGGTGCAATTGGGCCAGCACTTCATCCCATGCGGGGTTGCTCTGGTCCGCGGCATTCTTGGCGAGGATCTTCTCTTCCGCGGTGCGTTCTTCGGCTGGCTTGTTCAGCGCCGCCAGGAGGTGAGGTTCCAAGCGCGTGCGCTTCTCAACCCGCAACCGCTCCCGATGGGGTTTCTCAATCTCCGCAATCGCCTTCTTGATTGGCTCCAGCTTCGCGGCATGCGCCTGATGCGCTCGCGCGTAACGCTCCTCTTCGTCCTTGGAGGCGATCGAGATTTCATCACCCTTGGTGGCGCCGAACACGGCTTGCATCCGATAGTAGTCCGCCTGCAGAATGGGATCGAACTTGTGGTTGTGGCAACGCGCGCAATTCAACGTTAGCCCCAAGAAAGCCCCGCTGACGCCGGCAGTCATCTCCACTAACGCTTCCTGGCGGTTGAGCTCAAGGTCCTGATTGCCGCCCACCACGTGCTCAGGGCCGGCACGCAGAAAACCTGTCGCCACCAGGGCGTCTTTGTCGCCGGGATACAGTTCGTCCCCGGCAATCTGCTCCTTCAAAAACTGATCGTACGGCTTGTTGCGGTTGAAGGACTCAATCACGTAATCGCGGTAGCGCCAGGCATGCGTGCGTTCCGCGTCGAGCTCAAATCCATTGGTGTCGGCGTAGCGCACTACGTCCAACCACTTCAGCGCCCAACGTTCGCCGTAGGCTGGGGAGGCCATCAGGCGATCTACGACTTTCTCGTAAGCTTCCGCCGAGGAATCAGCGAGAAAGGCCCGGATCTCGTCCGCGGTGGGCGGCAACCCAGTCAGATCCAGGGTCAGCCGCCTTAACAGGGCTTCCTTAGGGAGAGGTGCAGAGAACACCCAGCCCTTCGCATGAAGCTTCTCCAACAAAAAGGCGTCCACCGGATTCGCGGCAAGGGTGGGCACTTCCGGGCGAAGAACCTTCTGGAACGACCACCAGTTGCGCCGAGCCAACACCCGCTGCTCGTCCTTAGAGAGCACCGGCGCAGATTCGGCTGCCACTAAGGAAAGGCACACCAGCATCGAGACACACGAGCGCGCCCAGGAACCCAGATTCATTCTAAATGTGTACCACGAGACCATTGCAAGTTGTTGGCCCCATCCCAAGATGTGGCCCTAAGTGCTATCCTCCCGTGATTCGCCCGCGGGAAAAATCAGCACTTCTAGCCACGCGGGGAATACGCAACTCGCGGACGAGGATCCGGGGGCTAGCCAGGTGATTCCATCGCTCTGCTGGCTGCCCTCAATTTACAGTGGCAGAATCTCTTCGCGCTGAGGGTCAAAGTGTAACTGCTTGCGCTGCACGTAGGCGATGTTACCCAAGTGGGAGGCCTGGGCGCTGCGATGGCCGTCGTAGACGTCGGCGTTGGGACGCTTGCGGCTCTTCACGCAATCGAGGAAATTCTGGACGTGGGCGAGAGTCATATCGGAGTCAATCGCCTTCTCAGTGATGACTGGCGCACCGCGTTCGGCGGATTGGAACTCGTAGCGGTCGCGGGAAATCCAAAGGCGGCCTTCGGTGCCACAAATCTCAATCGCCGCACCCCTCACGCCGGGGGCGAGGGTGGCCTCAAAGGTGGCAGTGAAGTCACCGCCGTAGCCCAGCAGGACGTTGATGGTGTCGGGGGCGGTGCGGCCGTCCTTGTAGTGGTAAACGCCACCGACGGCCGAGGCCAGGGTGGGATTGTCGCGATTCAGGAACATGTGGACGACGTCAATCCAGTGGGTGAAGAGATCCGTGACCTGGCCACCGCCGAAATCAAGGTAAGCGCGCCAGTTGAAGTATTGCTGGGGATCGTACTCGCGCCATTTCAGCGGACCCAGGAAGCGTGCCCAGTTGAGGTTGGTGGGCTGAGCCTGAAGGCTTGCCGGGGCGCGGCGCAGGTGGAAGCTGTTGCCGTGCCACCACGTGCGGGCGAGGGTGACCTTACCCAGTTTGCCGGTGTCGATGTATTTCTGCTTGGCCTCAATGTAGTGGGCGCCTGAGCGCTGCTGGGTGCCCACCTGGCAGACGCGTTCGTTGATGCGGGCGGCCTTCACGATCTCAGGGCCTTCCTCAATCCGAAGGGTGAGTGGCTTTTCGACGTACGTGTCCTTGCCTGCATTGAGGGAATCAA
Source organism: Bryobacteraceae bacterium (assembly GCA_036821995.1). GTDB lineage: Bacteria > Acidobacteriota > Terriglobia > Bryobacterales > Bryobacteraceae > JACTMJ01. The sequence goes on from DAISIM010000003.1 coordinate 98,378, forward strand.
TGGCATGGCGGCTGTGCCAGTGGTCGGGCGTGCCGATGAGGACAACGTCGATATCCTTCTGGTCAAGGACGGCCTGATACTCGGCAAAACCCTTGGCACCGGGGGCCTTTTGCTGGGCTTGGTCAATCTGGGAGGAATACACATCACAGACGGCCACCACTTCGGCCCCTGCTTTCTGAAAGTTCGTCATGACGTTGGTGCCCCGGCTGCCCGCGCCGATGAGGGCCATCCGGACGCGGTCGTTCGCGCCGAGGACTTTCTGGTAGCTGGAGGCCGTGAAGGCAGCGGCGGTGAAGGCCGCCTGCCGGAGAATAGTACGTCGGGACGAATTTCCAGAAATCATGCTGAGAATTATATCTCTTCGAGGCCACTATACCCATAGCAGGAATGCGTGCGGCATCCCAGGGGACGTTGCGCGGAATTGGAGGTATGAATCGATGCATGGCCAGCGGAAGCAATGGCGGGTGTTCGTGATGGGGTGGGTGATGATGGCGGCGATGGCGGTGTTGTTGCCGGTGGCGGCAGCGCAGGCACCAGCAAAGCCGATGAGCGATGAGAGCATCCGTCAGGCGATCGTAAAGCGTTTCTCGGCGTCGAAGATTGGCGCCAATGGCTTCCAGGTAGAGGTGAAGGGCGGCGTGGCAACCTTGCGTGGGGAAGCTGAGGTGGCGCAGCACAAAGGGGTGGCAACCCGGCTGGCGAAGCTGGGGGGCGCCCGAGAAGTGGATAACCAGATTACGATTAGTGCGGCGGGGAAGCAGCGGTTGCGGGAAACCTTGCAAAAGAGAAAAGCTGGTGCCAGGACAGCGAAGCCGCAGGCGGCTGCGGGAGAAATCGAAGCACCCGCGAGGACGGATCAGCTCGCGAAAACCACTTCGGCGGTTCCCGCGGCATCCAGTTCACAGGAGTCTCCTGAAGGTGCGATGCCCAACGCGGAGACAGACGCGACCAGTGGCGGACTTCCGCGTTTCGCGGTGAAACCAAAGCCGGAGGCGAAGCGGGGCGAGGCCCGCAGCGAGCGCCGCCGCTATTAGCGGTCAGCCGCCACGGACCTTCGCGGTAACGGAAAGCACTAGACGCTCTTGCGCTTGGCCTCGTAGGCGCCCATCCAGTCTTTGTATTCCTTAAAGCCCTTGCGGCCCATCAGCCCGTAGGTAAGCTTCTTGCCTAATTCGACGCCTTCCTGGTCAAAGGCGTCAATATCCAGCAGTTCGCCCGCGAAGGCGGTTTCGAACTCCAGTAGTTGGAACATGGCACCCACATGGGCGGCGTCCACACGGTCAAGGGTGAAGGCGCAGTTGGGGCGTTGGTTCTCTGTAAGGGCGGCAGCGGTGGCACGGCACTCGGCGTCGATGAGCTTGGCGAGGTTCTGTCCGGCCAAGTAGTCGAAGCTCTCGAAGCCCACCTTGTCGCTGGGGATCTTGCCCTGGGTGTCGAATCTGTTCACACGATAGAGGGTGAACAGCTTGTCGTTGGGGCCCTCGATGTAGAGCTGCACCTGGGAGTGCTGGTCAGTGGCGCCGAGGGCGGCGATGGGGGTCTGGCCGGTGTTCACCAGCTTACCCTTGCGGGTCTTGGCTTTGCCGAGGGACTCCGCCCAGAGTTGCCGGAACCAGAAGGCCATGCCCCAGAGGCGATTGGAATAGGGGAAGGCGACCTGGATGGACTTCTTCTTCTTGGCAAGCAGCAGGTAGTGAACCAGGGCCGCACGCAACGGGACGTTGACTGCCAGGTCAGGGCTCCAGGCGATATGGTTGATGGCAGCGGCACCCTTCATGATCTGGCGGATGTCCACGTTGGTGAGCGCGGCAGGCACCAAGCCTACCGGGGTGAGCACGCTGAAGCGGCCACCGACGTTTTGGGGGATATAGAAGGTGGGGAAGCCTTCCTTGCGGGCCAGTCCATCCAGGTCGCCTTTGCCTTCGGTGGTGATGGCGATGACGCGGGTGGGGGCTTTCTTCGCGCCCACGCCTTGTTTCAGCCACTGGTACACCAGCAGGAAGGTGGAGGTGGTTTCGGCGGTGGAGCCGGACTTGGTAACCACCAGCACGATGGTTTTCTTGGGATTCATGCTGGCCAAAGCGGCCTCAATGAACATGGGGTCCACGTTATCCAGAATCACGAGGCGCGGGTTGGACGCGTCGTGCTTGCCCTGGATGGGGTGCGGTCCGCGTAGGGCGCAGTCAACAGCCCAGGGGCCAAGGGCGCTGCCTCCGATGCCAACCAGGCATACACTGTCGTAGCTGCCCTTCAGGCTGGCCGCTAGATTGAGGATGCCGTCCAGGTCCTGGGTGAAGGGGAGGTGGGCAAAGCCGTAAACCTGGTCGTCACTGAGCTTCTGGAACTGCTGGCGTGCTTTCTCGGCAAGGGCTTTGCCCGCTTCGAATTCATCAGGGGTGATGCCATGTTTGTCGCCCACCATACCTGCAAAGCAGTTTTTATCGTCGAATTGAATTTTCATAGGGAATGTCCGTCGCGCAATGTCCCGACGAATTTCAGGACTAACGTATATGATATTGCACGGTGAAGCCACACTGCCGGTTTGCTGGCTGTCCAATGGGAGGAACGGCGCGGCGTTGCGCAGCGACCGGCAACACAGGCACCGTAGGATGCCCGCATTCCTGCGGATCCACGGGGAGAAGGAAACGGAATAGAGAACTAGGAGCGAAGCCCTACCTATGGTGCCTGGAAAGCGGCCATGGCTAGCTGTCTCCAACGGACCGGGAAAAGGTAGCCGATTACGCCTCGCGGAAGTGCGGCCGCAGTTTCCGCCAGGTGTCCCCAAGGTCCTCTGGAATCACGCGCGTTTCACCCACGGTGGTCATGAAGTTAGAGTCACCTGGCCAGCGAGGCAACACATGCAGGTGGAGATGCCCGGCAATCCCCGCGCCCGCGCACTCGCCCAGATTCAGCCCCATATTGAAGCCTCCCGGGCGGTAGACCGCGCGCAAGGCGGCCTCTGCGCGGCGCGCTACCAGCATCATTTCAGTAAGAGAAGCCTCGCTCAAGCCTGCGAGGTCAGGTACATGCGCGTAGGGCACAATCATCAGGTGCCCGGTGGAATAAGGAAAGCGATTCAGAACCGCATACACATGAGCGGCGCGAAAAAGCACCAGGTTCTCTTCATCCGCGCTCGCTGGGGGTTTAGGTGCTTCACCGCCCTCAGCAATGCGGCAAAAGATACATCCGGGCGTAGGTTCCTGGCGGGATACATATCGATAGCGCCAGGGGCTCCAGAGGGTATCCACTGATCTCCTCCGTACGGCCTAATCGTCGGTTTCGTCGTCGCCGTCAAACCCATCCTGGGAGACACCACCATTCACAAGGTCCTTCAGTTCCTTGCTGGGCTTGAAGTAGGGGATCCGTTTTGCCGGGACGTCGACACGGCTGCCGGTCTTGGGGTTACGGCCTACGCGAGGCTGGCGCTGGCGGGTGCGGAAGCTGCCGAAGCCGCGGATTTCAATCTTGTCGCCTCCGTGGAGGGAACGGACGACGCTATCGAAGATCGTTTCCACGATCACTTCGGAGTCCTTGCGCGTCATCTCCACAACACGCGCTACTTCATCAATCAGATCCGCTTTGGTCATCGAGTGTCTCCCGCCGAATCAGGAACTTACCATCAATCTTCAGCGCTTCCTCCACCTTACCATGCCTGCCGGGGAATGGGCGGGTGCCGACCAAGGTGGGGATGGTGACCGGAAGGCTGCAGTGGGGGATTTGTTACGATCGTGCTGAATCGCGATGAAGTTCAAGGATCGAGTGAAATCGATGCGGAGCGCACACTCCTCAGAGGGTGTTGGAGTGGCAGGATTCTGCATACGCATGAAGCAGCCATACTCCGGTGAGCGTCGGAGATCCGTATCTGAAACGGGCGAACTGGCAATATCCGGTGGCGTTGATTGCTAGCGATGCGTAGCGTAGAGCGGCTAATTGGCGGGCCTAGGGATACGCAGACGTGTAAGGGAACACGGCAAGAGGGGAATCGGATGCAGTATGCCCGTATACGCAGCAGTTGATATCGGCAGCAACTCCATCAAAATGGTGTGCGCGGAGGCCACCCCAACGGGCGTGGTGCGTGTCCTGGCGGAGGACCGGCAGGTGACACGCATTGGCCAGAGCGTGTTCTCGCAGGGCGTGATCAGCGGAGAAACGCTGGAACTGGTGATGAGCGTGCTGCAGCGAATGCGGCAGGGCTATAGCGCGTGGAACCCAGTGGGTGTGCGTGCGGTGGCGACCAGCGCCGTGAGGGATTCGCGGAACCAGGGGGAGTTCCTGGAGCGGGCGACGCAAGCGCTGGGGGAGGAAGTGGAAATCATCTCCGGGTTGGAGGAGGCGCGGCTGGTGCACCTGGGTGTGATGACCGCCCTGCCAATACCGCCGCTGCGCGCGTTGCTGATCGACATAGGCGGAGGCAGCGCGGAGTTCATCCTTAGCGAGGCAGGAGAACTGGCGCAGGCTTTCTCCAAAACGCTTGGCGCGGTGCGGCTGTGGCAGACCTTCTTGCAGGACGATCCGCCGGATAAACTCCAGTTGCGGCAGTTGGATGAGTATGTGGAGGAGCGGATCGACGAGGTGCGGATGGAGTTGGGCGATAGCCGTATTCCGCTGGCGCTGGCAACATCATCATCCGCATTGGCGATGGGATGCGCCGTGCACGGGATTCCGCGTGGCCGCAGGGATAGCGTGAGCGGGATGCGGGTGGGTCTGCAGCAGATTGAGGAGCTCTACGGGCGGCTTTCGCGCATACCGCTGGAGGAGCGGCGGAAAGTGGTGGGGATTGGTCCGCGGCGGGCGGAGATCATCCTGCCCGGGGTGGCGTTGTACCGCCGCGCGCTGCGGATGTTTGGCATTGATGAGTTGATGGTGCTGAACGCCGGGGTACGCGAGGGGATCGCCGTGGACCTGGCGCGGCGCGGTGTGGGCAGAGAGCGATGGACGCTGACACCGGAGCAGCGTGATGTGGTGGAGCGATTGGCCCAGCGTTTTGGAGCGCAACCGGCGCATGCGGGGAAGGTGGCGGAACTGGCAATGGGGCTGTATACGGGGATGGAGCCGCTACATCAACTGCCGCCCTGGTGCGGACGCGTGCTGGAGGCAGCAGCCTACCTGCGGAACATCGGGCACTATGTGAGCGCCACGCGCCATCACAAGCACAGCCACTACCTGGTGTCGAACGTTGACCTCCCGGGGTTTACGGAAAGTGAGCGGAGGTTGGTAGCGCTGCTTTGCCGCTATCACCGGAAGTCAATGCCCATGCCGTCGCATCCTGAGTATACTAGCCGGCCTGAGGAAGAACGCCGGATCCTGGGACTGCTGATTCCGCTGGTGCGGCTAGCCGATGCACTGGACCGGAGCCGTGACCAGCGGGTGGAGGGCATCCGGTGTCACTTGAGCGACGAACGCATTACGATCAAGTTGCAGCATACGGTGCCGGCCGACCTGGAGTGTTGGGCGGCACAGCGCAATGCAGAGGTCATGCGCGGCGCTTACCGGCGCATGCTAGTGGTAGAGCCCGCGGCTGTTTCCGCCAGCACTGAGGAGTTTGGTCTGAAGCCATGACGCTTGCCCGTTATCTGGAGCATCAACTGCATCGCGCGATCAAGCGATGTGAGGCGCAACAGCAGATCTGCCGGAAGCAAGATACGCCGGATGCGGTGCACGACTTGCGTGTGTGCTGCAGGCGGGTGCTGGAGCCGCTGCGTGTGTTTGAAGAGCAACTGCGGCCTGAGCCAATGAGGCCAACCACGGACGCGCTGCGTGACTGGATGCGGCTATCCAGCGCGGTACGGGATCTGGATATCGGCGTTGACCTGGTCCGGCGGAGTGGGCTCTCTGACCTTGATGGCCCGGTGGCCGTGCTTTCGGAGAAGAGAGAGCAGCGCGCGCGCAAGGCGAGGCGGAAGCTGGCGGCACCCATACCCTGGCCCGGCAAGGACGACATCCGTGGGTGGCTGCGTTCCACGAAGCGGAGCACCAAAGAGGGGCTTTGGGACATGGAGCTATCCGCGGAACAGAACGCAGCGCTGGCACTGCCGATGTTGCTGGAGCGGTATGCGTTGCGCGGAGATTCCCTGCTGGCGAGGAATGCGCCGCGGGAAGAATTTCACCGGTTCCGGCTGCGTACCAAGCGAGTTCGCTATGCGGCGGAGTGGTTTGTGGATCTGTTTCCTGACAGACCGATAGCAGAGTTGGCTGCGCACCTGCATCAACTGCAACAGTGCTTGGGAGAACTGCAGGATTCGGCGGCAACACTGGTCTTGGTGGAGCACGCGGGTGTGCGAAAGCGGATGAATTCCGAAAACTCTGAAAAGCTTCGCGTGTTTCTGGATGTGCAAGCGGAGATTGCCTTGCAGCGCTTTGCGAAGGAATGGATGGCATTCCGGGAAGAGAAAGGGCGCTTGGATTTGCGACAGCTGATGAGAGGCCCAGTGGCTGGGTAGGGTGCTCGTTCGCTGGAGAATAGCCAGAACATCACCACGTCTAGAAGTGGAGCTTCACAGCGAGTTGGATGACCCTTGTGGTAACTCCTTGAAGCCCCCCGCCGATAGAGCCGAATGTGAGCGATTGCAGGTTCAAGTAAAGCTCAACTGGCGACGGGTTGAAGTGGTTGGCGGCATTGAAGATTTCAGCGCGCAATTCCATCCATTGCTGGTCAGTGAAGTCCAACACCCGGGCGAAGGCGAGATCTACGTTGATGACGCCGGGAAGGCGGACGGCTCCGGTGCGGGGAGAGGTTCCGAAGCGACCGAATGGTGTGGGGGCGAAAGCATCCGCGTTGAACCAGCGGGCATCGCTGCGTTCGCGATGGGGGAGGTCGCCGCGTTGTCCGTCGAGGCGGTCAGGCCGTGAGGGAAGACCAATGCCGGTGGTATCCACATTGAATGACTTGGGAACCACATATCCATATTCCGTCACGAGGATGCGTTCGTCGTGAATCGCTCAATGGATTCTCGCGCCAAACCAGAAGCTACATCGTTTGCCTGCTAGCAGTGAGGGTGACTCGTGGCATCCAAGGCATTGGCGGGCACACTGGTGGAGTGCTTCAATCAGGACATGCCATTGAAGAGTCATGGAATTCGCAAGCGTCTACTGGCTGCCGTGATGGCCAAAGGGGGACCGCGCTATGAGCGTTTGGTGGAGGAACGGAAGCGAACGCTGTTCGCCCATGCTGCTGGACGTGTGCTGGAGGTTGGGGCGGGCACCGGGCCGAATCTGCGATTCCTGACGCGAGTGGGAGAGTATCGGGCGGCTGAACCAAACCCCTTCATGCTGCCCCATTTACGGGCCGAATTGGAGCGTTACGCAATTCGCGGCACAGTAGACCCGCGCCCGGCTGAGGCGCTGTTGGCCGAGGCCGCGGATGCATCGTTCGATACGGTAGTTTGCACGCTGGTTCTGTGTTCGGTGAAGAACCCAAGGGGTATGCTGGCTGCAATGCGGCGCGTGCTTCGGCCTGGGGGTAAACTTCTGATTTTGGAACACCTTGGCGCGGAGCGAGGGACGATGCTGTGTGGTTGCCAGTATGTGCTCAGCCCTCTGTTCGGGTGTTTAGGCGATGGTTGCCGCCCCACGCGGCGCACCGCGGAAATGGTGGCGGAAGCTGGGTTTTCGCAAGTTGCCCTGGAGCATTTCCAGTTGCCGCTAGGCCCCATCCGTCCGCATGTGTGCGGGTGGGCGGAGAAGTAGCTGTCCTGACTTCCTTCGTCACTTCAGGCCGCAGAAAAGGCAGCAGCTTGACGCCGGGTAGTGATCCTGAGAAACTACTAGATGGTCCACCCATCGTGCGGATGTGGCGGAATTGGCAGACGCGCTAGTTTCAGGTACTAGTTCTCGCAAGGGAGTGGAGGTTCAAGTCCTCTCATCCGCACCACACCTTTACTGTTACTCCCTCCTTTCCAGTCTCTCCCCATGAACAGCCAGTTCAGCCGGTGGAACGACCGCATTATGGCAGCCGCGCGGTTGGCTTCGCAGGTTTGGTGGGCTCCGGGCGCATTTGGTAGTTGAATTCCGCCCATGGGGTTGCCGCCAGTCCGTTGAGGTCCCACATCACTTCGCCTGCCTGAATCGTAAGCTCGGCAATCAGGCGATGCCTCCCATCCAGCCGGGCGCCAGCAGAATCCAGGAAGCCGAAGCGGCCTTCCTCCAGACGCAGCACCGTCACATCCGCCTCCGCTCCTTCTGCAATCTGGCCCAGTTCCGGCCTCTGAATGGTAAGCGCCGCCCTTGAGGTTACCGCATCGATCACATGAGTCAGGGGCATGCCAAGGTTCAGCATCTTGGACATCACATTGGAGAGGTCCTTCATTCCCCGGTTCATGCTGCCGATGTGAAGATCCGTAGAGATGATGTCAGGCAGAAAGCCCTGGGAAATGGCAGGCACCGCCACAAAGTAGTAGAAGCTACCGCCGCCATGCCCGACATCAAAAAGCACTCCACGCTCGCGGCCTCGCCGCATGGCGGGGTTCAGATCTCCACTCGGCAGCAGCTCAGTGCGATAGGGCGAATACATGTGGGTGTAGATGTCACCGGGGCGCAGTTTCACCTCCAGCAGTTCCTTCAGCGTGCGCTCACCCACCAGATAGCCGAAGTCAACCATCACGGGCAGCTTGGCCAGGTTGCCCGCCTCAACCACGCGGTCAATGGAATACCAACCCGGGCCGGCATAGTGCGCGGTCTTGAATCCAACCACGATGTCGGAGTGCTCCTTGGCAATCCGAGCCGCCTAAGACGGCTGCATACTGTCGGGATCATTCTCACCGTAGGGACTCATGCCGTCAGCCACAATGTTGACGAAGGCCAGCACGCGTGTCTTCGCACGGTCAATCACTCGCTGCCGGAAGTCATCAAAGTTGCGCCAGCCCGCCGTGCCCGTGTCCACCAGAGTGGTGACTCCGGTGCGATAGGAAAAGCCATCGGGATAGACACTCAGGTCACCGGTGTAGGCACGCAATCCTGTGCCTGCGTAAACGTGCGCGTGGATATCGATCAGGCCAGGCGTTACGTACAGGCCATTGACATTCGCTACCCGCTTGGCCGATGCAGCCGGCAAATCCTCGCCCACTCGGGCAATCTTGCCTGCTTGAATGGCCACATCGAGCCGCGCGTTTACGTTGTTGCGAGGGTCAAGGACGTGCCCGCCCTTCAACAGGAGATCCCATTGGGGATTCACGCCCTGGCCTGCTGCGCCAATGCAGAGCGTCACCGTCAGTATCGCGATCCAGAAGCAGGAACGGGAAGATCGGGAATGTTGCCAAGCCATGATGCTGCTATATTCAATCATCAAGAGGCAAGGGACAACGATGTTCAGCAGAAGGCACTGGCTCCACTTCCTGACGACGATTCCCGGCATGGGCGCACTGGCTGCTCCCTGGGCCGAGGCAGCACAAAAGGCGGCGGCTCGTGACTATTTCAAGGCGCTTGGCCTTAAGCCCTTCATCAACGCCGCGGGCACCTACACAGCGCTGACAGCATCAACCATGCCCCTCGAAGTGCGTCAAGCATGGCTTTACGCCGCTGACCATTACGTCCACCTCACCAAGCTACAGGATGCCGTAGGCACCCGCCTTGCGGAACTGTTGGGGGCAGAGGCCGCGATGGTGACCTCCGGCGCCGCGGGAGCATTAACCGTCGGAACAGCAGGCGTGCTTACCGGGACTGACCCTGACAAGATTCGTCAGTTACCGCAATTGGACGGCATGAAGAGTGTGGTGCTGACGCAGAAAACCCACCGCTTTGGTTATGACCATGCCGTTCGCAGTACGGGCGTCCGCATGCAGGAGATTGAGACCGTGGCGGAACTGGAAGCGGCCATCGGCCCCGATACCGCCATGATGCTGTTCTTCAACGATGCCAATGATCGTGGCCAGATTAAGGATGAGGAATGGGTGCGCCTCGGCAAGAAGCATGGCATTCCCACCTTCAATGACTGCGCTGCCGATGTCCCCCCAGTGGAGAACCTCACCAAGTACGTGAAGATGGGCTTCGACCTGGTCACATTTTCTGGCGGCAAGGGCTTGATGGGCCCCCAGAGCGCTGGCGTTCTGCTTGGCCGAAAAGCGCTGATTGAAGCCGCACGTCTGAATACGTCTCCGTTCAGCGACACCATCAGCCGCGGCATGAAGGTGAACAAGGAGGAGATGCTGGCCATGCTGGTGGCAGTGGAGAGCTACCTGAAACGAGACCATGCGGCTGACCTGCGGGAATGGAACCGGCGTTGCGAGGAGATCGCCAGTGCGGCAAAGCAGGTGAAGACGGTCGCAAGCGAGGTCTTTCTGCCGCCAATCGCCAACCATGTGCCGCACTTGGCCTTGAGTTGGGACCCATCCACAGTGAAGCTGAGTCCGCTGGAGGTGAAGCAGCAACTGGCTGAGGGTGATCCCGCCATTGAAGCCTGTCCGCTCACAAACAAGGATCGTCTGGTGTTCGGAGTGTGGATGATGCAGCCGGGCGATGCCGCCAAGGTGGGCCGCCGCGTGCGCGAAATTCTGCGCAAAGCCAGCGCGTAGCAAAGATTTCCTTAGGGCTGTCTACCCTAGATTGACAGAGATCCCAGGAATCTACAGGAACGCCGCATCCGGCATGGTTGTCACCTGCCGGATGATGGGCTGGAAGTCCATACAGGGCAGGATATCCCGGGCGATGTCTAAACCCGGAGCCACTTCCATCAGCTCAACGCCTTCCTCCGCCAGACGGAAAACCGCGCGCTCCGTGATGTATAGCACCTCCTGGCCGGTCTGGCGCGCGTAGCTGCCTGAGAATGTGATGCGCTCCACCTGCTGGACGAACTTGCGCACCTTTCCGGGATGAACGATAGCGAGCCGCTCACCATCCCAAGCCACCGTACTTCCCTGCGCGTCGAAGGTACCGCAGAACACCACCTTTTTCGCGTTCTGGGCAATCTCAATGAATCCGCCCGGCCCGATGAGGTTGCCGCCGAGATGGGAGACATTCACGTTGCCTGCGGCATCCGCCTCACCCATACCGAGGAAGGTGATGTCGATACCGCCGCCGCTATAGAAATCGAACTGTTCAATGGAGGGCACAATGGCATCCGTATTGCGGGACGCGCCGAAAAGGCGGCCATCCAGCATGCGCCCGTTATGCGTGCCTTGCTCCACGCTCAGCCAGAGGCGCTGGCCGATACCCTGCTCCGCAATCACGCCGAAGATACCGCCGGGCATCCCGAAGCCGAAATTCAGGGATGCCCCCTCGCGGAGTTCCATCGCTGCTCGCCGGGCGATGATGCGGCGCTCTAGTTTGTCGGGGATGTCGGCAGCAATGGTGCCAAGGTGTGCGCGCTTGGCGCCTCCGATGGATGAGTCGTATCCCAGGCCGTAGAACAGTTCCTGCGTGGGGTCCTCCACCACAGCGTCAATCAGGATGCCCGGCACGCGCACATGGCGCGGATGCAGGCTACCCGGTTCCACTACCTGGCGAACCTGGGCCAGCACCACGCCGCCGCTGTTGTGGGCGGCAAGCGCAATGCTGTGGATGTCCATGTCGATGGGCTCTTCCTCCGGGCTGAGGTTGCCCTGGGTATCGGCGTACGTTCCCCGGATGATCCCTACATCTACGCGGAAAGGTTTGTAGCGCAGGATATCCCGGCCGTCCACTTGCAGCAACTCCACCACCTCGTCCTGACTGCGCGCATTGCAGCGGCCGCCTTGCTGGCGAGGATCCACAAATGAGCCCAGCCCGGAATGGGTGAAGAGCCCAGGACGACCGGCGCCAATTTCCCGCAGCAGATGTTGAATGACCCCACCAGGCAGGCAGTAGGCTTCGATCTTCTCTTGGCGGATGAAGTCCTGGATGCGTGCTGACCATGTGAAATGGGCGGCAATTACCTTGCGCAGCATCCCCTCATGGGCAAAGCGGTTTGTGCCCATTGCACCCCGGTCACCAAGCCCCAACGAGTGCACAAGGGTGAGGTCGCGGGGATGGCCGGTATCCAGAAATCGCCGCTCAATGGCCTCGAAGATGGCTTCAGCAGAGATCATGCCAGCGCCATTGCCGCTGATGGCCACAGTATCTCCGTCGCGAACTAGGGCGGCGGCTGCTGCTGCGCTGAGGAACTGGGTGCGGCTCATGAGCGACTCCTTCTGCTTAACGGTTGCGGAAGACGGGGCTTCGCTTTTCAATGAATGACTTCACGCCCTCCTGGCAATCCGCAGTACCGGATGCTTCGGCGACGGCGCTGGCGTGATGCTGACGCAGGTCAGCGTGGGTCGTTTCCAGCAAGCCCTTAACCAGGCTCATTGCCACCGGGGCGTTCGCACAGAGCTTCGCACGCCAAGCCTGTGCCTGCTGGTCGAGATTCTCCATGTCATCAGCCAGCGCGGTTACCAGTCCCCACTCCAGTGCCTGGTCAGCAGAGATGGGTGAGCCCAGCAGGGCCATGTGGCGCGCGCGAGCTGGTCCAATGAGTTCGGCCAGACGGCGCGTGCCATTCCAGCCGGGAATCATGCCCAGGCCAACTTCAGGGACACTGAACTTCGCAGAGTGCAGAGCCACACGCAAGTCCGCGGCCATGGCGAGTTCCAATCCACCTCCGATGGCATGGCCAGAGATAACGGCTACCACCGGCTGCGGCAGGTTGATGATGCGTTGCAGGACATCAATGCCATGCAGGATCCAGTCGCGCGCCATCTCATGCGGACGCATGGCACCCCACGCAGTAATGTCACCGCCAGTGCAGAAAAACTTGCCGTTAGCACGCAACATAACCGCGCGAATGGTACGGTCCATCGCAATTGCTGAGGCCAGTTCGCCCAGCTTGTCCAGCATGGGTAAGGTGAGAGCATTGCCTTTGTCGGGACGGTTGAGAGTGATCTCCGCCCAAGTCTGACCGTCCTGTTCGTGACGGGTGTAGAGCACGGTTTCACTACCAGTGATGGAGTTCACATGAGGCTCCTAGAATCGAGGAATAGTAAGGCCGCCGTCTACTACGATGGCCTGTCCCACGGTGTAGGGTAATCGACCCTCGGCCAGCACGGTGACCGTCCTGGCAACATCAGATGGATAGCCCCATCGCCGCAAGGGCACAAGTCCATCGGCGATGCGCTGGTCGTAGTCTGCCTTCACCGGAAGCGTCATACCCGTCTCGATGACACCCGGGCGGACTTCGTACACGCCCACGCCCGTGTCGGCGAGGCGCAGCGCGAACAGACGGGTGGTCATACTGCTGGCGCACTTTGAGACACAATACTCGCCACGACTCACAGACACCGCCACGGCGTTGCTGGAGGTGATGTTGACGATGCTTCGATGCTGTCCGTCACGCTCGCCCTGGTTTAGAAAGTGCCGCGCGACTGCCTGGCTCAGAAAGAACACCGAACGCGTGTTCACGTGCATGCAACGGTCAAAACTCTCAGGGCTCACATCCAGCAGATCGCCACGCTGCATCACGCCTACGCCCGCGTTGTTCACCAGACAGTCCAGGCGCCCCCACTGGGCGGTTGCCGCTTCCACCAATGATAAGTGCACGTTGATATCGGAGATGTCCACCGGGAACGGTAGAGCCTCGACGCCTAAGCCGTGGGCCTCCTCCACTGCCGACGACAGCAGGGCGCGGTCGCCGGGGCCATCACGGTCAGTCAGCAGCAGGTGGAAGCCCGCTTCGGCAAGCGCCAACGCGCAAGCGCGTCCAATACCTCGGGCAGCTCCGGTAACCAAGGCGACGGGACGGACGGATATCCGCTGGCTCATGAGGCCCTTCTCCTTGTAGCAGTTGGCATTCCAGGTCGAGAGGGAACCTCCCGTAGCACCGTGCGGAGGATCGTTTCAAGGTTGAAATCAAGCCGCTGCTGAAGAGCCTCCGGCGTCGCCAGATCCCGCTGATAGATTACAGAGTTCGTGAAGCGATTCGTAAGGTAATAGTAGCCGATAGCGGCAATGGTGAGGTTCAGTTGGTCAGCATCTACCCCGCGCCGGAACACCCGCTTGCGTTGGCCCCGGGCAAGGATGTCCGCGAGCCGCGCGCGAAAGACGCCGTGCATCTCGCCAATCAGGCGTGAGCGCTTCAGGTGGCGCGCCCGGTGCAGGTTCTCGTTGTTCACCAGAGCAAGAAACTCCGGATGACGCAGATAGTAATCCCACGTGAAGCGCACCATGGTCGACAGGGCCTCGACAGGCTCAAGGTGCTCCACTTCCAGCATGGCTTCGGAACGCCGGATGTCACCATAAGCCTCCTCCAGCACAGCAAGGTAGAGATCCTGCTTGCTGGAGAAGTAATGGTAGATCATCTGCTTGTTGGCTTTGGCACGAAGGGCGATGGCATCGATGCGGGCTCCCGCGAAGCCATGACGCGCAAACTCGGCGGTGGCAGCCTGCAGTACTCTCCGGCGTGTGGCCTCCGGGTCTCGCACGCGCTTTGGGGTATCGACTGTCCTCAATGAGGGCGCCATAGATGGATACAGTGTATGGCAATCGAATTGCTTCCCGCAACCCTTGTATCAACTATCCGGTTAGTTTATAGTGAGGGCATCGAAGACACGCGAGGTGGAGACGTGACAGACTTGCTTTACTACGAGGATGTCGAGGTGGGCTTTACCATAAAGACGGGCGGCATGACGCTTACGGAAGCGCACATCATCCAGTTCGCAGGGCTTTCCGGCGACTTCTTTGCTCTGCACATGGACGATGATTTCGCGCGTGAGTTGGGCTTTCCGCGGCGTGTTGCCCATGGGCTGTTGGGTTTGATTCTGCTGGATGGATTGAAGAACCGCGCTGAGCATCAATTCGCCTCAATCGCGTCGCTGTCCTGGCATTGGAATTTCCGAAAACCCTTGTTCGCTGGTGACCGAATCGTGGGTAACATCACTGTTGCCGCCAAGAGGCTCACCAGCAAACCCGGAAGGGCGATTCTTGCACTTGCCCTGACGCTCAGCAACGGCGAAGGCGAGGTGGTGCAGGATGGAACGAATCTGTTGATGGTTCGTTCCAGAGCCGCTGAAGCCCAACACCGGGGTTAGCTGTCGCAGCTGGGTCCCCGAGTGCAACCAAACCGTCTTCCTCAACGGCTGTGCTATCTGTCTGTTGACAGAATGTTGCATTAATTATACGATACGTATAGATTGTCGATGAACAACAAGGTAAACTCGACCCACAAGCTCTATAACCGGATTGCAGTTCTGCGGGCTGAGCGGGGTTTGAGCAGACAGGATCTCGCCGTCGCCCTAGGCGTGAACTACCAGACGGTGGGCTATTTGGAACGGGGAGACTATAATCCCAGCCTGGAGCTAGCCTTCCGGTGTAGCGATTATTTCGGACTACCAATTGAGGCGATGTTTGCGCGGGACCCGTTTCGGCCCTTAAGCGAGACGGTGTATGGCAACAGAAAGGAGACGCGATGAAGGGGACCATTCAGCGCCAGTCAGTGCGGCGGATGCTTGTGATTGCCTGCTATGCAATGTGCGGCTTTTTGTTGGGCGTGGTCTGGGCGGCGGAAAACAGCAGCCTGGATCGCGGCATCCTAGTCGGTGGGCTGTTGGTGGCGGGCGTGGGGGTAGCTGCCTCCATGAGTTGGATTAGCCATGCTACGCGGGACTATGCAAGTGAAATCGGCCAGGGGCAAGCCGATGAACGCCAATCGGCGGTACGGGATGCCGCGTACAGAACTGCCTATACAGTGCTCTTCGGCTCGATGATGCTGGGACTGGTGTACTTCAGTATGGCGACGTCGAAACGGCTGGGGCCGCACCTGTGGATGCCAGCGGAAGAATGGCAATGGCGCATCCTTGCCTACCTGCTCGTGTTTGCGGGCGCGACGCTGCCCCACGCGCTGATTATCTGGCGGGAGCCGGACCTACCGGAAGAGTCAACGCTGGAACACCCCGCGTGAAGGTTTACCCGCTACTGCGAACGGTGTCCGCGTCCAATCGTGGCTTTCAGTGCGGCTCAACCAGCAGGGTTGCTATGCTGACAGCAGCAATTTACGATTGTTCGCCACACTTCTATTGGAAATTCACTCAGGATGTCCTTACCCCTCTGCAGATGGTTCTTCCCCATGCTTTCGGTAGCCGTTGGCGCGGTGTTTAGCATGGGCCTTGCGGCGCAGGATGCAGCCTCGCAACAGCCGCCCTCGATTCTTGGCTTCCCTCACTCGCGCGTGGCTGCCCAGAAGCAACTGGAGGCGAGCGCGCGCTCGCAAGCGAGTGCACAGAACGTGGGAAAGTACATGGGAGTGATGGCCGCGCGACCACACCACGCGGGGACCGAGGCGTCTCGCAAGGTTGCGGAGTACATCCTGACGTCGCTGCGGGAATGGGGCTTGGACGCTGAGTACGCAGTCTACGAGGTGATGCTCCCATTTCCTGGCAGCCGCCGACTGGAGTTGCTGCAGCCTGTGAAGTATACGGCGACACTCAAGGAACCGGCCATCGACCAGGACCCCACTTCCGGGCAGCCTGACCAATTGCCGACGTTCAATGCATACGCGGGTAGCGGAGATGTCACCGCCGCGCTTGTGTACGTTAACTACGGAACGCCTGAGGACTATGCAGAACTGGAAAAGCTCGGCGTTTCCGTGAAGGGTAAGATTGTAGTGGCGCGCTATGGCCGCAGTTGGCGCGGCATCAAGCCTAAGCTTGCGCAGGAGCGGGGCGCTGTAGGCTGCATCATTTATTCGGACCCCATCGACGATGGGCACGGAAAAGGCGCGGTGTACCCCGAGGGTCCTCACCGCCCGCCTCAGGGAGTGCAGCGCGGCAGCGTGATGGACATGCCCATCTACCCGGGCGACCCAACCACGCCTTTCGTTCCGAGCGTCCCTGGCGCAAAAAGGCTTTCCATTGAAGAGTCCCCCACCATCCTGAAGATTCCTGTACTACCTGTCTCGCATAGTGATGCGCAGCCTTTATTGGAAGCCATTGGAGGAGCGGCAGCCCCTGAATCCTGGCGTGGTGGACTCTCCATCGAGTACCGGTTGGGGGACGGCAACGCAAAGGCGCGCCTGGAGGTCCGGAACCGCTTCGAGGTACGTAAGATCTACAACGTAATCGCCACGATTCCAGGCAAAGAGTTTCCTGATGAATGGGTGATTTATGGCAATCATCACGATGCCTGGGTCAACGGCGCCAATGACCCCGTTAGCGGAACTTCCGTGGTTCTGGAGACAGGGCGCGTGCTGGCCTCATTGAAGAAGGGGGGCTGGCAGCCGTCGCGCACCATCAAGCTGGCCTTCTGGGATGGCGAGGAGTTTGGCATTATCGGATCAACGGAGTGGGTAGAGCACCATGCTCGCGAACTGCAGCAGAAGTTGGTTGCTTACTTCAACTCTGATTCCAACGGGCGTGGCCAGCTACGCGTAGGGGGCTCGCATCATCTGGCACCCTTCCTACGCGAACTTCTGGCGGACGTGGAAGATCCCGCCAGTAAGCAGAGCGTGCTGGAAGCCAGGGTGCGAATACAGAACAGCATGGATGGCCAGAGCCGTCCTTTTCCCGTGGATGCGGCAGGTTCAGGAAGTGACTATGCGCCGTTCTTGCACCACATCACAATGCCTTCCCTGAATTTTGGATTCGGCGGGGGATGTCCTGGAGCGGGGGTCTACCACTCCATTTACGATTCCATCGCTTGGTATGAGAAGCACTGCGACCCAGGCAATCTGTACGGTAAGGCGCTGAGTGACGTGATGCTAACCGCATTGCTCCGCCTATCGAATGCCCCGGTGCTGCCCTACGATTTCACGGAACTCGCGCGGACCATTGATGGGTATCGCAAAGAAGTAGAAACTATGGCCCGCGAGAAGGGCTATCCCTTAGACACCAGTTCCGTGGCGGCAAGTCTGCGCAGCCTGGCAGAGGAAGGCATGATCTGGAACCGTTGGGTAACAACGAACCAACAGCGCCTTGCGGCGGATCCGGCGGCTGCGCGTCCGGTGAACCAAGCTTTGCTGGCCGCGGAGCAAAAGCTCTCTATCAACAAGGGTCTCCCAGGTAGGCCTTGGTACAAGCACCAGATATATGCCCCTGGTTTGTTCACCGGATACGGAGTGAAGACCCTGCCAGGAATCCGCGAAAGCCTTGAGCAAGACCAACCGGAACTCGCGCAACAGCATTCTGCGGAACTTAGCGCGGCGTTGGCGCGATTGCGCTCGCATTTGCGGGAGATTCGACAGCAGGCGCAGTTGCGTTCTCGGGCGCCGAACGCTGCACGCCGTCCTGGCAGATAGCGCCGTTACTGGGAGCGGTGCATACACGGGAAGTGATTGCAAAACGGCGCTGTGTTCGTTTCGCCAGGAACGCCTCAGTGGCGAGTGCCTCCTGCTCACGGTCAGCTTGCTGCAACCAGGCTGCCCAGCGAGCTTCGCGTAGCTTGCGCACCAATTCGTAGTCGCGTCTGGCGCCAAGGCAGATCTCGCGCTGGCGAACAATCTTGCTCGCTACTCCATCCAGAGCCAGACGCAGGCGTCGTGCTGCACGACGGCCGGATTCCGCGCTAAGCGCATGCTGCTGTACACCACCACTTGACAGCGAAGGTTGGAGGCAAAGGTCCTGGGCAGCCTGGTGCAGATCCTTCTCCGCCTGTTCCAACTCCTTCTCGAACTCCTGGTGCTGATGAAGGAGCGCAGCCAGAATTGCTGACTCCGCCTCCCATTGCTGTTTTCGGAAGGCCAACACTTTCTCTAGGGGGAACTGAAACGACTTCATTGTCTAGCTCCTGTCCAGTAGCCCGGCTAACCGTTGCAATCCGGTAAGGCTTTCTTCGCGGGAAGATGGGGCATCAGGCTCCTGTCGCAAAAAGGCATCGATCTCTTGCCGCAGGGCAAGCACCGTATCCAGTTGGGGGTTACTGCCCTTGGTGTAGGCGCCGAGATTGATGAGGTCCTGTGCCTGATGAACGCGGGCAAGCGCTTCCCGAAGGGCGCGAGCCGCGGTGAGGTGGTTGCGGTCGCTCACCTGTGTCGACAGGCGGCTGACAGAGTGGAGCACATCGATGGCAGGGTAGTGACCGGCTGCTCCTAGGTCGCGCGACAACACGATGTGTCCGTCCAGAATGGCGCGCACCGCATCGGTTATAGGTTCGTTGAGGTCGTCGCCTTCCACAAGGACAGTGAAGAATCCAGTGATGGAGCCGTCTGCAAAGTTACCGGCCCGCTCAAAGATCCTGGGCATCAAACCGAAGACGGAAGGGGTGTAGCCCTTTTGGCTGGGTGGCTCACCCGCGGCCAACCCAATTTCCCGTTGCGCCATCGCTAGACGAGTGACTGAGTCCATCACCAGCAGCACCTTGGCGCCCTGATCGCGGAAGTACTCCGCCACTGCCATGGCAACGAAGGCGGCGCGGATGCGCAGGGGAGCCGGGCGGTCAGAGGTCGCAGCGATGACGACGCTGCGACGGAGCCCATCCGGCCCAAGATCATTCTCGATAAACTCGCGGACCTCACGGTTGCGCTCGCCAATGAGGGCGATCACAGAGACATCAGCCGCGTTGTGCCGCGCCATCGCACCCAGCAATGTGCTCTTGCCCACCCCGGAGCCGCCGAAGATGCCAATGCGTTGACCCACGCCACACGGCAGCATCGCATCGATGACGCGAATCCCAGTGGGTAGCGGCTCTCGAATGTTCTTTCTTGCCATGGGATTGCCCGGCGATTGATACAAACTGTAGAGAGCCTCACCCCGCACCGGGGGTCCATCGTCGATGGGCTTCCCAAAGCCATCCAGTACGCGGCCCAGCAGTGCCTTGCCCACGCCCACCAGCGCTGCCTCCGGACGGGCCACCACGGTATCGCCAAGATGAATGCCGTCTGTATCCTCCAGCGGGATCGAGAGCACCCGCTGATCGCGAAATCCCACTACCTGCGTGCGCACACGGCGGCCTCCCGCGGTGCGGACCTCACAGAAATCGCCGAGTGCGACCATGGGGCCGACGCTTTCCACCAACAACCCGACTGCCTGGGTTACCGTGCCGGTCCAGCGCATGAAGGCCCTCTGCTTCAGAAACTGCTGTACTTCCGCGCCCACAGGCACTGCCCGGCTGCTCATGGCGAACTCCTTTGCAGACGGTCAGCCAGACCACGTTCAATCTCCTCCAACTGCGTGGCGATCGAGGCGTCCAAAACGCCGAAGTCTGTGTCAAACAGCAGGCTGCCCTTCGGAAGCGTGGGATCCGGCAGCAAGCGAAAGCCTGTAGGCTGGACCTCACGGAGTGCTTTGTCGACAATCTCGATATCGCCCGGATGCATTCTGACGGCATGCGCGGCGCGCCCGGCCAAGCGCTCCAGGGCGGCATGGACAATCCCTCGCAACGCGTCTGGATCAGTCTGTAACTGTCGATTTAGCACCTTTTCCGCGATTGCCACGGCAAGTCGCACGAGATCGCCATCCGCGTGCGCGAGCACATCCTGTCGGGCTCGCGCCACCTCAGTTAAAGACTGCAGTAGCTGCGCGCGCATTGCCGTAACTTCGCCGGACAAACGCTGTTCGGCTGCACGCTGGCCGTCTTGAACACCTTGATGATGGGCAGCCTTTACCTCCCGCTGCATCTGCGAGCGCAGTTCCTCCAACTCGTGGTGCGCGGTATCCAACTGCTGTTGGAACGGGAGGGCATGGGCAGTACTGGTCTCGGCATTGTGACCGCCGCGCAGCCCGCCTCCCGCCTCCCGATGGATATCCGCGGTATGGACGTCAAGGACGCAAGCACCCACCGAAACATCGCCATGGGCCGTTGAGTCCGCTGAGCCCGGTCGTTGCCAGGGGAAACCGGCAATCGGGCCCAAGTGACCGCGAAGCAGCTTAGCTGACATATTCCTCGCCGCCTCCGCCGCCCAACTGGATCACATTCTCGGCTTCCAGTTGCCGCACAATCCCGATAATCTGTTGCTGGGCATCGTCCACGTCGCGAATCTTGATGGGGCCCAGGGCGTCCATGTCCTCGCGCAGCATGTCCGCGGCGCGCTGAGACATTACCTTGATGAAGTGCTGGCGCAGCGGTTCACTCGTACCCTTTAGCGCCACTGTCAAGAGCTTGCGGTCTACGCGGGAAAGAATCTCCTGCACGGCCTGGGAATCCAGCTTCAGAATGTCTTCGAAGACGAACATCAGATGGCGGATGCTCTTGCCCAACATCTCGTCTTCGCTCTCAATGGATTCCAGAATGCTCTTGGTGGTGTTGGCGTCAAGGTGATTGAACAACTCAGCCACTGCCTGTACGCCACCATAAGATTCTCGGCTGTACTCACCCAGTTCCTGCATTTTCTGCCCGATGATGGAGGCGATGCGCGTGACAATCTCTGGAGAGATCTGGTCGAGGTTGGCCATTCGGGTGGCCACGTCGGCGTGTTGGTCAACCGGAAGCGCCATCAGCATGGCGGCTGCCTGCGTGGACTGTAAGTGGGACAGAATCAGGGCAATGGTCTGTGGGTGCTCGTTCTGGATGTACTTGGCCAGTTGCTGCGGATCAGCCTTCTGCAGCGCGTCGAAGTTGGCGGCGTCCTGGCCGATCGCCTGCACCAAACGGTCCAGCATGCGCTTTGCGGGCTCAGTCCCAAATGCGTTCACCAGCAAGCGCTTCGCGTAATCGATGCCGCCCTTGATGACGTAGTTGCGGGCGATCACCATCTGGTAGAACTCTTCGAGGATATCCTCGGCGTTCTCCGCGCTGATGTTGGTGCTACGGGCAATCTCCTTGGAGATCGCCTGCACCTCATCCTCGCCCATGTGACGCATCATGTGCGCGCTGGCCTCTTCGCCCAGCAACACCAGCAGCATCGCCGCCTTCCGCGCACCGCTGAAGCGATCCGTCGAACGGCGCTTTTGAGCTACCCCCGCAGCGGGCAACGCCGCCAAGGCCGTGCTTTGATCTTTTCCGCTCTGCTCGCTCATCGTTTCTGTTCCAGCCGCTTCGCCATGTCCTGCTTCGGCGGCTTCTCCATGGGCACTCGCCGGACACTCCAATCTACTGGCGGTCCTCCGTCAGCCAACTGCGCAGCACTTGCGCCGCGCCGTTGGGGTCTTCCGCTACCGTATCCACCAGGTGATGGGTAAGAACCTCCGTTTGCGTGCGCGCCATCTTCGTCTGCTTTAAGGTGGCAATCGCCGCGGATTCCTTCTTGCGCAGCATCTCCTGCTGCCGCTGCACAAACGATTCGATGTCCTCGCCTTCCTCCGGCGCGGTGGGAATCTGGATGGCCTCTGATCCCGCAGCTAACGCGGGGGACTGCACCGCTGCCAGCTCCTTCTGGACCTGCACTTGCACACCGCGTCGCTTACGGCGCATTCGCCAGATCAGGCCAACCAGAAGGAGGAGCAGCAGTAGCGCAGTTCCCGCGGCGGCGGGGATTCCCCAAGGAGGTAGATCTTGCGGAAGGAAGGATAGGAACGAAGGCAACTGTAAGCCTGTGGATTCCGGCTGCGCCCCGGGTTCCGGGGCATCCGGCGGCGGGGCGTTCCGTGTCTGCTCAAAGGGCAGGGTTTCCACCACCAGTTGATCCCCTCGCTCCTCGCTAAGACCAATGGCGCCCGTGACGAGTTCGCGGATGCTAATCATGGTTTGTTCGTCAGGCGGCTCCAGCACCCGGGTCGCTCCGCTTCCCGTGCCCTCCCAGCGCAGCCGTTGGTCCAACAGAATGGCGACCGATACCCGTTTCAGCATCCCTTGCGGCAACTTTCGGTGCCGCACCGTGCGGCTGGTTTGAAACGCCACGGTCTCTGAGCGGCGCACCACCCCACCCCCAGTCGTACGGGATGCCACCGCACCCCGTGGCAGATTCGATGCCGTCCCAGGGACACCGCCACTGCGGCCCGTACTACTCACATCCTCCTGCTTCTGGGAACTGGTCATCACGGACTGATCAGGATCAAAGAGCTCCGCGCTCTCGTCTCCGCTGGTCATGTCAAGATCAGCAGACACGCTGGCTCGATAGCGGCCCTCGCCCAGTAATGGGTCCAGCGTTGCCACCAGCTTCGAGTACAGATCCTGCTCCATCCGCTTCCGGAACTGCAACAGGTCGTCGGGTGCTTCCGCGCCGTCCACCGCGAGCTTTCCGCGGGGACGGGTAAGCAGATTCCCGCGCATGTCCACAATCGTCACCTGATCTGGTGTAAGGCCTTCGACAGCACTGGCCACTAGATGGGAAACCGCGGCAACCTGGCGTGGCTCCAGGTTCTCGCCCTGTTTCAGCCTTATCATCACGCTGCCTTTGGCGGGTTGTTGATTCTCAAGGAACACGGAGTTCTTGGCAAATGTGATGTGAACCCGCGCATGCTCAATCTCCTGGATCGTCAGCAGGCTGCGTTCCAGTTCCCCCTCCACGGCCCTCTGATAGTTCACCTGTTCCGTGAAGTCCGTAGCGCCGAAGTTCGTCTTGTCGAAGATCTCAAACCCAATGCGCCCGGTTTTTGGAAGACCCTCTGAGGCAAGGTTGAGACGTTGCTCAGCAACCTGCGCGGAAGGCACAAGCACTCGTGTGCCCCCGTCGGCCAGCCGCACCTCCACGCCTGCTTCTTTCAGGCGAGCGACAATCTGGCCCGCCTCCTCGGCAGCCAATTGATCAAACAGCGGAGCGAAGTCCCTTTCCTTTTGCCAGTGGACCAGTCCGTAGATGCTGGCCACCAACACCGCCGTCACCACGGCAATGCTAGCTCGCTGCCGGGCCGACAATCGAGCCCATAGCTGTTGAAGCTGATTCATGCGTCTACTTGCATCCGCGCAGTCCCGATCCGTACCTCTATGCCATTCTCGCCCGGGTACGCCAATCTCGCCCGGGTACGCCTATCTCGCCCGGGTACGCCAGTGTCGCCCGGGCAATGCAGCCACGGACACAGCTTGCGCGCCAGACAGTCAGGCTGGCAGTCCGAACCCTACTCTGTAGGGTCCTTATGCGGTCTATCGGCGGGACGGAAGGGGAACTGAAGGGAGGTTGAGGGAGAGAAGAGGAATTTGGCTAAAATCAGCGTTTCAGATGCCGATACCATCAGGCATCCGCAGGCGCCAACCGCAGATGCCGCGCGCCGCGACGGATGCCGTCAACGGCTCATTCCCGCGTCCACAAGCGTTACACCTGCAGCCGCATGATCTCCTGGTAGCCCTGAATCAGCCGGTTGCGCACCTGCAGCAGCAGATCAAACTGCATGGATGCTTCTTGCGCGCGCAAGGCAACGGTGTGCAGTTCAACGTTCTCTCCGCGCAGCAGCTTTTCAGACAATGCAGTGCTTTCGCTCGCGCTGCGATCCACTGCGGCGATGGCTCGATTCAGTTCCGTGGCGAAGGATCCGCCCGAAACAGAGTCGCCGGTGCCTGCGGGCGACAGCCGCTTCCCCGCAGGCGTACCCGCCTGGGACGCGAGGGCCGCTTGTACTGACTGGATCGCTCCAAGTTCCACCATGACGAAATCTCCTTGATTGTATGGGGCAAGCCCTACCGCAACAATTCCATGGAGCGCCGCAGCATCTCCTTGGCCGTGCTCATGGCGGCGATATTGGCTTCATAGGCACGTGCCGCGCCTTGGAGGTTGATGAGTTCCTCGGCTGGGTTCACGTGAGGATAGGCAACATACCCATCCGCGTTGGCATCCGGATGGCTGGGTTCGTAGCGAAGGTCCACCGCATCGTCATTCTCGATGAGTTCACTCACACGAACCCCAACCAGCGGTTCTGCCATCGCGGCCGCAAGATGGCCGGCGAAGCTGGCCTGCACCCCAGGAGTGCTTTCCAGCACGGCATCCTTGCGCTTATAGGGGCCCCCGTCTGGAGTGCGGGTCGTCTGTGCATTGGCCAGATTCTCGGCCAATAGCCGCATCCGTGTACTTTGGGCGTCCATGCCAGAGGCGCTTACGGAGAGGGCGTGCATCAGACTCATCGCGTCACCTCCTCCCGGATGGCGGACTTGGTCATGC
This sequence comes from Bryobacteraceae bacterium, assembly GCA_036821995.1. GTDB lineage: Bacteria > Acidobacteriota > Terriglobia > Bryobacterales > Bryobacteraceae > JACTMJ01. The sequence goes on from DAISIM010000003.1 coordinate 123,213, forward strand.
CCATGCGTTTCTCCAGCAGCATGCTGGCCATTTGAAAGCGCATGGCAGTTTCGGCCAGCAGCCGGGCCTCCCGCTCAAGGCTCACATCATTGCCATCATTCTTCACCGTCAGCCCCTCAACCGGCTGCTCAAGAATGGCCGAGGCCGCCCTTGCCGCCTCCGTACCCGTACCTTGATTGAGCGCCGCTTCCAGATGCTGCTGGAAATCGATATCCCGGGTCCGATACCCAGGCGTACTGAGATTGGCGATGTTAGACGAGACGAGCTTCTGGCGAGTCGCCAGCAGATCCATGTACACTTCCAGCGATTGCGAGAATCGGTCGATCAAGACAACCTCCCCGACCGCCGTCCATGCAAGCTCATGGCCATTCCGGGTTTCCTGGCAAATGCCTCAAAAGCAGGCAAATTGAGGCCGCCCCTTTGCGTGAGCGCACGACAAGATCTTGCCATGGGGCAGGATGTTGCCGCCCCTTCAACGCGCTACCCAGCCAAGCGCTACTTCGGATCCAGATCCAGTTCGGGTGCCGCCGGTGGCGGCGGCGCGGAAAAGTAGCCCTCATCCAGCACGACATTACTGGAAGCAGCCAGCGCCTTCAGCTTGGCTCTCGCCGCCTGGGGCTTCAACTGCTGTTCGATTTCGTCACGGACATCGGCCACTGTCTTGGTCTTTCGGTCCTCCACCAGAATCAGGTGGTATCCGAAATCCGTACGCACGGGATCACTCACCGCGCCGATTTCCTGGGTGAACGCAGCGTTCTCAAACTCAGGAATCATTTGGCCGCGCCCAAAGGTGCCCAGGCTGCCTCCGGTCTGCGCAGAGCCTGTGTCGTCGCTTTCCTCCTTGGCGATGTCCGCAAAGGACCCGCCGGCGGCCAGCTTCGTCTTCAGTTCCGCCGCCTTTGCCTTTGCCTCATCCTCGCTCAGGTCAGGCTTGCCCTCCCGTTGAGGAACTCGAGAGCCCTGGAAGCGCACCAGAATGTGCTTCGCCGTCACCTCTTCGTAGGAATCTTTGTTCTTGGCGAAAAACTCTTCAACTTCGGTGTCGCTCACTTCAGCCTGTTCCGCCATTTCCTGGTAGAGGGCGCCGGCCAGGATGTTGTCGCGTTGATACTTCAGCCGCATGGCAAGTTCAGGCCTCGATGCGATGTCGCGCCGCTCAGCCTCGCGAGCGACTGCAAACAGTTCCGCCAATTGCAGGGCGAACTCCCGCTTTTGGGGTCCTCGGGCAGCCTGTTGCAACTGCGCCGGTAGCGCCTGGATCAGGTTCTCAAACTCGGCGCGCGTAAACTTCTGTTCGCCCACGGTAAGCACGACGGCATCGGGCGCAGGGCCGGCAACTTCAGCTGGCTGCGCGTCAGCCTGCTGCGCAAATATGACCGGGCACACAAACAGCAAGCCACAGAGGGCCAAAAGGGATACTCGTCTCAAAGGGATTCCTTTCCGTCGAACCGGTGAGCCATTCGCACCGGCGCATTTTCTTATTGTCGCAAACCACCCGGCCATCGAAGCTCGTCCGCCGTCAAGGATTCATCCTGCCCTTACACCGCGCGGGAGGCTTGATGGTAGCTGGACGTGGCGACGGGTGACAACGTTTCCGGCCTAGCCCGCCGTTGAACGTGGCCTAGCCGCGGGTACCAGCAGCGGCCTGACGATAGATAGCCAGCACCAGTTCAGCCGCGCGGGTCCAACTATACTTCTTCGCCTGGACATAGCCTTTCTCGATGAGGCCTGCCTGTAGTTCAGAATCCAGCAGTACATCGTGGATGCCACGGGCGATTTCGAAGACGTTGTCGGGATTCACCAGCATCGCTGCGTCTCCCAGGACTTCGGGCAACGCACTCACGTTGGAGGCAACCACCGGGGTACCCGCTACCATGGCCTCCAGGGGAGCCAGTCCGAATCCTTCATGGAGCGATGGGAACACGAATGCCTCGGCGGCTTCAAAAAAGACGCGCAGGGTTTCGTCGGGCACGAATCCAAGAAAGCGAACCGAATCCTCCAGACGGCCGTGCAATACGGCCAGGCGCACGGAAGGATTCCTGGAAATCTCGTCACCAATGATGATGAGTTTCAGGCGTCGCAGGTGCGGGTGCTGTTGCAGATCACTCCGCAGTACTGAGAACGCTTCAATCAGCCGTGGAATATTCTTCTGCGGTTTCACCGTTCCGGCGTAGAGCAGGAAGGGATAGTCAATCTGATAGCGCCCTAGGAATTGCCGCTTGCGCTCCTCACGTTCCTTCGCCAGTTCCTCAGGATTCTTCCCGGCAGTTTCGGCGAAGAGCTTCGGGTCAGGAGCATCGTAGATACGCTGGATCCTGGAACTGGGGACGTTGAACAGCTGTTCGACATCGCGCTGAGTAGCTCCAGAAACCGCGATGACCGTATGGGCGCGCTGGAGGCCGCGTCCAATGATGCGCTCGCGCCAATCCATGCGCCAGTCCTTGTTCTGGTTAAAGAGCAGGAAGCCGAGGTCGTGCACGGTAACCACATACGGCCGTGGCATCAACAGGGGCACACGCGCCAACGGGATGTGATACACATCCGCAGGGTGGTTGCGGAGGAACCAGGGAAAAGCAACTTGGTCACGCCAGTCATCGTCCGCGCCTTCGTAGTAGACAGTGCGAAAGCGTGAGGACTCACGGTCGATGGCATGGAGGTCCCTGCGCGATTCCCGCCTGCCAATCAGTACATATTCGTTGTCGGCATCCACTTCCAGCAAGGCGCGCAGCAGGTTGCGGATGTAAGTGCCGATGCCGAAGTCGCGAATATGGCGAGCGTCGAAGACGATGCGCACCGGGTCCTCCTTGACGGCCCTAATTCACAGAGCCGCGCTAGGCATGGGCCATGCGCCAGGCATAGAGCGGATACTTTTCAGTAAGCGTGCCCACCCGCCGCCGCACCGCCTCCACCGCGGACGGATCGTCCTTGCCGCGAAGGGCGCTGGCGATGCAGGCGCCCACCTCGCGCATCTCCACCTCGCCGAAGCCCCGGGTTGTGGCCGCTGGTGAACCCAAGCGAATCCCGCTGGGATTCATCGGCGGATTCACGTCGAACGGGATCGCATTCTTGTTCGCCGTAATGCGGGAGGCATCCAGAGCCTGTTCCGCTTCCTTGCCCCGGATACCCTGTGAGAAAACGTCCACCAGCATCACGTGGGTATCCGTACCCCCGGAAACGATGCGGAAGCCTTCGGCGGAGAGGCTGTGCGCAAGCGCACGCGCGTTCTGCACCACCTGCGTTTGATACGCGACGAACTCGGGCGTCATGGCTTCCTTGAAGCAGACGGCCTTGGCGGCAATCACGTGCATCAGGGGGCCACCCTGTGCGCCTGGAAACACGCAACGATTGATGTCCTTGGCGTACTTCTCGCGGGCCAGGATCACGCCAGAGCGAGGGCCGCGCAGGGTCTTGTGTGTAGTAGAGGTAACGATATCAGCGTAGCGGCAGGGGTTCGGGTAGAGGCCCGCCGCCACCATGCCGGAGAAGTGGGCCATGTCCACCAGCAGCACCGCTCCCACGGCGTCAGCAATCTCCCGGAATCTGGCAAAGTCAATAATGCGGGAGTAGGCACTGGCGCCGGCGATGATCAGCTTCGGCTGATGCTCTTCTGCCTGCCGTGCGACTTCGTCGTAGTCAATCAGCTCAGTTTCCTTGTCCACGCCATAACCCACTACCTTATAGAGCTTGCCGGAGAAGTTCAGAGGATGGCCGTGGGTCAGGTGTCCGCCATGGTCGAGGCGCATACCCAGAATCGTCTCTCCAGGCGAGAGCACCGCTGCGAACGCTGCTTCGTTGGCCTGAGAGCCGGAATGCGGCTGCACATTGGCGAATTCGGAACCAAATAGCTGCTTGGCGCGCTCGATTGCAAGGTTCTCCACCACATCGGCGTGCTCACAGCCGCCGTAGTAGCGGCGGCCCGGATACCCCTCGGCGTACTTGTTGGTGAACGTACTGCCAACGGCCTCGAGAATTGCCTCGGAGGTAAAATTCTCACTCGCGATCAGTTCTATATGGCTGTTCTGACGTTCTGTTTCCGCGTTGATGGCCGCAAGCACCTCAGGGTCTACTTCAGCCAGGGTACGTGCAAGTCGTTGCTGTTCACTCATTGGGATGGCTGCCTCGTATTGAAATTCTTCCGCTCACTCTCACCGGACCGGTTGGTCTGATGACAAGAAAGCGTCCACTAGCTAACCGGATTCCGTTTTCCGCCGTCCTGCTGCCAAATTCGCGATGGCCCCGGTGGAGCATGGCGCTGACCGCCGCATTTCCGAGCTCCGCATCCCGGCTCAACAAGAACAAAAAAATGCTTACTGTCGCTGCCAATTCAGGCGCGACCGGCCTCGTGCCGCGTCTCAATCTCCGCAATCTTCTTCACACGGCGCTCGTGGCGGCCACCCTCAAACCCTTCTCTGAGGAAGATCTCCACCCAGCGGTTTGCGCTCTCCTGGTCACTGAACGTGGCTCCCAGCGTAAGCACGTTGGCGTTGTTGTGAGTCCGGCTGAGCGCAACCTCTTCGTCTGACATTGCCACTGCAGCACGCACACCCGCCACTTTGTTGGCCGCGATACTCATCCCGATTCCGGTGGAGCAAACCAGGATTCCGCGGTCCGCCTGGCCCGCGCTCACGCGAGTCGCCACCAACTCAGCATAGTCAGGATAGTCAGTGGATTCCGTTGAGTAGGTACCCACATCCTCAACGTTGTGGCCGAGCTCTTTCAGCCGCGTAACCACTTCATTCTTCATGGCAAACCCGGCGTGATCTGCGCCAATTGCGATTTTCATGCAGGCTCCATTGTAGCATCGGCGGCCCAGCGGAACCCCTTTCCCGAAGCGCCGCCATAGGGATCCACTCCCCCGCCCCCGTGCTATCGTGGAAGTCGTGTCTTTTCCGTGGAGCGTCCAGTTAGAGCGCTATGAAGGCCCGCTCGATCTGCTGCTGGACCTGATCCGGCGACAGCAAATCGACATCCACGACATTCCCATCGCCCAGATAACGCAGCAGTACTTCCACTATATGGAGGAAGCGGCGTCTCTGGATATTGAGCTAAGCGCGGAGTTTGTCTACATGGCGGCCACCTTGATTCACATCAAGAGCCGGACGCTGCTGCCTCGGGACCCGGAACTGAAGACTGAGGACGAAGCCGACGACCCCAGAGAAGAACTGGTTCACAAGCTTCTGGAGCATGAGCGATACAAGAACGCGGCGGAGATGCTGAAGCAGAAGCGGATGATTGAGGAAAACGTCTGGAGCAACCCCCAGATGAAGCAGTTCCTGGCCGACGAGGAAGACCCCGGCGTGCAGGTAGAATTGCTTGACTTGGTGAAGGCCCTGCAGGCCGTTGTGGAGCGTGCCAAGACGCGCCCGATCTACGAAATCGCCACTGAGCAGGTAACGGTGGGGGACATGATCCGCTACGTCTGCACGTTGTTTCAGCGGGCCAAGCACGATAAGCCGCTGCTGGTGATGGATCTGTTTGAAGTGCAAACCACCAAGCGGGCGATGATCTGCCTGCTGCTGGCAATGCTGGAGATGGCAAAGGCGCAAGCGTTGGAGATCGTCCACGATGAAGACCCCGAAAAGGTGGGTGTGAGGCGAAACCGGGGCTTCGAGAGTTTTGTGGTGTCTCAGAAAGAACTGGGGACCCTGGATGGCGACTACAATTAGGCCGCGATGATGAATGGAATCATGGTGAACGTGCTAGCGGCGCAACGGCGCGCACGCAAGCCCCTGCGCGTGCGCAACCCCAAGCGCATTGGCGAACTCACGCTGGTGCTGCCCCCCAGACTGCGTAAGCGCGCGCTGAAGCGGCGGACCCGCAAGGTGCACCTGCCGCACAAGCGTCCACACTTCTTCAAAGGTAAACGCCTCAGCGGAGTGGAGATCTTTGCCAAGGCCCAACCCTGCCCCATTGAACCCGCAGTGCCCGAGATCTCCATTGACGCCTTCGCTTTGCAGCCCGACGGACCGCCTGCCTTGACTGGCGACGCGGAACTGCGGGCAACCCTGGAGGCGATTGTCTACGTTACTGAGGAGCCTGTGACCGCGCACCAAATTGCCGCGGCGCTGGAATTGCCGCTGGCCAAAGTGGCCACGCTGCTGGAAGAACTGGCGGCCGAGTACGCCCAACCGTCTCGCGGGGTATCCATCCGCAGCCTGGCAGGTGGATACAAGATGAGCACCAAGCCGGAGTTCCACGAGGGCGTCCGCCGCTTTGTCCGGAGCTTGAAGCCCCCGCTGAAGCTTAGCATGGCGGCGCTGGAGACGCTGGCAGTCATCGCCTACAAACAGCCCATTACGGCTCCTGAGATTCTTGAGATCCGGGGCGTGCAGGGAGCAGGCGTATTAAAGACGCTACTGGACAAGAAGCTCATCACCACGGCAGGACGCAAGAACGTCGTCGGCCGTCCCATGATGTACAGGACAACCCGCGAATTCCTGGTTCAGTTCGGGCTGAACAGCGCCGCGGAACTGCCTACGCTGAAGGAATTTGAAGAACTGAAGAACCTCGCCCTGAGCGAGGCCGAAGAGATCGACAAGGCCGAAGCAGGAATTGCACGCTACCAGAAGTATGCGGAGGCCGCAGCGGGTGTGGATGCGTACGCCGAACAAAGCGCTGCGGTACAGGGCAGTCCTAGTGAGGCGGCCCAGGAAACGGCCGCGACGGAGGAACCGCGTCATGGCTGAGGAGCGTCTGCAAAAGATTCTGGCCCATGCCGGCATCGCCAGCCGTCGTCACGCCGAGGAGTACATCCTGGCGGGGCGCGTGAAGGTGAATGGCAAAGTAGTCAACACCCTGGGCGCAAAGGCCAACCCAGCCGTAGACCACATCAAGGTGGATGGCCGCCTGCTGCAACACCAGCGCGAAACCCTCATCTACATCGCGCTCCACAAGCCCAAGTCCGTGGTGACCACGGTGAGCGATCCCGAGGGGCGTGAAACAGTGATGAAGTTCCTGCCCAAGGTGAAGCAGCGTGTGTACCCGGTGGGCCGCCTGGACTATCAGAGTGAAGGTCTGCTCCTGCTTACCAACGATGGAGAGTTTGCCAACCGGGTCATCTCGCCGCGTTACCACGTGCCCAAGACCTACCTGGTGAAGACCACGGGCGTTCTGAGTGAGGAGCAGGAGGAGCAGTTTCGCGCAGGCATCCTGCTGGAAGGCAAGCGCACGGCACCGGCCGAGATCCGGCTGGTGAAGAAGGCGCAGAATCCCTGGTATGAAGTTATCATCACCGAGGGTCGCACACATCAGATCCGGCACATGTTCCGCTTCTTTGGAAAGCTGGTGGAGAAGTTGCGCCGCGTGAGCATTGGCCCCATTGACATCAAGGGGATTCGCGCGGGCGAGTACAGACTGTTGAATGTGCAGGAGATCCGCCGCTTCCGCCGCATCCTGAAGCTGCCGCAGATTGTATGAAGACTGTCTGCCCGGACCGCTATACTCAGAAAAAGTGACAGCTGTGATTATTCGGCAGCGCCCAGGCGCGCTTGTTCCTGCCTACCTTTTGATCGTGCTATTGTCCCTGGCGGGCTGCGCCAGCCGGGGAGGTGCTGGCCGGGACTTCATCCCCACCGCCATTGAGGCTCCCGCCACCACGGACCCTGACCCCCAACAGGTATTGGCACGCTACCACGACTTCCAGCGTTCAGCCTCTCGCCTACGCGACTTTCGCGTAGACGTACAGATAGAAGCTGCTCTTCCTGGCATGAACAAGCAGGGCGGCATGACGGCTACCCGAGTTCAGAAAGGCGTCGATACTCTGTCATACGCGGGGGCGCAGTTCACAGGCGACGATATGATCAAGCGCGATGTCATCACCCGCTACCTGAACGGCGAAAAGGAAGCCCTCCGCAATCCGCCCAACATCAGTCTACTGCCAGAGAATTACCGGTTTGAGTACCGGGGTGTGGCGATGTATCTGGATCGCAAAGTCCATGTGTTTGAGGTGATCCCGCACACCCGGCGGTTGGGGCTATTCCGCGGGGAGTTATGGATCGACATGGAGACCGCTCAGCCGCTACGTGAGTTCGGACGCCTCGTGCGAAACCCCTCCGTGTTCTTGAAGGATGTGGACTTTGTGCGAGACTACCGCCTGGTGGAGGAACGCGCACTGCCATCTCGCTTTATCACGCATTCCGAAACCCGGCTGGTAGGCGATGCTGAGGTCACCGTACATTTCCGCAACTATCAGTTCGATGGTCAGCAGCCTTAGGCAAGAGCAATCGCCCCCGGACACCTGCCAGCCGCCGGGGCAATCCCTGGAGCTAGGGAATATACTGTCGGCCTACACTGGAATCCAGACAGCGGTCCAGTAGATCATTGCGCTCCATTACCAGAGTGCCGCCCTGCGCCTTGCGCTGGTTCTCCCACATCGACAACAGTTCAATGCAGGCATGGTCGATATAGCGAAGCTTGTGCAGGTGAACGTGCAACTCAGCCCCTTGCGGCACATCCTCCAGTGCTTCAGCCAGTTGCGGCAGCCGCAGGAAGGTGGCGGAACCCAACAAGGTCATTTCCGCCCTCCTCTTCTCCAGGTCATACTTCAATTCGATCTCCAAGTGACTGGCTGCCCACAGCACCTTAATTAGCGACAGAACCACACCGATGATGACCCCGGTGAGCAGGTCGGTAGCCACAATTCCGAACAGCGTTACGAAGTAAATGATCAGCGGAAAGCGCCCGTAGTGCTTTAGAACCCTCACTTGATTCAAGTCAACCAGCTTGAAGCCGGTATACACCAGAATGGCCGCCAGGGTGGCACGCGGGATTACAGAGAGCAGTTCGGGAAACGCCAGCACCACCACCAGAATCCACAGCCCGTGAAAGACCGCCGATAATCGGGTCTTGGCGCCTGCCAGCACGTTGGCGGAACTACGGACAATCACTCCCGTCATGGGCAAAGCGCCCAGAAATCCGCAGAGTGTATTGCCAATGCCCTGGGCCACCAGTTCCCTGTCATAGTTCGTACGCACCCCATTGTGCATCTGATCCACCGCAGAGGCCGACAGCAAGGTCTCCGCACTGGCGACAAAGGCGATCGTTACGGCACTCACGATAAGGCTCGCATCCTGGAAGCGGAGTAGGTCGTTGAACTCAAAAATCCGGATGGTCTCCAGCATGTTCTCGGGGATCGCAACGAACAGTACCGGCAGTTGAAAGACGGCGGCGGCGGCTGACCCCACGATCACTGCCACCAGTGGCGCCGGCACCAGTTTGAGCCGCTTGGGGTGGAAGCGCTTCCAAAGAAGCAGACTGCCGATGGTGAGCACACCAATGAGCGCCGCCAAATGATGGGCCTGATCACCAACACTTGGGCTCACCCCTTTGTGGATTGCCGCAGGGATGGATATCAGGTTGAGAATCCCGCTCGACTTCGGAGAATCGTCCACCATCATGTGGAACTGGCTGGCGAAAATCAGCACCCCAATGCCGGCCAGCATGCCATAGATCACCGCGGGAGTGATCGCGCGGAAGATCTGGCCGAAATTGAAGATGCCAGCGGTAAGCTGAATGGCTCCCGCCAGCACCAGAGCGGTAGCCATCCCCTCAATGCCGTGCTTCTGTACAATCTCCCAGACAATCACCGCCAGGCCTGCGGCAGGCCCGCTGACCTGCAACGGGGAGCCCGCAATCAGGCCCACCACCAAACCGCCAACAACACCGCTAATCAAGCCCAGGGCGGGCGGTACGCCGGACGCAAGCGCAATGCCCATACACAGTGGCAGTGCCACCAGGAACACGACCACCGACGAAAGCAATTCGTTGCCCCAGGAAAATTCCTTGGGCAGGAACTGCCGGCCGTCTACCCGGTTCCTTTTCTTGGCGCGCTCAAGCATTTGAGCCAACCTCGAACGGAAGCTGCGCCAGGCCTGCTTCCTCGTCGCTAAAGGTAATGCGTACAAACTGCTTGGCGTCCGGGTCGTACGAATCCACGTCCCCGGTATCCAGGTGATACATCCATCCGTGCAGCGACAGCAGACCCCTTGCCAATGCCACCGCAACTGGAGGATGCGTCTCCAGATGCTTCAGTTGCAGCAGGACATTACGCTCAGTCAACTGGTGGAGCTTCTCTTCCTCTGAAGCATCCGGGTAGAGCGCTTCCACGATGTCTCGGGCGGCGCTCACGTAGCCCAGCCATCCCGCCACGTTGGGTAAGCCTGCCATTTTCTCAGGGTGCAGCACTGCGCGCATGGCACCGCAGTCGGTGTGCCCCACCACAATGATGTGCTTCACATGCAGCGCATCCACGGCATACTCCACCGTCGCGGATACGCCGCCATAGGGCCCGCCATAGGGAGGTACGATGTTGCCGACATGGCGGCAGATGAACAGGTCACCCGGTTTGGTCTGCGTCAGGAGCGTGGGCACAACCCGCGAGTCTCCGCAGGTAATCAGTAGTGCCCGCGGTTCTTGCGCGGTGGATAACGACTCGTAGAGATTCTTATGGTGCGGAAACACCTCCCGCTGAAACTGCTTCAGCCCTTTCAGGATCTGTTGCATGGAGCCCTCCGAATACTTGAATGGTTCTGCCAGTTGGATGACGGTACACCCTTCGCCAACAGCGGGAAGGAGCGCGCCAAACCGAAAACAACCTGAAGGTCAGACACTACACAAGCAGAGGGGGAGGGTTGGGAAGATACCTGGATCCGCGGCGGTCGTACGTGGGCACGCAATGCCGATGGCTCCAAACGCTTCCGTTGGAGCTCACGTGCAGCGGCGGGGCGACAGCCCATTCCCGCTGAGGGTCATGGACGCTCGGCCCGTCAGGCGTCCAATGGGGAACCGCCACTTCGGCTGCGGCCCACTGGGGCCGGCAAGAAGTCGCCACCGGATGCGCGAGCCGCAGCAAACGATCACTCCGCTTACCGCGGGCAGGTTTGCTGTCATTCTCAAGGGCAAACCTGGACTCAATGCCATCCGCGGCACCCACGGCAAACATCAGCAGCAGCGCCAGAAGGGTTCGGGAGGCAATCCGATGCCAGGCAACAGTTCGCCGTTCCGTCACGGGTGCTACCCGCCACGGCTTACGGAGCCCCACTGAACCCGTGGACAGCATCCTGCCGGATCCTCCAAAAAACAAAAGACCGAGATCCTCTCTCTAGGATAAACGACCAACCTGGCTACGTGTGCTGTTTCGCCTCCATGGAAGAAATTCCGATTGGATACTCTTATTTCCTCTGAGGGCGGCCGCGAAAAACATTGCGCCGCCCGAAATCCGGCGGTGGGTGAAACAATGGAGGGGTGACATTGGAACGTGGAGACCCCGGAGCCTGAACCCGCATGGAGATATTCAAGGAATTCACGATTGAAGCTGCACATCGCCTGCCGAATGTGCCCGACGGGCACAAATGCGCCCGCCTGCACGGACACTCATTCCGCATTCGCATCTTCGTGGAAGGACCACTGGATGAGCATCTGGCCTGGGTGATGGACTTCGCCGACATCAAGCGCGCTTACAAGCCGCTGGAACAGGAACTCGACCATCGTTATCTGAATGAGATTCCCGGCCTGGAAAATCCAACCAGCGAGAACCTGGCGCGCTGGGTCTGGCGGCGATTGAAGCCTGTCCTACCCGGTCTCAGCCGCGTCCAGATCATGGAAACCTGCACCAGCGGATGTGAGTATCGCGGCGACTAGGGCTATCCGAGGAGATTGCATCGTATGGCGTATTACCTGGGAGTAGACGGCGGCCAATCCAGCACCACCGCCCTGATCGCGGACAGGGAAGGGAGCATCCTGGGCCGCGGTGTCGGTGGGCCCTGCAATCACGTAGGGAAGGCCGAAGGCAAGGCGCGATTTGAGGGCGCGATGAACCAGTGCCTGGGGGAGGCTTGCGCGGCAGCCGGGCTCTCCCGGGACGGGCTGGAGTTTGACGCGGTCTGCATGGGTTTCAGCGGTGGGTCAGAAGACAAGGACGCCTACCTGCGGGAAGCGGTGAAGGCGGAGCGCTATATTCTGACCACCGATGCCTGGATTGCGTTGGCAGGGGCGACGGGCGGCGCGGCTGGCGTGATGACGATTTCCGGTACAGGGTCAATCGCGCTGGGCCGCAATGCCGCCGGCAAGACGCAGCGCGTGGGTGGATGGGGCTATGTGTATGGCGACGAGGGAAGCGGCTTTGACATCACCCGCCAAGCACTGCGCGCTGCTCTACGGCAGGCGGAAGGATGGGGACCCCTGACGCGCCTTCATGACCTTCTGCTGGAAGCTGAGGCCGCCCCGGACGTCAACATGCTGATGCACTGGTTCTATACCGATGCCTATCCCCGAGTTCGGGTGGCGCGGCTCTCGCGCCTGGTTGACCAAGCGGCGCGCGAGGGCGACATCGTTGCCCTGGAGATTCTCCACAACGCCGCCCAGCAATTGGCCACCATGGCTGCTGTCGTTCGGGAGCGGCTCTTTGAGCCCGACGAGCCCGCCATCATTTCCTACGTAGGAGGGGTCTTCCAAAGCGAGATCGTGCGGGAACGCTATCGGATGCTGGTGTCGCTGGAAGACGGCAACCGCTGCGTGGCTCCCATCCACGGCCCGGCGGAAGGCGCCTTGCTGGAAGCCTTCCGCGCATGTGGCCTTGAGGTTACGCTTCACCTCCCTGTCACTGGGCCGCCGCCAGGCCCGTGATAGCATCATAGTTTCATCTCCGATTTAAGGAATCCCTATGCCGAAATTGTCTATTCGCGATCTTGACCTGAAGGGGAAAGTGCTCTTTATGCGCGTGGACTTCAATGTCCCGCTTACCGAAGACGGCCTCACCATCACCTCCGATAAGCGTATCAAGGCTTCCCTGCCCTCAATTGAATACGCCCTGGAACAGGGTGCCGGGCTGATTCTCGCCAGCCACTTGGGCCGGCCCAAGGGCAAGCCCGTCTCCACCATGAGCCTGAAGCCCGCCGCTGTGCGCCTGGCTGAACTCATTGGCCGTGAGGTTAAGATGGCTCCCGATTGCGTGGGTGCTGAAGTGGAAGCGATGAAACCCACCCCGGGCGAGGTGCTCCTGCTTGAGAACCTGCGCTTCCACGCCGCCGAAGAGAAGAACGACCCTGACTTCGCCAAGCAGCTTGCCGCCCTCTGCGACGTGTATGTGAACGACGCATTCGGCAGCGCCCATCGTGCTCATGCCTCCACCGAAGGCATCACGAAATTTGTGGCGCAGAGCGCTTCCGGCCTGCTGATGCAGAAGGAATTGGAATACCTGGAGATGGCCACCAAGAATCCACCGCGGCCTGCGGTAGCGATTCTGGGCGGCGCCAAAGTGTCCGACAAGATTGAGGTGATCCAGAACCTGGCCAAGATCGTGGATACTCTCGTCATCGGTGGCGCGATGGCCTACACCTTCTCTAAAGCCAAAGGCGAGCCAACCGGCAAGAGCTTGGTAGAGGAGGACAAGGTGGAGTTGGCCAAGAGCCTGATGGCTGAGTTTGGCACCAAGTTGATGCTGCCCACTGACCACGTGGTGAGCGCCGAGTTCCGTGAAGGTGCGCCCTTCGAGGTGGTGGAGCAGATTCCGGACGGGATGATGGGCCTGGATATTGGTCCCAATACCCTGGCTGCTTACGCTGCCGTGGTTGCGTCGGCGAAACTGGTGATCTGGAATGGCCCGATGGGAGTCTTCGAAAAGCCTCCTTTCGACAAGGGCACAATGGCCCTTGCCAAGGCTGTGGCAGATTCGGATGCAGTCTCCATCGTCGGCGGCGGTGACTCAGAAAAGGCCATCAAGACTTCGGGACTGGCCAGCAAGATCAGCCATATTTCCACCGGGGGTGGAGCGACGCTGGAATACCTCAGCGGCATTGAGTTACCTGGGGTTGCGGCACTGAACGAGGCCTAGCCCTACAACAACCGCACTAGCGGCCCAGATGGCAGAACGCGCAGTTCTCCGTCTGGGCCATCCGATGGATGCGGTGTGCATCCGCACGGAAGGGGCTTTGCTCACCGTGGCAGGCCACGCAGGAGAGCATCCGCTCACGCACCACCTGATGCACCAGTTCGAAGTGCTGATAGCCCTTGCGTGGCGCGGCCAACAGGTTGTCGAGGTTGTGGCAGCTTCGACACTGGGTGTCATCCTTGCCCCGTGCTGGCTTCGGCGGCTCCACACGTATCGCCACCTCCGGTTGCGCACCCAATGATTTTGCGATGGCCTCGCCGGCCACCCTGCCCTGGAACATCGCCGGCGCCAAGAATGTCCCCTCCAGCCCCGCCTTCCCGTTGATGCCGCCAAAGCCGGTCACCTCCCCCACGGCATAGAGACCGGCAATCGCGTCCCCGTGCTGGGTGAGTACACGGCAGCTAAGGTCAACGCGCAGGCCCCCCATGCTTTTGCGGGTGAGCGGGCCAAAGGGGATGGCGTAGTACGGCGGAGTCTCAATCCGTTGAGGCGGTGCCTGCATCCGGTCGTTGATCTGGCGCGACTCCGGTATATTACTGCCGAAACGCTGGAACTCAGCATCCTCGCCCGCGTCCACCATGGCATTGTACCGGGCTACCGTTGCGGTGAACGAGCTCGCGGGCACCCCCATCTGTTGGGACAGGGCCTCCAGCGTATCGGCTTTCATGGTGATTGCCGGGTTCTCAATCAGTTGCTGCTCCACCCGAGCAAACTGCGCCCAGTGGGTGCCCGCAACACTCATGCTGCGCTTGCCCTGGCTATCAAAAACCGCCCAATAGCGGCTGGGCTGCTGGCGCAGCAGTGCGGCAAGGGCATCACGCGCATTCAGCACCTCATTCACAAAGCGACGCCCTTCCAGGTTCACCCAGATACTGTTGGGCACGCGGGCGTTCAAGCCGCGTTTGGTGCCGGGAAAGCGCGGGTCAACCATACCCCAGGGATAGTTCCACTGGTGGTCCATGCGTTCGATGGCAGCGCCCGCATCGCGGCCGAGGTCCAGGCCGCTACCCATTGCGTTCAGGCCAGCGCCCAATAGCAGGTTCTCAGGAAAGGGCAGGTGCTCCGGCCAGCTTTCCTTCACCAGCTTGAGGCTGCTCTGGTAGCCGCCCGTAGCCACCACCACCACCGGGGCGCGCAGGTCTTCGTCGATGCCGGTGCGCATCCGGTGGACCTTTACCCCCACCACGCGATTGCCTTCGCGCAATAGCTGCAGGGCCTGCGTGTTCCACTCAAAACGGATGTTGGGGTAGCGGAGGCAATCACGGTAAATGGGGCTCACCACCCCTAGGCCCCGCTGGGCGTTCTCATGGAAGCGAGCAGTCCGGTTGCCCGCCTGCTTGCGTAGCCCGGAAAATCGCACGCCCAGCGACACCAGCCAGTCATGGACGCGTTCCGCGGAGTGATGGGCAAAGGCCTGCACCCAGGGCTGCGCGGCATCCTCGCCCCAGTCAGTAAAGTCGCGGATGGCCAATTCGGGGGAATCCTGAACTTCCTTCGCAGCCTGATGGCTGGTAGCCACCATGGCCAAACCGCCCTCCGACATCACAGCGTGGCCGCCGAAGACGGAGAACATATCAATGACGGTGACGCGCAAACCCTGGCGTCCTGCTTCCCAGGCCGTGCTCAAGCCGCCAATGCCGGCGCCGATGATGATGACGTGGGGCTCAGCGTCCTTTGCGGCGCTGGCAGATCCCTGCGCGCGGGCCAGGCCCAGCGCCAGCCAACCGGCGACAACGGCCACCGCTACGGCGGCTATCGGGCCAACGATACGCGCATTTCGCAACAAGGCAACCCCGTGAACCCAGGCTGGGCAGGAAGTGCCCCGTATTCTATCTCGAAATGACGCTTGCCTGGATGGCGGCGAAGGCGGACATGGATGTCACCGGGGATGTGCCACTTCGGCCTCCCGCGGCTAATAGCGCATCACCTGCCCGCCGTCCACATTGATGCTTTGGCCGGTGACCTGCTTAGCCCGCGGGGAACTGAGGAATACGACCATATCGGCCACATCCTCCGGTGTCTGCCAGCGAGCTAGTGGAGCCACCTTCTTCACCTTCTCGCCGGCCCACTCCTCATAAGTGCGCCGACCGGCTTCCGGCTGCTGGCG
The DNA here is from genome assembly GCA_036821995.1 of Bryobacteraceae bacterium. GTDB lineage: Bacteria > Acidobacteriota > Terriglobia > Bryobacterales > Bryobacteraceae > JACTMJ01. The sequence goes on from DAISIM010000003.1 coordinate 139,205, forward strand.
ATTCCAGGCTTCCCAAACGCCACGATTGAGGGGGGTCTGCACCATTCCTGGATTCACCACATTTACCCGCACATCATGGGCTGCAAGGTCCTTCGCCATACACTGTGCGAAGTTGATGTTGGCGGCTTTGCTGGCGCTATAGGGAGGGTCAGTTGGCGAGCCGATCTGCGCCGCGACGCTGCCGATGAAGATCATGCTGCCACCCTTGCGGGCCACCATCGCGGGACCCACGGCATGCGCGATATGCGTCATGCCCTGGATGTTCACCTCCAAGACACGCAGCCAGTCTGATGGTTCAAGGTTGGTGTAGGGGAATCCGAACTTCCCTGAGCCTATCGCGGCGGCATGCACCAGATGGGCAACTGGGCCTAGCAAGGCTTCCGTCCGCCGCAACGCATCCTGCACAGAGGCATAGCTGGCGACGTCTACACAGAGCCCCGCGCCTGGGACGTGCAGCTCCGCGGCAAGCGAAGCTGCCACCGTCTCGACGTTAGCAGCCACATCCCACAACGCGACGGCCGCACCCTCCTGGGCAAAGGCTCGCGCACACGCTAAGCCAATCCCGCTGGCACCACCGGTCACAACTGCCACCTGCCCGCGCAACTCAAGATCCATGCGAAGACCACCTCCCGCCCAGGGTATCGCAGCCCGCAGGCTTGCGGAACGGCCGCCGCACGACAGGAGGGCATGGACCTTTGCGCCCTCCGGCGGCTGCTAGCGTTTGGTGAGCAGCACTGCCCAGTCCTCGGCAGGGTCCGCTGGCGGATTTCCCAGCGAAGCCAGCTTGCCACCCACCACCTCAGGAATGCTGCCCGCATGGCCACCGGTTCCATCGCGCGGATTCAGCCAGGTTACCGTAAAGGAGCCCTCCACGCCTTTCAGGTCGATGTCCGCGGTCCCCCCGGTGGGCAGGTAAACCAGATACGTTACGCCGGGCTTGGCCAGACAGTAGCGCGTGTTAGTCCGCTCTGGATTGCCTAACCGCTCGTCCTCGTTGCGCATCTCCCAGAACGGGATCTTCTGGTCGCGGAAAAGCGTGAGGGCGTTACGGGCATAGTCCCAGGATCGGTCGCGGCTGCGGTAATCCTCCATCAGTAGATCGTTCTCAGGCAACTGATAGCCGAAGTAGTATTCCACGCCAGCGCCACCAGCCATCAGATTGCCCCAGAGGGTGTACTTGCGAATGTCGTGGATCGTGCGGATTGTCTCTCCTTTGGGGTTCTTCCCGTCAAAGCCCTTGTAGCCTGGATCCGGCGGAACACCGAGGTTTGCTGAGCCCTGCTCGTCGTTGGCAGCCACCCATGGTTTGCCCGCGTCCGCCGAGGCCTTCAGCCAGCGATAGGTCCGTTCGTGGGCTTCGTCGAAGGCATTCTGCAGCGAGGCTCCGGTGAAGGGTGAGTCCTTGCCGAGCAGAGGCGGATAGACCCGTTCCTGCCAATCGGGAAAGGTGTGAACGACGATGTGGTGGCGGTAAGGATCAGTGTCTCGAATGTAGGTGGCCATCGCCATCTGCTCTTCGGTGCTCTGGGTATTCTCTTCGCCCAGGTTCCAGTTCAAGGCGAGGTTGTGCCCGAAGCGCGCAATCAGTTCCCGCAAATAGAGTTTGCGCTCAGGACCCAGCGCGCCGCCATCCATGGACGCCTCGATCTCGCGTGGCTCTGCGTTGTGGCCAAAGCGGTTGTCGTCGTTCTCTTGTTCCTGAAGCTTGAAGTGAAGGTAGAGCCCGTTTGCCTGCGCATGCTCAAAGACGATGGCCCACTGGTCAAGCTTGGATACATCGTAGTGCAGCTTGTCATCGTGCTTCACAAAGGGCCAGGCGTTCTGGCCGTCGCCACCGCCGGAGTAAGGCAGAAAAGAAATCGCATTCAGGCCCTTGCTGGCCAGATAGTTGATGGCTCCCAAAATGCCCTTTCCTTTGCCATTCGCCCAAGTGGGGTCTGCCGCCTTTGCGTCCTGGAAGTGGGGCTCGTACTTTTTCAACGGGACCTTATTGGTATAGGTGCCATCGAAGTCCTCGTAGCCGAGAAAGGTTTCCGGAGAGTCGGCACCGGCCTTCAGGAAAAACTCCTTAGACCCGGCAAACTGGAGGTGATGGCCACCCACATATTGAAGGCGCCCATGGGCACGAAAATCGCGTCCGGTCTTGTCGGAGGGACGGATCTCAAAGCTGCCCGAACTGCCATCAATGCGCGCGACAGGGCTTCCCGCAGCCTGCGCGCTGATGGCGACATCTTTGCCGGATACGAATGAGACACGATAGGTCCACTTGCCCGGAATGTCCGGCGACACGTGTGCCCTCCACTTGGCGCCTGCCGTAGCTCCGGTGTTGGCGGCATCACCATCGGCGGCGAAATAGCCGGGCACGGTGCAGCGCGGGCTACCGGATTCATGCGCGAACTCAACGTTCATGCGGTAGTCAAGGAAGGGATTGGAGTCGCCGCCGGTCTCTTGAGCATCGGGACCATCGAGGGTAAGCGTTACCTTGTGCCAGGTCATGCCATCACCACTCAACCGCGCAGGCGCTGGCCCGTTGTGCGTGGCCCCGTCGGGCGCTTCACGGCTGCATCCACCAAGCCCCAGCAGCACCAGTGCCGTCATCAGCAGCGCAGTCCCCCAACGAGACCCTCGATTCTCTGTACTCGATTGCAACATCTGTGTTCCTTTCCACCGTCTGGTAGCGCGTGCGGCCGCAGCCACAAGCCGTTATAGCGGCCTGCTTGTGCGCCCGGTTCATCCATCCGTCGAATTGTTGCCCCACACCTTCACCCGGAAATCGCCCGCAATGCTGGTGAGGATGAGGGAAGCATCACTGGGACGCCCATCAAGAAGCGCACGAAGCAGCCGCTCGTGTTTGGCGTATTCCTGCACGAAGTCAATGCCGCCGGCAATCCGGAGGCCCGATACAAAGAGAGCCACCATGACCGAATCCAACATGCGAGCGGCATACTGATTCCCGGACACCTGCCAGAAGGCCCTGTGGAACTCAATGTCAGCGGCATAGAACGCGGCACGGTCGTGTGCCTTGGCCGCCCGTTTAAGCTGCAGTGCGGCAGCTTCCAGTTGTCGAGCGCCAGCATCCGTCATACGACACGCGGCCCACTCCGCCATCCGGGGCTCAAGTGCAGCACGCAACTCACAAGCCTGCTCCACCTCCTGCGGGCTAAGCTTCACCACGGAACAGCCGCGGTTAGGCTGCTTCACTAGAAGACCCTGTGCCTCCAGCACCTGAAGTGCTTCCCGGACGGGGATGGAGCTCACTCTGAAGCGTTCTGACAGCTCTCGCTCCACCAGACGTTGCCCGGGTGCATAGCGGCCCGTGATGATTTCAGCCTGGAGGGCGGTTGCGATGCGATCGCGGGTGGAGAACTGAGGGTCAGGAAATTGGTAGGTGGCCATAGCGATTCAAGCGGGAACCGCGGACCCTGCTACAGGTCGCTTCAGTCCCCTGAGATTACCTCACGATAGTATATGGTGCGATGGTCGCTGACAAGGGCCTCCACGGGAACGAAGAGTACAGATAGGCTTGTGTTAAGGCATCTCACAAGGCAGATGACGCCCCGTACATGAGTTGTTATGTTCATATACGATACGTCGACCCTACCGACGAAGTTGTGTCAGAATACATCGAAAGGCTAACCATGATGTCTCCACATGGCTCAGAACCAGCAACCACAGCGCATGCCCCGGCGAACGTCGCCAAGACGGAGCATGGACGGGAGACCCACTTCCGGATTGCGTCGCTGCCGGGGGACGGGGTGGGGCCGGAGGTGATGCAGCAGACGCTGGCGGTGCTGGAGGCCGTAGCACCGGAGGCGGGATTCTCGCTTGAGACGACGGAGTTTCCGGTGGGCGCCGGCGAGTATCTGCGGTCTGGCGATCCGCTGCCGGCGGCAACCTTCGCCGCCATTCAGGACTTCGACGCGATCCTGTTGGGGGCCATGGGCCTGCCAAGCGTGCGCTGGCCGAATGGCGTGGAGATGACTCCGCAGATTGACCTACGCGAAAAGCTGGACCTCTATTGTGGCCTGCGGCCGATCTACCTCTACCACGCGGACGACACACCACTGAAGGGTTACGAGGCAGGAGGGATTGACTTGCTGCTGGTGCGGGAAAGCACGGAGGGGCTGTTTTCTGCCCGCGGCGAGGCGCGCGACCCTAAGGCCGATGTAGTGGAGGATCGCATGCGGATTACACGCCACGGCGCGGTGCGGATTTGCCGGGCGGCGTTTCGCGCGGCCATGAAGCGGCGCAAGCACGTGACCCTGGTGGACAAGGCAAATGTGCTGCCGTCAATGGCCTTCTTGCGCCAGATCTTCGACGAGGTGGCAGCCGAGTTTCCTGAGGTGGCGACGGACCGAGTCTACGTGGATGCCGCTGCACTGTATCTGGTGCGGCGGCCTGAGAGCTTTGACGTGATGGTAACGGAGAACATGTTCGGCGATATCCTCAGCGACCAGTGCGCGGCGTTGATTGGGGGGATGGGGATGGCGCCGTCAGCTGATATCGGAGACCGGTTCGCGGTGTTCCAGCCATCGCATGGATCAGCGCCGGACATTGCCGGGCAGGGAATTGCGAATCCGGTAGCCACCATTCTGTCTGCAGCCGAAATGCTGGACTGGTTTGACATAGCAGCTACGCGGCACGGGGCGTCGATGATCCGGGGCGCGGTGCGGACCGTGTTCCAGAACCCCTCCGCACGCACTCGCGACATGGGCGGGACACTGAGCACGAGTGAGATGGGAAAGGCTGTCATCCAGGCACTTCGCGCGTGAATGAGCGACAGGGAGTGACGATATGCTGCAGGGATTCATGGTCTTCGATAGCCACACGCATCTGGGCACGGCCTTGCATTCAGGCCGCGTGCGACGGGTGGAGGAAGTCCTGCGGGACATGGACCGGGAGGGGGTGGACCTGTCCCTTCTGATTCCCTTTCCCGTGGTGGAGGATGCGCGAGCGGCGCACGACGAAATTGGAGATGCGGTGCGGAGATACCCCGACCGGCTGCGTGGCGCGGCCTGTATCCCACCCTTCATCCGGCCGCAGGATTACCGAGAAGAGGCGCGACGTTGCCGGGAGCAATACGGCTTTGTGGCCACGAAGCTACAACCGCAGTATCAGGCAGTGAATCCGCTGGCGGCCCGCTTCGACTATGTGTTTGAGGCGGCGCTGGAGAACGGGATGGCGATCGTGTGCCACACGGGCAGCGGCATTCCGTTTGCACTGCCCTCACTGTTCATGATGCCGGCGAAGCGTTTCCCTGAATTGCGTATCATCCTTGCCCACTGCGGGGGTGGAGGCATCCTGGTGGGCGAGGCGATTGTAGCCGCCAGTTTCTGCCCTAACATCTACCTGGAGACGTCCACTCTGATGCCGAATCATGTGTTGGAGGTGCTGGCGCATGTGCCCGCAAGCAGGGTGATGATGGGGACTGACCTGGCTGAGTGCATGCACACGGAGATCCAGAAGCTTCTGGGCCTGGGGCTGGCGGAGGAGGATCTGCGCGCGATTCTGGGTGGCACCGCAATGAAGGTGCTGGGAGAGCCCAGTTGGATGGCGCCGGCGGCGTCTGAGGGCGAACGGGTTTTGAAGCTGTCCGGTGATGGGGTAGTGGGATGAGCGGCCCCAAACCGGATCGCCTGCGTGGCGTTGCCCTGGGTGCGGGCTACTTCTCGCACTTCCAGTACGAGGCCTGGAATCGGATCCCCGAGGTGGAGATTTCAGCGTTGTACAACCGGACAGAAGCCAAGGCCCTTGAAGCAGCGAATCGGCATGGGATCCTCCGTCACTACAGCGATTGGCGGCAGATGCTGGATGCCGAACAACCCGATTTCGTGGATATCATCACGCCGCCGGAGACGCACCTGGAGATGTGCACGGAGGCCGCGGAGCGAGGCATTCCCATCATCTGCCAGAAGCCTCTGGCACCCACGCTTACCGAGAGCCAACAAATTGTGGATACGGTGCGAGCCGCGGGAGTGCGCTTCCTGGTGCACGAGAACTGGCGCTGGCAACCGTGGTACCGGAAGATCAAGGAATTGCAGGTGTCCGGGATGCTTGGCGAGGTGACCCACTGCACCTTCCGCATGCGCACCGGGGACGGCTGGGGTGAGGACGCCTATCTGGCGCGGCAGCCCTTCTTCCGGAACTATCCCCGGCTTCTGGTATATGAAACCGGAGTCCACTTCATTGACACCTTTCGCTTCCTGCTGGGCGAGATTGTAGAAGTGTATGCCAACCTGCGACGGTTGAATCCAGTGATTCAGGGTGAGGAAACGGGACAGTTGTTCTTCCGGCACGCGTCCGGTGCGACCTCGGTGCTGGACGCCAACCGATACAACGAGAGCGAATCCGATGACCCTCGCTTCACCTTTGGCGACCTGCGCCTGGATGCGATGAAGGGCCACCTGACAATGGATACCAACGGCACGCTGCGTTTCAAGCCACTGGGCGAGGCGGTACAGGAGATCGATTACCCACACGAGCGCCGCGGCTTTGCGGGCGACTGCGTGTATGCGCTGCAGCGGCACTTCGTGGACTGCATGCGCGCGGGAGCGCCATTTGAGAGCACGGGCGAGGATTACCTTCGTACCCTGGCCGTGGTGGAGGCGGTCTACGAGTCCGCAAGCAGGCGGGAGGTGGTGCGATTGACGGCAAGTGACTCAGCTAGCGCCTAATCGAATCCTTGGCGGGTGGCCAGCTGCCCTATCTTCCGTGCCTGTGTGGCTACACTTGCGTCTCCACGGCGGCTGGGGAGCCGGCGGCGGGTGCAGGGTGCGCTGGTTGGAGGGCGCTGTACGGAACGAAGCCAGATTGCGGTTGTTCGTTTGATTTGTTGGGTTTCGAGGATGAAAGGGGATCTGCCTGGCCACCCTGGTGGTGACGTTGCTGATCCATCTGGTGACGTTCCAAGTCCATCTGGTGGCGTTGCTGGGCGCGCTGCTCTTTGGCACTGTCGCGTTGCTCTTTGGCACTGTCGCGTTGCTCTTTGGCAC